>JAVEXN010000047.1:0-9176 GCA_034004015.1 Paludibacter sp.
GGGTGATAACTTTGGGAGCCGTCCCATCGAGCTCAAAAAAGTTATCCTCGATTTTTTCGCCAAACATACTTAATGAACTAAAAAATTAAAAATAACTAAAGTTGCATTTACAACTTGAATTCAGCAACTATTAATACAAAGGAAAATAAAATTATGGTATCCAGAAGATATTTATAACTATTACAAAATTATAAGCAACAATGAAAGAAACAATCAACATATATTGCGACGAAAGTCGCATTCTAATTGCAATACGCCACGAAGTGGCAACATAACATCAACCCAACGGCAACGCCTTGGGTACAGAAAACATAACTTACAAAACAAACGCCCTGTAGGGGCAATATAAAAAAGTACTATGTCACAATCCTTATCAAAACTGTACACACATATCGTGTTTCACACCAAATACAATCAGGATTTGATAAAACCCGATATTGAAAAAGAACTCTATGCATATTTAGGTGGCATACTAAAAGATAACAAATCAGTACCGATTGCCATAAACGGTATCGAAAACCATGTTCATGTCTTTTGTATCATGTCAAAAAATATTGCATTAGCCGATTTGCTCGAAGAGCTAAAGCGTAACAGCAGTCGCTGGATAAAAACAAAAGGGGCTGACTATGCAGATTTTGCATGGCAGGGTGGATATGGTGGCTTTTCAGTAAGTCAAAGCAAAGCAGATGTAGTGAAAAGATATGTTGAGAACCAAAAAGAACACCATAAAACCGAAACAATTAAAGAAGAATACATTCGTTTTTTAAAGGAGTATGGCGTTGATTATAACGAAGATTATCTTTGGAGTTAAGTTGTATATTGCCCTTTCAGGGCGCATATATGCCATTTGGCATGTAATACCCAGGGCGATGCCCATGGGTTGATAATAGAGAAGGCTTTCAGCCATAACGGCAGCACGCCACGAAGTGGAAGCATATCATCAACCCAACGGCAACGCCTTAGGTACAAAGAACATAACATGCAACAAAAACCGCCCTGAAAGGGCATCATAACATCAACCCAATGGCATCGCCTTGGGGTATAACATCAACCCAACGGCAACGCCTTGGGATATAAAAACAACCCAACGGCATCGCCTTGGAATAAATGAGAACATGCAACAAAAACCGCCCTGAAAGGGCATCATAACATCAACCCAACGGCAACGCCTTGGGATATAAAAACAACCCAACGGCATCGCCTTGGGATAAAAACAAAACCAATATGCCCGACTTAGTTCACGTTACTTACGCACAAACAGGCAAAAGCGCACAAACCAACACCATGGGAATGCGCGAAATGCAGGAAAAAGCCTTTCAGGCTCGCGATGCACAATATCTGTTACTCAAAGCGCCTCCCGCTTCGGGCAAGTCGCGCGCATTGATGTTTATTGCATTGGATAAACTCGTACATCAAGGCATTCGTAAAGTCATTGTGGCTGTGCCCGAGCGTTCCATTGGTGGTTCGTTTCGTCGTACCAACCTTACAAGCACCGGCTTTTTTGCCGATTGGGAAGTAAACGACAATTACAACCTGTGTACGCCCGGCAACGATGGCAGCAAAAGCAAAGTGGAAGCCTTTACCAACTTTATGCACGGTGATGAAAAGATTCTTATCTGTACACACGCCACACTGCGTTTTGCTTTCGAAGAACTGGAAGTGACGGAATTCAATAATTGTTTGTTGGCCATTGATGAGTTTCATCACGTTTCAGCATCGGGCGATAGTCGCTTGGGTGAGTTATTGCGCTCTGTTATGGAAAAATCTTCGGCACATATCGTAGCCATGACAGGTTCGTACTTCCGTGGCGATAGTGTACCTGTATTACATCCCGACGATGAAGAAAAGTTTACCCCCGTAACCTATACTTATTACGAGCAACTGAACGGCTATACGCACCTGAAATCGCTTGGTATAGGCTACAATTTTTATCAGGGAAAATACACCGAAGCCATCATGGAAGTATTGGATACAGATAAAAAAACAATCCTGCATATTCCCAATGTAAACTCCGGCGAATCGCTCAAAATGAAATATGATGAAGTCAATTTTATCATTGATTCGATAGGAAAAGTAGTTAAAACAGATAGCGAAACAGGCGTAATTCATGTAAAACGTCATTCAGATGGGAAACTGATAAAAGTGGCCGATTTGGTAAACGATAATCAGCAGGAGCGCGACAGAATTACTAATTACCTGCGTGATATGAAATCGGCCGACGATATGGATTTGATTATTGCCCTTGGCATGGCCAAAGAAGGGTTCGACTGGCCCTGGTGTGAGTATGCGCTTACAGTGGGTTATCGGGGTTCGCTTACCGAAATTGTCCAGATTATCGGACGTGCCACCCGAGATAGCAACAACAAAACACACGCACAGTTTACTAATCTTATTGCCCAGCCCGATGCTGCTAACGACGATGTTCGCTTTGCAGTAAACAATATGCTGAAAGCCATTACAGCATCCTTATTGATGGAGCAGGTGCTTGCTCCCAACTACAATTTTAAACCCCGTATTGACGAAAACGAAAAAGCAAAACCGGGGGAGATTCTTATCAGAGGCTACAAAAAACCATCGTCGAAAAAAGTAAATGATATTATTAAATCGGATATCAACGACCTGAAAGCTACTTTGTTGAAAGACAATGGAATACTCAATGCTTTGCCGGGTTCGATAGATGCCGAAGTTATCAACAAAGTGCTTATTCCACAGGTGATTCAGAAAAAATATCCCAACCTGAACGAAGAGGAAGTGGAGGAAGTACGCCAGTATGTAGTGATGGATTCTGTTTTCAAAAATTCGGATTATATCAATATCAAAGAGCTGAAAAAGGCTATTGAAACCGACGAAAGCATACGAAAAGCCATTTCGGACAATCTGACGAAAGAACAAATCAATAACGAATTAGTACCCAAAGTGGTAAAAACTATGTATCCGGGGTTGTCCGACGACGAAGCGCAATCGTTTAGCAAAATGGCTATCAACACCAAACAAAGTGCGGATGGCGGAGCAGTCGATCAGCGTTTTATCCGCATGGCTGGCAAATTTATTAATATTGATGACTTACATATCGACCTTATCGATCAGGTAAACCCTTTCCAGCGTGCCTACGAAATACTTTCGAAATCGGTAACGCCTAAGGTCTTGAAAATTATTCAGGAAGTAATTGAATCTACACGCATACAGGTTACAGAAGAAGAGGCTGTTATAATGTGGCCTAAAATTAAACAATTTGCAGGTACATTTAACCGCCAGCCCGACATTGCCTCAACAGATGCGCTGGAACGTCGCATGGCCGAAGTATTGATTTATATCAAAGACCAAAAACGCAAAAAACTCTATGGCAACTAAGAAAACGCTCGACGATATTTTCAACGATGACGATCCGTTTGGTTTACTCGAAGTAAAAGCACCTGCTGCAACCTTTCGAACAAAAGATGAACGGCTGGTAAGTACATTCGAAGAAATTAATGCCTTTGTCGAAAAAAACGGCAGACCTCCATTGCTGAATGGTGGCATTCAGGAGCACGGTCTGGCTGCACGATTAGCCGGTTTTATAGAAAGTGCCGACAAAAGGGAGCAATTACTCCCATACGATAAATTCAATTTATTGACTGCTAAAAATCAGGAAATAAATTCATTGGACGATATTTTTGCTGATGACGAGTTGGGTATTTTTGATGACGACTTAGGCTTATTCGATTTTAACCTGGTGCGTCGCCCCGACGAGCGGGCAAGTGCCGAATATGTGGCCAAGCGTAAACCATGCCCCGATTTTCAGAATTACGAAAGTTTATTTAAAGCCGTTCATGCCGACTTAAAAGAGAGCAAGCGCAGCTTTGTGGAATTCAAACAGGGCAACCTGAAAGAAGGAGCATTTTACATGCACAACGGTGTACTTTTTTACCTCGAAAAAATCAATATCAGTCAGCGCGAACATTACAAACCCGACGGCACACGCGTTCGCGAAGATGGTCGCACCCGTTGTATTTTTGAGAACGGAACAGAGTCTAACATGCTGAAACGTTCAGTCGAAAAAATTCTCTATGCCAACGGCAAAGCCATTACCGAACTGAACGAATCATCCAACGACTATTTCGAACGGAACATGATGCAAATAACCGATGCCGACCAACAAAGCGGCTACATTTACGTGCTAAAATCCAAAAGCGATAAGCCTGAAATAAAGGCCGTTAAGCATTTATATAAAATAGGTTTTACAACAACTACAGTAGAAGGCCGCATTAAAAACGCAGTCAACGACCCAACCTATTTAATGGCTGGTGTTGAAGTGGTAATGACCTTCAAATGCTACAACATGAACACGCAGAAGCTCGAAAAGTTATTGCACGATTACTTTGGCCACTCCTGTCTCGAAATTGAAATTTTCGACAAAAACGGTTTCCGTCATTCCCCCCGCGAATGGTTTACAGTTACACTTTCTGAAATTGAAGAGTTTGTAAGTGTTGTCGTTGGAGTTTAGTTGATTAAAAATTATAACAGTAAAAGCAAATCACAACGCGGTACAGAAAGTGTTTTGCATATTCCTTTCCTAACCCACAGAAAAAACCCCTTACAGCCTTAACTGCAAGGGGTTTCCTGATTTATATTGAAGTCCGCAGGATTGCGCCTGCGGGAAGTTAGTTCGTTCCCTCTCCTTTAAGGAGAGGGGTAGGGTGAGGTATTACATCATTCCGCCCATTCCGCCGCCCATAGGCATTTGCGGAGCAGGATTGTCTTCTTTCTTTTCGGTAATCACACATTCGGTAGTGAGGAACATGCCTGCGATTGAAGCTGCATTTTCCAGAGCCACGCGTGTTACTTTAGCTGGATCGACAACTCCGGCTGCGAAGAAGTTTTCGTACACATCAGTGCGGGCGTTGTAACCGAAATCGCCTTTGCCTTCACGTACTTTCTGTACTACTACAGCGCCTTCTTTTCCGGCATTGAACACAATCTGGCGAAGTGGTTCTTCGATAGCGCGTTTTACGATTTCGATACCAATGGTTTCGTCGTCGTTAGCGCCTTTCATATTGGCAATTGCTTCGATAGCACGGATATAAGCCACACCACCACCGGGAACAATTCCTTCTTCGATAGCAGCGCGTGTTGCGCTCAGAGCATCGTCCACGCGGTCTTTCTTTTCTTTCATTTCCACTTCCGAAGCAGCGCCTACATAAAGTACAGCCACACCACCTGATAATTTAGCCAAACGTTCCTGAAGTTTTTCGCGGTCGTAGTCCGAAGTGGTAGTGGCAATTTGTGCTTTGATCTGACCTACACGGTTCGAAATGTTTTCTTTGGCTCCTGCACCGTTTACAATTACTGTATTGTCTTTGTTTACAGTAATTTTTTCGGCTGTACCAAGCATTTCGAGCGTAGCCTGATCGAGTGTAATGCCTTTTTCTTCAGAAATAACCACACCACCTGTCAGGATAGCAATGTCTTCGAGCATTTCCTTGCGACGATCGCCAAAGCCCGGGGCTTTTACTGCACAGATTTTCAGATTGGCACGCAGACGGTTTACTACAAGGGTAGTAAGCGCTTCGCTGTCCACATCTTCGGCAATAATGAGCAACGGACGACCGGTTTGTACGGCTGGTTCCAGAATTGGAAGCAGTTCTTTGAGGTTCGAGATTTTTTTGTCGTAGATCAGGATATATGGTTTTTCCATTTCTACTTCCATTTTCTCGGTATTGGTTACAAAGTAAGCCGAAATATATCCGCGATCGAACTGCATACCTTCTACCACATCAATAGTGGTGTCGGTTCCTTTGGCTTCTTCGATGGTAATCACACCGTCTTTCGACACTTTA
This sequence comes from Paludibacter sp., assembly GCA_034004015.1. Taxonomy (GTDB): domain Bacteria; phylum Bacteroidota; class Bacteroidia; order Bacteroidales; family Paludibacteraceae; genus Paludibacter. The sequence goes on from JAVEXN010000047.1 coordinate 5,817, forward strand.
CGCATGGCGTCGGCAATCAGTTTTCCGATTTCCTCGTCGTTGTTGGCCGAAATAGAAGCAACCTGTTCAATTTTGTCGTAGTTGTCGCCTACAAGCTGAGCCTGTTCGGCAATATTTTTTACCACAGCATTCACCGCTTTGTCGATACCGCGTTTCAAATCCATTGGATTTGCGCCTGCAGTTACGTTTTTCAGACCTACGCTTACAATCGACTGTGCAAGTACAGTAGCTGTTGTTGTTCCGTCGCCGGCATCGTCGCCTGTTTTCGAAGCTACTTCTTTTACCAGCTGTGCACCCAAATTCTGGAATGCATCTTCGAGTTCAATTTCTTTGGCTACTGTCACGCCATCTTTTGTAATGTGTGGTGCGCCAAATTTTTTCTCAATAATCACATTGCGACCTTTAGGGCCGAGTGTTACTTTTACTGCATTTGCTAAAGCGTCAACTCCCTGTTTCAGTTGATCGCGTGCATCGATATTGAATAATATTTCTTTTGCCATATATTTGCCCCCTAACCCCCTAAAGGGGGAAAATCGCAGGGGGAAGCGAGTTTTTATAAATTAAACAATGTTTTTACTAAAATAATTACAGTTTTCAAGCACTCTTTATTTCCCCTTTAGGGGGACAGGGGGCTTAAATTATTGCCAGAATATCCGACTGACGCATGATAAGATATTTTTCGCCTTCCCATTCGAGTTCGGTGCCGGCATATTTTCCGTAAAGCACAGTGTTACCTACAGCTACTTCCATTGCTTCATCTTTTGTTCCGTTACCAACGGCAAGCACTTCGCCTTTCAAAGGTTTTTCTTTCGCTGAATCGGGGATAATGATTCCACTTACTGTTTTTTGTTCTGCCGGAGCTGGTTTTACCAACACGCGGTCGGCTAATGGTTTAATGTTCATAACTCTTCAGTATTTAAGTTTAATTTGATATTTATATTGTTATTGAATTTTCGGTTTGAAAAGTCCGAAGCAGATGAATTCCGGAATATCATTTTCGAACGACATTTGTGGTTTGTCACATTCCGTGCCAAAGCCCTTTGCTGTAAGATTTGACAGACCAGAACTCCTGCTTTATGAAAAAATGAAAATCAGGGCTGACAACTTGTCATTTTGTGAGTGACAGTTTACACAAATATAATAGTTTGTAAAGGTCGAAAAGGAAAAGCGACGGATTGCGACTGCAAAGCTGTTGTTTCAGAGTTGGGGAAATGAGTGATATAAAAGCAGCCAATGGTTTGTGTAAACCGGCTTTCTTTACTTTTAAAAAGTTTCGTAACAGGGTTGATTCTTCGGGGAGAAAAGGAAAACGGTTCGTTTCGTGAAGCAACAGTAAATTCAGAGTGGCTTCTTCTGTTTTACGAATAAAAACTTTGTTTGTGTCGAGGCCGGTATGTATCAGCGGATTTTCTATCTGAATAAATTCGTAGCCCAGCTGTTTGAGTTGATGACCAAACAGCATATCCTCGTGTCCGTATCCGCGAATGCTTTCGTCGAATTTTACTTTGCTGAAAATGCTTTTCGATATCAGAAAGTTGAAAGTGGCAAAATTGTTTTTCGAGCGTTCGGCAGCAGTACGGGCTTCGCGTTGCCGTCCATATTTCAGTCGGAGACTATAATCCGGGTTGTGTTCGTCGGGGTCGTAAGCAGTGCCACCGATCACTACGCATTCTTCGTGGCAGAATGCCAGATATTTTTCAATAAAATGGTCGGAACAGACTCTGGCATCGCAATCCATAAATAACAAATGGTCGTAACGGGCTTCGCGGGCAAGCAAATTGCGCGAAGCCGAGCGGCCAATATTTTTCTCGGAGGCAATATGACGGCAATTCAGCTTCTGACAGATGGCTTTGTTCTGGTCGTAATGCAATACCGATCCATCTTCGAACACAATGATTTCGAAATCGATGAACTGATCGGTAGCCTGCCTGTGTAGGTCGGTTATCAGCTGCGTGACATTGTGGTTATATATTGGTACGAGGATGGATAACATGTTTGCACTGCACTTTTTCTGAAGTGTTTGTTTTCCAAAAGCTCCTGAAGTAGTTTCATTTGCATTTGATAGCTGCAAATATAGTGAAAAAATATTGACATGTGGCTGTGCCGGTCACATTTTCTGAATTTATTCAACAGATAAATAAATGAGGTAGTATTTATCTGTCTGTTTTTCCGAATTGTTTTTCCATTGCTGTTTTTCTGTAGTCAAAAATACCCCGTAGTTGTTTCCTTATAAATAATGAATTGGCAATGGCTCCGATAAAACCAAAAGGCGGTTGGTACGATACAATATCAGTCATTAATACACCGCCTTCAATGGCTTCAATTTTATGTTCGTGATGCCACATGGCATAAGGGCCAATGCGCTGTTCGTCCACAAAATATTCAAGCTCCTTTACCTGCGTGATTTCGGTTACCCAGTTCGTTTTTATACCCAAAACCGGACTTACCTTGTAGGTAATGATCATGCCAGGATACATTTTTTGTTCAGCCATTTTGTTGGTAACTACAAAACCCATATATTCGGGTGTTATTTTCTTTAAGTTTAGTGGCGACGAAATAAAATCCCATATTTCGTGAATGTCTGCCCGTATTTCCTGTGTTTCAATAAACTGGAAGAATGCCATAAGCTGAATGTTTAATCTGTTTTTTGTAAAATAACATTTTGCACCCGCGTTTGTTGTAATTTCTTTTTGGGATAAAAAACTTTGTTGGTTTTGCAGGCTATATGTTTTTTTTAGTACTGACCGACAAAAAATAGTTTGAATTAGTTTTTATAGCTTTTTAGATTCCTCACCGCCGCGGCGGATCGGAATGACAGACAATCAATTAGTTAGGTTTTTGGGAGGAGGTAGGTTGGCGGCTTCGCCGCCAACCTACCTCCTCCCAACCATAATCAATACAAAGCATTGTCATTCAGAGCGTAGCGAAGAATCTAAGACGTTTAGTCGGTTAGTAGTGATTCTTTTAGTGTACTTATTGCCTTAGTGTTCAATATCAAATCCTTTTTTTTGAAATAAATTTAAATATATATGTTTCACAAAATCAAAAACCCCATTCTTTTTCAGGGAAATCTGCAAAAGAAAAATTATTTCGAAGGTTGGTATTATAAAATGGTGAGTGCCGATGGACTGTGTTCGCTGGCTCTTATTCCGGGCATCAGTCTTCATAATGAGCATTCACATGCTTTTATTCAGGTATTTGTCACTTATGGCGATGTCGATTTGAAAACTATATAGTCGACCCTTAAAAAGTCCATAAACATAAGATTACCAGTAAAATAAATCTTAAAAGTATTGTGTATATCTGCAAGTTTTAGTATATTTGATGCATAAATCTTGCAAATATATTATGCTATCAAAG
>JAVEXN010000048.1:0-9147 GCA_034004015.1 Paludibacter sp.
ATACAGGATATTATTCACTGGGCCGACAAGCAAGCTAATTTAAATAAAACCCAAAAACAATTAGAAACACTTGCAGGAAAAACCGATCTGGTTGTTCTGCCTGAAATGTTTACTACGGGCTTCTGCACCGACCGACCTGATTTGGCTGAAGACATGGAAGGAAACACGGTAAAAACCCTGAAAAGATGGGCTTCAGAATTCGGTTTTGCCATTGCCGGCAGCTTTATTGCTACCGAAAACGGGAAATTATTTAATCGTGGATTTTTTGTTTATCCAAATGGAGAAGTAGTCACTGCCGATAAACGTCATCTCTTTTCGATGGGGGGAGAAGATGAGTTTTTCACAGCCGGAAATAAAAAATTAACCGTAAGTTATATGGAATTCAAAATTCGCCTACTGATTTGTTATGATGTACGCTTCCCTGTATGGAGCCGGAATGCAAATAACGAATACGACCTGCTTATTTACGTGGCCAACTTTCCGCAAAGCCGCATTAGCAGCTGGGATATATTAACCCCTGCGCGGGCTGTTGAAAATCAGACTTATGTGTGTGCAGTTAATTGCATTGGAACCGATGGAAACAACATTCAGTACAACGGACACTCTGCAATTTTCGACTATAAAGGAAATAAAATTGCAGTCGCACCCGACAACGAGACCTGCATTATTACCACCGAAATTTCAAAAGAAAGTCTTGTAAAATTCAGAGAAAAAGCTGCTTTTTGGAAAGATGCCGACAATTTCACTATAAGCTGACAATCAATCAAATTCAACAATTGTAATTCCTGCTCCGCCAAACTGCACATGTTCGTCGCGATAAGTACGCACACCATTCACAGTTCCAAGATACTGGCGAATCATTTGGCGAAGCGCTCCTGTACCCGTTCCGTGAAGAATACGAACCGAAGCCACGCCTACCATTACCGCATCGTCGATAAAGTAAGTGACTGCCTGCAAAGCTTCATCGCCACGCATGCCACGCACATCAATTTCAGAAGTAAAGGTTAGTTTTCGCTGACGGACTTCATCCGTTGAAGAATTGCCTAAATTCTCATATTTACGTTGCTCTTTCTTGAGTTGCGTATTGCTGACAGGTTCGAGTTTCGAAAGTTTTACAGTCGATTTCATTTGTCCGAAAGCCACAATCGCATTTTTATCCTGAATTTCAAGAATGACTCCGGTGGTTGACTGACCTTTGAGACGTACATTTGAACCAGACTTAAGAGTTTCGTGTTTTGCGTTTTGCGTTTCACGTTCAGGGTTTCGCGTTTCAGGTTTCTTAATTGGAATTTTATCTCCTTTATGACGTTGAAGGGTGTTTGATGCAGAAGAATTTACACTATTCTGTATGTTTATTTTCGTCTTAAAGTCCTCTAATTCTTTGCGAACTTCTTTCGTTTTTTCTTTCTCAGCCTGTGCTTCTTTAATTTGCCGGATTGTATTTTCGATACGTGCATTGGTTTCGTTTAGCAAAGTCTGAGCTTCCTGACGGGCTTTTTGCGTTATTTCCTTACGAACCTTGTCGATGTCCGACATATTGGCTTCGTATTTCGCAAGCGTCTCTTCTAATTTCTTTTCTTTCAGACGAATATCGCGCCGTTTATTTTCCCAGTAACGTTTATCACGTACAATATCCTGCAAATGTTTGTCATAATCCATGCGGTCGGAGCCAACTTTTTCGGCAGCCTCTGCAATCAAATCTTCGGGCAAACCAATTTTTCGCGCAATTTCCACCGCAAACGAACTACCCGGATTGCCAATACTCAACTGGAAAAGCGGCTGAAGATGTTGACGGTCGTACAGCATTGCACCATTAACGACACCTTCAGTAGCATCGGCATACAATTTCAAATTGGTATAATGTGTGGTAATTACCCCAAAAGCACTATTACGATTGAAACGCTCAAGTGTTGCTTCGGCAATCGCACCACCAATCATAGGCTCAGTTCCTGTTCCGAATTCATCAATCAGCAGAAGTGTTTTGGTATTGCTGTTACGAATAAAAAATTTCATATTCAGCAAATGCGAACTATAAGTAGAAAGATCATTTTCAATGGATTGCTCATCACCAATATCAATAAATAATCGATCAAAAATTCCCATCCGGCTACTGTCGTGCAACGGAACAAGCAATCCGCACTGCAACATATACTGAAGCAAAACCACTGTTTTCAAACAAACCGACTTTCCACCCGCATTCGGACCTGAAATCAGCAATATACGCTGTTTTTCATTCAGCACAATGTCCAATGGCACAATTTCTTTTTTCTGCTTTTTGAGCGAAAGAAACAACAGCGGATGACGCGCTTTAGACCATTCGAGCTGACATACATTGTCCAGACGCGGCTTTATGGCATCAATCTCTAAGGCAAAAAGTGCTTTGGCTCGTAGAAAATCAATCACACCCAGGAACTTTTGCGAGGCCACAATATCTTCGGTAAACGGACGTACAAAGTTGGTAAAGTCGAGCAGAATACGCATTATTTCGCGTCGCTCCTCCCCTTCCAGTTCACGAATACGATTATTTGCCTCCACAACCTGCTGTGGTTCGATAAAAACTGTTTTACCGGTAGCAGATTCATCGTGCACAATACCGCTCACCTTGCGCTTAAAAGCAGGTGAAACAGGAATTACCAACCTACCATCGCGCATGGTGGGCGCCACATCTTTTTCCACATAACCATCGGCCTGTGCCTGTCGCAAAATAGCATTCAGTGTACGCGAAACCGAACTTTCCACCTGATGAATTTCACGTCGGATACGACTCAGTTCGGGCGATGCATTGTCCCTAATTTTTCCAAACTTATTCAGAATGGTATCAATTCGTTTTATAATAGGAGGAAACGACTCAGTACCAGGCAGTAATTCAGCCAGATACGGATACGTTTTCGACTCATCTTTCAGAATAAAAGACACAAGCCGGCGCACCGCTTCGAGCGCACGCCATAGATTAAAGAGCTCAAGTTCATCGAGAAAAAGTCCCTCAACACGCACACGTGCCATTGCCGGACGAATATCAAAAAAATCGCCCACAGGCAAATCGGCTCCTTCGTTTGTAAGCACCTGAAGCATTTCGTTGGTTTGGTTGAGCATACGCACAATCTCGTCGTAGCGGGTTTCGAACTGAATAAGTTCCACCTGCTCAGCACCAAGCGCACTGAGACATTTGTCCTTCAACAAACGACGAATACTGATAAAATCGGTTTTTTGCTCGAAATGGTCTGGATATAACATATTTAAAATAAACTGGAGCGCAAAGGTAACATAAAAAAAACGCACCACAATGGATTAGATTGCAGTGCGTTAGAAACTTAAAAGTGATCTCGTTGAGATTCGAACTCAAGACCCACAGCTTAGAAGGCTGTTGCTCTATCCAGCTGAGCTACGAGACCGGCCATTTTATTTGCTTTTGTAAAAGTGAAGATTATCTGTATAAATATAAAATAATCTGTATCAGCGTGTACGAATTCATTTTACAAAAGCGCTGCAAAAGTAGTTTATTTTTCGGAATCTTACAACTGTTTATTCAAAAAAGCCCGTTCTACGGCCAATAATTGGCAAAAAATCGCTAATATTGCACTCTGAAAAAAACAAGCTCTAAATAACTTAAATTGTCTGAAATGAAAGTAATGAAATTCGGCGGAACATCCGTAGGTTCTGTCAATGGTATTCTGAATGTAAAACAAATCGTCGAGGCCCAGCAGGAGCCTGTCATTGTAGTGGTCTCAGCCCTCTCGGGCATTACCGACCAACTTTACACGACAGCCCGAATGGCTTCGGAAGGCAATACAGAATACACGCTCGAATATCAGACAATGTTCGCCCGCCATACTGAAATTATCGAAACGGTAATTCCCGAACACAAAATTCAAACTGTACTTGAGGAAATCCGGCTTTTATTCAACGATTTGTCGAACATTCTACGCGGTGTATATCTCATCAAGGACATGTCGCCAAAAATTATCGACAGCATTGTGGGTTATGGCGAGTCAATTTCATCGATTATCATTGCGAATGCTATCGACGATGCCGTACACTTCGATGCACGAAAAATTATAAAAACCAACCATCAGTTCGACAAACATGTGGTGGATTTTGCCAACACCAACGAACTGATCAGAGATATGTTCAGTACACTTCCAAAGGTTTCTATCTGCGGAGGTTTTATTTCCACCGATAGTCAGACAAACTTCGTGACCAATCTTGGCCGTGGTGGTTCCGACTATACAGCTGCCATTATTGCAGCGGCACTCGATGCTTCCATTCTGGAAATATGGACAGATGTCGACGGATTTATGACAGCCGACCCACGCATCATAAGCAACACCTATGTAATTGAAAAACTTAGCTTTAGCGAAGCCATGGAGCTTTGCAACTTTGGAGCAAAGGTGATTTATCCGCCCACAATTTTCCCTGTTTTCCATAAAAATATTCCGGTAGTAATTAAAAACACTTTCAATCCCGAAGCTGCCGGCACATATATTTCGCAGGAAAAAGAAAAAAGCGTTGCCAAAGCTATTAAAGGTATTTCGTCGATTAACGACACATCACTCATTACCATTCAGGGACTTGGTATGGTAGGCGTTATCGGGGTGAATTACCGCATTTTCCGTGTATTAGCCAAGAGCGGCATCAGCGTATTCCTCGTTTCACAGGCTTCATCGGAAAACACGACTTCAATCGGGGTTCGCAATGCCGACAGTGAACTGGCCGTAAAAGTATTACGTCAGGAATTTGCAGCTGAAATCGCGCAGGGCGAAATCGACAATATTTTCTCAGAAGATGATTTGGCTACAGTAGCGATTGTAGGCGACAATATGAAACGCACGCCGGGTATTGCCGGAAAGCTTTTTGGTACTTTGGGTAAAAACGGAATCAACGTAATTGCCTGTGCGCAGGGAGCTTCCGAAACCAACATCTCGTTTGTTACCGACCGAAAATCGCTGCGTAAAGCACTCAATGTGATCCACGATTCATTTTTCCTTTCAGAATATCAGGTTCTGAATGTTTTCGTTGTGGGAATAGGAACGGTGGGAAGCAATCTTCTGGAACAAATTAAGAAACAGCAACCTTTATTGATGCGTAAAAACGGCCTGAAACTAAATGTGGTCGGCATTGCATCGAGTAAAAAAATGCTTTTCGAGCGTTCGGGAATTCAACTCGACAATTATCGCCATAATTTAATGGAAAATGGCCTCGACGCCAGTCCACGACGGATTTGTGATGAAGTCATCAACATGAATATATTCAACTCAGTGTTTGTGGATTGTACGGCAAACAATGATATTTCGGAATTGTATCAGACACTACTCGAAAACAACGTATCGGTAGTGACAGCGAATAAAATTGCAGCTTCGTCGGAATACGAAAAATATGAAAAGCTGAAAGACATAACACGTCGCAAAGGCGTAAAATTCCTTTTCGAAACCAATGTGGGCGCAGGTCTGCCCATTATCAACACAATGAATAACCTGATAAACAGCGGCGACCATATTCAGAAAATGCAGGCTGTACTCTCGGGCACTCTCAACTTTATTTTCAACACCATTAGCAGCGAAATACCACTCAGCAAAGCCATTCTGATGGCCAAAGAAGCAGGTTTTGCCGAACCCGACCCGCGCATCGACCTGAGCGGAAAAGATGTGGTGCGCAAACTGGTGATTCTGGCACGCGAAGCCGGCTATCGGATTGAACAGGACGATGTACAGAAAAATCTGTTTATTCCTGAGAAATACTTCAAAGGTACTTTGGACGAATTCTGGGCAACAATTTCGGAACTCGATGCTGAATTTGAGGAAAAACGCGCACGATTGGCCGCTGCCGGTAAACGCTGGCGTTTTGTAGCAACCATGGAAATGGGACAATGCAATGTGGGACTTCAGGAAGTAGACAGCCTGCATCCATTCTTCGACTTGCAGGGAAGTAACAACATTATTCTGATTACAACCGAACGCTACAACGAGTTTCCAATGATGATTAAGGGCTACGGAGCCGGTGCAAGTGTCACAGCTGCAGGCGTTTTCTCCGATATTATCAGCATAGCCAACATACGATAAATATATGCGGGTCTTTACTTTAGCGTTGGCATCAGCATGTTTCATTGCGACCGGCTGTGTAAAACAACAGCCACAGTTACCTGCTAACAAAGGAAATGTAACCGACCAGACCACATTGGCACTCACGCAGGCCAACGAAAAACTGATTGAAGCGGAAGATAGTTTGTTGGCCGATTATGTGGCGCAACAAACTGAGAGTTATCAAAAAACTGAAAACGGATATTGGTATCGGATTATAGAGACTGAAAACAAGCAGGCAGCAGAGAAAAGGGAAGTAAAATACAGCATTTTTTCGCTCGAAAACGAACTTTTGCTGAGCGAAGAAAAAACGATTATTCCCGGAAAAAAAGAGCTTATCGCCGCACTCGATCATTTTACATTAACTCATCCTGAGGCAATACAGGCAAGTCTTATTATCCCCTGGCATCAGGCCTATGGAGTCAGCGGACAATCACCTGAAATAAATGCATATCAATCAGTTAAAGCTGAAATTTTCATTCTCAAATAAAGCAGAAAAACTTTTCGAAAAAGAAATTGTATTAAATTAATCCTGAAATATCCAAATTCATTATTCTTAACTTTTAAATTCGGGATAATAGTCGGATATTTGTTGTGAGAAAACGGCGGCAAACCTGCTGAAAGTTAAGTATTTTAAAACAAAAATTTTAAAACCCTATATGAAATCATTCCTGAAATTATTTTCACTCATTTTTGTGCTCTCAACGCTAATTGCATCTTGCGACGACGATGTAACTTACGCCGAACAACTAAGAGCTGAGAAAAAACTGATTGCGGATTATATTAAACGAAATAATATTAAAGTTGTTACCGAATTTCCGGCCGATTCAGTCTGGACCGACAGCAGCATTTATTATCTTTCGCCAACCGGATTGTATTTCCGTATTGAAGAACCGGGAGATGTTGCGGACTCGCTTCCGGTAAGCAGCGGCGACAAAATAAACCCCAGATATCATCAATATACGCTTACAGAAAACCCCGACACAATATCGGACTGGAGCACTATTGATTTCGCATTTCCTTCATCGTTTTATTATGGCGACTTAACACAAGCCTGCGACGCATGGCACGAAGCTGTGGGTTATATGAAACACAGCAATTCAATAGCCAGAATAATTGTCCCTTCGAAATTGGGCTTCGATGGAGATGTAAACTCGGTAACGCCTTACGGTTATTATTTTAAAATTAAATTCCAGAAGTAATTCCGGAATTTTTTTATTTAAAACAAGCCACAATTCAACAAAGAAACACAACAACTAATTTACTTATACAAACTTTAAATTCAAGAACTAAAATGACTTTAATCAAATCTATTTCCGGCATTCGCGGCACTATAGGCGGCAATGTAGGCGAAGGTCTGAACCCGGTGGATATTGTGAGATTTACGGCTGCTTATGCCACCTACATCAAAAACAACAAAACCACCGACTCAAACAAAATTGTAGTGGGACGCGATGCGCGTATCTCAGGACAAATGCTAAACGAAATTGTAAACGGCACACTACTCGGCATGGGATTCGATGTGGTAAATATCGGACTTGCCACCACTCCTACTACTGAAATTGCTGTGACAATGGAAAATGCTGCCGGCGGAATTATTCTTACTGCCAGCCACAACCCAAAACAATGGAATGCACTTAAACTTTTGAACGAAAAAGGTGAATTTCTGAATGCCGATGCTGGCGAAACTGTATTGAAAATTGCATCAGACGAGAGTTTCAGCTTTGCACCGGTTGATGAACTCGGAAAGCTTACCGAAAACAACGATTATACCCGCAAACATATTGAAAGCGTTTTAGCCCTCGACCTTGTGGATGCTGATGCAGTTCGTGCAGCTGGTTTCAGCGTAGCTATCGACTGTGTTAACTCTGTGGGTGGTATTGTACTTCCTGAACTGCTCGAAGCATTGGGCGTAAAAAACATCGAAAAACTATATTGCGAACCAAACGGACAATTTCCTCACAATCCCGAACCTCTGCCCGAACATCTTACCGATATTTCAAACGTTATGAAATCAGGTAAAGCTGATGTGGGCTTTGTGGTTGACCCTGATGTGGATCGCTTGGCCATTATTTGTGAAGATGGTTCAATGTTTGGCGAAGAATACACTTTGGTTTCTATTGCCGATTATGTACTCGAAAACACACCCGGAAACACCGTTTCGAACATGAGTTCGACCCGCGCGCTTCGCGATGTGACTGTAAAACACAATTGCAGCTACACAGCTTCGGCAGTAGGCGAAGTAAATGTGGTGACAGCAATGAAAGCTACAAACGCTGTGATTGGCGGCGAAGGAAACGGCGGTATCATCTATCCGGCAAGTCACTATGGGCGCGATGCACTGGTGGGTATTGCACTTTTCCTGACCATGATGGCCAAACGCAAAATGAAAGTATCGGAACTCCGCAAAACATATCCTGAATATTTTATTTCAAAAAATAAAATTGAACTGACTCCCGCCATCGATGTGGATCATATTTTAAGTGTGATCAAAGAAAAACACAGTGCGTACGAAGTAAACGATATCGATGGGGTGAAAATCGACTTCCCTACCGGTTGGGTACACCTTCGCAAATCGAACACAGAGCCTATTATCCGCATTTATTCCGAATCTGGAACACCTGAAGAGGCAGACAAATTCGCTCAGGATATTATTGCTCAAATCAAAGCGATTGCAGGCATTTAAAAACCTCTTTTTTTTAGGAAACGAGACTTTTCAAAAGTCAAAAGGTGAGATGTAAAGCTTATAAATCATTTCAACTGCCTCCAACCCCCAGGGCCCTGTAACATTGTGCAAATAAAAAAATTATGTTGCACAAACTGATTCTTTAGGGGTTGGGGGCAGTGTTGTGTTGCTGTGATGATGTGAGAATTTGAATATTTGAATATTTAGTTTCATTATACATTTAGGGCAAAAGCTAAAGGCCTGTTATCATTGTAATTCGCAATAAAAACTGTACTTTTGTGCTGTAAATTTCACAATATGGAAAACGAAGGCATGGTGCTCCGCACCGAACATCTTTACAAAAAATACGGAAAACGCACTGTGGTGAACGATGTATCGATCAACGTA
>JAVEXN010000049.1:0-8890 GCA_034004015.1 Paludibacter sp.
ATAGCAGAACTGTAGCGATAATCTTCAGGGCTATTTACAAATTCGGCTATTACCGGATTATAGTGGATATAATTCAATTTTTGTTCGAAATAATCGTTTAAAAATACCTCCTGAGCATCATTGCCTTCCTGCCAAAACCGATAGTTCTTAATTTTCTTGTCGTTCTTTCCCGAATACTCAAACCTGTTCAGCATCCATTCTCTGCGGCTTTCGTTGGGCATTGTCTGCAAGGTGTTCAAAATCTCCTTACTCGTAAATTTTTTAAAGTCACGCCAAATATCCGACAGCGTATTTTCGCCTGTAGTGCCCACAATTGCATGCAAATGATTACTCATAAGCACCCATGCATAAATAATTAAACCTTTGTGCTGTTGGCAGTATTTTAGTGAATCAACTATGATATGTTTGTAAACAGGACGAGTAAATATATCCACCCAATCAACCACTGTATCGGTCACAAAATACACTTCCCCTGTAATGCGATGCTGTATGTTCATAACTCAGATGTTAAGTATCGCAAAAATAACAGTTTATTTTTACATTTGTAGCTTAGCGGATTAAAAAATCCTTATAATACATTCCGACGGGATTAAAAAAATCCCGTCGGACGAGCGCTAATATTTGCTCATTAAAAGGACATATCCGTGAGGACAGGTTGATTGACCTGCCCGAATTGCTTTGCCAACTGTTGCACAGCCTGCAAATTCGTTCATGTTTTCACGAGTTCTCACGAACGATGCTCCGTTCTTGATCTGTTCTGCCGTAGCTCCGCCGTTCAATCCGGCAAAGTGTCCGCTCATTCCTTTGATTTTAAAGTGACGAATGTCCCCAATCGTCCCTTTGTACTTTACGTGTCCAAGTTGTCTGGCCATGGCTAAAATATTTTGAGTTTAATAATCCATTATTGAATTATTCATTTTCACAAAAATATTTACTTGTACCAAATAACGAAACAGGAAATCTGACGTATCAAAAGGAGTTTAAATGTAATTGAACCAAAGACAGTAAATCAACTATTATTGTATGAGGCGATAGATGTATTCCTGAAATTATAGCTACTCGATACCTTGTGGGGCTTTACAGCCACTTATATTGAGATATCCTAACAAACTACCATGTGCTGCAATTCAAGGCAAGCAGCGAAAGGAATGGGCTTTGAGAGGTTGTGCGTTGTTTTTGGTGCAAATATGAATTACTGAAACAATAAAATTCAAAGTTGCAAAAATGTTTCAGTAGTGTTTCAGTAGACAAAAGAAAAGCCCTCATATTTCTCTGTAAATCAGATCAATACAAGAGCTTCAAAGTACCCAGAGCCGGGATCGAACCGGCATGGAAGTGAATCCACTGGTGTTTGAGACCAGCGCGTCTACCAATTCCGCCATCTGGGCGTTTGCGGGTACAAAAGTAAGTTATTTTTCCAAATATCACAACATTTCGTGGCAATGGAGGACATTTTTTTTGATTATAAATGTTAGTCCTTTTATTCTCAGCACTTAACCATTAAAAAAAAATCTGGTTGAATGTTTCCGTCGAAACCTGCAAAAAGAATTAAATGCCCGAAGCACTGTAAATTTTCATTGAAACTCCTGAATCGTTCACCAATATATCGTCCGGACATTTACAAATCATATTCATTACATAGAGATCTCCGGCAGCACCTGAGATATTTACTACCTGAATAATATAGACAAACCAAAACCAGTCCAGAGGCATCAGTAAATTGAGAAGCACAAGTACCAGTCCCAATAAAACAACAGGTGCTAAGCTTATCACCAGATAACTGCGTTTATCGAAGAATGCAGTGCTGCCCGCATAGGCATACATTATTCCTTTCAATCCGTAAAAAGGTTTCACTTTACTGTACCGCTTCATAAATATTCCATGTACGGCTTCGTGCAACAGAATATATATAATGAGCGAAGCAAAAAACAACAGTACAACGGGAAGATGCTGAATAAAATTATCGAATATCTTCGGAAAAGGCATAAGCAATGCAGCAGGCACCACCATGACAGCACCCAACAGGAGCGCCGCAAGATTGACGGTCAGCATTTCGGACTTATTTTTTGCTAAATCGACTGATTTGTATTCGCTATAGCCTTCCGGCAGGTGTGCGCTGTTCATAGTAATATATCTTTTCGGGTGATTATGTCAATATTGTGATTTTTTGCGAACTACAAAGTCGTTGCGTTTGCCTGAGAAAATCTCATATTTCTGAAAACGGCAATCGAGCGCTCCATTCAGCAGACGAATTCTTTCTGAAGGCTTGAGGCCAATTTTGTCGAGACATTCTTCGTGCGAACTGATCACCCAGCAATCGCTTCCCGGCATTTTGTGCTTCATGGCTGTACCGAGTGCGGCATACAAGCCGTAAATATCGTCGGAGGTAATACGCTCGCCATAAGGAGGATTTGTGACCATCAGGAATTTCTCAGCAGGCGCTTCAAAATCGCGAATATCAGCAACTTTCAGCTCTATATAACGGGTCAGTCCGGCACTTTTCACATTTTGCTCACTGATTTGAATGGCGCGACGCGAAATGTCGGAGCCGTATATTTTGTTTGTAAATTCGCGCTCTGCAGTGTCGTCGTGATAAATATCATCGAAAAGAGTCTTATCGAAATCGGTCCACTTTTCGAATGCAAAAGACGAACGATAAAGCCCCGGCGGAATATTCAGCGCAATCAGAGCAGCTTCAATCAATAATGTTCCGGAACCACACATTGGATCCACAAAGTTTGTTTGTCCTTTCCAACCGGTCATCAGAATCATACCCGCAGCCAATGCTTCGTTGAGTGGCGCTTCGTTTTGCGTGATTCGATAACCACGTTTGTGCAACGAATCGCCCGAGCTATCGAGCGAAAGAGTACAACGATTGCCGGCAATGTGAATGTTGAGATTCAGGTCAGGATTGTCGAGACGCACAGAAGGGCGGTCGCCTGTTTTTTCGCGAAACCAGTCCACCATGGCATCTTTCACCTTGTAAGCTACAAATTTACTGTGTTTAAATTCTTCGGAATAAACAGTTGGTTCGATGGAAAAAGTATTGTTTACCGACATAAAATCGGTCCAGTTAAGCGTCATCAACGCTTTATAAAGTTCATCGGGATCGTTGGCTTTGCAATGAAACACCGGTTTCAGAACACGCGAAGCTGTACGCAGGTGAATATTAGCACGATACATCAACGCTTTATCGCCCGTAAAACTTACGGCACGGCGTTGAATTTCCACATTATTGGCTCCAAGATTCACCAGTTCGGCGGCCAAAACCTCTTCAAGACCCTGAAAGGTCTTAGCAATCATTTCAAATTCCATCAATCTATTTACAATTTACGACTTTAGTATTGAGTTCTGAGTATTGAGTTCTGAGTATTGAGTAAAAATTAACGAATCATCCAATCAACAAATTAACCAACCAACACAAAACCCGGAACGCTAAACACGACACAATCACTTCCTCTGCACAATTTTTGCACCCGCAGGCACATCAGAGTCTACCCAGATATTACCACCGATTACTGCGCCATCTCCCACTGTTATGGTTCCGAGAATAGTTGAGTTCGAGTAAATAATCACATTATTTCCAATCCGCGGGTGACGTTGTATGCCTTTGATAGGATTACCATTTTCGTCGAGCGGGAAACTTTTGGCTCCGAGGGTAACACCCTGATACATTTTTACGTTATTTCCAATAATTGCAGTTTCGCCAATCACAACCCCTGTTCCATGATCGATGGTAAAGAAATCGCCGATTGTTGCACCGGGGTGAATATCAATTCCGGTTTCGGAATGTGCCATTTCAGTAATGATACGCGGGATAAGCGGCACATCGAGTTTCAGCAATGCATTGGCTATACGGTAGTTGCTGATAGCGCGAATACTTGGATAACAAAAAATCACTTCGCCGAAACTTTTAGCTGCGGGGTCGCCATTGAAGGCAGCCAACACATCGGTATGCAGTTTTTCGCGTATGGTGGAAAGCTGGCTAATAAATTGCGTGGCCTTATCGTTGGCCTCGTTATCCATCAGACTACACGCTTTATCTTCCTCGCGCGATTCGAAACACATACCGGCCTTTATCTGGTTCGAAAGCAGGGAATGCAGTTTCTCCACATTCACGCCAATATGATAAAGCATGGTATTCGAATTCACATTTGCATTTCCAAAATAGCCCGGAAAAAGGATAGCGCGAATCACTTGTACAATTTCGCCCAACACATCCACCGAAGGCATTGGATGATTCTGAGCCTGTTGGTGGCATACATCTTTGAAACTTTCCACATCCGAAAGTTGTTTTATGGCATCGAGTAATTTCTTATTCATATTGTAGTTTTTATCTTTTTAAATAGTTTTCGATAGCTTTTATTGCATTCAAAACGCGATCCTCACCTGTTCCGGAGACTATGGCAAAAGGGCGTTGCGTTTTTTCGATTTCCGCTTTGTATAAATTGAAGAAATAAGCCCTGTCGTCGCCATGTTCGCGAACCGGGTCGGGTATCCATTCGAGGTCGTAATCGCAAAGCAGATAAAAATCGAACGCGGGCTTTTCCATTGCATTGGTCAGAAACAGCGGCACTTCTCCAAAGCAGTATTCAAACCATATTTTAGTAATAATAAGTTCAGTGTCGAAAAAAACAAAGTCAGATTGGGTTTTGTTTTCAAATAAATCAATTTCCTTCAGCTGTGTGGCTGCAATATGGCAAACATCGTCGTAGTTATATTTCCGACCCAGTTTTTCCACATATTCCCTCGCATATTCGGGCACCCATTCGCCTTTGTAATAAGTGGCTAAGGCTTTTGCCAGTTCCGATTTGCCTGTGGATTCAGGTCCCAATATGGCTATTTTGTACATGCAGCTAGCTTTTTTCGTTGCGTTTATCCGTCAGAAACAGGGTTTTCGCAATCGCCCGAAATGATTTATCTTTGGAAAAATATTTTATTTATGCGCAAAGTTACTACATTTATTCTGCTTTTTGTTTTTTTTAGTGCGATTAGTCCGTTTTTAAATGCGCAAAATACTGACATTGAACTGCTGCGAACTATTCATAATTCCTCGCCCGGACTGCGCACTTATTCGGAATTTATGTCGGGAACTACCAAAATTGTGTCCGTGTCGGTACCTGTGGTAATGGCCACGGCGGCATTTATACAAAAAGACGACGATTTGCTGAAAGACGCCATTTATGTGGGCGCTTCCATGGGTGTAAACACTGTACTAACTTACGCGCTCAAATATTCTGTAAACCGCGAAAGACCATATCTCACTTATCCTGATCTGAACGTCCCCGCAAACCTTTACGAATCGTCGGCTTCATTTCCGTCGGGGCACACCTCGCTGGCTTTTTCAACAGCTACAGCACTGAGCATAAAACATCCGAAATGGTATGTGATAGCTCCGGCTTATCTTTGGGCTGGCTCGGTAGGTTACTCGCGCATGCATTTGGGCGTGCATTATCCTTCGGATGTGCTGGCTGGAGCTTTGTTGGGTGCAGGCAGTGCATGGATTACTTACAAAGCAAATGAATGGTTTTGGAGAACGAGAGAGAAAAAGACGATTATTTGGTATTAAAATATTAATTTGAAGATTTGAGATTTGAAGATATGAGTTCTGAGTTCTGAGTTCTGAGATTTGAGTTTCAGGTTTCAGGTTTCAGGTTTCAGACCTGCCTTCTGAGATACGAGTAAGGTTTATCTCCCACTTGTTGTTGACAGAACGTCCGGGTTGACTCTCAAATGACACTTTAACAGCGAGAAAAGTTCAACTCCCAATTCTAAATCTTTAAATTGTAAATTGTAAATAAAAAATGCTATATCTGAAATACACAATCATCACATTGTCGCTGCTATGGCTATCGCAGGGAAAACTGAGTGCGCAAAATCCTGACATTGAGTTGTTGCAAAGAATAAACAGTAACGATTCGGAATTCTGGCGTGGGTATTCGAAAGCAATTTCCAACACAACCACTTACGTCAGTCTCACCACAATAGCAGGCGTAGCCACTACAGGATTGATTAAAAATGACAAGCAATTGTTGCGCGATGCGCTTTATCTTGGTGTAAATCTTGGCACGAATGCATTGTTTACCTACAGTCTGAAAAACAGTTTCAAAAGGCCGCGGCCCGGAATTACTTATCCTGCTCAGATTACAATGTACGAAGATGTGAGTTCGCTGTCGTTCCCGTCGGGGCATACTTCCGAGGCTTTTTCCACAGCCACAGCGCTGAGTCTGAAATATCCCGAATGGTACATCATTGCTCCTGCATATCTATGGGCTGGTTCGGTGGGGTATTCACGTATGAATCTGGGCGTGCATTATCCTTCGGATGTGCTGGCGGGCGCATTGCTGGGTACGGGCACAGCTTTTCTGACTTTTAAAGTAAATGAATGGCTGAACAGGCAAGTGCGAAAATCAAAAAAGTAAAGAATTTTCAAAGCGAAAACTCTTTACTTTTAGTGTTATTTCGGACCACTACAGGTATTGGTATATCCTCCGGGGCGGTTTTTATTCAATTCGTGCCTGATATCGCAGCCGGTACAACCACCACAGGGCGATTCGTCTTTTTTACGCGTAATGCTTTTCACCACACTATAAATAGTATAGGCCAAAGCTGCCATTATAATCAGTATCACAATAATATTTTGTATCATTTTACTATCAATAAGAGGATTAAACAAACAAACTACCTATCTGATAAGTCGCAAAAGCCACCAGCCAGGCCAAAGCCGTGGTATAAACCATTGTGAATATTGCCCAACCCCAGTTCGCTTCTTTTTTAATAGCTGCAATCACAGCCACACAGGGGAAATAAATCAGAATAAACAGCATAAAAGCAATACTTGCAAGTGGTGTAAACACTTTCTGTCCTTTTAAAACGCCCGTATGATGCTTTTGTTCTTTGATATTATTTTTCAATGTTTCCGACTCCTCACTGGCATCCATATCGGCATGATAAAGAACGCCCATAGTGCTGACTACAATTTCTTTGGCTGCAAGTCCGGTCACAATACTCACGCCCATTTTCCAGTCGAAACCAAGCGGTTCGATCACCGGTTCGATGGCATGACCAAGTCGGCCGATATACGAAAACTCCTGACGTTCCGACTCCTGATCGACAATTAAATTATTGATTTGACTGGATTTATCAGCTTCTGAAAGTTGCATATTTTGTTCCAGAGCAGCAATTTCTGAATTGTAATCTTTCGAATACTCCACATTTGTGGGGAAATAGCCCAAGGCCCAGATCAAAACCGAAGCCACCAGAATAACCGAACCCATTTTTTGCAAATACTGTTTGGCTTTGAACCACATATGCATGGTTGTGTTGCGCAAAGTAGGTTTACGATAAGGCGGAAGTTCCATCACAAACGGCACATCCTTTTTATCGAAAGCCACTTTTTTCATAATCAGTGCAGTAATAATGGCCAGCAAAATGCCCACCATGTAAATACCGAAAAGCATAATACCCTGATTCTCGGGGAAAATAGCCGAAATAAGCAACACATACACCGGCAAACGTGCGCTACACGACATAAAAGGCGTAATAATCATAGTCAGAATTCTGTCCTTACGATTATCGAGCGTGCGGGTAGCCATAATGGCAGGCACATTGCAACCAAAACCCATTACCAAAGGAATAAATGATTTTCCGTGCAAACCAATTTTGTGCATCAGTTTATCCATAATAAACGACGCACGAGCCATATAACCGGTATCTTCCATCAACGAGATGCAGAAAAACAGGATTAGAATATTCGGCAGAAACACAATTACACCACCTACTCCACCCACAATGCCATCCACTACCAAATCGCGCAGCGGACCTTCAGCCATTGTATTCTGAAGCCAGTTACTAAGCATTCCCACGCCACTGTCGATCCATTCCATTGGATAACTTCCGAGCGAAAAAGTAGCCTGAAACATCAGCCACATGAAAAACAGAAAAATGGGAAAACCGAAATAACGGTGCGTGAGAATATCGTCGAGTTCCCGCTTTACACTGCGTTTGTCAGCTTTCGGCTCTTTGTAGGTTTCTTTTAACGCTCCATCGATAAAACCATATTTTGCATCGGTGATAATGGTCTCCGACTTTTCGCCATATTCTTTTTCGAGCATGGCTATATTCTGACGGGCAACTTCCTTTATTTCAGCATAATTATCAAAACCTTCGAGTTCATGCAAAGTGGTTTTATCCGTTTCGAGCAACTTCACAGCCACATAGCGCGACGAATAACGGTCGCGAATACGGGGCGTTTTCCATATTTCGTGCTGAATATTATTGATTGCTTTTTCAATTAGCGCACCGTAATTGATGTGAATATGCCGTACACTCGGATCGCGATCTTCGTACACTTCAATCAACTTATCGAAAAGTTCATTCACACCCCGTCCACGCGAAGCCACAGTAGGAATAATCGGAATTCCGAGCATAGCGCCTAATCCCTCATAATCGAACTGCACTTTTTTTCGTTCCAGCTCATCGTACATATTCAGGGCAATAACCACCTTGATATTCATATCGATAAGTTGAGTTGTAAGAAAAAGGTTGCGTTCCAAATTGGATGCATCCACTACATTTATTACAATATCAGGCTTATTATCAATAATGTGAGTACGCACATACAATTCCTCGGGCGAATATTCGGTAATGGAATAAGTGCCCGGCAAATCCACGATATTAAACAAATAATCGTTTCGTTTGAGCGAAGCTTCCTTTGCATCTACTGTCACTCCACTATAATTTCCAACCCTCTCGTGCGAACCAGAAGCGTGATTGAAAAGTGTGGTTTTTCCGCAGTTAGGATTTCCTACGAGCGCCACATTAATCACTTTTCCTTTTTTAATGGCTGTGATTTTGAGCGTCTCCTCATCAATCACTCCATTAAAATCGA
>JAVEXN010000022.1:0-41065 GCA_034004015.1 Paludibacter sp.
TTGGCTTTTTTTTTTTTTGTTTGGGGGGGGGGGGGGGGGTGGTGGGCGGCCTCCCCCCCAAACCTACCCCCCTCCCAGCCAAATATATAACTACCTGATTGTCATCTCGAACGGAGTGAGAGATCTCATTTTAGTTGTTTTGAAAATTTTTGCCGGACAACACAAATCAAAAATACGGTCTTCTGAATCAATACTGGATGAAAATAAAGTCAAATGCATGTATTTTCAGTGATATGTACTTTTCTCTATGGAGCAGCCGGATATATTTTCGGAACTTTGTGAATGAAATTCTGTTTCCTTCGCTCTTTTAAGGTGTTGTTTGAAAAAGCACAAAATATCACACTCTTATTCCCCTTTAGGGGTTAGGGGTTTAAATATCCATTATATGAAACGTCTTACAATTTTTATTCTTTCAATGGCCATGTTCTCTGGCTTATTACTAAATGCTCAGGACACAAAAATTGATGAAAATCTGGGGTTGAAGTCCGGTGCTGACCCTGTAAAATCGGCTTTACGTGGCAAAGCGCCCGGCAGTACCCGTCAGAAAGGTCGTCCGGTAGTTTTTACCATTGGTGACTCTACAGTTAAAAACGGTCGCGACGACGGTAGTAACAATCAGTACGGTTGGGGAAGCCTGCTCTGGCAATGGTTCGATACCACAAAAGTATCGGTCGAAAATCATGCGCTGGGTGGTCGCAGCAGCCGTACTTACATTACCGAAGGACTTTGGGACAAGGTGCTCTCAGCGGTTCAAAAAGGTGATTATGTGTTTATACAGTTCGGACACAATGATGCTGGTTCACTCAATACGGGCACCCGTCCGCGCGCTTCGCTCAAAGGTAGTGGTGACAACGATACCACAGTAGTTATGGAAGCTACCGGAAAGCCCGAAGTAGTGCATACTTTTGGTTGGTACATGCGTAAATATGCCCGCGATGTAAAAGCCAAAGGTGCTACGCCCATTATTCTTTCGCACATTCCTCGCAACAATTTTGTGACCAAAGACAGTCTGCAAATCATTCGCAACGACAAAGGTTTCGGAGCATGGTGTAAAGATGCTGCTGCAAAGGAAAAAGTGCCATACATCGACCTTAATACGCTGGTGGCCAATAAATACGAACGAATGGGAAAGGATTCGGTGCAACTGATGTTTTTTGGCGACCACACGCATACTTCGCGTTTGGGTGCCGAACTCAATGCTAAAACTGTGGCCGAAGGCGTGAAAGCCAGTAAACATAAGAAAATGAAGAAACTGAAAAGGGCGTTGAAGAAGTAGTTTTTGTTTTAGGTTCCAGAGTTTCTGGTTTCAGAGTTTATCTCCCTTCGGTCGATGACCGTTGGTTCGTGTTGATTGGTTAATCGGTTGATTTTGGTTGATAAGCAGAACTAACCAATTGTAAATTGTACATTCCTAAATTGTAAATAAAAAAGATGTTTCGTAAACTTCTTTCAATACTGCTACTAGTTTTGTCATTTTCTGTTTTTGCTTCGGTAAAAACTGAGAAAATCCGTGTGTCGGCTCCTTTCAGGATGCCGGTGCTGACTCTACCCGATTTTTCAGACTGTGCCGATTTTGTGATTACCGACTTCGGAGCTGTTCAGAATGATAAAACAGCTAATTCCAAAGCCATTGCCGAAGCCATAAATGCGGCGCACAAAGCGGGTGGGGGACGGGTTGTGATTCCTGCAGGCGAATGGCTTACCGGAAAACTGCATTTCAAAAGCAATGTGAATCTGCATTTATGCAAAGGAGCTGTGCTGCTTTTCAGCGATAATCCACAGGACTATCTGCCTGCAGTGCCTGTAAGTTGGGAAGGTTTAGAGTGCATAAATTATTCACCTTTGCTTTATGCCTACGAATGTGAAAATATTGCCATCACGGGTGAGGGTAAAATTAAAGCCCGAATGGAGCACTGGCGCAAATGGTTTGGTCGTCCGCAGGGGCACATGAACAGTTTGATACGGCTTTATAATCTGGCGCACCAGAATGTGCCAACTGCCGAACGCAATATGGTGAACGATACAGCAAATTTGCGTCCGCACCTGATTCATTTCAACCGTTGCGAAAATATCCGTTTAGAAGGTTTCTGCATCGAAAATTCGCCTTTCTGGACCATTCATACTTACCTGTGTAAAAACGTATTGTTGCGTAAACTGAATGTATACGCGCACGGTCATAATAACGATGGTTACGACCCTGAAATGACTCAGAATGTGCTGGTGGAGCATTGCGTGTTCGATCAGGGCGACGATGCCATTGCCGTGAAATCCGGTCGTGACCACGAAGCATGGCGACTGGCTACCCCCACGCGCAATGTGGTGATCCGCAATTGCGAAGTGAAAAACGGACATCAATTACTGGCCATTGGTAGCGAACTTTCGGGTGGCATCGAAAATGTGTATATGACGAACTGCAATGTGGCTCCCAATGCCAAAATGTTTCACATGGTTTTTATCAAAACGAACGAAAGACGTGGTGGCTTTGTCCGAAATATTATTGTGGAAAATGTCACTTCAGGTAATATGAGTGAGGGGATTCTGGGTATCGAAACTGATGTGCTTTATCAGTGGCGTACGCTTATGCCTACTTACGATAGGGTTTTGACACCCATAAGCAAAGTCCGCTTACAGAATATCAATGCAGGGAAAGTAAAATTCGTTTCCCGCATTTTGGGCGAAAAGGAATTACCCGTCAGTGATGTGCGGTTGAAAAAGGTGCATGCTGCTGAAGTAACAGACAGAAAACACATACATCAAAATGTAGAAAAGTTTTTTCCAAAAGAAAATATAAGTTCTGAAAATATTGAAAAACCTACAGAACCCACTTATTAATACCATGAATACAATCAGACTGAAAACCGGATTTTGCGCTTTGTTGTGCGCGCTTATGTTGACGAATATGACTTCCTGTGTAAAAACTGATGATTCGAATCACAAAGTCAATGACTCCAACACGCCACTCCACCTTATGCAACCCGAATACAACACGCCTTACGGAGTTGTGGACAGTGTTGCTGTGAAATCAGCCATCGATCGCGTACTGGCTTTTCTCGAAACGGCTACTCCCACAAAAGTGCTCGATAAGGAAACCAAAAACGAGATTACCGATTACAGTAAAATAGATAAAAATTCGGAGCTTGAGCGTGGTCAGTTCCGCCTTACAAGCTACGAATGGGGCGTAACTTATTCGGCTATGCTGCATGTGGCTGAAGTCACAGGTGACGAACGCTATAAAGCTTATGCAGCCGACCGCTTTAAGTTTCTGGCTGATGTGGCTCCTTATTTCGAGAAATTGCAAGCCGAAGGAGTTTCCGAATATCAAATGGTGAAAGTGGTGCATCCCGAAGCGCTCGACGATGCCGGTGCTGTGTGCGCTTCCATGCTTCGTGGGCAGCTTATGGGCATAAAATTCAATAGTCGTCCGCTGATTGAGCGATATATTGATTATATCATGCACAAAGAGTATCGTCTGGCCGATGGCACTTTTGCCCGCAATCGTCCGCAGCACAATACCGTATGGCTCGACGATATGTATATGGCCATTCCTGCCATTGCCTGGATGGGGAAATTCAGTGGCGATAACATGTATTTCTATGAGGTTGTAAAACAAATTTCGCTCTTTAAAAGCCGTATGTGGGTGCCCGAAAAGCAACTTTTTCGTCACGGCTGGGTTGAAAGTATGGATCCGCATCCGGCTTTTCACTGGGCGCGTGCCAATGGTTGGGCCATTCTCACACTTACCGAAGTGCTGGATGTGTTACCCGAGAATTATCAGGGTCGCGATGAGGTTTTACAGCTTTATCGTGAACATGTAGCCGGAATTGCAGCATTGCAGTCGGGCGAGGGTTTCTGGCATCAGCTCCTCGATCGCAACGATTCATACCTTGAAACTTCGGCTACAGCTATTTTTACCTATTGCATTGCCCGTGGAGTGAATAATGGTTGGCTCGATGCATTGGCTTACGGTCCGGTGGCTACTTTGGGCTGGCATGCTGTTTCTACCAAAATAAACGATGCCGGCGAAGTGGAAGGAACCTGCGTGGGAACCGGTATGGGCTTCGATCCTGCGTTTTATTATTATCGTCCTGTACATAAATATGCTGCACACGGCTACGGTCCGGTGTTGCTTGCAGGAGCTGAAATTCTGGCTTTGCAGAAAAATAATTTCCCGAAAATGAACGACAGCGCTGTACAGTTTTACGATCAGGAACAGAAAACCGAAGAACCTATTTTTTGGGTGAAGTGAGTTGTTTCGTGTTCCGGGTTCTACGTTTCATAGTTTTATGTTTCATAGTTTTGCGTAGCATCTGGATGAGAATTGCCAGACATATATTCACTAATTTTCTTTTCGTGTAATTTGTGTAATTCGTAGTTTGAACTATTTGGTTTCATGTTTCATAGTTTTGCGTAGCATCTGGATGAGAATTGCCAGACATATATTCACTAATTTTCTTTTCGTGTAATTTGTATAATTCGTAGTTTGAAATATTTGGTTTCATGTTTCATAGTTTTGCTTAGCGCCCGGATGACAATGACCAGGCATATATTCACTAATTTTCTTTTCGTATAATTTGTGTAATTCGTAGTTTGAAATATTTAGTTTCAGGGTTTCGAGTTGGCTAGTTTTTGGAAATAAAGCAAGTAAATCGTATGAAATGTCCAATGTGCTAAATTGTTAGTGATTAAATTGTAAATTTATCTGGATTTCTTAAGGCTTTGTTCTTGCAGTCAAAAAGCCTATATTTGCAATATATTTTAAAAATAATACTATGAGAATAAAATTATTTTGTATTGCAGGGCTTTTGTTTGGATTAGTGTTTCATTTGTCGGCACAGAAAAAACCAATTATGGGTTGGAGTAGCTGGAATCATTTCAGAATAAATATCAATGAGGAAATGATTCGTGGACAGGCTGATGCCATGATTTCGTCGGGAATGTACAAGGCCGGATACCGGTTTGTAAACATCGACGATGGTTATTTCGGCGGTCGCGACAAAGATGGAAAACTGTTTTGTGACTCAGTGAAATTTCCTTCGGGAATGAAAGCGCTTGCCGATTATATTCACAACAAAGGTCTGAAAGCCGGAATTTATACCGATGCGGGTGCAAATACCTGCGGGTCAATTTATGATAACGATAAAAAGGGCTTTGGAGTAGGCATTTACGGACATATTGAGAAGGATTGTGAGACTTTTTTCAACGAATGGGGCTACGATTTTCTGAAAGTGGACTGGTGTGGCGGTGAACGTCAGAAACTCGACGAACAGACTGAATATCTGAAGATTCTGGAAGCCGTAAAAGCCACCGATCCTGATATTGTATTTAATATTTGTCGCTGGCAGTTTCCGGGCGAATGGGCTGTAAAGAAAGCTGACTCATGGCGAATTTCGGGTGATATTACTGATCGGTTTTCGTCTATTTTGCATATTATCGATCTGAATGCCGATTTGTACAAATATGCTTCGCCGGGGCATTACAACGATATGGATATGCTTCAGGTCGGTCGTGGTATGAGTTACGAGGAGGATAAAACGCACTTTTCGATGTGGTGTATGATGAATTCGCCTTTGCTGGCAGGAAACGATTTGCGCAGCATGTCGGCCGAAACGCTCGGAATTCTTACAAACAAAGAAATTATTGCGCTGAATCAGGATAATGGTTTCCGTCAGGCGCGCCGTTTACAAAAAGAAAAAACAGTGGAGGTATGGATTAAGCCACTGGGCAAAAAAGGAAAACAAACAGCCATTGCGCTGATGAATCGTTCGAACAATACTGTGCTTTACAAACTGACATCCGAAATGGTGGGACTTTCGAAAAAGTACAAAGTCAGAGATTTATGGGCACACAAAAACTTAGGAAAAATGGGTGCTGAAATGGGCTTCACAATTCCTGCTCATGGTGTGGTAGTGCTCAAAGTGAACGGTGCTACCGGTATGTTTGAAAAATAAACTGTTGTTTTCACTGGAATATTTTATTCCGGCTACTGAGTTGATCAAAGAATCTTTAAATAGTAAATTGTAAAACTTTAAATAGTAAATACTTATGAATCGTCAGGCTTTTAAAATGTTTCTGAAACCCGGCTTTGAGGCTGAGTACGAAAAACGCCATAACGAAATATGGCCGGAATTGAAAAAACTGCTCAAAGATACAGGTGTGTACGACTATTCCATTTTCTGGGATAAGGAAACCAATATTCTTTTTGCAGTACAAAAAAACAGCGGCGAAGGTGGATCTCAGGATCTTGGCTCTACCGAAATTGTGCAGCGCTGGTGGGCGTATATGGCAGATATTATGGAGACCAATCCCGATAATTCGCCAGTGTCGATTCCATTACCCGAAGTATTTTATATGGAGTAAACGGTACGAAATAAGATATTCCAAAGTTATATTCCTGCAATTTTTTTTATTTAAAGTTAAAAGTTCCGGATAAGCTCATTAATTATACGCATTTAAAATGAAAAAGATATTTCTCCTGCTGTTACTTTTTTGTGCGGCAAATCTCTTTGCTCAAACTGTCGTAAAAAACCTCGATTCATGGAAATTTTCAAGAGGCAATAATGAATCTGCACCAACTGTAGACTTCAATGATGCTGAATGGGAAACGGTGAAAGTTCCGCACGATTGGGCTATTTACGGGCCATTCGACAAGGAAATTGACAAACAGCTTGTGCAGATTGTGCAAAACAACGAAAAAGTGGCCAGCGAAAAAACCGGTCGCACGGGTGCGCTGCCTTTTATTGGCGTGGGTTGGTATCGAATGCGTTTATCGGTTCCGGAGTTTGCGGAGGGTAAAAAAGCCATTCTTGCTTTCGATGGCGCCATGAGCAATGCTCAGGTGTTTGTAAACGGTCAACGTGTAGGAATCCGGCCTTATGGTTATAGCTATTTTTATTTTGATATCACAGCTTTTCTGAAAAAACAAGGTGTGAATACCATTGCGGTACGGCTCGAAAATCAAGCTTTTTCTTCACGCTGGTATCCCGGTGCCGGTCTTTACCGAAAAGTGCAGCTAATTGTGAAAAACAACGAAAGTTTCAAACAATGGGCGCATTTTATCACCACTCCTTATGTGACAGGTGCTGTAGCCAAAGTAAATATCCGTTCGCAGGTGCAGGGCGAAAATCTGCAGGTCAGAACAATTATTCGCGATGCAGAAGGAAATGTGGTGGCCGAAAATAAAACCAATCAGCGCTTTGGCGACGAAATTGAACAAAATATTGGCTTGAGCAATCCCAAGCACTGGAGTCCCGAAACGCCATATCTTTACACTGCCGAAATGCAGCTTTTTCAGGAAAATACGCTGAAGGACACTGAAACAATTCGCTTTGGCGTTCGAACAATTAAATACAGCGCCGAAAAGGGTTTCGAACTCAACGGAAAAGTAACCAAATTCAAAGGCGTTTGTCTGCATCACGATCTTGGCCCGCTGGGCGCTGCCATCAACAAAGCTGCTCTGCGTCGTCAACTCACTATTCTCAAAGATTTGGGCTGTAATGCCATTCGCTCATCTCACAATATGCCTTCTATAGAACAACTCGAACTTTGCGACGAAATGGGTTTCCTCTTTTTGGCAGAAAGTTTTGATGAATGGAAAAAGCCGAAAGTGAAAAACGGCTACAATCTTTATTTCGACGAATGGGCCGAAAAAGATGTGGTGAATCTGGTGCATGCAACCCGCAATCATCCCAGCATTGTGATGTGGAGTTCGGGCAACGAAGTGCCTGACCAGTGGGGAAGCGAAGGTGTGAAACGCGCTAAATGGCTGCAGGATATTTTTCATCGCGAAGATCCTACGCGTCCCGTTACAGTAGGAATGGATCAGGTAAAAGCGGTGATGGAGAGTGGATTTGGTGCTATTATGGATATCCCCGGTCTGAATTACAGAGTAAATCTGTACGAAGAAGCCTACAAACGCTTCCCTCAGGGTATTTTGCTCGGTTCCGAAACTGCGTCAACGGTTAGTTCGCGTGGCATTTATAAATTTCCGGTAAAGGAGTATAAAGATAAAACTTACGACGATTTGCAGTCTTCGTCCTACGATTTGGAAGCCTGTAACTGGTCGAATATTCCCGAAGTGGATTTCGAAATGCAGGACGATAAACCCTGGGTGATTGGCGAATTTGTGTGGACTGGCTTCGATTATCTGGGTGAACCAACACCTTACGATAACTACTGGCCTTCGCGCAGTTCGTACTTTGGTATTTGCGATTTGGCCGGCTTGCCTAAGGATCGTTATTATCTTTACAGAAGCCGCTGGAATACGCAGGACGAAACGCTCCATATTTTGCCTCACTGGACATGGCCCGGTCGCGAAGGCGAAGTAACACCGGTTTTTGTATATACAAATTACAACAGTGCCGAACTTTTTATCAATGGAAAAAGTCAGGGCATTCAGCGTAAAAGCAGAAACTCGAGACTCGAACGTTACCGCTTGATGTGGATGAACGTGAAATACGAACCCGGCACAATAAAAGTAGTGGCTTACGATGATAATGGAAAGGCAGTAGCCGAAAAATCGGTTTCCACTGCGGGTAAACCCTATGCGCTGAAACTCGAAGCCGACCGCTCACAGATAAATGCCGATGGTCAAGATTTGAGCTACATTACCGTGTCGGTAGTCGATAAAAAAGGAAATCTTTGTCCCACAGCCACCAATCAGTTGAAATTCTCGACCAAAGGCGCAGGTCAGTTTCGTGCTGTTTGCAATGGCGATGCTACTTCGCTCGAAATGTTTCATTTGCCAACCATGAAAACATTCAGCGGAAAGTTGG
Source organism: Paludibacter sp. (assembly GCA_034004015.1). Lineage (GTDB taxonomy): Bacteria > Bacteroidota > Bacteroidia > Bacteroidales > Paludibacteraceae > Paludibacter. The sequence goes on from JAVEXN010000022.1 coordinate 8,772, forward strand.
TCGTAACGCTCCAATCCTCCACTAATGCGGGAAAACTCGAACTTGCGGTTTCGGGAAAAGGGTTGAAAACCGCAAAGATAGTGATTGAATCGACCAGGTAATTATTTGAAGATTTGAAGATTTGAAGATTTGAGAATTTGAAGATCCGCCTCTGCGGACAAGTTTTGAAGATTGAGTTCCGCGGTTTAAAAGTTTCAGAGTTTCAAAGTTCCAAAGTTCCAAAGTTCCAAAGTTCCAAAGTTGAAGAGTTTGTAAACGGATAGTTGCTGTTTTTAATTCGTGTAATTCGTAGTTAAATCAACAACTTCTGAACTTGTCCTTTTCTTTAAATTGTTTCAGAATGAATCGTTTGCCTTATTTCCTGTTATTTGTTTCGGTTGTGCTTTCTGTTTCTGCACAGGCTGTAAACTATTTTGTTGCTCCCGGAGGTAACGACACCACAGGTACGGGTACTATCGAAAAACCTTTCCGCACCATTATGAAAGCGCAAAGCTTTGTGGTTGCGGGCGATACTGTGTTTTTACGTGGTGGCACTTATAAAATGCAGGAAACGAATGTGAATCGTTATGTCAGCATTTGGGCATATATGAATTACCTCGACAAAAGTGGTACTTCGGCAGCAAAACGTATCTGCTATCATGCCTACAGAGGCGAAAAGCCAATTATCGATATGTCGGCAGTAAAACCTGCGGGTTTCAGGAATATTGTGTTTTATGTAAAAGGTTCGTGGCTGCATTTCAAAGGTTTGGAAATTATTGGCACTCAGGTGACCATTACCACACATACCCAAAGCGAATGTTTTCGCAACGAGGGCGGCAGCAATAATATATATGAACAATGTGTGATGCGCGATGGCATGGCCATTGGTTTTTATCTGACCAAAGGTGCAAACAATCTGGTGCTGAACTGCGATGCTTACAACAACTGGGACTCTGTGTCGGAGTCGGGCAGAGGTGGAAATGTGGATGGCTTTGGCTTTCATGGCAACAAGGACAGCAAGGGCAATGTCATACGTGGTTGTCGCGCGTGGCTCAACAGCGACGATGGCTACGATTGTATAAGCAATGCCGAAAGCGTGGTTTTTGAGAATTGCTGGGCTTTCTACAATGGTTATTCGGCAGGTTTTGTAAGTCGTGGCGATGGTAATGGTTTTAAGATTGGTGGCTATGGGCAGGCACCTAAAGTGTCTTCGCTACCGAATCCGGTTCCGGCAAATGTTGTTCGCTTTTGTATGGCTTACAGAAACAAAGCAAATGGCTTTTACGCCAATCATCATGTGGAGACCGGAAATATATGGTACAATAATTCAGCTTATCGCAATTCCACCAATTTCAATATGCTAAGCCAAATGATTACCAAAAGCACTAAAACAGGCAACGATACCACCATCGACTGTGCAGGCATTCGTCATATTTTGAAAAACAATCTTTCGTTTAAATATTCAACGCAACGGGATACGCTAAACCTTGGCACAAGTACAAATATGTTTAATTCGTTTACGCCGGTCATGGGCGTAATTGTTGGTGCTGACGATTTTATGAGCCTCGACGAAACTTTGCTCATTGCGCCCCGGCAAGCCGATGGCAGTTTGCCTCAAGTGAATTTCCTGCGTTTAAAACAGGGCAGCGATCTGATCAACAAAGGTGTTGATCTGGGTTTCCCGTATTCCGGTGCTGCACCCGATTTGGGCGCTTTCGAATTTGAAGAGAGTACTGCGCTAAGTTTTGTAAGCCGGAGTGATTTTAAAGTTTATCCTAATCCGTTTAGTGATAATATTTTTATTGATGCCAAGCACATTTTGTCGGTTGAAGTGTTTGATGTAAAAGGAAATATAATTTCAGTTTGCAAAGCACAAAACGAAATCAATCTTGCCTTTTTGAAACAGGGAATTTATTTTGTCAGAATTAAAAATGCTGACAATGAAACCTTCATGAGTAAAATTGTAAAACTTTAAAGCAATTCCGAATGAAAAGATTTTTATACATTATAATATTACTGAATCTTGCTTTGATAGTTACTGCACGCACTTTTTATGTGGCTGTAGATGGTAGCAACGAAAATCCCGGTACAAAAGCACAGCCATTTGCGGGCATTATGCGTGCGCAGGAGGCGGTTTTGCCCGGCGATACTGTGCTTGTAAGAGGTGGGGAATATGTAATGAACGAAAATCAGATTGCCCGTGTGCAGAGAATATGGGCTTATGTACACGATTTGCGTAAAAGCGGAGAACCCGATAAACGTATTCACTATTTTGCATATCCGGGTGAAAAGCCTGTATTCGATTTTTCGAATGTAAAACCTGTAAACAAGCGCATTATGGCTTTTAATGTGACTGGTTCGTGGATTCATTTCAAAGGTATCAGCGTAACAGGCGTACAGGTAACTATCCTTACACACACGCAATCCGAATGTTTTCACAACGAAGGAAGTCACAATATTTACGAACAGCTTTCGATGTACGATGGTCAGGCCATTGGTTTTTATCTGAACAAAGGTTCGCACAATCTGGTACTCAACTGCGATGCATGGAACAATGCTGATTATACTTCCGAAGGTGGTCGTGGTGGCAATGTGGATGGTTTTGGCTTTCATGGCTCACCGGGCGATGTGGGAAATGTGATTCGAGGCTGCAGGGCCTGGTTCAATAGCGATGATGGTTACGATCTGATTCGTTCGGCTGAAACGGTTGTTATTGAAAATTGCTGGGCTTTTTATAATGGATACTCTACCGAATTTGAAAGTCTTGGCGATGGAAATGGCTTTAAAGCAGGAGGTTGGGGCTTGAAAAAAGACAAACGTGTGCCGGATTCAATCAAAGGTCATGTCATTCGTTTTTGTGTGGCTGTGGGCAACAAGGCTAATGGATTTTATTCGAATCATCATCCTGCCGGAAGTCTCTGGATAAACAACACGGCTTATCGCAATGGCACGAATTTCAATATGCTGAACCGTAATGCGGATTTTACAGCTTCGGTTCCTGGTTTTGGTCATAAATTAATTAATAATTTATCGCTCAAAGCACGCACCTATGATACGCAGCATATAGATAAGGCTCAGAATGAATTGATCACCAATGGCTTTCCCAACGAAATGAAAGTGTCCGAAAAGAACTTCAAAAGTATTGACGAATCTTTACTCATGGTAGCCCGCCAGCCTGATGGAAGCCTTCCGCAAAACGATTTTCTCCGTTTGAGAAAAAAGAGTAAGCTTATCAACAAAGGAACTGAAGCCGGTTTTCCCTATAAAGGAAAAGCACCCGACTTAGGTGCTTTTGAATTCTGATCATGCTGTTTTTTGTTTTCTGAATTTGATATCGGCAAACCAGCGTGTGTAAATCAGCAACATAATAAATACCAGAATGTAGAAAAAGTTATTCGAAATTCCGTGATAATCTTCTATCAGATCTCCCTGGATTTTATACAGATAAATATGCAGCAAAATAGCTACAATGCGTACCGCATTAGCAAAAATCAGCACGTTAAGACCTATAATGATATAAATCAGTTTGTTCCTCCAGTCGCTTTTAATAATGCTGACAAGTGCTGCAAACAAAGTCATTACGCCGGCTCCGAGACAAGGTGTGCCCAGATACACCCAATTTCGTTCCAGATTAATCTGATATCCCTCCACAACAGGATTGTAACCCAATACTTTTAGCAGAAACTCGGAATAACCTAAGATCCATTGCGACAGAAAATCGACAAAGTCCTGACTTTGCACTACCAGAAACCAATCGATAAAACCCATTAGGCCAAAGGCAATTATAAATATAAAAATAAGGGTCATAAGCCGAAACTGAAATTTATCACGAATCAGCTCGTTGATTTTTCCGAGAAAAAATTGTAAGCGGGGATGAATGCTTATTTTGTATTTCAGAATAAAAAAGAGTACCAGATACCTGCCGGTATAAATCAAAGGCAGGTACAGGTAGTTTGCCTGTTCACGAAAAGCTAGGTCCACAAAAAAACGCAGCACTGACAATATATATAATGATGTAAAGGCCAGTACGAAAATACCCGTTGATTTTAGCCACTTTCGTGGAAATACAAAAACCATCAGAAAGGCGATAAGGTAAAACTTAACAGCCAGTTTGTTCATTATGCTGAAAGTGCCCGTAGCCGATACTATCTGCCCATTTATGCTATCGTATATCAACTCATACCCGGCCAATCCGGCAAACCACTCAAAGCTTTTGCCGACCCAAAGTGCATAAGTGTTTACTATATTTCCATAAAAATCGAATGTTGATGCTGCCGATTTTAATATATAGTAAAGTACTATCAATGCTATTCCGCTCAGCAGAATAAACAGATTCTTTTTATTACTAAGAATATTTTTTTTCAAAACATGAATTATTTGTTTGGCATTAAATTTTTAAAGTTCGCTGAAACGCTGAAGTTTTATTAGAGCGCCTCCTAAAACAAATCAACCGGTAATCAAATTAGCTAATCCACTCGAAACTCGGAAAGCAAGAGCAAAAATACTGATTTATTTTAATCCTGAGAATTATGTTGTTAAAAAACTATTTGCTGAAACCATATAAAATTGCTTTCAGTTTTGTGAAAGACCTAAATAGCAGTGTTTTTTTTACTATTTTTGTCGATGAATCTTATAATTATTTTCAATGAATAAAATTGTTCTATTGCTTTTGTGTGTAGCTTTTAGTTTTCACACCGCTTTTGCAAATTTACCCAAACGCGAGATGCGTGCTGTGTGGATTGCCACTGTGGCTAATATCGACTGGCCAAGTCAACGCACCCTAACTTCGCAGGCACAACGTCAGGAACTTCGAAAAATGCTCGATGAGTTTCAGCGCAACAATATTAATGCTGTGGTGATGCAGATTCGTCCCACAGCCGACGCATTTTATCCTTCGGCCCTCGAACCCTGGTCGCATTGGCTTACAGGCAAGCAGGGTGTTCGTCCGAAAGATTATTACGATCCGCTTCAGTTCATTATCGATGAAGCCCACAAACGTTGCATCGAAGTGCATGTGTGGCTCAATCCCTATCGTGTTACAAACAGCGACGACCTGAAAGTGCTCAGCAACGACCATCTTTATTATAAAAAGCCTGAACTGTTTGTTAAGTACGGAGGAAAATATTATTTCGACCCGGGACTCGACGAAACACGTGCTTTTTTGAATCGTGTGGTGCGCGATGTGGTGGAGCGTTACGATGTGGATGCCATTCATTTCGACGATTATTTTTATCCGTATAAAGTCAATGGCGAAGAATTTCCCGACAATGATTCTTTCAAAAAATATCCGCGTGGATTTGCACCGCATCAAAAGGCCGATTGGCGACGCAACAATGTGGACATGGTAATAGCTGAACTTCAGCAGACTATCAAAAGTGCAAAACCATGGGTGGAGTTTGGTATTTCTCCTTTCGGCGTTTGGAGAAACAATAATGTCGATCCACGCGGCTCGGCAACCCGTGCAGGCGTTCAAAACTACGATGACCTTTATGCCGATATTCTCAAATGGCTTCGCGAAGGAACTATCGACTATGTAACGCCACAACTTTACTGGGAAATTGGTAAAAAAGTGGCAGACTACAGTGTGCTGGTGAAATGGTGGAGCGAAAATTCGTATGGAAAGAATTTGTATGTAGGGCTTTATGCTTCGCAACTCGGGCAAAAAACGGCTCCTGCCGAATGGCGAAAAGGAAATGAACTTGTGAGGCAAATGCAGCTAAACAAAAGTTATCCTCAGGTGGATGGTGCCATGTTTTTCAGTGCCAAAGCCATTATGGGAAATTATCAGGGAATTGCCGATAGCCTGAGCAAAAGCTTGTATAGATATCCGGCATTAACACCTGTAAACCGTAATATTGCCGGCGAACCTTCGGCGCAACCTCAAAATATTCGTGTGGTACGCGATAGCGGCGAGGCTTATCTGCTTTGGGACGAAGTGGACGAGGAGGGAGGCTGCAAAGTGGCTTACTATGTGGTGTATGCTTTTAAAGGTAAGAAGGTGGGCGATATGAATAATCCTGAAAATATTGTAAAACTGACTACCGAAAATTGTCTGGATTTACGCGAAATCGAAACCCGTTTCAAAGGATATTACACATTTGTAGTGACCGCAGTGAATAAATTCAAGCACGAAAGTCGCCCCACACACGGTGTGACCAGAAAATTATAATCCACCTTTTATTTTTACAAAATGAAACTCAGATCATTTTTATCAGTATTGCTCATTATTTGTTTTTCTACTACTTCCTGTGCACGTAAAAACGACAAGGAGCCTGTCATTAAATTTAAAACCACCGAAGGGACAATCGTTGTAAAACTCTATCCGAAAACCGAAAAACATCGGGATAACTTTGTAAAACTCGTTGAGTCTGGTTATTACGATGGGGTGCTTTTTCATCGTGTCATTCGCGATTTTATGATTCAGGCCGGTGATCCCGATTCGAAAACGGCGGGCCACAAAGCTTCACTTGGCTCCGGTGATGTGAAATATACTATTCCGGCTGAAATTGTATATCCTGAATATTATCATAAAAAAGGTGCACTTGCAGCTGCGCGACAGGGCGATGATGTGAATCCTGAAAGAGCCTCGTCGGGTGCTCAATTCTATATTGTTCAGGGAAAAGTGTTTGATGATGCAGGATTGAATAAAATTGAAGTACGTAATCGCCAGAAAGCAGAAACAGCTATCGTTCGTCATATGAACGATTCGATTATAAAAGCCCGTAAACTCTCGCAGCCGGTTTTGTCTCCGCAGTTGCTCGATTCGGTTCTTACACTAGCGCGTCAGACCTTAAACGCGAATCCTGTTTACAAATTTACTGAGCAGCAACGAAACGATTATAAAACCATTGGCGGTACACCACATCTCGATGGAGAATATACCGTATTTGGAGAAGTAACCAAGGGGCTTGAAATTGTGAGTAATATTTCGAGAACCAAAACCGGAAAGCTCGATCGACCCGTAGTTGATGTGCGTGTTCTGAATGCAAAACGTATCAGGTAAGAGCTTGTTTTTTAGTCCTGTAATTAATACTAATGTCATATTAAAGTTTATTATGAATTAATTTATTAAGCACTGCTTTATTTTTTAATTCAAATGTATTATCTTTGCAGTGTTTTTAAGGAAAGTAAAAGAGAATATTATATGTCTTCTGACAGCCCTGTGCTGTGATAGACTTGTATTTTACTTTGCAGAGTACAAAGACGCTGGTATTGATAAAAAAAAGATTTATTTAAATCCAGGTTTGCCGACTGAAAATTTTGCAATGCCAGTTGTCTTTATACTTTGCTTAGTTTTGCAAAGTTAGTAAATTTACCTGATGAAATTATGTTGAATAGATATTTCAACCCGAGAATCAGTTTTTAAACCAACCAAATTAATTCATACAATGAAACCCAGAGTCAGTATTATCATGGGCAGTACTTCCGATTTACCAGTAATGGAAAAAGCAGCTGCCTTGTTAAACGAGTTTGAAATCCCTTTCGAAATCAACGCACTTTCGGCGCACCGTACTCCGGCTGAAGTTGAAGTTTTTGCTAAAAATGCTGCAAAAAACGGCATCGAGGTAATTATTGCTGCCGCAGGAATGGCTGCTCATTTACCTGGTGTAATTGCGTCAATGACCACTTTGCCTGTTATTGGAGTGCCCATCAAGGCAAGTCTCGATGGTATGGATGCGCTTTTGGCTATTGTGCAAATGCCTCCGGGAATTCCCGTGGCCACAGTAGGAATCAACGGAGCGCTCAATGCGGCAATTCTGGCTACACAAATTATGGCTACCAGCGACGAAAGACTTAAGCAAGTGCTTACAGATTATAAAGAAGGGCTTAAAAAGAAAATTGTTGAAGCTAATGACGAGTTGTCGAAAGTAAAATACGATTTTAAAACAAACTGATAGCTTACCCATATTTTTGAGAAAGGATGAAAACAATTTGAAAGTTTTTCATCCTTTTTTATTATCTTTGTGCGCCCTTAGCGCTTCTGTGTTTACAGATTGATTTTTTGCAATTGTTTCTGCATTTTGAGCTCTTCAGGCATTCTGCACACTGCGTTTATTGGATAATCTGACTCGAACGAAATTTTCGTATTGTGCATTTAATAAGGTTATTACATAAAAAACTTTCAAAATAAATATAAGTATTATGCAAACTATTGACAATTTTAATTTTGCAGGTAAAAAAGCCTTCGTGAGGGTTGACTTCAATGTTCCTCTGAACGAAAATTTTGAAATTACCGACGATAATCGTATTCGTGCGGCATTACCTACACTCAAAAAAATCCTTGCTGATGGTGGTAGTCTGGTGATTGCCTCACACATGGGGCGCCCAAAGAAAAATCCGGATACTAAATACTCTCTGAAAGCAATTCTGGCTCATGTGTCTTCGTTGCTGGGTGTGGATGTGAAATTTGCTCCCGATTGTGCAGGCGATGAAGCTGCTGCAATGGCTGCTGCTCTGAAACCTGGAGAAGCCATGTTGCTCGAAAATCTTCGTTTTTATGCCGAGGAGGAAGGAAAACCACGCGGCGAATTTGCTGACGACGACGAAAAAGATGCTGCTAAAAAGGTAGTAAAAGAAAGTCAGAAAGCATTTACTGCAAAGCTGGCTTCGTATGCCGATTGTTATGTAAACGATGCATTCGGAACTGCTCACCGTGCACATGCTTCTACAGCCCTTATTGCTAAGCACTTCGACGAAAGTAACAAAATGTTTGGTTATCTGATGGAGAAGGAAGTAATTGCTGTTCAGAAAGTAATGACTGATACTGCCCGTCCGTTTACAGCCATTATGGGAGGTTCGAAAGTATCTTCTAAAATTGAAATTATCGAAAATCTGCTCACCAAAGTTGATAATCTGATTATTGCCGGAGGTATGACATATACTTTCACAAAAGCTTTGGGTGGAAATGTAGGAAATTCAATTTGCGAAACAGATAAAATTGATTTAGCACTCGAATTGCTCGATAAAGCTAAAAAGAATAACGTGAAAATAGTACTTGCTGTGGATGCTAAAATTGCTGATAGCTTCAGCAACGATGCCAATACGCAGTTTGTTCCTGTAGGTGAAATTCCTGAAGGTTGGGAAGGTCTTGATATTGGTCCTGAAACTGAAAAGATTTTTGCTGACGTTATCAAAGCATCAAAAACTATTCTGTGGAATGGTCCGACAGGTGTTTTCGAATTTGATAACTTTACACATGGTTCACTTTCGGTAGGTGAGGCTATTGTAGAAGCTACTAAAAACGGGGCTTTTTCGCTTGTGGGTGGTGGCGATTCAGTAGCTTGTGTGAATAAATTCGGATTGGCTAATGGTGTTTCTTATGTATCGACAGGTGGTGGTGCTCTTCTCGAAGCGATCGAAGGTCGTGTGCTTCCCGGAATCGAAGCTATTCGCGGATTTTAAAATATAGCAAAACTGATATTTTTTATAGAAAAGGAGTAATCTTAATTGCTCCTTTTTTTTTGTCTCAATTTCTATCGGTTGGAGAGTTTGTGGTGTGAATGGGTTACTGCGTTAGTTGATTATTCTTTGTCTTTTTGTAAGTGTTTGGTTGAAATAGCTTTTGAACTGATAATTAATTATGATTATTTCGATAGAAGTGTAAACATTACAGAATGAAATTTGTTTTAATTGTAAGGTTTTTAGTGTTTACGATGCCTTGATTCTTTTTTTTTGTTCAATAAACTTTTATTGTGTGAATTTTGTGCTGTCAGGATTTTTTTTTAGTATGAATCGTTGAGCGTTTTAGTAATATATTTTTAATATATTTATTTGTTTTGCCCGGTGTTGTTTTATGATTGTGAATGAATTTATGCTAATTATTAGATATGTAGCGTTTTAGTGTGTTTTATCTTGTTAGTATATTTTAATAAAAAACAGTTGTTGTTTCGTGGATTTAATCGTAATTTAGTACCCGAATTATAAAGGGTAAATTATAACATTTTTGGATAATGAAAGTGAGTTAATTTGACTTATGTCTGTTGTATTTATATTTAATTGAAACCTGAAATGCTGTTTTTTTAATGAAAAAGTTATGAAAAAGTTTTTATTCATATTGTCGTTTGTTCTGACGGGAATAATCATTTCGTTTGCACAGGGTCCTGTGTTGATTAATAGTTCTGAATTTTCCTATAATCAAGACTTTAATACTCTTACCACGGCAGGCAATTGGTCGAACGGTTCTACATTAACCGGTTGGTATGCAACATCGGGTACCGGTATTCCTTCCTCCTTTTATCTTAACGATGGTAGTTTAACCACTACCAGCCCTCCTTTAGTTTCTTTTGGGAGTGTTTCAGATAATGACAGAGGTTTAGGGTTTGTTCCTGTTGGCACGTCTAACGGGAAACTTCAAAGTATTGGTTTGAGGATGAAAAATACTTCGGGTTCCACACTTACTACCTTTACAATTTCCTGGGATGGTGAGCAGTGGCGAAATGGTTCTATTTTATCTCAATATATCAAACTGTATTATAAAACAAGCACTTCGGATATTACTGTTCTTCCGATATCTACTATAGGTTTAACTGCAGTGAATCAGTTTGATAGCCCTGAAAACCTGTCAGATGGTCAGCCTGCGGTGGCACTGAATGGAAATGATGCAGCTAACAGAGGTACTTTAACTGCAACTATTTCTGTGTCATTGGCAAATGGATCAGAAATAATGTTTATTTGGTTTGATACACGTAACGCATTTTCATTTGATCATTTGTTTGCGATTGATAATGTTACTGTTACTTCTTCTACTCAGCAGCCGCAGACAATTACATTCCCCGAATTCGAAGATATTGAATATGACAATGTTTCTTTTTCTCCCGGGGCGACTGCAAGTAGTGGTTTGCCGGTAACATATTCAAGTTCAAATACATCCGTAGCAAGTATTTCCGGTTCAAATCTGGTAATTAATGGTGTAGGCTCTACTGTTATAACTGCAAATCAAGCGGGTGGAAGCGGTTATTTGCCAGCAACTTCAGTTCAGCGTACTCTTAATGTATATCCTCAGATTCCGGTAATGGGAGCTGCAACTTCTGTGACTGCAAATTCTTTTGTTGCTACATGGACTATAGACAACGGTGCTACTGATGCTAATGTGAATTATCTGCTTTATGTGGATGATAATGCTTCATTCTCATCTCCGGTCACTTATTCGTCCTCAGGAAAGTCACACAATGTAACAGGTTTGTCTCCGGGCGTTGCTTATAACTTCAGAGTGGTTGCAAAATCAGGTTCACTTTACAGCGAAGATTATAGTAATTCACAAAGTGTGTTGATTGGCAACGATATTGTAATTACAACACCCGGGAACTGGAGTGAGTTGATTGGAAATAATACGATTGCCAACAAAATAACTATTGCTGCTCCTGTTGTTGTCGATACTGATCCTGAAATAGGTGAGCTTGTGATAAATAGTAATGGTTCGCTTACTGTTTCAGGCGGAAAAACTCTGAAGATCAATAATAGATTAATTATAAACTCAGATGCAAACAATAATAGTGGTAAGATTCTGAATACAGGTACGGTAAACATAAATAGTGCTGCTCAGATAGTGATTCGCAAAGCTTTTGTAACCGGTAAGTGGAATTTTGTTGGTTTTCCGTTCAATGTGTCGAATGTGTATGATGCCGGTACTACAAATCCTGTGAGTTGGGGGCTGGATAATTATGCTACAGCAGACATTTATGTGAAGAGATATAATGGTGCTTTTCGTGCTGTGAATGGGCAGACTGCAGGAGAATTTGAATATTTTACACCATTCTCATTTACTGCTAACAGAGGCTATATACTTTGGACTTACAACAACGCCACATATGATTTTGTAATTACAGCTTCCGAAAGAGGTGCTTTCTTTAACTCAACAGCATCTTATGGTTTGTCTGCATTTTCAGCGGCATCTCCTGTCAATGCTAATTGGAATTTAGTTTCTAATCCTTTTGCTTCGACATTTAATTTAAAGCAATCGTCACAGGGTCCGTATTATTTATATAATAGTACAACCGGAGGTTATGATGTAGCTATGTCGGGCGCAAATGTGGATTTGGTGCCATACAGACCATTTTTCGTTCAACGAACCGATCCTACACTTTCATTCTCAGATTCAGGACGTAAATTGATGCCTGCCAGTGTTGACAATAGTGCACCCGAATTTGATGAAATAAGTTTGACTATAGAAAATTCAGAATACGAGGATTTAACTCGCATCAGACTGAAAGATGGAGCAAGTAATGCTTATGTGATTGGTTCGGATGCAGTTAAAATGCTATCTTCGTTTGCTAATGTTCCTCAACTTTTTACAAGAACAAACAATATTTCGTATGCTGTGAATACACTTCCATATGATACAAAAGAAGTAGAATTGTTTGTTAAAATTGGTGTGCCTGGTGAATATACTGTTAAGCTTTCGGATATTGCTGCTTTGAATAATACTCAGGTTACGCTTGTTGATAAAGTTACAGGCGATAAAGTGGATATGCTTACTCAGAATGAATATCAATTTACAAGCTATGCTAAGGGAACTTTCGATAGATTTAAAGTGATATTAAGTCAAAAAGCTCCTGATATATCAACCGCATTGTATGTTGATAAAACAGGAATTCGTGTTTTAAGAGATAATGGAAAGGTAGCCTTTGAGGGATTGAATTCTTTAGCGGAAATTAATGAGTTCGACTTATCAGGACGAAAACTGAATTCATATACAAATATTAATAATGGTGAGTATATTGCACTTAAATCTAAATCGTTAAGTGTGCTTCAGATTATTACTCATGATCAAAATATAAAAATTAAGATAACCAACAAATAAGAGATGAGATTATTGAAAGTGTTGACAATTGTACTGCTGATGTTTTTTAGTACTACAGCTTTGTACTCACAAGCCCCACCTCCCTCAGAAGAGATTAAAGAGGAGCAAAAGGTTGAAGCTGGTGAGCCCGGGCCTGCGCCTGATCCAAGTGGTCCTCTTGAAGGAACATCGGTTCCTTTGGATGGTGGCTTGCTGATGGCTATGCTTGCGGGCGGTGGAATAGCAGCCGGATTATTGCGCAAGAGCACAAAGAAAAAGGACTAAGAGCTTGCTGAAAAGATAATACAAATATGCAGCCATAAGATAATAAAATTCTTGTGGTTGCTTTTGTATTTTTGTTTGTGAAATAAATAAATGATGCTTTTGAGTGCCAAAAGACCCTTTTGCTGCATTTTAATGCAAGAGATTTGTCATTGAATATTGAGTGATGATACGAAGAGAAGGAATTACTTCTTGGAATTATAAAAAAAGAACCTGCTAACATTGTGTTGGCAGGTTCTGCTTTTTTATAGTAATGAAATTAATGTGCTGCTTCGAACTGTCCAAGGAAACGTACGTCGTTTTCAGAGAACATGCGCAGGTCTTTTACCTGATATTTCAGGTTGGTGATGCGCTCCACGCCCATGCCAAACGCATAGCCCGAATAAACTTTTGAATCGATACCACAGTTCTCGAGTACGTTCGGATCAACCATACCACAACCCAGAATTTCTACCCAACCTGTGTGTTTGCAGAATGGACAACCTTTCCCTCCGCAAATGTGGCAGGAAATATCCATTTCGGCACTTGGCTCAGTGAATGGAAAATATGAAGGACGCAGGCGAATTTCTGTATCTTCACCAAACATTTCCTTGGCAAAATACATAAGAGCTTGTTTAAGATCGGCGAAAGAAACATTTTTGTCAATATACAGACCTTCAACCTGATGGAAAAAACAATGTGCACGGTATGAAATGGCTTCGTTGCGATACACACGTCCGGGGAAAATCATACGGATAGGCGGTTTGGTGTTCGCCATTATACGCGATTGAACCGAAGATGTATGAGTACGTAATACTACATCCGGATTTTGCTCGATAAAGAAGGTGTCCTGCATGTCGCGGGCCGGGTGCTCTGGTGGAAAGTTTAACGCACCAAACACATGCCAGTCGTCCTCAATTTCTGGACCTTCCGCAATTGTAAACCCGATACGCGAAAAGATATCCACAATTTCGTTTTTTGTGAGCGAAAGCGGATGACGGGTGCCGAGTTTTATTGGGTCGGATGTGCGCGTTAGATCCGGTCTGTTTTCAGTTTGTACAGAGCCGGCGAATGCTTCTTTTATTTCGTTTATTTTATCCTGAGCACTGTTTTTCAGTTCGTTTAGCAATTGTCCTACTTCACGTTTTTCCTCGTTGGCCACATTTCTGAAATCGTTGAAAAGCTCAGAAATAAGCCCTTTTTTACTCAGATATTTAATTCTGAGAGTCTCCAGTTCTTCGGCATTAGCTGCCGCCATACGGTTTACTTCATCAAGTAGTTCATTAATCCTGTTTCTCATTCTATACAGCTGATTTATAGTTTTATCGAAGTAAAACTTTTTTCTTTAAACATTTATTCTCAGGCAATTGCCTTTTTCGGTATAAGCTGCAAAATTAATCAAATTTCTTCAAAAATCAGCGGGCTTGAAAAAAATATGGTTTTAAAACAATTTATGTCTGATTTTTGGACTATATTTGTGAAACAATAAACCTTTGTTGACATTATGGACATATCGAATATTCAGAGTTTTCTGAAAGATTTAAGTGAAAACAACAACCGCGAATGGTTTGCTGCAAATAAATCGCGGTACGAAGCTTGTAAAGTTGATTTTGAAGAAATCAGCAAATTGCTGATTATGGAGATTGCAGCATTCGATTCGGAAATTCGCACTGTTGATGTACGTGATTGCGTTTTCAGAATTTACAGAGATACACGTTTTGCAAAAGATAAAACGCCATACAAAACTCATTTTGGAGTTTTTATTGCCGCCGAAGGTGGTCGGAAAAGCGAACGTGCCGGTTATTATTTTCATATCGAACCTAATGCCAGTTTTATAGCATCAGGTGTGTGGTGTCCACCACCGCCATTGCTAAAAGTATTGCGCAAAAGTGTGTACGAAAATATTGAGGAACTCAGTGAAATAAGAATCAATGCAGGGTTCAGTAAGTATTTTGATAAGTTCTTCGACGAAGATAAATTAAAGACTGTTCCTGCCGGTTTTCCAAAAGATTTTGAACATGCCGAATTACTAAAACTCAAACACTATATGGTGGAGTTTAAGATGGACGACGATTTCCTAAAACAGAAGGATTTAGTGAAAAGTGTGGCAGTTGTTTTTAGTCAGGCTTATCCTCTGAATCGTTTCTTGAATTATGCAGTGGACGAATATAAGGGCAGAATATAAATGTTGAATTACCGATTTATATATTTCATAAAAAGGGCCTCGGTTTATGTTTTTGCTGTGTTGGTACTAATTGTATTTACACTCGAGGGCTCAATACCGGTTTTCCCTTTCGGGGCTATTATAACGTTGGTTGTGACTGCTGTTTCAGGTTTAATTGCAGGCCTTTTGCATGGACACGATTGGTTAAACCCTCAGCTTTTGCGAAAATGCCGTATTGCACTGTTTGTGGGGTTGGCTGTGATCATTCCTTCGTATCTGATTTACAGGGTGCAAATTAAAGAAAATTTTAAAAACGCATCGCAGGTGGTAAAGTCGCTCCGAGCCTATCACAAACAATATGGTGATTATCCGGTTAGTCTGAATGTCTTAGTACCTGATTATATTGCTGAAGTACCCGTGGTATATCTGGGAGTATGGCCACGTAGCTTCGAGTATGAGTATATCAAACCTGTGTCCATTCGTAACGATGATGCAAAACTACAAAATGTAAAACCGGCCTTTTATATCGAATATAAAGGTTATCTTGGAGTGAAATATACTTTTCTGAGCCACGAAAAGAGTTGGAAACTTGATGATTAATAAACTATATAAATAATTGCATTATGATACTCGATTCTCTGAAGAACAGCGAAAAATACTGTTCGGTACATCCCCGATTTAAAAAGGCTTTTGATTATCTGAATAATACAGATCTGATGGCATTGACGGCCGGGAAAATAGAACTAGAAGGTGCCGACCTTGTGGTGAATGTGGTTGATATTACTGCCAAAACAGAAGCTGAAGCCAAAATGGAAGCACATAAGGAGTTTATTGACATTCAGGTGCCGGTTGGTAATGCCGAAACCATGGGGTGGATAGCACTGGATGCCTGCAAAAATGAGACTATGCCTTATGACTCTGAAAAGGATTTGATGTTTTTTGGAGATAAAGCAACTTCATTTTTGAATGTGCAACCTTACGAATTTATTGTTTTCTTCCCCGAAGATGCGCATCAGCCCGGCATTGGTAACGGGACTTACCGAAAAATCATTGTGAAAGTCAGGGTGTAAAAAATGCCCTTCTGACTAAGGTTAGTTTATTTCCGATAGCAACATTAATATTAAAAAACAAAATCTAATTTCATGGTCAAACTTCCAATTGTTGAGTCCGATCCTTATCTGGAGCCTTATGCAGCAGCTATTTATGGCCGTTATGAGTATTGTGTAAATGTGGAGAAAAAGCTGACGGGCGGTAATCAGACCTTATCTGATTTTGCTACGGGTTATTTATATTTCGGACTTCACCGGCTGACGGATGGTTGGGTGTTCAGAGAATGGGCGCCTAACGCGACAGCTATTTTTCTGATCGGAGATTTTAATAACTGGCAACGACATCCTGATTATCAGATGAAGAAATTGCAAAACGGCATTTGGGAAATCCGCCTGCCCGATTATGCAATGACGCATTCGCAACTTTATAAATTGCTGGTTGAGTGGGAAGGAGGTGCAGGGGAGCGTATTCCCGCATGGGCACGTCGGGTTGTGCAGGATGAGCAAACAAAAATTTTCAGTGCACAGGTTTGGAATCCCATTCAGCAATATAATTTTAAGCACAAGAAATTTGTGCCGAAAACCGATCCGCTTCTGATTTATGAATGTCATATTGGTATGTCATCGTCCGAAGAAAAGGTGGCTACATATGCCGAGTTTCGCAAAAATGTATTACCACGTGTGGCTCGGGCCGGATATAACTGTATTCAGATAATGGCCATTCAGGAGCATCCTTATTATGGCTCGTTTGGATATCATGTATCAAGCTTTTTTGCTGCGTCGTCGCGCTTTGGAACGCCGGAAGAGCTGAAACATCTGATAGACGATGCGCACGAAATGGGCATTGCCGTGATTATGGACATTGTACATTCTCATGCAGTGAAAAATGAAGTGGAAGGTCTCGGACGTTTCGATGGAACACCTTATCAGTTTTTTCATGGTGGTTCGCGACGCGAGCATCCTGCATGGGATTCGCTTTGCTTCGATTATGGAAAGCCCTCGGTGCTTCATTTCCTTTTGTCGAATTGCAAATTCTGGCTCGAGGAGTATAAGTTTGATGGTTTTCGTTTCGATGGTGTGACTTCAATGCTTTATCGCAGTCATGGACTGGGCGAAGATTTCTCCGGATACGATTCGTATTTTAATTTGAATCAGGATGGTGATGCCATTTGTTATCTTACGCTGGCCAATAAACTTATTCACGAAGTAAATCCCAACGCCCTGTCTATAGCTGAGGAAGTGAGTGGAATGCCCGGCCTTGCAGCGAAATACGAAGATGGTGGAATTGGTTTCGACTATCGTATGGCTATGGGTATTCCTGATTTCTGGATTAAATATATCAAGGAAGTAAAAGACGAAGACTGGAAAGCCGGGCATATATTCTGGGAATTGACAAATCGGAGGGCAGGTGAGAAGACGATAAGTTATGCCGAGAGTCACGACCAGGCGTTGGTGGGCGATAAAACCATAATATTCAGGCTTATTGATGCAGAAATGTACTGGCATATGCAGCGTGGCGATAATACGATGACTGTGGACAGAGGTATTGCATTGCATAAAATGATTCGTTTGATTACTTCTACTACTATCAATGGCGGTTATCTTAACTTTATGGGAAATGAATTCGGACATCCCGAATGGATTGACTTCCCGCGCGAAGGAAATGGATGGTCGCACAAATATGCACGTCGTCAGTGGGAGTTGGTAGATAACGAATCCTATCTTTATCATTCGCTTGGCGAATTCGACAGAGCAATGATTGGATTGATAAATGCCCAAACAGACTTTAATTCGCAACATATTGAGAAAATATGGGATATGGAAGGCGATCAGTTGGTGGCTTACCGTCGTGGAGATCTGCTTTTTGTGTTTAATTTTAATGGACGCAAATCGTTTACCGACTATGGTATATTGACCGAGTCCGGAGAATATAAAGTGGTGCTTAATACAGATAATCCTGCTTTTGGTGGATTTGGACTTGTGGACGAGTCGGTTTCGCACCTCACTATTCACGATAAATTTGCGCCCGCTGGTAAAGAATGGCTGAAACTTTATATTCCTGCACGATCGGCGCAGGTATTGCAGAAAGTGTGATACATTGATTAAATAATTATTGAGAGTCGCTGATGAGTTTTTACTTATCAGCGATTTTTTTTATGCCAAAATGTATTCTTTCTCTGACTTATTGTCTTTAAATTCAGTAAAATATAAAAAGCGTACCGACATTTTTGCCGTTTTGTACCAATGGTAAACATTTTGCCGAAGTAAAGGCAACTATGAACATTTAAACATTATCAGAAAATGAATTTCAACAATTTTACAATCAAGTCGCAGGAAGCTGTACAAAAAGCAGTGGAGTTGGTGCAAAGCAATGGTCAGCAGGTGGTGGAAACGCCGCACTTGCTCAAAGGAATTATGCTGACAGGCGAGGAAGTCCTGCAGTTTCTGTTCGGGAAAACAGGAGTGAATACGGCTATGCTGTCGTCGGTCATCGATAATATGATTTCCGGATTTCCGAAAGTATCGGGTGGCGAGCCTTATCTGAGTCGCGAAACAAACAATGTACTGCAAAAAGCCATTGATAAATCTTCTAAAGCGGGTGATCAGTTTGTTTCGCTCGAATATATTTTGCTGACACTGGTGGCCGAAAAGAATCAGCTTACCAAAGTGCTACACGATGCCGGACTGCACGAAAAGGCTTTGACAGAAGCCATAGCCGAACTTCGCAAAGGTTCGAAAGTGAACTCTGCATCGGCCGAAGATACTTATAACTCTCTGAATAAATACGCTATCAATCTGAATGAGCGGGCACGCTCCGGAAAGCTCGATCCGGTGATTGGACGTGATGAGGAAATCCGTCGTGTATTGCAGATTCTGAGCCGTCGTACCAAAAACAATCCTATTCTGATTGGTGAGCCGGGAACAGGTAAAACCGCCATTGCTGAAGGATTGGCGCATCGTATTGTGCGGGGTGACGTGCCCGAGAACCTGAAATCGAAACAGATTTTCTCGCTCGATATGGGTGCGCTGATTGCTGGAGCCAAGTACAAAGGCGAATTCGAAGAGCGTCTGAAATCGGTAGTCAACGAAGTGGTGAAAGCTGAGGGCGAAATCATTTTGTTTATCGATGAAATACATACGCTGGTGGGCGCAGGAAAAAGCGATGGCGCAATGGATGCAGCCAATATTCTGAAACCTGCTCTGGCGCGTGGCGAATTACGTTCGATAGGTGCGACCACTTTGGACGAATATCAAAAGTATTTTGAAAAAGACAAAGCTCTCGAACGGCGTTTTCAGATTGTAATGGTGGACGAACCCGATACGGCAAGTACTATTTCCATCCTGCGAGGACTGAAGGAACGCTACGAAAATCACCACAAAGTGCGTATCAAAGACGATGCGATTATTGCTGCTGTGGAGCTTTCGAGCCGTTATATTACCGACCGTTTTTTGCCCGATAAAGCCATTGACTTAATGGACGAAGCGGCTGCCAAACTGCGTCTGGAAGTGGATTCGGTTCCCGAAGAGCTCGATGTGATTGAACGAAACATCAAGCAGTTGGAGATTGAGCGTGAAGCTATAAAGCGTGAGAATGATGAGAAGAAACTGGAACAACTGAATGCTGAAATAGCCAATCTGAAAGAAGAAGCAAAAGTATTGCGTGCCAAATGGAGCAGTGAAAAAACGCTGATTGACAAAATTCAACAGGCTAAAATTGAAATTGAAGACCTGAAATATCAGGCTGAAAAAGCTGAACGTGAAGGCGATTACGGTCGCGTAGCCGAAATTCGGTACGGACGAATTAAAGAACTCGAGGCACAGATTGACGATTATCAGTCCGAACTGGCTACGATGCAGGGTAGTCATGCCATGATTAAGGAAGAAGTGGATAGCGAAGATATTGCTGATGTGGTAAGCCGCTGGACAGGTATTCCTGTGAATAAAATGCTGCAAAGCGAAAAGGAAAAGCTCCTGCATCTCGAAGATGAACTACACAAACGTGTAGTGGGGCAGGAGGAAGCCATTCAGGCAGTAGCCGATGCCGTGCGTCGTAGCCGTGCTGGTTTACAGGATCCGAAACGTCCCATTGGTTCGTTTATCTTCCTGGGCACAACAGGTGTGGGTAAAACCGAACTCGCCAAAGCGTTGGCCGAATACCTGTTCGACGACGAAAATATGATGACGCGTATTGATATGAGCGAATATCAGGAGAAATTCTCGGTAACGCGGCTTATCGGTTCGCCTCCGGGCTATGTGGGTTACGATGAAGGTGGTCAGCTTACTGAAGCCATTCGCCGCAAACCGTATTCGGTGGTGCTCTTCGACGAAATTGAAAAGGCGCATCCGGATGTGTTCAACGTGTTGCTGCAAGTGCTCGACGATGGCCGTTTGACTGACAACAAAGGTCGTGTGGTGAATTTCAAAAACACCATTATCATTATGACTTCGAACCTCGGTTCAGGTCTGATACGTGAGAACTTTGAACGAATCAACGCCGGTAATCACGATGAAGTGATAGAGCAGACTAAAAATCAGGTGTTCGAATTGCTGAAACAAACCATTCGTCCTGAGTTTCTGAATCGTATCGACGAACTGATTATGTTTGCGCCACTCAACGAATCGCAGATTGAGGAAATTGTGCGTCTGCAAATATCGCTGATACAGAAAACGCTGAAAGAAAACGGCATTGAACTGAACCTGACCGAAGCAGCCATTCACTTTATTGCCGACGAAGGTTTCGATCCGCAATTTGGTGCACGGCCTGTAAAACGGGCCATTCAGAAATTCGTACTCAACGACCTGAGCAAACAGCTTATTGCCGGAACAGTACGGAGCAATGAAGTCATTACGGTGGATTTTGAAGGGGAGAGGTTGGTGTATCGGAATTAAACCTCCCTCCGGCTCCGTCCTCAGGAGGGAGAGACCGCGAATAAATATCCGTATTGTTTTTTTAAGAATAGCAAATTTGGTGCGCGACTTTTAGTCGCACTCCGAATATGTTTAGGTTAGTGAACGTTTTGTAAGGAGTTACTGTCACCCAGTCGTTTTCATCAAAATTACCAAGCATTTGTACTTTTCCATCTTTATAGCGAATCATATCGCCATATTCGTTCACGGCATAACCATGTCCGCCATAAGCAGTAGCAAAAGCCGGATCGACCACAAAATCGGTCAGTGCGCTGTTTACGTCATCGTTTTTCAAACGTTTAAAAATATGCGAACGAACAAGGCGTTGCATGCGGCTGGTTACGTCGAAATTACCCAGCGAACTACCTGCCTGCGAATGTGCAAATCCGTATTTGTTTGAGCCTGCAAGCCATTGCCAACTGAATCCATCGGAAGCCAGAAGTTCATCCGAAGGTAAAAGTACGGTATAGTTTTCCTGCGTGTAACCATTGAGTTCGCACTTCAGAAGTTCATCTTTCAGTGTGCTTTCGAAATATTCAATGAATGCTCTGTTGAGCAAACTGTAGGCCGGATTCAAAAGTATTTCGGTGAATACAGTTTCGAAATAACGGCTTCTGATATAGTCTGTTGATCCATAAAACAATCCGTTGCTGGCCGGAGCCACTTTGGAGTATTTATTGATATCGAATGCATCGCCACGGTTTCCTTTTCCATTGAAAAATTCACCCTGTGAGTTCATACTTCCCTTGAAGTCGCCCGGCCAAACCAA
The DNA here is from genome assembly GCA_034004015.1 of Paludibacter sp. Classification (GTDB taxonomy): domain Bacteria; phylum Bacteroidota; class Bacteroidia; order Bacteroidales; family Paludibacteraceae; genus Paludibacter. Next base: position 30,680 of record JAVEXN010000022.1, read on the forward strand.
TTCGTCAATCATTTGTGCATTAATAAAATAACCAAGCACATCCATTGGAAGTGTTTCTACACCATCAGGGAAATAATCTTTCAGTTTTTCGTTGTAAAACTTCATTACAGCTGCGTTGTTGGGTGCAAAAAGTGTGTAGCCGCCCTGCTCAGCCTGTTTGTCGTTTGTGCCGTAGCGTTCGCCATTAATATTTACAGCCAGTCCGCTGTAATATTTAATATATACTTCGTCTATGTTTTTATCGGGATAAGCTTCCTGAATGTATTTTGTTAGTTCCTTATTATACTGATAAGTGATAAAATAAGGTTCACCGGTGGTTCCTGTTTTGTTAATCATTGCTTTAAACAATGAATAATCAGGATCGTTGAGCAGATTTTCGATGTTTGGCAGTGGTTCGAGCACCATGTCAACTTCATGTACCACACCGTTTTCGGAATACATGTCTTTTTTTACAAGTCGGGCATTCTGAATATTTTCGCCGGTATAAGTGGTGGGATAAAAAATGCTGTAATCCTGAGCGGCCTGCGCAGATGAACGTGAACGTTCGAAAACGGGACGAAGATACATGGGCAGATACTTATAATTATTGTCGCCCACACGGAAGTTTGATAAATCGTACACCCAAATGCTTTTACCTTTATATATATCGCGATGAATGGTTTCGTAATAAGTGGTTTTCTTTTTGATACTGCTGAGCGTGTCCCAGCCACCACTCAATACATCGGTAAGTCGTTCGTAAGGATATTGATTGTAAATAATAGAGTAGCTTACAATACGGTTCACAACCGAATCGGAAAGTTCGCTGACACTATTTACGCCTTTCGAAGCCAGATAGGCCGAAAAAGCCTGATCGTTGGGCGCAAAAACGGTATATAGTCCGCTGCCTTTTAATGTGGTTGCATAAAGGGTGCGATCCACACATTTGAGGTATTGGCTGAAACGGCCTTCTTTTTCGAGAACCTGGTAAATGGGAGGTTCGAGCCAACCCGGACGTTCATAGTACTCATCCTTGTCGGTACAGGCAACAGCTATCAGCATAATTAACGACAAGAGAAAAGGAATTTTCGTCAATTTCTTCATGAAATTTATAATTTAAGGTAAATGAGCATTATTATAGTGCCTTACTGACTTGGCACTTTTCAAATGCAAAAGTACATTTTCCGCCATTTGGCGGTGCTGTTATTTTGTACAAATGCATAGAAATACATACAAAGCCGTCAGAAAGTGTTTGCAGCGCATTTTATAGCCTCGGAAATAAACAAAAAAAGCGAAAACAATGCTGAGTACAACACTGTTTTCGCTATAAATATTCCGGAGAAATCCGCTTGTTTTTAGTCTTTCATAATTTCCTGCTGATGACGAACCGACTCTTCGTGAATGGCTACCAGTACAGTTTTCATAAATTCTGTATCCATTCCCATTTGTTCGGCCTGCGAAATTCGTTTTTGCAGAATTTCATCATATCGTTGCGCTTGTAAAATGGGCATATTATGCTCCTTTTTGTACTGACCAATTTCACGCGATACACGCATACGACGGGCAAGAAGTTCGAGCAAACTGTTATCCAGGTCGTCAATCTGGCGACGAAGTGCCGAAAGACTTTCGGTAGTTTGTGTAATATCGCGTATGACGAGCGTATTCAGAATAAAGTCGAGCACTTCGGGTGTTACCTGTTGCGAAGCATCGCTCCATGCTTTTTCGGGATTGCAGTGCGACTCTACAATGAGTCCGTCGAAGTTTAAGTCCATTGCCTGCTGCGAAATGGGCGCAATAAGTTCACGTTTTCCACCTATATGGCTGGGGTCGCAAATAATCGGCAGGTTTGGAATCTGACGATGCAATTCAATTGGAATATGCCACTGCGGCAGGTTGCGGTAAATTTTCTTGTCGTACGAGCTGAAACCACGATGTATGGCTCCGATTTTACGAATACCTGCGTTGTAAATACGTTCCACAGCGCCAATCCACAAATCCAGATCAGGATTTACCGGGTTTTTAATCAACACCGGAATATCCACACCTTCGAGCGCATCGGCAATTTCCTGCACGGCAAAAGGGTTAGCCGAAGTACGGGCACCAATCCATATCATGTCGATGTCGTTGGCCAGCGCTTCACGCACGTGCGCAGCAGTTGCAACCTCGGTGGAGATATACATCCCCAGCTCAGCTTTCACTCTTTTCAACCACGGAAAAGCAATCGATCCGTTACCTTCGAAACCTCCGGGTTTTGTACGGGGTTTCCAAACACCTGCGCGGAATATCTTCACTCCGCGCGCTGCCAGACTTCTGGCTGTTTCCATTACCTGTTCTTCCGTTTCAGCACTACAGGGCCCTGCAATGATCAACGGACGCTTATCTTCCATTCCCGGAAGCAAAATTGATTCTAATTCCATATATTCTAAATTTACTATTTATTCATTTACTATTTATTATTATGAGATCATCACATCATCACATCACCACATCACTACATCACCACATCACTACATCACCACATCACCACATCATTACATCACCACATCACCACATCATTACATCACCACATCATCACATCACCACATCATCACATCATCACATCACCACATCATCACATCATCTTCACTCTTTCCAGCGCTTCACTCAGCATTTTTTCGCTGGCGCAAAGTGAAATGCGGATAAATCGTTTTCCTTTTTTGCCAAAAATAAATCCCGGAGTGATAAATACTTTTGCATTATAAAGCACTTTGTCGGCCAGTTCTCCGCTATCGGCATAGCTGTCGGGGATTTTGCCCCAGAGGAACATGCCCACCTGTTTTTCATCGAAAGTGCAACCGAGCGTTTTCATAATCTCCTCAGCTTTGTTGCGGCGACTGCGATACAGATTGATATTCATTTTGCGATGCCAATCTTCACTGTTATTCAACGCCGCGATGGCTGCCAGCTGTATAGGTTTAAACTGTCCGCTGTCGATATTGCTTTTTACTTTCAGAATCCATTGCACAAATTCAGCATTCGAAGCCAGCATTCCCATACGCCAGCCCGGCATATTATGCGATTTGCTCATTGAGTTGAGTTCAATACAAATATCCTTTGCACCTTCCACCTGAAGAATACTCAGGTAATTTTCGTTCAATATAAAACTGTATGGATTATCGTTTACAATCACAATGCTGTGTTTTTTTCCGAAAGCCACTAATTTCTCAAGTAGCTCTTTTGTAGCCGGAGCGCCTGTGGGCATGTTCGGATAATTTACCCACATGAGTTTAACGTTGCTTAAATCCATTTGTTCGAGCGCAGCAAAATCGGGTTGCCAACCGTTGGCTTCGTCCAGTTCGTAAGTGTGGATCTTTGCCTGCACCAGATTGCTCACCGATGAATAAGTAGGATAACCCGGGTCGGGAACAAGCACGCCATCGCCGGGATTCAGAAATGCCATTGAAATATGCAGAATTCCTTCTTTTGAACCAATGAGCGGTTGCACTTCGGTGTCAGCATTCAGTGTTACGCCAAACCATTTCTGATACCAGTCGGCAAATGCTTTGCGCAATTCGGGAATGCCCACATAAGGCTGATAACCGTGCACAGTGGCTTCGGCAGCCGATTTGCTCAGAGCTTCCACGGTTTCGGGCGATGGTGGCATATCCGGACTGCCAATTCCAAGACTGATCACATTCAAACCGCGAGTATTCATTTCAGCCACTTCTTTCAGTTTGGTCGAGAAATAATATTCCGAAACCGAGTTTAAGCGGTTTGCAGGTTTTATTGTTTTACCCCCAACCCCTAAAGGGGAGTTTGAGTTAGTTTCGTCAATATTATAACCCCCGGCCCCTGAAGGGGAGTTAGAGTTATTTTTGTCTATATTATTCATAATCATAAATTAATATTTTTATAATAATCAATACATTTTTATTCCCCCTTTAGTGGTCAGGGGTCACATTCTCTTATTCCCCTTTAGGGGTTAGGGGTTCTTTTTTATATCTCCGGAGTTACTCCTTCGGGATATTCACCCAGCGAACGAAACTCATTAATCAATGGTTTTATAGCCACAAGACATTGTTTGTAACGTTCGTGGTCGGTAAATTTAAAATCCACATAAAACTGATATTCCCATTCGCGTCCGATAATTGGTAATGACTGAATTTTGGTCAGGTTGATATCGTAAAACGAAAACACCGATAATACTTTCGACAAACTTCCTTCGGCGTGTGGCAAAGTGAAAACAATGGATGCTTTATTAATGTCATCGTCTTTTGTAATCTCATCCACCACCCATTCGTTTGCAAAAATCAGGAAACGGGTAAAATTGTGCTTGTTTGTTTCAATGCCTTTGGCCAGAATTTCCAAACCATATATTTCGGCTGCACGCTCGCTGCAAATGGCCGCCACTTGTGCTGTTTGTTTTTGTGCAATATCGCGTGCAGCAAGGGCAGTATCTTCGTGCTCCACCACCTTCACACCGGGCAGATTGCCGAGAAAGCTACCGCACTGCATAAGCGCTATGGGGTGCGACTGAATTTCGCGAATATCGTGGATTGTTTGTCCGGGTAATGCTGCCAGACAATGCGAAATACGAAGTTTATATTCACCGGCCACAGGCAGTTTGTGCTCTTTCAATAATTCGTAATTTTGCAATAAGCTACCGGCAATGGTATTTTCGATGGCCATAATGCCTACCACATCGGGTTGTTTTTTTATAGCTTTAAAAATATCGATAAAGTTCGGGCAGGGAATGATTTCAACCTCTTCGTTTTCGAAGAATCTTTCGGCTGCAATGCCGTGATATGCTCCGAGTCCTCCCTGTATAGCTACTTTTCTCATGTTTTGTTATTTTGAAAATAAAATTTAGCGTTTTTGATTAAAAAAAAATCCCACTCAACTGAATGAGCAGGATTTTTCATATTTTGTATTACATTATTTCATTTTATGCTTACATACGATTATCCTGCTCTCACCTGCTAAAGTAAAAGTAAAAATAAAAGTATGTAAAAAATCGATTCATTTCTTTTTTTGTTTCTGATTTCGCTGCAAAAGTAATACAATTTTGCGAAAAGTGTGCAAACCTCAATAAAAAAGTTGAAAATTATTTCAAAATGTAGTCAGGACTGCATTTTTAATGAGAGTTCGAAAGTTCATTTTTCGATTCATTTTTTCATTTGTAAGTCTGAGTTTTATCCTTTGTATTTTTATTTATCTGGGTTGAAGATTGCTGCAGAAACAATCTCTTTGAGCATTACCCATTATAATCTGAAAAATCTTTATTTATTTTACTGAAAACTGATAATTTGCATCTTAAGCTGACTCTTTGGTTTATAAAAGAAAGAAAAAGCATGATTGTTATTTTAAAATAACATCAATTTTGCTGTAATGAAAACAATTTTGCTATTGGACTGACTTTTTTTGTGTAATTTTGTCGCACAATTCTTTAATTTAGTTAATAAATGAACAAAATTATCAGCAAAGAGTATTTTTCGGCCAATGTGGTGAAGTTTGAAGTGGAAGCCCCACTGATTGCAAAATCGCGAAAAGCCGGTCATTTTGTAATGGTAAAAGTGGGTGAAAAGGGCGAACGGATTCCTTTGACCATTGCTGATGCCGATTTGCAAAAGGGAACGATTACCCTTGTAGTACAGAAAATGGGCGTATCTTCTACTAAATTGTGCGACCTGAACGAAGGCGATTTTATCACTGATATGGTGGGACCTCTCGGAAAAGCTACACATATCGAAAAATTCGGCACAGTGGTTTGTGCCTGTGGTGGTGTGGGTACTGCGCCTATGCTTCCCATTGTGGCTGCACTGAAAGAAGCAGGTAACAAAGTAATTACCGTCATTGCCGCCCGTACAAAGGAACTGATTATTCTCGAGGAGCAAATGAAACAGTACTCCGACGAAGTAATTGTGATGACCGACGATGGCTCGTATGGAAACAAAGGTCTGGTAACCAATGGTGTGGAAATGGTGATAAACCGCGAAAAAGTGGATTTGTGTGTCACTATCGGTCCGGCCATTATGATGAAATTTGTAAGTCTGCTCACCAAGAAATACGAATTGCCAACTGTGGCTTCGCTGAACACCATTATGGTGGATGGAACCGGAATGTGCGGCGCCTGCCGTGTAAGCATTGGCGGAAAAACAAAATTTGTATGCGTAGATGGGCCTGAATTTGATGCGCACCTGGTGGATTTCGACGAAATGCTGATGCGTCTTGGTGGTTACAAAGATATTGAACGCGAGGAGCTTGAGAAACTAAGTTGCGCAAGCGGAGCGAGAAAGTGATGATGTGGTGATGTGATGATGTGGTGATGTGATGATTTGAAAATTTGATGATTCGTGACTTTGGTGAAGTTTTGATGATACAATCTTACAGTTGTCACAACAATTAATTAGTTGCACGTTCTCTCTCCCCTGGAGAGAGTTAGAGAGAGGTTTAATAACTATAAATTCTTTAATAATGGATTTGAACGAAGAAAGAGCTCAACAGTGGAGAGCTGACTTACGTAACGAAATAAAAACAAAGGATCGTACAGCTAAAACGCGTGTACACATGCCTGAACTTGATGCTGAATATCGTAGCCACACAAGAGTGGAAGAGGTAAACCTCGGACTCACTCCCGAAATGGCAATGGCTGAAGCACAACGTTGTATCGATTGTGCCAATCCAACCTGTATGGAGGGTTGCCCGGTTGGAATTTATATTCCAAAATTTGTAAAACAAATTGAAGTGGGTGATTTTCTGGGTGCTGCCAAAACACTCAAGGAGACATCTGCATTGCCTGCTGTGTGCGGACGTGTTTGTCCGCAGGAAAAACAGTGCGAAGCGCAGTGTATTCATGTAAAAATGAAAAAAGATGCGGTGGCTATTGGTCACCTCGAACGCTTTGCAGCCGACTATGAGCGCGAAAGCGGACAGATTTCGGTTCCCGAAGTGGCGACTCCTAATGGAATGAAGATTGCTGTGGTGGGCTCAGGTCCTGCCGGACTTTCATTCGCAGGCGATATGGCCAAAATGGGTTATGATGTGACTGTTTATGAGGCGCTTCATGAAATTGGTGGTGTATTGAAATATGGAATTCCTGAATTCCGTTTGCCAAACGCCATTGTGGATGTGGAAATTGAAAACCTGCGCTCAATGGGTGTGAAATTTATCACCAACTGCATTATTGGCAAAACCATTTCTATTGATGACCTGAAAGAAGAAGGTTTCAAAGGTGTGTTTGTAGCCAGTGGCGCCGGACTTCCGCGTTTTATGAATATTAAAGGTGAAAACTTTGTGGGCGTAATGTCGTCCAACGAATATCTGACGCGTGTAAATCTTATGGATGCTGCAAGTGCAGATTCTGATACTCCCGTTTTTCTCGGAAAACATGTGGCAGTGATTGGTGGTGGAAATACCGCAATGGATTCAGTGCGCACAGCACGCCGTTTGGGTGCAAGTCGCGCCATGATTATTTATCGTCGTACCGAAGAGGAAATGCCTGCCCGACTCGAAGAAGTAAAACATGCTAAAGAGGAAGGCATTGAATTTATGACGCTTCGTAATCCTATTGAATTTAAAGGAAATGAGCAGGGACGTGTAACCGAAATGGTGCTTCAGGTAATGGAACTTGGCGAACCCGATGCTTCCGGTCGTCGTGCACCGGTTGAAGTGCCCGGAAAAACTGAAACCATCGAAGTTGACGAGGTTATTGTGAGTGTGGGTGTATCGCCCAATCCGCTTATTCCACAATCGGTAATTGGTCTCGAAGTCACCAAATGGGGAACCATTGTGGTCGATCAGGATTCGATGCAGACCGACATTCCGATGATTTTTGCCGGTGGCGACATTGTGCGTGGTGGCGCAACCGTAATTCTGGCTATGGGTGATGGTCGCAAAGCGGCTACAGCTATGGATAAATGGATTAAAGAGCAAAACTAAGTAATCGATAATTATTATTGATGTATTTTCACCACGTAGTACACAGTAGTTTTGAAAACAACAGAAAATACTAAGAACACATAGGATTATCCCGATTGTCGGGATAATTTCAGAGCGATAAAAGTATCGTCAGATACTTTTACTATGTGAACTAAGTCTTTTTCCTCAATAATCTCTATGTGTTCTATTGTGTCAGAAGTATATCATTAAATATTTCAACGAACTTAAGATCAAAGCTAAGTATAAAAAAGCCCTGTTGAATCACTTCAACAGGGCTTTTCTCTTTGAGAAATATGTATTTTACATCATATCCACACTGCGTTTTACGAAGTTTGCAAGCGCTTCACCTTTCAGCATATTATTGGCAAGCAGAGCCAGATCAATCAACTGACGAACCTGTTTGTTGCCCGAAGCAAAGTTGCGATACACTGCTTTTTTCTTGTCTTCCAACTCGTCAAGTTGTTTGGCTAAAGCACTGAGTTCATCTTTTTCAGCCACAGGAATTTCTTCGTCCTTTTTATCTTTTTGGCTGTCTTTCAATGTATCATGTTTTGCTTTCACTTCAGCAAGTTCGGTAGCTACCGGAGCCACTTCTGTGCTACAGGCAGTTTCCTCCTCAGACAGAAGTTTTTCAACCACCGGATGCGCAGTATTTACCACCAGATTATAGTTGTCTGGCATTTCGCCATAAAAACTCATCATGCCACCCTGCAATGCCGACATTTCTTTCATACGACGCATAAACTCGTTTTGAGTTACAAAAACAGGATTGGCAGTAGGTGAAAGTTGCTCGAAGGTCACTGTGAAGTTGGTTTTTTCCATTGCCGGAATCTGCGATTCGAACACGGTTACAAGTGCGTTGCGCTGTTCGTCGCTCAGATTTACCTGACTTACTTCATCTTTTACAATGATTTTGTCGATCACATCGCTGTCCACACGTACAAAGCGTGTTTTTTCGAATTTCTGTTCAAGCTGACTTACCACATGCACATCCAGTTGTCCATCCATTACAAGTACATCGTAACCTTTGTCTTTGGCATGTTGAATATAACTGTACTGTTCGTCGGTGTTGTTGGCATAAAGATAAATCAAATCACCGTTTTTATCTTTCTGATTTTCACCAACCAGCGTTTTATATTCTTCGAAAGTATAATAGTTGCTGTCCACATTTTTCAGTAGTGCAAATTTCTCTGCACGTTCGTAGAATTTCTCATCACTGAGCATTCCGTACTGAATAAAGATTTTGAGATTATCCCATTTTTCTTCAAAGTTCTTACGGTCAGCTTTGAAAATTTCCTGCAGACGATCAGCCACTTTTTTGGTAATATGGCCTGAAATCTTTTTCACATTGGCATCGCTTTGCAGGTAGCTGCGCGACACGTTCAGCGGAATATCAGGCGAGTCAATTACTCCGTGAAGAAGCGTGAGGTATTCAGGAACAATATTCTCTACGTGATCGGTGACAAATACCTGATTGCAGTAAAGTTGAATTTTATTGCGCTGAATATCAATATTGTTTTTAATCTTAGGGAAATAAAGAATTCCTGTCAGGTTAAACGGATAATCCACATTCAGGTGAATATGAAACAACGGATCTTCGCTCATTGGGTGCAGTTCGCGGTAGAAAGCAGCATAATCCTCGTCTTTCAGATCGGCAGGTTTGCGTGTCCATGCGGGATTTGGATTATTGATGATATTATCCTCGTCGGTTTCTACTTGTTTGCCATCTTTCCAGTCTTTTTTCTTGCCAAAAGCAATTTCCACAGGCAGGAATTTACAGTATTTGGTAAGCAATTCCTGAATCTTCGATTCTTCGAGGAAGTCCTTGTTTTCGTCGTCGATATGCAGTACGATATCAGTTCCGCGATCCGATTTTATGGTTTCTTCGAGTGTATATTCCGGATCGCCTTTGCACGACCAGTGCTGAGCCACAGCACCTTCCTTGTGCGACAGTGTGAAGATTTCCACCTTTTTCGAAACCATAAACGATGAATAAAAACCAAGTCCGAAATGTCCGATAATGGCCTGCGCATCGTTTTTGTATTTTTCGAGGTATTCTTCAGCGCCCGAAAAAGCAATCTGATTGATGTATTTCTCAATTTCTTCAGCAGTCATCCCAATTCCGCGGTCGGAAATGGTAAGTGTGCCTTTTTTCTTGTCAATATTCACCCACACTTTTAGTTCGCCCAGTTCGCCTTTAAATTCGCCTACAGAAGCCAGCGTTTTCAGCTTTTGGCTTGCATCCACTGCATTCGACACTAATTCACGCAGAAAAATTTCGTGATCGCTGTACAAAAATTTCTTGATAACGGGGAATATATTATCACTCGTCACCCCGATGTTTCCTTTTGCCATATTTTCTGAATAGCTGAATTCAAGTTGTAAATGCAACTTTAGTTATTTTTAATTTTTTAGTTCATTAAGTATGTTTGGCGAAAAAATCGAGGATAACTTTTTTGAGCTCGATGGGACGGCTCCCAAAGTTATCACCCG
>JAVEXN010000050.1:0-8567 GCA_034004015.1 Paludibacter sp.
CAGTGGAACACAGATCGCATTCTTACCATTGGTCGAAATGCGCTTTATTTTGAAGACTATGTACTTTCCATACAGTATTTTAATCAGGTAATTAAGATAAAACCCTACCTTGCCGAACCTTATATGTACAGGGCTATGGCAAAAATTCAGCTCGGCGACGATAAAGGTGCCGAGCTCGATGCCAACGAAGCTATCGAACGTAACCCGTTTATACCTCAGGCCTATTATATCAGAGGTTTTGCACGTCGCAGATTAGGACTTTATGCTGATGCAGCCAGCGATTTTTCTAAGGCACTCGAATTCAGTCCGGCAAGTTTCAACCTTCTGATGAACCGAATGGACGCGCTGATGCGTCTTGAGGATTATGAAGGTGCTATGCGCGATCTTGAAACCTACATGAAACAGAATTCGAAGAATCCGGCTTTATTCTACGAAAAAGGTGTGATACAGCTCGCCATGAAAGATACTTTGGCTGCCGAAAGTTCGTTTAATGAACTTTTGAAACAGGATAGCACCAACAGTCTGGGTTGGAGTGCAAGGGGGCTGCTACGAATGCAAAAGGAAGACATTGAGGGAGCTTATGCCGACTATTCTAAATCCATTAGTCTGAAATCAAATTACTTCGGCGATTATATTAACCGTGGTATTTTAAATGTGCGTCGCAAAAACTTCCGCGAAGCCCTCAGCGATTATGATAATGCGATAAAACTCGAAAGCAAAAGCGAACTCGCTTACTACAATCGCGCTTTGCTGCGTGCCAGTCTTGGCGACAACAACAACGCTCTGAGCGATTTTAATAAGGTACTCGAACTGGATACCACCAATACTGAAGCTCTGTTTCAACGGGCTATGCTCCACAATACGCTCCGACAATACAAAAGTGCAATAGCCGATTACAATCTGATAATCAAAAAATATCCATACTTCATTCCTGCTTACTGGGGAATTGCTGAAGCCGAAACAGGTTTGGGAAATGTGCGGAATGCATTTAAGTACCGCCAAATGGCTGCTGATATTGAAAAAAACAAGGATAAAATTCAGAAAAAACAGAAGGAAGAAGAACTTATTGCCGGCAATAAAATGGTAAAAGGCACTGCCCGAAGCAGCAATAGCCGTAAGACAGAGCTTTTCAACCGTTTTGTAACCCAGAATATTGATGATACCAAATCGGAATCGAAATATACCGATTCGCGACGTGGAAATGTACAGGATCGTTTTGTGGATGTGGTAAACGAACGAAACTTCATGCTTTCGTACTACGCAAAAACCGATGAAATCCGTCGTACCAATCTGTATCATGCAATGGTGGACGATTACAACAAAAAACGTCTGCTTGGAGCTTCGCTCAAAATTACCAACAACGAAGTTCCGCTTACTTCCGACCTTGTAAATACACATTTTGAGGTGATAAACAATATCTCGAGTCGCCTGGATAACGAGAGTTTTAATGCTGATTTATACTTTTACAGAGCTGTGGAATTTGCTTTGGTTCAGGATTTTAATAGTTCGATCGAAGATTTGAATAAGGCTCTGGCCATTCGTCCTGATTTTGCGCTGGCATATTTTGCCCGTGCGAATATCAGATACAAACTTATGGATTATCTGAAAAGCACTTCCGGCGAACAGGCAGGAACATTGAACGAAGCCCGCACCGATCGCAATAACCAACTTCTTCTCGAAAATCAGTACAAGTTTGAGGCAGAGATTATTATGCGCGATTATGATAAGGTAAATGAACTGCAGCCCGATTTTGCTTTTGCCTACTTCAATAAGGCTAATATTTTAGCATCGCAACAGGATTTAAAATCTGCAATTCAGTTTTACAGCAAATCTATCGAAGCAGAACCTGAATTTGCTGAAGCATATTACAATCGCGGACTTACCTATTTGTTTGTTGGCGAAGATGAAAAAGGCCTTGCTGATTTAAGCAAAGCCGGTGAACTTGGTATTTACAAGGTTTATAACCTCATTCAGCGATTCGGGAAATAGTTTATTAGTTCTGAGTATATAGTTTTGAGTATTGACTCTGAAATCTTCAAATTTTCAAATTTTCAAATTTTCAAATTGAACCCCGAAACTACCCAATCACCTCCATTTGGCACTTTTTACAATCGAAACGAAGTTCAAATTTTTGTCCTTTGTGAGTGAGGAAAAATGGTTCGTTGACTTTCTCTTTATAACCTTCGCGCGGACACCATCCCATTTCGTATTTTATACAATGCTTTGTAAACATCAATGGCACTCCTTCCTGATGCTTTATTTCGAAGCCCGGTTGAATACTTTCCACACCATGTTCACGATAAAATGCTTCTGCATTTTTATTGGTCACATTTCCCAGATATGTGAGTTGTTTTATTGGAAAATCGCTGTGAACAGCTTTCCGGGGCAATTCCCGTACATAATTGTTTGCTCTTACTTCGTCTAGTTTTTCAATTGCCTGTCTGCGCCATTCACTCAATACAGATGCCGGGAAAAACCACGTATTTTCGAGTTTAATTTCAAGTTGCTGTAATTCATAAATGCTGTTCCCTAGTTTCGAAAACTGCTGACGGATATTCGGTTCCACGTTTTCAGGTTTCGAGGCTAGCTGTTTCTCATATTCAACTGCAAGCGTTGCAGTTTCATTTTCCTCCGAAGTAATGCTGAGTTTAAAACCATTTGCGGTTTCGGCGAAATTCATCTTCACTCCCACTCTACGATCAGCCGTTTTTCCATTCAGAATTTTCTCAAAAGCCTGATCCTGATTTCGATATATCAATGTTCCGGATTCAATTACCGGCATTGTGTCAGGGTAGCAAAATGCAGTTTTCTGATTTCCCAGAGTTTGTACAGTATTGAGACGGAAACCCTCAAGCTCTCCTTTTTTATTTATAAAACAAAGTCCATCACCATTATTTAACAAGTGGCCATTTTCAAGTTCAATGGCATTTCTCTTTACATTCAGCACTTTACCAATGGGTTCGCCAAGCGATTTTGGTGTTTCGGGCTGAATAATCGCATTGTGACGACCATTCAGAAAATAATCGGTAGCATTCCGACGAAAACTTTTTTCGGGATTTGGCTCGAACAAGATGGTTGTTTTGCCCGATGAAGCGCGCGAGTAATCAGGTTTTTGCTCAATGGCCGCATCTAATTTTTTACGATAATATGAAGTGATATTCTTCACATAGTCAATATCTTTCAGTCGTCCTTCAATTTTGAACGACATAACACCTGCTTCGAGTAATTCAGGAAGATAATCCGACAAATCAAGGTCTTTGAGCGAAAGCAAATGTTTGTTGCGAACCAGCACATTGCCATCGGCATCGGTCAGGTTATAAGGAAGGCGACAAAACTGCGCACACTGGCCACGATTTGCGCTTCGGCCGGTCATCGACTCGCTTATATAACATTGTCCGCTGTAACTCACGCAAAGTGCGCCATGCACAAATGCTTCGAGCTCCACATTGGTTTGCGACGAAATTTCAGCTATTTGCTTCAACGAAAGTTCACGGGCAAGCACCACGCGTGAAAAACCAGCATCCTGAAGAAATTTTACCTTCTCCATAGTGCGGTTATCGGTTTGCGTGCTGGCATGCAGCGCAATGGGCGGAAGATTCATTTTCAGAACACCCATATCCTGCACAATCAGCGCATCGGCACCGGCTTCGTAAAGCTGATGTATCAGTTTTTCGGCATCTGCAAGTTGCGCATCGGTCAGGATGGTATTCAGGGCCACATAAACCTTTGCCCTGTACTGGTGTGCGTATCGTGCCAGCTTTTCAATGTCGCTCACTGAGTTTCCGGCGGCTGCACGCGCACTGAATTGCGAAGCACCAATATACACTGCATCGGCTCCGTGATTTATAGCAGCCGTACCACATTCGATGTTTTTGGCAGGCGAAAGCAGTTCCACTACAGATTTAGCGGCAATTTCGTTTTTTAAATTCATTCAGCAATTGTTGTTCAATAAAATCTTCTTATTGAATTTTTGAAAGATCGTAAGGAGTTTCCTGATATACAAAATAGTTGAGCCAATTGGTGAAAAGCAGATTGGCATGACTGCGCCAGCGCACAAGCGGCTCATTATCAGGATTGTTATCGCGATAATAGTTCTGAGGCATATTAATCGGTAACCCTTTCGAAATGTCGCGTTTATATTCAGTATCGAGTGTCAGAGGCGAATACTCGGAATGACCGGTAATATAAAATTCGCGTCCGTTTCGGGCCATTACCATGTACACACCCGATTCCGGTGATTCGGAAAGCAGTGTCAGATCAGGATTTTTGCGGATATCTTCGGCTCTGATTTCGGTATGACGGCTGTGAGGCACATAAAAAATATCGTCGAAACCACGAAAGATCGGATTTTGCGGATCGAAAAGCCGATGCTCGAATACGCCAAACATTTTAGCATCAAGCGGATATTTATTGATGCCGTAGTGATAGTACAAACCAGCCTGAGCAGCCCAGCAAATAAAAAAAGTAGAAGTCACATGTGTGCGCGCCCAATCGAAAATTGTCGTAATCTCGCTCCAGTAATTCACTTCTTCGAACGGCATTTGCTCCACAGGTGCCCCGGTAATGATCATGCCGTCGTAATTGCTTTTTTTAATTTCGTCGAATGTTTTGTAAAACGACATTAGATGTTCGATAGGTGTATTTTTCGAACAATGCGTTTCCATGTGCAAAAAGTCAATTTCAATCTGCAGCGGCGAATTCGAAAGTAAACGAATCAAATCGGTTTCGGTAGTGATTTTTATCGGCATCAGGTTCAGAATCACAATTTTCAATGGTCTGATTTCCTGAGTCGAAGCTCTTTCCGAATCCATCACAAATATATTTTCTGTTCGGAGTGCCTCTACAGCAGGCAAAGTCACCGGTATATTTAATGGCATAATTTTAATTTACAATTTTAAATTTACTATATAATTTATACAAGTTAGATATTTAACCACATAGCGACACAATAGAATTTATTCATAGAACTGTTGAAATGAAGAACACATAGCTGTAAATGTTTAAAAACATTTACTTTCAAACTCAACAAACCGTCAAATTCGATCAAGCTACGTGAAATAACTTGTTATTTCACAACTATGTGTTCTTTCTTTAAATATCTAACCAGTGAAAAACTATTGTGCAACTATGTGTTTATGTAACTTATATAATAATTAATTTAAGAACAATGGTTTCTGAAAACGAAACACATTTACTGATACTTCCTGTATATTTCCCAATAGGCAGAGCTTCCGATAAATTCACTCAGAAAGCTGTTCAGCGAATCGCGCAGCGCTGTAGCATTGGGATGTACAGCCCAGCTATACTCCTGCTGAAAACCTACCGGGAGACTGATGTTCAGATTATTAAACCTGGTTTTGAAATTCAGCGCTAAATTTTCAGGACATACAGTATTTTTAATTTCACCCGCCGAAACCATCTCAACCATTTGCTCGAGCGATTTCTTTTTCAGTTCCACAATTTTAATTTCAGACGAAATTTCGTTGGCCAGATTCTTAATTCTAGGAATAAAAACCGAACCTTCAGCTACATAAATTGTATCGCCCGACAAATCAAGTTGAGAACCAATATTCAGGGAATCAGATTTCTGCACAAGCACCAAACCAGTATTCAGCAGCGACTTGGTAAGCAACAGCCGGTCGAGATTTTCTTTGTTTGCCGGAATAAAATGTGCCAATAGCTGCGATTCGCCTTTGTACAACTCTTCAATGCCACTTTCGGTATTAGCCGTTTTGCTGATTATCAGCTCCAGACCGTGTCTGTTGGCAAAACTCTTTACCATTTCGTACTGTAAACCGCCTACACTATCTTTGTTCACCGAAAATCCAAGGCTACTACTATCCACCACCACAGTGATGCTTCCTGATTTCATAATTTCAGGAAAATCTTTTGGCTTATCGGTTCTGAATAGCCAAACGGAAATTAATCCGCCGGCCAAAACTGCGATTGCTATGTATATCCACCATTTTTTCATCTGTCTTCAAATTTAATACTAATCCTCTGAAAAAGAATAGAGATTGATCACAATTAATCGTAGAAATTCCAGGTTAAGCCAAGTTTCAGCAATGCCGGATTGATAGGATATCCGGGTATCGAATAGTACAAACCGTTCATAAACAATTCATTTACATGATAATATTTTATGAAGAAACGTGTACGTTTCAGATGCAGATTGGCATATACACTCATTTCGGGATAATTACCAATTTTCATTTTATCCTGTGCGTGAAACTGTCCGGTAGCAGGCATATATGCAGGAGCATAATATGCAGTATGATAACGCACATCGACACCAAATTGTGCACTCAGCACATTGAACCACTTGTCGTGAAAATAAAAATTGTGATAAAGTGCCAGAGCAGGAAGTGGCAATACCGACTGATTGGAGCTTAACTGATAAACCACATTGTTTTCCAATGCAAACTTACCAAAATAGAAATCCTGTTTCAGATTGGCCGATACTATTTGCACATTCCCTTCGAACTGACGGGGCAATGCCAGCGAATCGAAATACAGTTTTCCGGTCACATTTTCCACAGCCACGTCGAGCGAAAAATTACGTGTAGGGACAGCAAATGTTCCTCCAACGTGTGTACGAAGCGTTTTTACAAAATTATTCTCCCATTTAAAGTGGTTCGATTCGTAATGCTGAAACAGATAGGATGGTTCGTCAAGTCGCATAAAACCCTTTGCACGCAGTGAAATTGTATCTTTCCACAGTTTGAAATTTCCTGCAAAATCAGCATCGAGCAAAAAATCGCCGATTTTTGGACCCAACAGGGTAATTTCTGCATTCACTTTGTAGGTGAAGGCCTGTCCTCTTTCTTTCGAAAGAATCCCCCCGATTTTTGTATTAGATCTTAAACGATTCTGTAACGAATCATCTTCCATTAAATAATATTTCTCCACTTCGTTTTCGGCATAAGCACTCAGTCCGAACTGCATCCATTTGTTGAATTCTTCGGCAAGACTTACGGCGAACATATTGCTTACGCGCTGAAATCGCACTGTATCGCGCGTTTCATCCTGCACGTAATAAGTATTTCGGTAAAAGTCGCTTTCCACACTGTTTTCGAGATAGCGACGCTGGTTATCATCCAGCTGAATAGTGTGCGTGAAGCGCGTTACAGGCACAAATTCCTTGATAACTGAGTCATTTTTCTGTTTTACATCGCGTTCGAAACCAAGGCTGTAACTGTGGTTGTAGAAAAACTGGAACTGCTTAAAAGTATTTTGCACACCTTCGCCCAAATTTACCGGAATAGTGGCTGTGGTGTAGCCAAAAGGTGGGTTCAGTATGTAAAGCGGATCCTGAATACCTCCGTTTTCGAAATGATTCAGACTATTGTAAGCAATCACTCCTTTCGCTGAATACCGACGGCCATCATACGAACCAAAAAGCGAACCTTCGAATCGTTTGGCAGCCTGATTCTGATATTCGCCACGAGCATAAATATAGTCGAGTGTGGTACCAAAGTTCAGTTTTTTGTTTGCATTGGCAGTAAACAAAAAGCCGATCTGATCTTCTTCGCGGTAATTTGTGCCTCCGGTAAGGTAGCGCAAACTGCTGAAAGGTGTTTTTGTATTGTAAAACACATTATTATCGATGGTTTTGATATAAGGCACATAGGCCTCACCAAATATAAATTCTTGTGCTGCAGGCCGATCGAAATATATTTTAGATTGTAGCGGCGAACCCAGATTGCCATTGAAGGCATTGGCTATGCTAAACCTTTCGACTGCATGTGTCTGCTGAAAATTGCGATGCGCTGTATCCACGGGAATAGTGTCTACAGCCCCGAATTTGTTGGCCACTTTCCATGTTTTTACATATTTGTTTTCTTCGGTAATTTGCGAGAAAACATATCCTGTAAAAGTTACAAACGATATTATGCTAAAAATAAACTTCTTCACACTCTGAATTTTGGGCGTTAA
Organism: Paludibacter sp.; assembly: GCA_034004015.1. GTDB lineage: Bacteria > Bacteroidota > Bacteroidia > Bacteroidales > Paludibacteraceae > Paludibacter. The sequence goes on from JAVEXN010000050.1 coordinate 7,936, forward strand.
TGCGGAAAACGACTGTATTTAAGCCTATTCCGAAATGTTTGCAAAGATATAAAAAATATAATGCTGAATGAAAGCAGCTACGTTATAAAAACAAAAAGGCAGACTAAAACATTATTGTTTCGTAAACGGTTTTATTGTTCAGGCAAATAAGCCGAAACAACAAGAAGTCGTCTTGACTTTTAATACACAACATAATTTCGCTCCTAACGGAGCTCTTAAAACACTCTACAATCAATAGCCTACCATAATGTCGCTTCTCCGAAGCTAAGAAATTGCTCCGTTAGGAGCATAATTATGGTAGTTATTATGAGTTATTTGTGCAAAATAGCTCCGTAGGAGCGATATTATAAAAAGTCAAGACGAGTTCCAAACTTACTTTCAACCACAAAAAAAATCGACTATATTTGTAAAATATATTTCGAATCAGGCAAATGCAACATTCATAATGAAGATATTACTCCTCACTCCTCCTCTTACTCAGCTGAATATGGCCTATCCGGCCACTGCTCAGCTTACCGGATTTCTGAAAACCCGGCACATCGAAGTGGCTCAGGCCGACCTGGGCATTGAGTTGATTGAGGTATTATTCAAAAAAGAAAATATCCGCAAAGTATTCGAACTTGCCGGGGAGC
>JAVEXN010000023.1:0-39750 GCA_034004015.1 Paludibacter sp.
TAGATGTTTCTGTTTTTGATTGATCTACTTTTAATATCTCAAAGTAATCTAAAACTCCTTCTGGGAGTAATAACTCAAATCCACTTATCTGCATTAGTTTTTTTTGCAAAACTAATATTTTTATCTATTCCCCACAACTTTTTGACTTGATCCCATAATCATCCCAAAAATAAAGGTTGGACTAAAAGGTTTCAGCCATGGATTTTATTACACTCTGAGAAGTTCGAGAACAAAGAAGATGCTATGAAAAGAGAATTAGAACTTAAGTCCGGAAAAGGAAGAGAGTTCATTAAGACTCTAAAAAATAAACTTCAATAGCTCGTTGGACACATATCCGCCGCGGCGGACGTTCGTTCGAGTCGGGCCTCCGCAACATAGAAGAAAAGGATTGTGAAGGCTTCACAGTCCTTTTTTTACATCAGGAAACTCAACCAACAACTGACCACATCCGATTTACATTAGCTGTAAAACATAGAAAAGGTTCAACCCACCGCTGTGGGAGAACCTTTTCGCAACAATAAAACTAAAAAACAAACTGATTTCTCAGTTAAATCTCACCCTGACATCTGAGGCTTCTTCGCCATGTTGCGTCAGGTCGAGACCTTTTTCTTCCTGCTCTGCGCTTACACGCATCGGCAGCATAAGGTCGGTAAGTTTGTACAGCAGGTACGAACCTCCGAAAGTAAATATACTTACAATTACTAAAGCCAGTAAATGATAAAGAAAAGTGGTTGTTCCACCATAAATCAGACCCACATCTTTTGCAAAAACACCCGTAAGCAACATTCCCACTATACCACCTAATCCGTGACAAGGAAATACATCGAGCGTATCGTCGATACTTGTGCGCGATTTAAGTCTTACAGCAATATAACTCACCAATGAAGCTACAAAACCAAAGAAAATACTCTGTCCTACGGTGACAAAACCTGCAGCAGGGGTTATAGCCACCAGTCCGACCACTGCGCCCACTGCTGCTCCTACAGCAGAGCGCTTTTTACCCGAAGCACTGTCGATAAGCAACCATGTGAGCATGGCCGTAGCCGAGGCAATATTGGTGTTTACAAATGCTGTAACAGCCAGTCCATCAGCTGCCAGTGCCGATCCGGCATTAAATCCAAACCATCCAAACCAAAGCAGACCTGTACCAAGTAAAATATAGGGAATATTAGTAGGTTGCGTTTCTTTTACACCTTTACGTCGTCCCAAAAATATCGCACCACTCAGAGCCGCAAATCCGGCAGAAATATGCACTACAGTACCGCCTGCGAAATCGAGCACACCCCATTTCCGGAGAAAACCTTCGGGATGCCAGGTCCAGTGCGCCAAAGGAGAATAAATAAAGAGCGAAAACAATACCAGGAAAAGCATCAGCGAAGAGAAGCGAACACGTTCGGCCAAACCACCTGTAATAAGTGCAGGAGTAATAATGGCAAATTTTAGCTGAAACATAGCAAAAAGCGCAAAAGGAATAGTTGCTGCAAAGGCATCATTCGGCTCGATGCCTACATTTTTAAACATGGCAAAAGTAAGGGGATTACCAATAATACCACCAATACTATCACCAAAAGCAAGACTAAAACCCACCACTATCCATAATACGCTGATAATGCCCAGCGCCACAAAACTCTGAAGCAGCGTGGACACAAGGTTTTTATATCGTACCATACCTCCGTAGAAGAATGCAAGTCCCGGAGTCATAAGCAACACAAGCGCCGACGCCATAAGTAACCAGGCAGTATCGGCATGATTAATCTCAAGGCCTGAAGGGATCAGATTTTGATGATTTACCGGCAAAAGGGATAAAATTGCAATAACGGCCAGCACTATAAACGGAATTTTATACTTCCAGCTTACTTTTTCAGTTTTCATTTTTCTAACAGATGATCAGTAATTCGTGTGTTTATGAAACCAAATATAAAAAACAGGCTTCAATTTGTTTTATTTCGAATGCAAAGATATACATTATGCTTATTCGAACCTTCTTTTTAATGTCATAATGTTATCACAAAACGGAGCCTTATTTCATAATTAAGCAAAATTCACGAAATAAATGTCACATCGAAACATATATCAAACATAAAGTATCAATGTGACAATTTCACACCAACGTATTTTATTGAAATGTCACAAAAAAAGGCTGCCCGCATTTGCCGGACAGCCTGACTGAATAAAAAAGTTTCGAATTAGTTTCCCGTACCTGAAAGCTGTATCACTTTTGCAGGATTAAGTCCACCACCAGAAATTGTGAGCGTCGCACTGTGACTACCTGTACTTGTGGGTTTGTAAACAATATTGATGTTTGTTCCGCCTAATGCATTTGCATTATCCTTCGAAACCGACGATGAAGATACGGTAAACATCGATGCATTCGATCCTGTAACAGCAATGGTCAAGCTACCTGAAAGATCTGTAGTTTTCACATTCAACAGCTTTGTATTGGTACCATTCAGTTTTGTAGGACCGAAAGTCAACTCGCTACCTACAACACCCACAGCCACATAAGGCACGCCGGGAAGAACCGGAGCAGTCGATGTACCGGCCACCGAAATGATTTTCGTTGCCACTCCGACAGACGACAAAGTTAGTTCTGAGTTGTGAGTTCCTGCGTTTGCAGGATTATAGCGAATCTGAAGCGTTTCACTTACACTACCTGACACCGGAGTTATAACCAGAGTCTTTGACCATTCAGAAGCCGAAGATAGCTTCATTTCAAAATGATCGTTATTGCTAAAGTTTATTGTAATACCGTTCGTAAGCATTACTCCCGAAACCACAACCGACTGAATAGCCGATGGAGTTCCCGTCACCGTTCCAAAATTATTTACAGATTCTGCAATAGTAATCCCCGGCTGCGGCGCACCACCCATAAGTTTAAAACTCATGCTTTCGTCAGATTTAGTTATACCTGTGATCGCACGGCTAATAGCGGTTCCCGACCATGTGGTGGGCGTAAACGAACCTGAAGTAAAAGCAGTTCCCGGTGTAGATGTCGAACCACTTAAAGGTTGCAGATAAACCCGCATATGCGAACTCTCCGTCTGAGTTGATCCTGTATAGTTGTTTGGAGTATTATCGTCCCAAGCCGACTGATCATAATCAATATGCCAAATCAACATTCCTTCTTTTGGAATATAAGCATCCCAACCTGTTTTTTTACGATACTCCAACATGAAAAACTCTTTGGGATTCGGATTATTACCAATCAGATTGTGGTTAGTTGCCGAAAGCAGATACGACTGCTGAGCTGTACTTGTTGGAGGCGTTGTACCCTGATAGAGTGGTAAAAGTGTATTATCCGAAGGTGTATTAATCTGCTGTGGAGTTAACCAACCCAGAAAAAATCTGTCGTAGGATGAATAAACCGGAGGCGTACGTCCCTGATTCAGATATCCGCCAGCATCCATAATACTCCAGTTATTCAGTGTGTTTTTGTCATCGTTGTCAGTATAATAGTAATCGGGTAACCCAAGTACATGACCAAACTCATGGCAGAAAGTACCAATTCCACACATATTTGAACCCGACAAACCTTTGAGTTCGGAAGTACATGCATAATCAAATACACGTTTACCATCGAAAGTTACCTGAGCAATCGTTCCATCGAAAGTATATTCCGAAGCCGATTCCTGACTGGTATAAACCACCCAGCGATGTGGCCAGATTGTATTGGCTGCTGCACCTTCAGCTTCGTTATAACCAGCATAATACACAAACACATTATCAACAACTCCATCGCTATCCGTATCGTATTGTGAAAAATCAAGTCCGGCAGCATCAGCAGCTGCACAGGCGTCCACTACCATTCTAGCTGGATCTACATCCCAACCATCCACATTGGCACCATAAGCCGCCATAGTTTTAGGAAGATTATAAGGCCCAACTACATCGAACTGAGGAGCAAATTGTCCGTACGACGAAGCCATAAAATAATCCTTTGCAGAGCCTGTACCAGCGTTTGCACTGTAACCCGACTGATTCAGGAGACTGTTAAATGCTGTCTGAGCATCGGGCACCACAAAACTTTTATCGCTGAAATTTACCAGAATCACTAAGGTTTTAGGCGAGCCGTTCAGCGGGAATCCTGCCTGAATTGCATTCATCGCTTTCGCACGTGGATTTACACTACCTGCAGCCCTTTGGCGTTGAATAACATTTGTATTTGCTTCACGAATATTTTCGAGCAATGAAACCTCCCGTGAAGTTCGGGCCGAAGGATTACGCGCAACCACCTCCTCGGTGGTTATGGCTGAATACACAAAATAGCCACGTGCGTTTTTATGCAATGCGTAACCATCTTCAGTTGTATAATACCTGCGAAATTCATCACCATTGAGCTTTACAGTAATCGTTTTACCATCGGGCTGTTTCACTTCCACGGCATGTGGATATGCTTTTATTGCATTAAGTTGCATTGGAATTACCAACATTACAACAAGTGTGGCAATAGATAAGATTTTCTTAATCATAAAAATATCAGTTTTTTTAACAGGGCGACAAATGTAATGATAAATACTTCAGCAGACAAACATCGTTGTATCTTTAACTAATTTGTAATCATTTTACATTAAAATATCTGACATTATTTCAGATCCGTCATTACACATGAAACAATGTTCATGTATTTGATTTTCAAACATTTTTATTACTCCTGAATGAAATCAGCAATTTAAATAGTGAAATAATGTCACTATATATCAACACAATAGCGACATTTTGTCCATAAAATCGCATTGGTATTGAGTTTGCAATATGCTGATCAGAAACACAAAAAACATAATGTATAACTATAAAAATTTTGGAGGACAAAACTATGTTAGTATTAAGAAACACAAATCAGATTCCATCATTGTTCGATCGTTTTTTTGATGGAGATTTATTCGATTGGTCGAATCGTAATTTTTCGAACACCAACACTACCATTCCGTCGGTAAATATCAAAGAAAATGCAGATGCATTTATGGTAGAAGTAGCTGCTCCAGGCTTCGAGAAAGGTGATTTTAAGATTGAACTCAATCTGAACACACTTTCTATTTCGTCGGAAAAGAAAGTGGAAAACGAGACTAAAGAAGGCGAAGTGTTTACAAAACGAGAATTCAGCTATCAGTCGTTCAGCCGTTCGTTTACGCTGCCTCAGATTGCCGATGGCGATCGCATCGAAGCCAACTATCAGAATGGCATTCTCACCGTGCTGATTCCCAAACGCGAAGAAGCCAAACCAAAACCAGCGAGAATGATTGAGATTAATTAAAAATTAATCGTAAAATGTAATTCAAATATGTGCGTTGATGAGAAATGGACTCAGAACTCATCAACGCACTTTTTATATTTTGAAAACTCTCTCCGTTTAATTTACGTTTAATACAAATAAAACACAATATGGAAACATTTCAACAAATAATAAATGGCGAAAAGCCTGTACTGATCGATTTTTATGCCACATGGTGTGGCCCCTGTAAAGCCATGAGCCCCATAGTGGAACAAATTGGCAAAGAAATGCAGGGACAGGCGCGCGTACTCAAAATTGATGTGGATAAAAATCAGGCGGTAGCCGCTCAGTATCAGATTCAGGCGGTGCCCACTTTTATGATATTCAAAAAAGGGGAAATGGTATGGCGACAGCCCGGTGGCGCCGACAAAATGACGATTATGAATCAATTGCGGAAATTCATTTGATTTACAGATTATTGCTTCCCCGGATTACTTAAACTGACTTTGGTTTTAATTGTAAAAATTGGAACTATCGTCAGTTTTATTATTTTTGTGCCACAAAAAATTAATCATACTCAAATGAAGGTCATCAAAACATCCATTTTCTTTCTCGTCATTGTTTTTTCAATAAACATTATCACAGCTCAAAACAACATTTCCGACAGCATACGCCTTTCGGAAGTAGTGGTAACAGGCAGTAAAACCGAAATCTCGCGAAAACTTGTTCCGCTTTCGGTTTCTCAAATCAGCCGGAGCGATATTGAAAACAGCGGTCAGATTAATGTTCTCACAACTCTCAGTGGCTTTGTTCCGGGTTTTTTTGTGACCGAACGCAGTCTGCTTGGTTTTGGCGTGGGCACAGGCGGTTCGGGCGCCATTACAATGCGCGGGATAAGCTCGCAACCCAACTCAAGCGTACTTGTACTTATCGATGGACATCCACAATATCAGGGTATTTTCGGCCATCCACTGCCCGATGCGTATGTGGCTTCGGATGTGGAAAAAGTGGAAGTTATTCGAGGACCGGCATCCATACTTTATGGTTCGAATGCCATGAGCGGCGTGATTAATATGATTACCAAAAAGCAAAAAGAAGATGGTGTAAAACTGAATCTTGGCGCTTCGTACGGTTCGTACAACACTCAAAAATATCACGGAACCATTGGTTACAAAAAACACAAATGGAACATATTTGCCTCAGCCAACCACGACCGCACTGATGGGTTTCGTGAAAATACCGACTTTAAAATTTCGAACGGATATCTGAAAACCGGTTACGAAATCAACAAAAACCTCAGCCTTCAGGCCGATGCCAGTATTGCCAAATACGATGCCAACGACAACGGGCCACTACATGCTCCGGCTGCTTTCGGCATTGACATTATGCGTGGAAAAGCCGCACTTTCGCTCGACAATAAGTTCGAAAAAGCAAATGGCTCACTCAAAATTTATCACAACTTTGGCGAACATATTCTTTCGGATGGATTCCAAAGCACCGACCGCAACAGTGGCATTATGCTGTACGAAACCTTTAAACTCTGGAATGGAAATTCGCTGACTGCCGGCACCGACCTGAAACAATACGGAGGAAAAGCCAATCGCGGCGCTGCTGCCAATCAGCTCAAAACAGTGAATGAAATAGCACTATACGCCTACACTTCGCAGCAGCTTTTGCAAAAACTGAATATCAATGCCGGACTGCGCCTCGAAAACAATTCAGTGTACGGATCGGAGCTGATTCCAATGCTGGGACTTTCGTACATGCAAAGCGCTCAGACATCATTCAAAGCGTCTGCTTCGAAAGGCTTCCGAAGCCCCACTGTAATGGAAATGTACATCTACGCACCCAACGATAGTCTGAAGCCCGAGCGTATGATGAATTACGAAATCAGCTGGTTGCAAAGTTTATTAAGCAATAAATTGCAGTTTGAGCTTACCGCTTTCTTAGTAGAAGGCGAAAACCTGATTCAGATAGTGCCTCCGGTAGTTACAATGCGACAAAATGCAGGCACATTCAGCAACAAAGGCATTGAGCTTTCGGCAAAATATGAAATCACTAAGAATCTCCGCATTCAGGGAAATTACAGTTTTACCGATATTGAAAAACCTGTGCTCGCAGCTCCGCGTCATCAGGCCAATCTGAGCGCCAATTACAGCTACAAAATCTGGAATTTGAATCTTTCGGGCCAATATGCCGATGGCCTTTACACCCGAATAAATCCCACATCTGCAACCGAAAGTTATCTGTTGCTGAATGCTCGCTTAGCAGCTCAGGTACTACCACAGTTGAATATTTTTGTAATGGCCAACAACCTGTTAAACCAAAAATACGAAATCAACTATGGCTACCCCATGCCCGGCACTTATGTAAATGCGGGAGTGAATGTAAGAATTTGAGATACAAAGATATCTGAGCAATAGAATGTTTTTTGTATTTTTGCAAAAAACACCACCCTTTGTATGAGGTATTTCCTTACCAGCATTTTTCTGTTTATATTATATCCGGTTTCTGCGCAGGAGCAATACCGGATATTGAAGGATACGACCGATAGCAACTCAATTGTGCTTCGAACGCAAAACATTGCCGAAATAGAAGTCAGTGCCCGAAAAGCATTTTCAAATATCAAAACCGGATCCACAGGCATTTATATCGATGTAAAGGAGCTGAAGAAGCTACCCAATATTATGGGCGATGCCGATCCGTTTAAAGCACTTCAGTATATGGGCGGCATTTCGCAGGCCGGTGAGGCAAGCGCGAATATGAATGTGCGTGGAGGCGAAAACGATCAGAATCAGATTTTGCTGAATGGCGCTTCGGTCGAAAATCCCACACATTTACTCGGACTTTTTTCGGTCTTTAATCCCGATCTGATTGATCAAATGACTTATATCAAATCAGGCATTCCATCCGAATATGGCGGACGGCTTTCCTCAGTCATCGACATTAAAAACTTTGCATCAGCACCCACAAATACAGAACTGGCGGGAAATCTGGGCATGATTGCATCCAGATTATCGCTAAAACTACCAATCACAGAACGCTTTTCGTTATATGCCGCTCATCGCCGGAGTTATCTGGGCTCCATTGTTATTCCCCTGCTGCTGAAATCGGGTATCGATCCGAGGCTGGCGCAAAACAATTTTGAATTTTGGGACAGCAATATGGGATTTCAGATAAAGATAAGCCCAGCCACAAGACTTTCGGGACATTTTTACAGCGGAAAGGACATTGTAAAAGTATCAGAAAAAGAACGCTTTTCGCTGGACGACAATACGAGTCAGTGGGGAAATACCGTTGGCGGTTTACAGCTCAATCATATTTTTTCGGATAATTTCAGCATGGCTCATTATCTGAATCTAACAAAATTCGCCCTGCAATCGAACCTGAACTGGCTCAATACCGATTATTTTATTCACTCCGACAAATCGGTTTTACAGTATAAATCCGATTTCACTTATCTTACAGGTCAACACAAGCTTAAAACAGGCATTGAACTATCGGCAGGTAAACTGCTTCCTGTGGCTGTACAAAAACAAATGTCCGACAGTGCTGCAAACGCAGCAATTTACAGTCAGTCGACCGATGCAGCCCTATATTTGCGCGACGAGTGGGAATACGGACCACTTTTACTGAATGCGGGCATCAGAGCTGGAATGCACATCAGCCACCCCGACAGCCCCGAACAAAGCGTATTCAACTTTAGCAACCGAAACAGCGGAAAGTTGTTTTATGGACTGGAACCACGCATTTTCGGACGCTGGCTTCTCAACGAATCGTCGTCGGTAAAACTGTCGGCAGGAAAGCATTATCAGTATAGCAACAGGGTTCAGCTCATCAACCTGGGCTTACCACTCGAAATTTTCGTATCAGCTTCCGATAAAATCAAGCCGTCGTCTTTGTGGCATTTCTCAGGAGGATATTTTAAAAGTCTGGCTCAAAACAGTTGGGAATTCAGCGCCGAAACTTATTATAAAAAATTTGAGAATCTTCTGGAGTTTGGCGGCAATCTGAATGATTTGTTTGTGGCCAACGATATTGAAAAGCTGCTTTATACCGGCCGTGGATATGCTTATGGTGCTGAATTCATGCTTCGCAAAAATGCCGGAAGGTTCAATGGCTGGCTGAATTACACACTCGGTTGGAATTTCAGACAGTTCGACGATATCAATAACGGACAGCCATTTCAGGCAACCAATGATCGCCGTCACGATTTATCGCTCATCGGCTTCTACAATATCAACAAAAAACTGAGTGTAAGCGCCGCCTTTGTATATGCCACCGGAAGCAGGCTCAACCTACCCCGAAGCTGGTACATTATCGATGGTAATGTGGTGTTGGAGTTCAGCAAATACAATTCATTCAAGATGCCCGATTATCACCGCCTCGATATTTCACTGAATTATAAATTGCGGGCGTGGAAAAAATTAGAATCAGAACTGAATTTCTCGGTTTATAATATTTACAACAGGGCAAATCCTTTTCAGGTGTATTACAGCACACAAAGCGACAACGGAAAATATGATTTTAAAATAAAAATGTCGTATCTGACGCCTGTTCTGCCCTCGTTGTCGTGGACATTCAGACTTTAAAACACTTTGGGAATATGAGAAAGCACAACGCACTGATCATTGTTTTACTTATAATACTTTCGGCTTGTAATCCCGATCTGGATTACAAAGTTACTGGTTATACCCAAAAAATAATTGTGGAAGGACGCATTGAAACCGGTCGCAGCCCTGTGGTTTATCTTTCGCTCAATGTGCCACTATCGAAAACTGTGGATTCGACGACAATTCTCGACCACGTCATTCGTTATGCAAAAGTAACTGTAAGCGATGGCGAAAAAACCGAGATTCTCACCTCAAAATGGGACAAGGATTATTTTCCGCCTTATGTGTATAAAGGAACTGAAATTGTGGGTGAAGAAGGCAAAAATTATACTCTGAAAGTAGAATACGGAGGTTATACATTGCATGCTCAGACAAGCATACCGCAGGGATTTGAAATTGGACAGATAAACAGCACAAACACCGATGTGGATTCGTTGCGAACACTTTCGGTAAATATCAATGTGGATAACAGCCGTAAAAATTCGTTCAGGGTATTTACAAAAAAAGCGAAAGACAAAAGGTTTATCGAAACGCCTGTACTTTTCAACAGTGGACTGAATTTAAGCGGATTGCAAACATTTCACATCAGCCCTCAGGTTGCCAAAACCGATTCTTCGTATCGCGAAGGGAGGTTCTTTGTAGTGGGCGACACTGTGGATGTCCGGATTCGTGCCATCGACAGCACATCCACCATGTTTTTCAAGGACATGACCATGTTTTCGGTAGTGGCCGGCAATGTATTTATCAACGAAGTAAAACCGCTGAATTCAAATATCAGCGAACCCGGTTTTGGTATTTGGTACGGTTGTGCCATGCGAACAATACGCTATGTAGTGCCATAAAAAAAGGGAGCTAAGCTCCCTTTTACATTTTTATATTATGTCTGATTATTGATTATCATACGATCCTGTCATATCCTGAAGTCGCTTGATAAGATCATCAAAACCTTCCTGTACATATTCCTGAGCATCAACTTTCGAACCATCGCTCAACACAAAACGGTAAGCAAAATAGTAAATGTCCTCATAATCGGCTTTAACTACATAGTACTCTACATCTGCAAATTTTCTATTATCGTCCACAAAAAAGGCCGTACAAACAATGTATTTGTTCATTATCTCGGCTTGTTTCTCCATTGATTGTTTTTGAGTTAATTTTTCATTGTCATACACTGCAGACAATTCATCAGTTAAGCCTTTTAGATTCTCTGTACCGCCTTTTACTGCCACATTCATTACCTGAAAATATACAGCAAATTTCGCAATAGCGTCCTGTGGACTTTCATTGTCTATCGCATCCTGAAGTTCATCGGCTTTCAATATGCCACTCACTTCGGCCACCGACTTAATCATTGTTTTAGAACCCTTCTTAAATTCGTACGATTCGGAAGCTGTTTTCTGGTCGTTAGCAATTTCAGCTGTCCATTTATAATCATCCATTTTAAGCGACTGGGTCACTTTCTTAGGACTTCCATCTTTGTAGTATGTGCCGCTAAAGTCTGCACTCATGGCTTCTTTTCCATCTACAGTCATCTTGAATGTGATTTTCGAAGGATACTTTTCACCATCCATGTCAGGTATTTCTACCGACGATTCTTCGTAAGTAATCGTAATTACCGCATTGTTCTTAGTAGAAGCAGCTGTAGCTGGAAAACGTGCCACAATTTTGTTTGTCAGATCTTTGGTCTTCTCCATTTCTTCTGTTTCAAAATTGTACTCATACTCGCCCCACACTTCACTGTCAACATAGCTGACACGCATTTGTTTGTCGAAATTAGTAAACGCATCCTTGCGGGCATTTTTAATATCGGCAGATAGCTTTTGCATTGGTGCGCTGAAAACTTCGCCACCAGTCATTGTAAGCATATTCATCATTGTGGTCATGGCCTGAGTTTCCTGTATGCCTTCCATAGCGTCGATGAATTCGGTTCCGCTCTCTTCAATTTTCTGCTTTTGTTCTTCAACAGATAATTTTGAGAATTTCAGTTCTTTGTCTAAATCCAGTTCGGATTTACAAGCGTTAAATGTCAGAAACGCAGCTCCTAACATTAAAAATAAAGAATACTTTTTCATGTGTAAAAAATTAAAATGTGTTATTTGCCTACTCGTATGCTTTTCGGCTGCCGCGGTGTTTATTTGTTGATTTCGTAGAGTCTTTCAGGAAATTCATATAGAACGCTTGCAAATGTATATATATTTCCACATTCTGCAATGGATTATCATAAAATTTGTAACCTTTTTCAAACATTCATTTGTTTTGTGGAAATAAAAATATTCCATACACATAACTCACATCTCTCCTCAGCAAAGCAATTAAAATTGTTTTATAATTATTTAACTTATTGTAAATTGTTGATTCAAAACAATTTACACAACAACAGTGAAATTCAAAAAAACAAACGAATTTCACAAACGAAATAAATTTTTACATTTGCAACATAAATCATAAAATTCAAGAAAGTAAAACACAGGCCGAATAAAACTTTCCTAACAATGAGAAGCTAATACACAGCGTCTTGTTTGCGACAGATTTCATAAAGCCTAAAACAATTAAACTTTAAACGTATGAAAAAAATCATCTTTATCATTGCAGCAATTTTAGCCAGTTTAATTTCAGCCAGTTCACAGGATCGAATTATCACTACCGACCAGCAAATACTTGAAGTATACATTGTGGAAAAGAACGATAAAACCATCAAATATCATCTCGCCAACGACCTGCAACAAACACTTTTCGAAACAAAACTCTCAAATCTTCGCCGTATTGAATACGCCAGCGGAATGGTGGATCAACTTGGATATGAGAATATCCGCATGCAAAAACGAACAGGTATTACTACCGGAATTACGCTTTTTGCCAACGATGGCGGTATGTTTACATTCGGTGCCGACTATTTTCTGAACCCGGCGCTGAGTCTTACAGCCAATGTGGGATCCGATAATTATTATGCCTTCGGAGCTAAACTTTATCATGCGCGCAAAGCTAAGCCAACTAATTTTGCGCCGTTTATCGGGCTGCAATACGGAAAGCACCACATGACAAGCTTCTGGGAAGTGCCTGTGGGCATTCAATACGTTACAAATTCCGGACTACAGTTCTCTTTACAGGTTAGCCTGCTCGAATATCCGAATATCAATTATCAGAATGCACATGCAGGATTCAGTGTTGGTTGGAGGTTTTAATTCGCAACAAAAATGAAAATCAGAATTCTATTTTTGCTGATTATTCTTAACACAGGAATATTATTTTCACAAAGTCGGAAGTATCTTATTTTCGATTTATCCGGAGTAAATGGCGTAGGAGCCATTTCGTTTGATAGTCGTTTTAATGAAAATAATAAATTCGGATATAAAATTGGAGTTGGATATGGTACTGAATTTCGTTCAGATCAGCAACATTTCTATTTTACTCCGGTAAAAGTTTACATGCCTGTGAATAATTTACAATATCACAGCATTAGCATACCTGCTCATTTGTATTATCAAGTGGGCTCCACAAACAATTTTTTCGAACCCGGAATAGGGATTTGTGCTATTCATACAAATTATACACATCGTACCGGAAATGGAATTGGTTACTTTAGTTACGCACATATTGCATACCGCCACGAATCATCTAATATTCCATTAATGTTCTCGCTTGGTTTCGAATTACCCTTTTATACGCCCGGAGCTGCTATCGGTTATGGCGTAGGACTTACAGCCTTTGTGAATGTAGGTTTTAAACTTTAGGCGATTGTTTTTTTTTATTATGCATCTTTTCAGCCGTAATAAACATCATAACATGAGACGAGCCGTGAGTAATAACTACACATAGCGATATTTATTATTGGCGGGTTCCATGCGACAAATAAAAAATATAATTATGAAAAAAGTAACTTTTATTCTATTTCTGATTTTCATTATCAGAGTTTTTAACGGCTGCTGTCGTTGTGGCAACGAAACCACTACAATACATTTCAATGCAATGAGTATTGTTCAAAATGACGATATAAATAGTCATGGTGAGTTGGTAAATTACGTCGCCGATACTATGCTGAATTCCCGATTTTCTTTTACTGTCGCCTTGTACGATACAAACATTGCGCCTAATCAATACTATTTTAGCAATGTCTTGTCTCAATTTTCGTTTACTACTGCCAATGCCACTACCTGCGATTGTTATAATTTGTTTCGTTTCGATGAGGAGATAGTAAAAGTAAGTATATATAATTTATACGAACTCTCTCCCGCAATTCCGGCAAATACAGATGTTTCAGCCTATTTTGCAATAAATTCTAAAGAATCATTGCTTTACAAAACTATCGACAAGGCTATCTCTGAAATAAACACTCGTCGCACGAATGTGTATCCATCGCTCGAAATACAGTTTTTTTGCACAGAGACTATACAAAACGACTCAGCACAGTTTATAGTAAATGTGGAATTATCAAACAATATTACTTTAAGCGCATTTACACCGATTGTGTATTTGGTGGCACCTAAATATAATTAACCTGCAAAACAATGACAGAAATAAATTACACTCCTGCTAATCGCAAAAGGACAATGCTAACGGTGTTGATATTGTCATTTATTACAGTTGGTATATATGCACAAAATACATTAAATCCCGATAAGCAATTTTCACTTTGGTTTGGCATTAGAGATTACAAACAACCACCCACTGAAACTTCGGCAGAACCAGACTTTTTCGATTACTATATGGATACCGACTGGGAAAATGACACTTACAGAAATAACGAAGAATATCTGGGAATGGGATATTTGCGCAAATGGAATCAAAAGTTCGAAACGGATACGCGAATTAGCATCAACAGCGGACTGCGACTGAATACTTTTTTCCAGCGTGCTATATATTATCCTCATAAGTTTTGGGGCATTTTGCTTACATACTACGCTTGTCCGCAGCTTATGAACGATTATAGCAGTTATTATACATCAAACAGAGGACAAATGGCATTAACGCTGACCGATCAATATCCTCAATGGCGCATTTTCGACCATATTGTGAGTACGGGACTTGTTTTACCTCTACATTTCGATGCTTTGCATTTCAGGTTGAGTTTAAACGGAGGCGTCATTCTTCTTTCACCATTTAAAACATCGGTTTTTGTAAACAATCAATACAGCAATTACAGAGCGCTTCATACATATAAATTCAAACCTTCAGCATCTCTTTTTATCAATCCTGAAGCAAGTTTTAATATCGATATTCATGAGTTCAATGGCAATGCCTTCGGTTTTCAGTTTCAGACTTCTGTATTGTGGGCTGAGCGCTCAATAAACTACAAACGAAGTTCTTATGAGTGGACAATGGATAACAAGGTTGAGAATGAAATAGAAGGCGTAAGTCATTCTTTTCAGAAATTTGAATTTGATGCGGGACTATATTTCAGATGGTAGTACATTCTTTTTTGTAAAAAAACAAATGTCGTACGCGATATATTAAAAAGACATAACAAAAATAACAAAAACGGGTTTGATGACATTGTAGTTCATAACTTTGCACAAAACTCAGGCTAAGGGAAAGATATAAAAACTGAAAATGAAAAAACTGTTCTCTATTCTGTTTCTCGCATATTCGCTTTTTGCAATGGCCGAAGCGCCACGACATACTTTTAGCGGCACAGTGACCGATGCTACAAATGGCGAGAGCCTGATTGGCGCCAGTGTCACTGTAAAAGAACTTCGCGGAACCGGAATTACCACCAACGGATACGGATATTTTTCGCTCACATTGCCCGACGGACAATACACTTTTGTAGTTTCGTACCTCGGATATGCCACTCAAAGTATTTCAATTAAACTGGATAACAATCGCCAGCTAAATATTAAACTTGAACCAAACTCCACCGAACTCGACGATGTAATTATCACTGCTCAGGCCCGCAACAACAATATCACTTCTACTGAAATAGGCATGGAAAAGCTTGAAGTGAAGGAAATCAGCAAAATTCCCGTGATATTTGGCGAAGCCGATATTATGAAAACGCTGAAACTTACACCAGGAATAAAATCGGTAGGAGAAGCCAGTGGTGGTTTTTTTGTACGTGGCGGCAACAATTCGCAAAACCTTGTGCTGCTCGACGAAGCTACTGTGTATAATGCCGATCATTTGTTGGGCTTTTTCTCCACTTTCAACAGCGATGCCATTAAAGATATACAAATGTTCAAAGGGACAGCGCCTGCCGAATACGGAGGGCGTATTTCGTCGGTGCTCGACGTAAAAATGAACGACGGCAACAATCAATCGCATCATATCGGGGGCGGTATCGGACTTATTTCGTCGCGCCTGAATGCTGAAGGGCCGCTTGTAAAGGACAAAGGTTCGTATCTGGTTACTGCACGACGCACTTACGCCGATTTGTTTCTCAAACTCTCGCCCGATACGCTTATCAACAACAACCAGCTTTATTTTTATGATTTGAATATGAAGCTGAATTATAGAATAGACGACAAAAACCGTCTGTTTCTATCAGGATATTTCGGGCGCGATATTTTTGAATTTCAGGATCGTTTTGGTATCAATTGGGGAAATATCACAGGCACTTTGCGCTGGAATCACCTGTGGAGCGAGAAACTTTTCAGCAATACCTCGCTGGTGTATTCAAACTACGATTACAGGGTGGACTTGAGTCAGGATGCGGGTTTTAGTCTGCATTCGGTGATTAAAAACTGGAACTTTAAACAGGAATTTCAACTTTTTGCCAATAGCAAAAACACCATTTCGTTCGGGCTAAGCTCTACTTTTCATACCATTACACCCGGACAGGTGGAAACTACCGAAGATTCCGACTTCACACCTCAACGCCTCGACGATAAAAATAGTCTCGACAATGCGGTTTATATCAGCAATGTATGGAAACCTACATCGAAATTGAATATTAATTACGGTTTGCGCTTATCCACCTATCACCTTTTTGGACCCGGAAATTTTTACAGCTACAGCAATGTCGTTATTACCGATACAATGACCTACAAAAAAGCTGAAATTGTAAAATCATTTTACCATCTGGAGCCTCGATTGAATATTTCCTATGTATTCGATGCCGAAAATTCGGTAAAAGCCAGTTTTACGCGCAATACTCAGAATCTGCATGTGGTTTCCAATTCCACTTCGTCGCTGCCTACAGATATATGGCTTTCGTCGGGCAATAATATTAAACCGGAAATTGGCGATCAGGTTTCGCTGGGCTATTTTCGCAACTTTGCCAGCGACCGATATCAGTTTAGCGCCGAAACCTACTATCGGTCAATGGAAAATCAGATTGACCTGAAAAATGGTGCTGATATTTTTGCCAACGAACATATTGAAGGTGAATTGCTTTTTGGCGAAGGACGAGCTTATGGATTGGAAATGTTGCTCCGCAAAAAACAGGGAAAATTTACAGGTTGGATTGGCTACACATGGTCGCGCACCGAACGACTGATCGATGGTATAAACAATAATAACTGGTATCCTGCCCGTCAGGATATTACGCACGACCTTTCGATAGTGGGTATTTACGACATTACCAAAAAATGGTCGATTTCGGCTTCGTGGGTTTACAATACAGGAAATGCCGTGACTTTCCCCAGCGGAAAATACCTGATAAACGGCAATGTGCAGTATTATTACACCGAACGAAACGGCTACCGAATGCCTGATTATCACCGGCTTGACATAGGCGCCACTCGCACGTTGAAAAAGACTAAAAAATTCGAAAGCAGCCTCAATTTTTCAGTGTACAACGCTTACGGACAGAAAAATCCTTTCTCCATCGATTTTGAACAGGATGAGGCCGACCCGACAAAAACCATAGCGGTGAAAACCTATCTGTTTACCTTTGTTCCATCGGTGACCTATAATTTTAAATTTTAAACGAGAATGAAAAAGTTATTATACATATTTATCATTTCGCTCGCTCATGTTTCGTGCACCGAAGTCATTGATATTGATATAAATGCCAGCAATCCGCAATTGGTAGTCGAAGGTGCGATTGGTTTGAACGAACCTGCACGAATAGTGCTTACACGCTCCATAAGTCTCGACCAAAGCATTGAAATTCCTTTTGAAGAAAATGCAAATGTGGAAATTTCGGACAACGAAGGAAACAGCGAAAAACTGCTTGAAATGTCGCCGGGTATTTATTTTTCGCAAACAATAAAAGGTGTGGCAGGGAGAACCTACAATATCACCATAAATACAGCCAAAGAAATTGTCACAGCGCAATCCACCATGCCCTCACTGGTCCGCATAGATACAATGATGGTTGAGAATTCCATTTATCCCGGCGGCGGTCGTCCTGTGGGAAATCAGCCAGCACCATTTTACGAAATTCGTGTAAAATATACCGATCCTGTTCCCGAAACCAATTTCTATCGGTTTTTGGTAACTGTGAATGGCGTGGTTACTTCGCGCAACAATGTATATAACGACCGTCTGACAAACGGTAATCAGGTAGAGGCATTTCTGATTGTCTATAATCCCGAAGTTAAAGCAGGCGACAGCATTACTGTGGAAATGCAATGTATCGAAAAAACGGTATATGATTATTTCAGCAGCATGGGAAGTGCTGGCGGACCAGGCGGTTCATCGAGTCCGGCAAACCCATACACAAACTTGCAGGGCGCCATTCTCGGATATTTCAGTGCTCACACTGTAGAGCGAAAGACCTATTTATTGCAATAACACGTTTTCAGATATTGAATCAATCATAAAATGCTTTTGAAACAAATCGATTTGAAGTTTGTTTTAATTAAAAAATACTATATTTGCAACAAAATCTAAATCAACAAGAAATGGCTATAATTTCGATGTTTTATGGCATAATAATTTCAATGTATTATTTGGATAATAAACAACACAACCTGCCACATATTCATGTGAAATATCAGGATGAAGAGGCTGTAATTTCAATTAGTGATGGTGTTTTACTGGAAGGATCTTTAAAAACCAACAAAATGAAATTGGTTCAGGCGTGGATAGAAATACACAAAGACGAATTGTTTGCTAACTGGGAATTGGCAATAAATGGTGAAACAATTTTCAAAATAGACCCATTAAAATAATACAAAAATGAATCCAAGAGTTAGTGAAGTAAAACCCGGAAACGACTTTACTCTTTTGTTGACATTTAACAATGGAGAGGTAAAAAGTTTTGATGTAAAACCCTATCTAGGTATAGGGATTTTCAAACAATTAAATGATGTGTCAGTGTTCAACTCAGTAAGGCCATTTTTAGGTAGTATTCAGTGGTCAAATGGTGTTGATCTTTGTCCTGACACATTATATTTGGAAAGCGTAAAAGTGGCATAATTTCATTTGGCTCAAAAATATATTAGTAATAAGCACGCCCAACAATCAGATAAATTGTTGGGCGCATTATTTCATATCAAATTAGTTTCTATTTATAAAGTGCCCCATACACTCCGCAGGCACGATAATCGGCTCCTTCTTTGTCCATACCAAAGGAAGCCCACGCACTCGGACGGAAAATCTGTGCTTCGTCCACATTGTGCATCGATACAGGAATTCGCAGCATGGAAGCCAGTGTAATCAAATCTGCACCCACATGTCCGTAGCAAAATGCACCGTGATTAGCACCCCAGTTATTCATTACCGAATATACATCAGTGAAATTGCCTTCGCCGGTTAGTTTTGGTGCAAACCAGGTCGTTGGCCATGTTTTGTTGGTGCGGTCGTCGAGCGTTTTGTGCACTTCGGCAGGCAAATCCACTGTCCAGCCTTCAGCAAGTTGCAGCACCGGACCTAAACCTTTTACCAGATTCACGCGAATCATAGTCACCGGCATTCCACCTTTTGTAAGGAAGTTCGACGAAAAACCACCTCCTCTGAAATACTCACCTTCGGCAGGAAACCAAGTGGTAGCATCGAGTGTTTTCTTCACTTCATCTTCGGTAATTTCCCAGAAAGGTTTCATAACAGGTTCGCCATCTACGCTTTGCTGACCACTTCCATCGAGTGCTGCCGAGCCGGAATTAATCAGGTGAATTAGTCCGCCTGTTGCGCGTCCTTCTACTTTGTAACCTGTAACACGTTCGATAGCTTCAGGGCTCCAGTAAGTGCGTACATCTGCAAAAACCTGCGCTGTATTGGTAAGTAATTTACCAAAAAGCATAGCCACTCCATTGAGCGAATCGTTTTCGGTAGCCAATACAAAAGCTTCGCGAATGCCGTTCCAGTCGAACGATGAATTCAGAATAGCTTCGGAGAAATCGCCATTTGGCATAAAGTCTGTCCATTGGCGCTGTCCCTGAAAACCTGCTGCAATGGCATTGTGACCGAGCGCTTCTTCCAAAAATCCGGCTTCGCGCAAACGTGGATTGCCTATCATTAAATCACGGATAATCAGCGTCATTTTTACCACAAATTCCCATTCGCCGTCGAGCACTTCGCGCGATTTTACTTTATGAGGCGGATTGGTATTCGGACCTTCATTTATTTTACAATTTTTCTCAGTCCACTCCATTGCTTTTTTGAACTCTTCCTGATCGAAAATACCGAGTTTTTCACGACGCAAAATCTCGCTCATATCCACATATTCGTTGCGCATGCCAAGGTACGACTGAAAAAAGTCTGCATCCACAATAGAACCTGCTATTCCCATTGACACAGAGCCAATTGAAAGATACGATTTTCCTTTGAGTGTAGCTACTGCAATACCTGCTTTTACAAAACGGGTGATTTTTTCCTGCACATCATCCGGAATTGTGTTGTCGCCACCATCCTGCACATCACGGCCATAAATGCCAAAAGCAGGCAAACCTTTTTGAGTATGTCCGGACAAAGCAGCTGCCAGATACACTGCTCCCGGACGTTCGGTGCCATTAAAACCCCATATGGCTTTGGGGATTTGCGCATCGTAGTCGATGGTTTCGCTGCCATAGCACCAACAGGGCGTCACAGTGATGGAAATTCCCACACCCTCGCGACGGAACTTCTCGCCACAAGCCGCTGCTTCGTCCACACGACCGATAGTGGTATCGGCTATCACGCATTGCACAGGCGTACCGTCGCTGTATTTAAGCGTGGAGCTGATAAAGTTTGCCAGATTAGTAGCCATGTTCATGGTCTGCGCTTCGAGCGATTCACGCACACCGCCCTGACGGCCATCGATGGTTGGGCGAATGCCGACTTTTGGATTCTCACCCTGCAGGCGACCCAATTTTGGCTTGCGGTGCTGAGCTGCCGCAGTTTGATTTATTGAAATTGTTGCATTCATAATATTGAAATTTTAGATGATTATTGTGCTGAACTGTGCTGATATTTAATTCTAACTTATCAATTTCGGATTCACGATTTATTTATGGTTTTGGATTAATGACAGAAAAGAGAATTTACACAGATTTTCTGAGAATGACATTTGTGGGCAGAAATTCCTGAACAGGTTTTTTGTTCAACACATAAGCCGCAGCCATTTCACCCATTAGTCCGAAATCGACGCTTATGGCCGTTATTCCGTTTTTAATCACTTCCAGGATGGGGTTATCGTTATAGGCCACTACGCCAATTTCACGGCCAATTTCCCAACCCAGAGCATCAGCTTCTTTGATGATTTTCACCAAATCGCCGGGATCAATACAGATATAAGTTGTGAATTTCTGAATACCTACACGATCGTTCTTATATACTTTATATTCGAAATGATAATCGTTGCAAAAGCGTTGAAAATGATCTACAGCGCTTTCGGGGTGACTTACCTGTGGTGGAAAAACAAGCGAAAGTTGACGATATTTTTGAAGCGAAAGTTCGAGTATCACCAAAGCATCATAAAAACTCTGATCAAAATTCTGGCAAATGTAGGAATAGCCATCCTTTTCGAAATCACCAAAATCGAGCAACAGAAGCTTCCCTGAAGGAATGGAACGCAGCGCTGCAGAAAACTGAATGTTCGAGAAATTCATTAGCACGAACATATTGTAACGCACCAAACTATCCTTCACAATGGTTTCGAAAAGGCGTTCGTTGTATTGATGAAAGATCAGATCAACTTTGTAGTTTTCGGGCAGACGCGCTACAAAACGGTTGTAAAGATTCTGTTTAAACGGCGAATAAGTATCAAGCAAAAGCAGCACATGAGTAACTTCTGATTTTACAAAATATCCTTTCATCGGGTTTGAATCAATCAAACCACGGCGTTTCAGGTCAGAGTATGCTTTAAAAACCGTATCGCGCGACACAGCGTATTTCCTGCTTGCATCGTTGATGGACAACAGGTTGTCGCCATCTCCGAATTCTCCGGTGATTATGGCTGCGCTAATAGCTTCGGTCAATGCCTGAACTTTCGATCGCGAATTTGAGAAGTTTATTTCCATTTTTCTGTGCTGAACTGTGCTGCGAAATTACAAAAATCTTTTGAAATGCAAGAGCATGTTATTAATATCCCGAAAAAAGCACATCCGTAATGGTTTCTAAGTTAATTATTGCATAAAATGCATCATTAACAACTTTTTAGACCCACAAAGGCTGTCAGATAGAATCTTAATTGTATTTTTGTTGCTACAAAATTTACTACACACAATAAATACATCTGGTATAGCGCTATGTTTCGATTAAAAAGTATTTTAGTACTGCTCATTTTCAGCGCAGTAACTTTCGCACAGGATTTTGAGGTATCTCCGGTTTTAATGAGTTTCAATGCTGAACCCAGCGAAATTCAAACCCAGAAAATCAATCTGATCAATCATTCGGCCCGCCCACAGAAATATCTTCTGAAGCTATCAGACTATGACGTAGATAAAAATGGCAATAAAAAACCTGTTCCACTGGGCAAAAGTCCGCGCTCGTGCGCACAATGGATTACGCTCAACCCTTCGCTCATCGAGCTGAATCCAAATCAGAGCGGTACTATCGAAGCCATTATCACAGTACCAAAAGAAGGTTACGGTGCTCGCTGGGGAATGATTACTGTGGAACCGGTGGAGGAAAAAACTGCATTCGAAGCTGACAAAAACCTGGTATCAGGGGTTTTGGTTGTTCCGCGCATTGTAATTCTGTTTAAACAATCGCCCAAAACCAACCGCAATTACAAAGCCAGTCTTACCGATCTGAAAGAAGTAACCAAAAAAGGTGATCTCTTCCGTTCGTTCGAAGTAACGATCAACAACACCGGCGACAACATTATTGACGCTTCGGTTCATTTGGCACTGGCCAATATGGAAACTGCAATCGAAGAAAAGTTCAATCCGGTAAAAGTGACTGTGTATCCTGATCAGGCAAGGGTTGTGAAACTTCAACTGCCTAAAAGCACCGGAGCGGGCAAGTTTGCACTTGCTGCTATTATGGACTACGGACACCGCCAGCCACTGGAAGGAACGCAAATACTATTGGAAGCAAAATAACCAGGCGCAATGAAAAAACTGATTCTTGCATTGCCATTGTTGGTGCTCTCGTTCACAATTTCAGCACAGAAAACAGTGACAACCTGGCACGACGAGGCCAAAACAATTGTAAAAGAAATTTATACCGTAAAAAAAACTTCCACAGGACAGGAAGTGAAAGATGGACTTTACCGCATTTATTATCCCGACAAAGTGCTTTGGCAGGAAGGCCATTTTGTAAACAATAAACTCAGCGGCTTGTGGAAGGATTATTACGAAGATGGCACTCTGAAACAGGAAATGCCCTACACAAACGACTTGCTCAACGGAACGCTTAAATATTATTCCCCTTCGGGAGCACTGCAACAGGAAGTGAGCTACGTAAACGATGTGGTGGACGGAAAAGTAATCACTTATCACGAAAACGGACAGATACACGAGGAAAGCATGTATCGCAACGGACAACCAGCAGGCGAGCATAAAACCTATCACGAAAACGGACAACTGCAATACGTACGCTGGTTTGTAAACGGAAAAGTAAATGGCCCGCAAAAAGTATTTTATGACACGGGAAAAATCCGCGAGAAATCAACCCTGAAAAACGGTGTTTACGATGGACTTTTTACCGACTATTACAAAGACTATGAAGATGGTACGGTAAATAAAACCTGCTATTACGTAAACGGAAAACTAAACGGCCAGCTCACAGGTTATTACCCTTCGGGAAATGTTCGCATAAGTTGTAATTATGTGAATGATCTGATTTCGGGCGACTTTACTGAATATTACGACAGCACAAAAGTAGTGAAGGAAAAAGGCCGCTACCTCAACAACAAACGTGATGGACTGTGGACTGCTTATTATCCCGGGGGCAATCTTTTTGCCACAGGAAACTACCTGAACGAATTGTACGAAGGCGAATGGAAAAGCTATTACGAAAATGGCAAACTAAAGCAAAAAGGAAGCTACAACAAAGGGGAAGCAACCGGCGAATGGACATTTTACTACGAAACCGGCGAACTGCAAAACAAAGGTAACTACGTAGCCAACAAACGTTCAGGAAAATGGCTTACTTATTATAAAAACGGTAAATTAATGACCGAAATCACTTTTGTGGATGGAAAACGTCACGGAGCAGCAAAAGCCTGGAACGAAAAAGGGAAACCTGAAAAAACCATTATCTACAAAGATGGTGAAAAAGTTGAATAAACCTGAGCACCGACGAAAAGCCAGGGTCAAAGAAAATGAATACAACACGCTTAAAATGTCAGATTTCAGAATTATAAGCCTCTGCTTTTGCCTGTTTTTGCTTTCGTGCGAGAGCAATGCGCCACGCGTGCATACCGATATCACCGGAGTTTGGCGATGTGAGGAAACAAACAACAGCACTATCACACAAACATCCTATCTGTTGGATGTGTATCGAAAAGCGAGCGATACAACTCAGTATGTCATTACTAATTTATTTCAAACCGGCGATAGCGAGTTTATTGTGGTAAAACTCAATAACGGAAAACTAACGCTCACTGAACAGAGTCTGACCGGAATGAATGTAAAATCGCTGAGCGGAACGGTGATTGACCTGCGCAATATTCAGCTTAGTTACACCATTTACGATGGCAAACGCGACAACAATATCAATTCCAGCTTCAGCCGTAAATAATTATTTATCAAACTAATATCATCTATTTATTTTAAAAAAGATATCCGATTGAAATCCTGTTGTTACATGATATTCATGCAATTGTATGTGCTTTGTAACAAACCTGTCACACAAAGGCCGTTACTTTGCAGTGTAAATCAGAAAACAGAACTCAGATACATTTTTAAAATAAAAATAAGATGAAACGTATTTTATTTATCGCACTGGCAGTTAGCATTTTTTTCGTAGCCAACACTTCTGCAAAAGAAAAAGCCTCAGCCGAGGCTACAACCGCAGCAGCCACAGTAACTACTAAATCGCTCAGCGGACTGGTAATCGACAAACTTACCAGCGAAAGTCTTGCCGGAGCTGTAATCACTGTAAATGGTCAGAAAGTGTACAGCGACCTCGATGGAAACTTTACACTCACTAATATTTGTGATGGAAAATGCGAAATCAAAGTAAGTCTTATTTCGTACAAAGATCAGACACTCGAAGTGGATACACGTAATCTGAAATCGCTGAATATAAAGCTAAGTCAGCAATAAGCAGATACAGGATATTAAAAAAAGTCAGCCGGAGAAGATTGAAGAATCTTTTCCGGCTGACTTTTTTAGTTTTTAAACCACTCAATCTCTGTACACGTACCAGTAAAGGAAACCTACAAGTACCGAACCTCCGAGGATATTTCCGAGCGTGGCCGGAATCAGGTTATTGAATATAAATTCGCCCCAGCTTACCGGAGCGCCGTTGAAAATAGCAGCGGGAATAAAAAACATATTCGCAATGCTGTGCTCGTAACCAATGGCCACAAAAGCCATCACAGGAAACCATATACCGAGCATTTTCCCCGTAGTATCTTTGGCCGAATAAGCCATCCACATAGCCAGAGCCACCAGCCAGTTAGCGCCTACGCCCTTGAGCAAAACCTTGTAAAACGGTGCTGAAGTTTTAAGCTCGGCAATGCTATAAATACTTTCGAGCCAGGGCGATTTGGCAAAAACACCCGTCAGCGCCACCATAAAATAAGCCACAAACAATGCACCGACGAAGTTTCCAAAATAAACCAATGTCCAGTTGCGCAGAAGCGCAGTTACACGAAGCTTTTTATCCATTACCGGAGGAATAAAATAAGCTGTATTTCCGGTAAATAAATCGGCTCCTGCCAGTGTACAAAGCATAAGTCCAATGGGAAAAGCAGCTCCCATAAGGAATTTCTGTATGCCGGGATTTTCGGCTGCAATGCCCGGAATTCCGCCTCCGATGATCACTGCCAACAAACCTCCGATGGCAATATAAGCACCGGCCAGAAAAGCCAGCACAAGCGTTTTGGGTGTCGAAGTAGAAGCCTTGCTTGCAGCCACACTGCTCACCGTTTCCACTATTTGTTTGGGTGTGTAATAATTCATACCTTAATTGACAATCACTTCATTAACATACAAACTAAAAATCTCTTTGGCCACACGAAGTTGCTCGGTAGTGTTTTGCTCCACACCTTCGAGTTCGTAATTCCAGCCCAATGCCTCATATTTATGCGCACCAAGTTTATGATAGGGTTGAATTTCGAGTTTTTCGATATTCTGCATAGGCTGCAGAAATCGCCCCAGATCGTGTAAATGCTCCAAATTATCCGAATATCCCGGTACAAGCACATAACGCAGCCAAACGGGCTGATTTATGCTGTGCAGGTATTCTGCCATTCGCAGCGTAGCCTTGTTCGAAGCTCCGATAAGTTGACGGTGCGCTTCTTCATTAAATTCTTTTACATCGAGCAACACAAGGTCGGTATATTGCATTAGCTCTTTTACCGACTCGTTCAGAATGCTTCCGTTGGTATCAATACAGGTATTAAAACCTTCTTCTTTCAGCATTTTAAAAAAGGGAATCAACGCTTTGGCCTGCAACAGAGGCTCGCCGCCCGACACGGTAATTCCACCACGTTTCCCGAAAAAAGGACGCTGACTGCGGGCCAGTTTCATTAATTCTTCGTAGCTGAACAACTTAGCTTCTCCATTCAAATCGATAGTATCGGGATTGGCACAATACTTACATTTGAAATTGCAGCCCTGTGTAAAAAGTACCATACGAACACCCGGACCATCGAAGGTACCGAGCGATTCAACCGAATGCAGTTTAATCATTTGTGATAAGCAAAGAAGTAACCAACTGAAAATTGCAGCCGGTTACTTCTGATAATTTTTATAGTTTTATTGGTAAGTAAGTCATTACATTGCTTCGTGGAAGCTTCGTGCAATCACTTCCTGTTGTTGTGCACGTGTAAGACGAACAAAATTCACCGCATAACCCGACACGCGGATAGTAAGCTGTGGATATTCTTCGGGATGCTCCATGGCATCTTCGAGCATTTCGCGGTTCAGCACGTTCACATTCAGGTGATGGGCATTTTTCGAGAAATATCCATCCATAATGCTCACCATATTCTCACGACGCTGTTCGTCGGTTGGTCCTAAGGTTTTTGGCACAATAGAGAATGTATTCGAAATTCCGTCCATCGAGTGTTCGTAGTCGAGTTTCGACACCGAGCTCAGCGAAGCAAGCGCACCGTGCGAGTCGCGTCCGTGCATTGGGTTTGCACCCGGCGCAAACGGAACACCTTTGGCACGACCATCAGGAGTAGCACCTGTTTTGTTACCATAAACCACGTTAGAGGTAATGGTAAGAATACTCAGTGTTGGCTCAGCATTTTTATAGGTTGGAAGCTCCTTCAATAATGAATTGAAATAAATCGGAATTTCCTGTGCAAATACATCCACACGGTCGTCATCATTTCCATAATAAGGAAACTCACCTTCAATTTTGAAGTCTTTCGACAAACCATTTTCGTCGCGCACCACAGTTACTTTGGCAAATTTGATAGCCGAAAGTGAGTCGGCCACAATGCTCAAACCGGCAGCACCATACGCAAGATTGATGCGTGGATTGGTGTCGATAAGCGACATTTGGGCTTTTTCGTAGTAATACTTATCGTGCATGTAGTGGATAATGTTCATCGAATCGGCATATACGCGGGAAACTTCCTGCATAGCCAGTTTGAAGTTTTCCATTACCTCGTCGAGGTCGAGCACATCCGATTTCAGTGCAGGAATACCATTGATAACCTGTTTTCCACTGATTTCGCAACGACCTTCGTTCAGAGCCAGAAGCAATGTTTTAGCGAGGTTACAACGTGCTCCGAAGAACTGAATTTGTTTTCCGATTTCCTGATACGACACGCAACAGGCGATTCCGTAGTCGTCGCTGCAACGGCTGCTCTGCATCAAGTCATCGTTTTCGTACTGGATAGAAGAAGTATCGATAGACACTTTGGCACAGAATTCTTTAAATGCCTCTGGCAAACGTGGCGACCAAAGTACAGTCATGTTTGGTTCGGGCGATGGGCCGAGGTTGTAAAGTGTCTGCAGGAAGCGGAACGATGTTTTGGTCACTTTGTGACGGCCATCCGCCATGGTTCCGGCAATCGACTCAGTTACCCAGGTAGGGTCGCCTGCAAAAATTTCGTTGTAAGCTTCCATACGAAGGTGACGCACCATGCGCAGTTTCATTACAAACTGATCCACAAGTTCCTGTGCATATTCTTCGGTAATTTTGCCTTCGGCAATATCGCGTTCAATGTAAATATCGAGGAATGAAGATACGTTTCCGAGCGACATGGCAGCACCATCCTGCTCTTTTACAGCAGCCAGATAAGCCAGATAAACCCACTGAACAGCTTCGCGAGCAGATGCAGCCGGACGGGTCAGGTCGAAACCATAAATTTGTCCGAGAACTTCAATTTCTTTCAGTGCTTTCAGCTGTTCGGCCACTTCTTCGCGCAGGCGAATGCGATCGTCGGTCATAGGACCGGTGAGCGACTGAAGGTCAGCTTTTTTGCCTTCGATCAGGCGGGTAGTTCCGTAAAGTGCCAGACGACGGTAATCACCGATAATACGGCCACGTGCATAGTTATCGGGCAATCCGGTAAGAATACCCAGCGAACGGAAAGTTCTGATTTCGCTGTTATACACATCAAATACACCATCGTTGTGCGTTTTGGCGTATTTGGTAAAGATTTCCTTTACGATAGGTGAAATTTCCACACCATTTTCAGAACATGCTTTTTCAACTACTGCAATGCCACCATAAGGTTTCATCGCACGTTTGAGCAACATGTCGGTTTGCAGACCAACAATAATTTCGTTTTCGCGGTCGATATAACCGGGGCCGTGCGATGTTACAGTCGAAACCAATTGATTGTCGATGGCGCGCACGCCATTGTTTTCGCGCTCTTCTTTGATAGCATCAAGACATATTTGCCACAGTTTTTTTGTAGTGGCCGATGGACCACAAAGAAATGAACTGTCGCCATCGTAAGGACTAATGTTTTTTGAAACAAAATCACGAACATCAATGTGTTCCTGCCATCTTCCGGAATTAAATGTACCCATAAAAACTAAAACTGATTTTATATTATAAAATTTGAATACAAAAGTAGTACTTTGCTATTTTATGCTACATAACATATAATTGCTGTTTTCGGCCACAAAAGTACTGCTTTTATTCTCATTTTCAGGTATTGCGAATTACGGAAATTTTTCTATAATATATAAGTTCATGCTGGTTATAGTCATTAAAATAATTGTATTCATTACAATTTTAAATCAGATATTCAGTTTCATCCATTGACGAACTACAGATTATAAGTAAATTATTACCGAAATTAAACAGTCGTAAGTAATGACGATCAGAAAAACAATTAAACCGCAAAATCAGCATATGTTCAATATTGGAATAATTCACAACGAAAAAGCTCATTTTTCCTTAAAATTAAGCCGATGTAAATGTTATAATAATTTAAAAACACCTATCCAAAAAGTTAAACACAGGTGTTGAGAATTAATCTGAAAACTGATAAAACATCTCAGAAAGCGGAAGTAAAGCTCAGTCAGCTTTGAAAAACAAAAATTCACAAAACATCAAAATAGTGAGCCGGGTCAGAAAATATATATTATCTTTGCAGCCGCAATGGTTCACCCGGGCATTCTGCTCCGGAGTGATTAAAAGGGAATCAGGTGAAAATCCTGAACAGACCCGCTGCTGTAAGCTCATTTTTTGGTTGACAATTGATAATGACCAATTGACAATTGAAGAAAACGTATTGAACAACACTTTTGCCACTGTTTTACCGACAGCGACAACCGGCAACCGACGATAAAATTTTTCATTGTCCACTGTCAATTGTCCACTGTCAATTCACGACGGGAAGGCGTTCAACTACGGGAGCAAGTCAGAAGACCTGCCATGCAAATTTTTGTTCCGCATTTTTTCAGGAACGAAAAGGTTTATGTTTTCAAGCTTTCGGGGATAAGCTAAAAACCAATACAGCATCAGTTCTTTTACATTTGTGCTTTGTTGATTTTGCCTTTTTCCTGCAGGCTATTTGGTTTTCAATCAAACAAATAGTATTGTATGTATTTTTCATTGTATCGTGTTTCAGCATTCCGGATTTGTGTCGTTGCTTTGGGCATCGTACTATTTCCTGTGGCTTTGGTGGCCGGGGACAAAGTGGATACCACCAAAGTGTATCAGATTCGCGAAGTAACTGTGACCGAGCAATACCGTAACACCGAAGTACGCGCTTCGGCTCCGCTCCAGATTCTTTCGTCGAAACAAATTGAGAAACTGAATGCGCTTCAGGTTTCGGATGCGGTGAAGTATTTTTCGGGCGTAACTGTAAAAGATTACGGTGGCATTGGCGGACTGAAAACCGTTTCGGTGCGCAGTTTGGGCGCTGCTCACACGGCTGTAAGCTACGATGGCATTACGCTCACCGATTGCCAAACGGGACAAATTGATGTGGGGCGTTTCTCGCTCGACAATGTGGATATGCTTTCGCTCAACAACGGACAAAGCGACAATATTTTTCAGCCTGCACGTATGTTTGCCTCGGCTTCGTTGCTCAATATCCGCACTCTG
The DNA here is from genome assembly GCA_034004015.1 of Paludibacter sp. Taxonomy (GTDB): domain Bacteria; phylum Bacteroidota; class Bacteroidia; order Bacteroidales; family Paludibacteraceae; genus Paludibacter. Next base: position 30,763 of record JAVEXN010000023.1, read on the forward strand.
AGTCCGAAATTCATCAACAATAAAACACTGAACGGAAAAGCATCGCTCAAAGGCGGATCGTTCGGTTTGCTGAATCCATCATTCCTTTTGCAACAAAAAATCAGTTCAAAATATGCGGCTTCGCTGAGTGGCGAATGGCTTTCGGCACATGGTGAATATCCATACCTGCTTCATCACAGCTATCTGGCCGACGGAACAACTTCAAACGAAACACGCAAAAACTCCGATGTGCAGAATTTCAGAATTGAAGGTGCTTTGCATGCCAATTTTTCCGAAAACGAATCGGGTTACCTGAAAGCATATTTCTACAATTCGGAACGCGGGTTGCCCGGCGGAACGATTTTGTATAACGAAGGCGCATTCACTTCACAGCGCATGTGGGACAATACTTTTTTTGTACAATCCCACTACGAAAATCATTTCTCGAAACTGCTTTCTATGCAGCTGAATGCCAAATACCATCACGGCTATTTGCACTATTTAGACACGGTTGTGCTGAACAGCGCAGGTTTTGAAGAAAGCTATTTCACTCAGAATGAATATTATGCTTCGGCTTCGCTGCTTTACAAAGCTTTTACGAATATTTCCTTCTCGTTTTCGACCGACGCGTCGGTCAATAATATGTTTGCACAATTTGAAAACGCTGCGCTAACAGAAAATTTTGCGCAGCCGGTTCGTTACAGTCTGCTGTCGGTGCTGGCAGCCAAATATGTAAGCGAAAAGGTGCTGGCTACTGCCAGTGTGCTTTCCACTTTGGTAACCGAAACGGTTGAAAACGGCACAGCTGCCGACAATCGCAAACGGCTGTCGCCCTATGCAAGTATAACTTATAGGCCTTTCGATGAGACTGATTTGCGCTTCAGAGCTTTTTACAAAAATATTTTCCGCCTGCCCACCTTCAACGATTTGTATTACGCACGCATCGGAAATGCCGACTTGCGTCCCGAAATTACCGATCAGTTCAATGTGGGAATCACCTACGCAGTGTCGCCTGCCAAATGGCTTCCGCTTTTCTCAATCACTGCCGATGTGTACCGCAACAATGTGAAGGACAAAATTGTGGCCATGCCTACCAAAAACCTTTTTAAATGGAGCATGCTCAATCTTGGGAAAGTAGAAATCACCGGCATCGACCTGACGGCAGAAACCTCGGTAAAAGCAACCCAAAAACTGGGTTTTGTGCTGGGCGGCACTTATACTTATCAGCGGGCTTTGGATGTCACAAGTCCGGGTGGAAGCACTTACGGACATCAGATTCCATACACGCCACGCGTTTCGGGCTCGGGAAGATTTGCTGTGGAAACGCCCTGGGCGGATGTGGCTTATTCGCTCTTATGGTCGGGAAAAAGGTATGCGCTTTTTCAGAATTTTACCGAAAACCGTCTACCCGGATACAGCGATCACAGCATTTCGGCTTCGCGTAGTTTTAAGCTGAAAGATAAAACACTATCGGTCAATGCCGAAGTGCTGAATTTATTGAATAAAAATTATGCCATTGTAAAATGGTTTCCCATGCCGGGACGCTCAGTGCGAGGAACGGTAAGCTTGAAGTTTTAAAATACTAAGTACAGCTAAACATATAAGATAAAAATGATACCCGAAGAAATGGAACGCGGATTTACACTAACTCAGCCGATTAAATCTGATAATCTTAAATTAAATACTGATTTTATCTTGCAAGCAAGATCGGATTTACTTTTAAAAATCATATCGGTTTACCGATATTCAAATCTGTATTAAATCCGTTTAACCAGCGTCAATCCGCGTTCTATTCTTCAGTGGTTTTATAAAAATATGAAAATGAATTTTTTTAGTGAAAATATAAAGGTGTTATCGTTTGTAAATAAGGTGATTATTTATAATGCATTTCCCATTTTTATTGCATTATTTTGTATTTCTGTCCTTTCTTCCTGCGACGACATGGACGACAAACTGAAACCCGGAATAAACACCGGAGCTGCGGAGCCAACTAAGCTTTACATCCTTTCCGAAGGGCTGTTTAATCTGAACAACAGCACGTTGGCAAGTTACGACCTGAACAGCAAAACGCTGGTGTCTGATTTTTTCCTCACTGTAAACAAACGAGGACTGGGCGATACGGCTAACGACATGGGTATTTATGGTTCGAAAATGTATGTGGTGGTAAATGTATCGGGCCAGATTGAAGTGTTGGATGTAAAAAGCGGAAAATCGCTGGCGCAAATTGCCATGAAAAACGAAAAAGGCATCGCCCGCGAACCACGATATGTGGAATTTCATGCCGGAAAAGCTTATGTGTGTTCATTCGATGGCACAGTGGCCAGAATCGACACAAGCACTTTAAAGATTGAAGCTTTTGTGCAGTGCGGTAAAAACCCTGATGGCATTTGTGTGGCCAACAACAAGTTGTATGTGACTAACTCCGGCGGATTGAGTTTCCCTGATTACGACAACACGGTTTCGGTAATTGACATAAACACTTTTACTGAAATAAAAAAGATTACAGTGGCTACTAATCCCGGAAGAATTCATGCCGACAGCGAAGGCGATGTGTATGTGGTTTCGCGGGGAAACTACGGAGCAAATCCTTATGTTTTTCAACGCATAAATTCAAATACCGATACGCTGGAGGATACATTTGAAGATATTCAGGCCTTAAATTTTAATATACACAACGATACGGCTTATATTTACAATTTCGACTTTACGAATCAGACATGCTGGGTAAAGGTTTTCGATTGCAAAACAGAAAAAATAATTTCGGAAAATTTTATTACCGATGGCACTGAATTAAGCACTCCTTATGGTGTGGACATTAATCCGGCCAACGGCGATGTGTATCTGACCGATGCCAAAAGTTATACGGTTTGGGGCGATGTACTTTGCTTCGACCGACATGGAAAACTGAAGTTCAAAATCAACGAAATAGGACTAAATCCAAACAAGGTGGTTTTTGTAAGCCCCTGATAGAAATAACTCAAATAAATCATAAAACATACCGGCTTCGCAAGTAAATTCCGGAAGTATACAATTGTAGTTTGCGAAGCTGTGGAAGTCCCGTGGGTCACAGGGACAGGAATTTTGCGGCCCTTTTTCAAAGTAATAATTATTTATAAACAACAGAAAATGAGAAGATTTACTTTATTAATTGCTGCATGTATGATGCTGATAACGCATTTTACATTTGCTCAGAACTCCGAAAAAATTACGCGCGTTCTGGAATATAAACCTGCTCCGGGGCAACATATCAACCGACTGTTTCCCTCGCCGGCCATGAGCGACACTTATGCCAATGCGCTGCAATTTGCCTCCAACTGTTTGGTTGACAATAAATCGATGCTCGGCCTGGGCGCATATGGGGGTTATGTGGTGGTTGGTTTCGATCATCCCATTGTAAATGTGCCGGGCGAATACGATTTTAAAGCACTTGGAAATGCATTTACGAACAGTTCAGAACCGGGCATTGTAATGGTTTGTCAGGATTTGAATAAAAACGGACAGCCCGATGCCGACGAGCCCTGGTACGAACTGGCAGGATCGGAATACAATCATGCTGAAACTGTGCACAATTACGAAATCACCTACTATCGCCCTGAACCCGACGGACAAAAAGCCAACATTCGCTGGACCGATAATCAGGGTAGCGAAGGTGTGGTGACACATATTTCGTTTGCATCGCAGGCTACAATGTATCCGCTTTGGGTAACGGACAACAGCATGACTTTCAAAGGCACAAAATTGCGCAAAAATGCCGTACTGAATGGTTCTACATGGACTTTACCCGCGTTCGATTGGGGTTATGTGGATAATCACGCCAACACATCTACCAACGACAAAGTTGGTTTTAAAATTGATTGGGCTGTGGACGATAGCGGAAATCCTGTTCATTTGGACTATATCGACTTTGTAAAAGTATATACAGCCAATGTGCAGGAAGCAGGTTGGCTGGGCGAAACCTCGGTGGAATTTGCGGGTATTGTGGATTTACATGCACAGGAAAATGTGGCTGTGTATCCTCCTGTAGGTGAGAATTTTGTAACACTCGATTTGCAAAACACCACTACGCTGGCCGGAAATCCGCTTGCAGCAAACTCGCACTGGACCGACACTTATGCCGAAAATGTATATCTCGAATCGCAAAACTTTATATTCTCGCACCGCAACGGTTGGGGTGGCACGTATTGGGATGGCTTTAGCATCAGCAACCGCACCAACAATACCGATCATGGCACAGAAAGTTCCGAAGGCTGGGTTCCGAATCAGTTTGGCTCCATGGCTAAGGGCGGTGTCAGTGGCGAAGGTTCAAATTATTTGGTTGCTTATTGGGGTTCGTACAACGATGCAGGAGTCGTTGATGTAACCGAAACATCAAATTTTGTTATGTTTAACGATGGTAAAACATACAAACCCACGGGCATGTATGTAACCAATGCGCCATGGGCGTATTACGGCATTAAAAATGGCGATCAGTTTGCACGGAAATTTGTACAGGGCGACTATTTTAAACTTATTGCTAAAGGTTATGCGGCCGATGGAATAACGGTAACGGGCACTTCAGAATTTTATCTGGCCGATTATCGCTCGGTAAATCCTGTACAATGGAAACTCCACAACAGCTGGCAATGGATGGATTTATCGGCTTTGGGTCAGGTTTCGTACATTCAGTTTACAATGGAATCGACCGACTCTGGCACATGGGGCATAAATACTGCGACTATGTTCTGTATGGATAAACTCACGGTTGAAAAAGTAAACACAACCACTACGGCAGTCGAAAATACAAAAACTATCAATGCCTATCGTGCAGGCAATACGCTTTACAACCTGCCCGTAGGTGGCAAATTAAGCATATATCGCGTAAACGGAAGTTTGTATCAGCAAACCGAAATCCGCCATACCGAAATGCAACTGCCAACCAGCGAAATGCTGATTATACGCATTACCACCAACGAAGGAAGCAAAGTAATTCGTTGAAAAAATTTATAGTCTCACAAGCTATAATTTGTTGATTTTTCGAAATATAAGCACTAAACAGCGACTCTGTGAAGAATCGCTGTTTTATTTTTACCCCCAACCCCACTTGGGTGTTAGAATATACTTAAGTATTCGATAATTATTATTGATATGTTTTCACCACATAGAACACAGTAGTTTTGAAAACAACAGAAAAGACTAAGAACACATCGGATTATCCCGAATATCGGGATAATTTCAGAGCAATAAAAGTATCGTCAGATACTTTACTATATGAACTAAGTCTTTTTTTATCAATAATTTCTATGTGTTCTATTGTGTTAGAAATATATCATTAAATATTTCAACGAACTTAATTCAAAATGTTTTCTGTATTTTTGGCTAAAAATAATTTTACTCATAATGAAAAAACAAATCCTCATACTTGCAGCAGTATTATTTTCTGCTTTTGCCTTTTCGCAGGCTGCCGACGATCGTGGTTATCTGGTAAAAACAGGCGACACAGCTCCCGATTTCAGCATGAAGCTGACCGATGGCAAAACCGTAAAACTCTCCTCGCTCAGAGGAAAAGTGGTAATGCTACAGTTTACAGCCAGCTGGTGTGGTGTTTGCCGCAAGGAAATGCCTTTTATCGAGCGCGATATCTGGCAAAAGCACAAAGCCAATCCAAACTTTGCGCTGCTGGCCATCGACCGCGACGAGCCGCTCGAAACTGTCGTTCAGTTTGCCAAAACCACCGGCATCACCTACCCTATCGGCCTCGACCCTAAAGCCGATATTTTTGCGCTTTACGCCGACCGCAAAGCCGGCATCACCCGCAATGTGATTATCGACAAAAATGGCAAAATTGTAATGCTCACCCGCCTTTACGACGAAAAGGAATTTGCCGGAATGGTGCAGGTGATTGATAATTTGCTGAAATAATTTATGCCCCTATATCCCCTAAAAAAGGTCTTAAAGTTAGCATCGTTTTGTTTACTCAGTGATTTCAAAACGAATTTATCAAAGTAAAATTTAGCTACAAATTCACTCTTCACATCCTACTCCCCATCTCAATCAAACGTAAAATATGGAATACAATTCCCGATTTTGGCGTAATATTTGGAATACAATTCCCGATTTTGGCGTAATATTTGGAATTAAAATAAAAATACCATATCTTTGTGTTGAAAATCACAACACATAGCAAAATGAGAAACAGAGTTTACACCGAAATTTTTCAGAAAAAAAGTCAATCGAAGTTCGGGCGCATTTTGGTCATTACCGGTGCCCGCCAAACCGGGAAAACGACTTTGATACGAAAAATATTTTCCGATTACACCTACATATCGGTGGAAGACCCTGTGATGCGACGGACTTTCACGGAACTGACTGCACTACAGTGGAAAACGCTTTACCCGAAAGCTGCTCTCGATGAAGTGCAAAAAGAGCCACAGTTAATTGAAAGCATCAAAGCCACATACGACCAGTGGGAAGAACCACGCTATATACTGCTTGGCTCAAGTCAGTTACTTTTACTCGAAAAAGTGCGTGAAAGTCTGGCGGGACGATGTACCATCCTGGAGCTATTCCCGCTTACATTACCCGAACTGCAAACCAACGGCTGGGACGATCCCGTGATACCTTCGTTGTTTCAACAGGAATTGGCAGAACAAAGTACTGATAATTATCTGCCATCATTTTTGCTCGACCAGAGGCATGCACTAAAACTCAAAGCCTACAATCATTATTTACGTTTTGGGGGTTATCCTGCTGTGAGTGGCGACGACACAACCGATACCGAAAAAACCGAATGGTTGCGCAATTATGTGCGCACTTATCTCGAACGTGACATACGCGATCTGGCATCGTTTCGCGATTTAGAGCCTTTTGTAAAACTTCAGCAATATCTGGCACTAAATACAGCAACACTTACCAACGCTGCATCGATAGGGAAACAACTTGGCATATCGCCCAAAACAGTTCAGCGGTATATTTATTATTTCGAAATGAGTTATCAGGCCATAAACCTGCCTGCCTGGTCGCGCAATGCCGGCAAAAGGCTTGTAAAATCTCCAAAAGTGCATTATCTCGATCAGGGGGTGACCCAGGCTGTACTAAAAAAACAGGGTGGTCTCACAGGAAACGAATACGAAAGTGCCATTATATCCGAAATTTACAAGCAAGCCAAAAACTCAGGACTTGCATTACAATTCAGTTTTTTGCGTACGCACGATGGCAGAGAGGTCGATTTACTCATCGAGTTTCAGGATTACTATTATGCATTCGAAATAAAAATGGCTGAAAAAGTAAGCCATACTGACGCCCGGCACCTTTTCAATCTTGAAGAATTTCTCGACAAACCTGTAAAAAAAGCATTTTTACTTTCGAACGATTTCCGAACACAGTATTTCGACGAAAAAACTGTGGCCCTACATGCAGCTATGTTTTTGGGATAACTCCGAAATATTTTTGTCACAAAAATCTATTATTATTCATTCCCATACAATAAAACAGCGCAAATAGTTCGGTTATTAAAAAATTATTCATTACATTTGCTGCCCTTTTCCCCTAAAAAATCTGATTATCAGAACCGGGGAAGGGCTTTTTTTATTTTACTTTCAAAATGATTTATCGAATGAAAAAACTTTTACTCCTCTTACTTGCACTGCCTGTGCTATTGCTTGCGCAACCCAAAGCCGGATATTACGATGCCGCTGTGGGGAAAACGGATGCGACTCTGAAAACTTCATTGTACAATATTATCTCAGCAGGGTATTCAACCAAATCATACGATTACTTATACACAATATACCAAACCAGCGACATCACTGCCGATGGAAAAGTATGGGATATGTATTCGACCTGCACATGGACTCCCGGTCAAAAACAGTGTGGAAATTATAAAGTAGTATGCGATTGTTATAACCGCGAACATTCCATACCGCAAAGCTGGTTTAACAAGCAGTCACCCATGGTTAGCGATGCCTTTCATGTATATCCCACCGATGGTAAAGTAAACGGAGAACGGGGCAGCTATCCTTTTGGAGAATGTGCAAATGGCACTTCGCTTAACAAGGCTTTGGGGCGTAAAGGTAGTTCAACTTTCCCCGGATATTCGGGAACAGTTTTCGAACCGGTTGACGAATATAAAGGTGACTTTGCACGTACTTATTTTTATTTTGCCACACGTTATGAGAATATTATGACCAGCATTGGTGGAGAGTCATTCAGCGGAAATAAATATCCGGCTCTTTCGGCATGGAGTCAGGCTCTTTTTCTGAAATGGCACCGTCAGGATCCGGTTTCGGACAAGGAAAAAGTAAGAAACAATGCAGTAGAAGCACATCAGAAAAACCGCAACCCATTTATCGATTATCCGATGCTGGCCGAACATATTTGGGGAAATAAAAAAGGTGTAGCGTGGTCGTTTACTTCGGGGGTTGATGCGCTGAAAATAGAGTTTAGCATTGGGCCTAATCCTGTGCAAAACAAAATCAATATCCGCACCGACGAGCACGATATGACTTGCAGCATTTTCGACCTCAACGGACGACTGCTGATGGAAAAATCGCTTCCGGGCACTGCCGAACTGGCTGTGGATATGCTCGAAAATGGCATGTATCTGATAAAACTCACCAAAGGCGAACGCAATAGTATTCAGAAATTTATTATCAGCAAATAATCTCAAAATTCTTTTTTAAATCAAGAGAGAGAGACCAAAATAAAAATTGGTTTCTCTTTTTTATCTCACTCACAAACTTTCAAAAGACATGATCAGATTTTTTACACCTCTTTTTCTTTCCTTTCTTTTATTATTAATTCAACTTTCGCAAGCTTCATTTAACCCGCTTGCGGTAGGTTTTTGAAATTTAAGTATTTTGTAAGTTTTTCATTTTCAGAGAACAATTTTTCCATTAACAATTCAACATCTGTGTTGAAAATCTCAGACAACTCAGCTACTATTTCAATGATAATCAGCCATATTTTCTCAGATATTGTAAGTTTTATAGCATCCTTTTGCGAAGATCGAAACAATTCTCCCAGGGTTTCGTA
>JAVEXN010000051.1:0-8188 GCA_034004015.1 Paludibacter sp.
TATGACCCGCAGCTACAGCTTCGAGTTTGCATTTCAGCTGATCGGCCAAAGTGCGACCTTTGGTGAGCAGCTCGAGACTTACATCGCCTACGATGCCGTCTTCTATTTCGAGATATACTATTATGTTATTCATTTTAAAGCCCCCTTTATTCCTCCTGAGAGGATATTTACGCGGGAGGTGCGTTAATCTAGTTATAATTAAATGTCACTATCTTTAAAAGTCTCACCCTTTGGAGAGATTTAGTGTGCCAATATGCTAAATTATTATTGGCAAATTGGCATATTATCCTATGGTATGATTCGCAATCAGTTCTTTCATCAAATCTTCGATGTCGTTGTCGGCTGCGGTCATTTTTTTACTTTCCTTGGCCGTGAAAACCACATTTTCGATTTGTTTTACCTTGGTGGGCGAACCGCTTAGTCCGAGCCATTTTATATCGTGCTCAATATCGCTCACGCCCCATTCGTTGATATTCAGATAAGGGTGTGTGCTGTAAAGATCGGTATAGTCGGAGCCTGAATCCTGTTTTTCGGTAGGAGTAGCGGCATGTTTGTACTTTAGGGTGAGTTTGGCGTGGCGCGGACGACACGAAGCTGCGGAGCTGTTTACTGTAACGACCATTGGAATTGGACCTTTTACCACTTCTACACCACGTTCGAGGCGGCGTTTTACGGTAATCTTTTGGTTGGAACAGTCCAGAATTTCTTCTGCGTAAGTAATTTGTGGCATGCCGAGTTTTTCGGCTACCTGTGGACCTACCTGGGCTGTGTCGCCATCAATGGCCTGACGACCACAAATGATAATGTCCACTTTTCCAATTTTACGAATGGCGCAGGCAAGTGCATAAGAAGTAGCGAGGGTGTCCGAACCGGCAAATTCACGTCCGCTGAGCAAATAGCCGCCATCGGCGCCACGATACATACTTTCGCGGATAATTTCGGCTGCACGGGCAGGACCCATGGTCAACACATGCACAGTGGCACCTTCGATTTTCGATTTTAAGCGTAGTGCCTGTTCCAGCGCATTGAGGTCTTCGGGGTTATAAATGGCAGGAAGCGCGGCACGGTTTACCGTTCCATCGGCTTTCATGGCATCTTTACCCACATTGCGCGTATCGGGCACCTGCTTGGCAAGTACTACAATATTAAAACTCATGTTTGTATTATTTTGGGTTATTAGTCTTCGCGTGATTCTTTCATTCTTCGTTTTTAATACCGTTTATTGCAGATTTATTGATTCAGAATACTGAATAATACTATGCGGGGCTTATAAAAATCTTTGAAAAATGAATGCGCAAATTTAGCAGTTTTTGTTGAACCTGCAACAGCTTTTCTGCACATTCTGAGAATTTTGTGCAGATTTAATGTATTGGAATGGATACAAAAAACGCGGGACTTTTCACAAAGTCCCGCGTTTCAATAGGTATTAGTTTTTTAAGGTATAAAAAAGATTGTGTTGTTTAGTTAACGGTTGCAAAGAAACAGCTAAATTTCGATTGGTACAAGTTCAAAAATATGTTTTACAACCTGTTTTTGCTGTTTTCCGATTTTGGAAGGACATTTCTGTATACTGAAGTTGTATGTAAGTGTCACATTTATAGCTTTATATGCTTTATTGTGTGCTGACTCAAAAAAAACATTAAAATTCTTCTTTTTTGTCGTTTTGAGCATTCGGTAATACAATTCTTTTCAGATAATGCCTTTTGTGTTTACAAATGTAATAGTTTTTTGCCGAAAAAACTCCGATTCCAAATCTTAATGAATATTATTTCATTTTACCGTTGTGACAGGGTTTTTATTGTAAAAAAATAGATATGCAGGGCTTTCAAAATCTTTTCATTTCGTTTATTATTCATATCTTTGTGCTTCATTTGACTAATTATGAGGAAAATATACATTTTTATCCTGTTTATATTCATATTATCAGGATGTAAGCAGGCTACGCAATCGGGCAAACAGAAAGTAGCTGAGCAAATACAGGTTCCGGCATTTGTGGCCGATTCGGCTTATCAATATATTCAGACGCAGGTTGACTTTGGTCCGCGCGTACCCAATACCGAGGCGCATTTGCAATGTGCAGCTTATCTGTCGGCTAAGCTCAAATCGTTTGGCGCGGAAGTGATCGAACAAAAAGCTGAATTAAAAGCTTTCAACGGCACTGTGCTTAATGCTGTAAACGTAATTGGTAGTTTTCAGCCCGAAAAACAGAAACGCATTTTGCTTTTTGCTCATTGGGATAGTCGCCCCTGGAGTGATCATGATCCCGATCCTGCTAATTACAATACGCCGGTATTGGGAGCCAACGATGGAGCAAGTGGAGTGGGAGTGTTACTCGAAATTGCACGTCAACTGGGGCAAACTGCGCCTGAGGTAGGTGTGGATATAATATTTTTCGATGCCGAGGATTATGGTGCGCCTGAAACTTTCACTGGAAATAGTGAAGATTCGTGGTGTCTTGGTTCGCAATACTGGGCCCGGAATCCACACAAAAGTGGTTATAAAGCTGATTATGGTGTTTTGCTCGATATGGTGGGTGCGCCGGGAGCTACTTTTTATAAAGAGCAAATTTCGATGCATTATGCAGCGCATATCGTCAAAAAAGTATGGGATAAAGCCCAAAAACTTGGTTTTAGTCAGTATTTCATCAACGAAGAATTGGGCGCAATTACCGACGATCATTTGTATATAAACCGTATAGCAGGCATTCCGAGTATCGATATTATTCAGTACGATAAATATTCGTCGAAAGGTTTTGGTCATTACTGGCACACCATCAACGATACGATGGAAAACATCGACAAAAGCACGCTTCATGCTGTGGGAACTACAGTTATGCATGTGGTTTATTCTGAAAAATAATTAATCCAACGACTTCTTCCTAAAAATAAAATTTCAATGTCCTTACGTTTCAAACGAATTGCCGTAAAAATTGGTAGCAATGTGCTTACCCGCCCCGATGGTACGCTGGATATTACGCGTATGTCGGCTCTGGTCGATCAGATTGCTGTGTTGCATAAAAAAGGTGTAGAGCTGGTGCTTGTTTCTTCGGGTGCTGTGGCCTCGGGCCGTAGTATTCTGGGACTCAATAAAAAAATGGATGTGGTTGATCAGCGCCAGTTGTATTCGGCTGTGGGACAGGCCAAGCTTATCAATCATTATTGGGATTTGTTTCGCGAACATGGCATTACAGTAGGACAGGTGCTTACAATGAAAGAGAATTTCTCGAGTCGTCGCCATTATCTCAATCAGCGAAACTGTATGCAGGTGATGCTCGACAATCATGTGATTCCGGTGGTGAACGAAAATGATACGGTGTCGGTTTCGGAACTTATGTTTACCGACAACGATGAACTCTCGGGGCTTATTGCGTCGATGATGGACATGGAAGCGTTGATTATTCTGAGCAATATTGATGGCATTTACAATGGTTCACCTGCCGATCCGGCTTCGCAGGTAATTCGCGAAATAAGTAAAGGGCAGGATGTATCCGACTTTATTCAAAGTTCAAAATCGTCGTTCGGACGTGGTGGAATGGCAACCAAAACCACTATTGCCCGCAAAATAGCCGACGAAGGAATTGAAGTGTATATTGCCAATGGTAAGAAAGAAAATATACTTTTAGGCTTGCTCGATAAAAATGAAGAGGTTATTTGCACGCATTTTGTTGCTTCGCGTGAAGGTGTTTCAAGTGTAAAGAAATGGATTGCACACAGTCATGGTTTTGCCAAAGGCGAAATTCATGTAAACGAAAATGCTGCAAAAGCACTTTGTGGCGATAAAGCTGTAAGTTTATTGCCTGTGGGTGCTACACGTATCGAAGGTGAATTTGAAAAAGACGATATTGTGAAAATTGTGGGAGAGGATGGACAATCGCTTGGCGTGGGTAAAGTGCAGTATGATAGTAGAAAAGCACGCGAGTTGCTCGGGCGGAAAAATCAGAAACCATTGATTCATTGCGATTATCTGTATCTTGAATAATTATTCCTATCTGAAATTTCCGCTGCTACTTAAATATTTGTAGAAAAAATGAAATCATTCAATCTGAAAATTCTTGTTTTCTTTCTGACGGTTGTGGCTTTGAACGGCTGTGTAAGTACATCGAAAATGACCAAAGTAATTCGCGACCGCATGCCCAATGTAGCACAGTCCACTTACGACTATAGTTCGTTTGTGACGGTTAAGTCGGATTCGCTGATACACACCGATTCGCTGGTGACTGTAAAAAAAGAGAAATCGTATTTTATTCCGGCAGTGTTTCTGTGGGCATGGAATCATCAACTGGCTTGTGAACTTAGTAGCAATTATATGTTGAATATATTTCGTAAAGTGCTGGCTGATAAATTGAAGGAATATAATATGGAAAAATTTATTGGTAATAACAAACTCGAAATCAATATTAAAAAAGTGCCAAATCGCTTTAAATATACCAATAACGGCTCGGTATTGTTTCTTGTTTTTGCTTATTCCTATCATTTTCAGGAAGTGGTCTATCGCGAAAACGAGCGTTTTGTGCTGACTTATACTTTTACGGATGATCTTGGGAATACGCGTGGCGATAGCATAAGTTATACTTTCCCCGAACAGTATAAAAGTTCAGGTTTGTCGGGATATTATTATGTGGAAGATTATATGGTGGGTTTAAAGTACGATTTCGAAAAGAAAAGTGCTGAGTTTATAGACAGGATATTCGAAAGCTTATAATTGTTTTTATAAATAACTGATTGAAGAAAAATATGGAATCTACGCAATATTGGAAAAAAGCAGCCCTGCAGGCTTCACGTTCACTGAATCTGGTCGACGATACACTTATCGATCAGGTTTTAGTAGCCCTGGCTGATGCTGCCGAAAGTAATGCAACTCAAATACTTGCTGCCAATGCAAAGGATTTAACTGCGATGGATAAGGCAAATCCAATGTACGACAGACTTTTGCTAACCAATGAACGTATCGCAGGTATAGCAGCGGATATCCGTAATGTGGCGTCACTTCCTTCTCCGCTTGGTCGTAAGTTAATGGAAACTATTCGTCCCAATGGAATGACAATTGAAAAAGTGTCGGTGCCTTTTGGTGTGGTGGGTGTTATTTACGAAGCGCGTCCCAATGTGAGCTTCGATGTATTTTCGCTTTGTCTCAAATCGGGAAATGCCTGTGTGCTAAAGGGCGGTTCGGATGCATATTATTCGAATGAAGCTATTGTGAAGGTGATTCGCGAAGTGTTGAGCAATGCCGGATTTGATGAAAATATTGTGACTTTATTGCCTGCCGGACGGGAAGCTGCTGTGGAACTGATGAATGCCACAGGTTATGTGGATGTGATTATTCCGCGTGGTGGAAAAAGTCTGATTGAGTCAGTGCGCGATAATTCGCTTATTCCGGTCATTGAAACAGGGGCAGGTATTTGTCATACCTATTTCGATGTGGCTGGCGATGTAAATAAAGGCCGCGACATTGTGTTCAATGCTAAAACACGGCGTGTAAGTGTTTGTAATGCGCTCGATTGTCTGGTGATTCACGAAAATCGTTTGTCCGATTTGCCTGCTTTGTGCGAAAAACTGGCTGAGAAAGATGTGATTATTTATGCTGATATAAAATCATATACTTTCCTGAACGGAAAATATCCTGCGCATTTACTTCAGAAAGCTACTGCGGAAAGTTATGGTATTGAGTTTCTCGGTTACAAAATGTCGGTAAAAACAGTGGCCGATATCCAGGCAGCTGTGCAGCATATTTCGGAATACAGTTCGAAACACAGCGAATGTATAGTAAGCGAAAATGCCGAAGCTTTGCAATATTTTTCTAAAGCGGTAGATGCTGCCTGCGTGTACAGCAATGTCTCTACAGCATTTACAGATGGTGCCCAATTCGGACTCGGAGCCGAAATTGGGATTAGTACTCAAAAGTTACATGCCCGTGGTCCAATGGCATTGGAAGAACTTTGCTCATACAAGTGGTTAGTGAAAGGGGATGGGCAAATAAGATCGTCATAAAGGGTGAGAGTAGCAAGCTAAAGGGTGAGAGTGACGAGCTAAAGGGTGAGAGTAGCGAGCTAAAGGGTGAGAGTGATAAGCTAAAGGGTGAGAGTGACGAGCTAAAGGGTGAGAGTAGCGAGCTAAAGGGTGAGAGTGATAAGCTAAAGGGTGAGAGTGACGAGCTAAAGGGTGAGAGTAGCGAGCTAAAGGGTGAGAGTGATAAGCTAAAGGGTGAGAGTGACGAGCTAAAGGGTGAGAGTGACGAGCTAAAGGGTGAGAGTAGCAAGCTAAAGAGTGAGAGTAGTGAGCTAAAAGGTGAGAGTAGCAAGCTAAAAGGTGAGAGTGACGAGCTAAACACCTGAAAGTGCAAGCTAAAGGGGTTTATTCAATAAACTGAACACCGAAAATTACACCTTGGTGCGCAGTTCGACATAGTGTCTGGCTATGGTATAAAAATGATAAGTAAGAAGCTAAAAAAGAAGATAGAGGAAGTGTTATAAAAAAGCAAGACTCGAACTTATATCTGGATAAGCTGATTAACTCCGGAATAAAACATAAACTAAATCATTGTTGTCCGGGCGATATTATAAAAATTCAGGATGACTGCAATATAAAAAGGCCACACAAATAATATATTTTGTGTGGCCTTTTATCATCTAATGAATAGTTGTGACCCCGTTGGGATTCTAACCCAAGACCTTCAGAACCGGAATCTGACGTTCTATACAGCTGAACTACGGAGCCATTCTTGTTTTGCGGGTACAAAGATAAGAATTTTTCCGTTTTATCAACCTATCAGACCTAACTATTCATTGTTAATTATCAACTATCAATTGCGCATTGTGGACTGTTTAAAACAGATTCGGGATAATCAGCGAAAATATCAGAATGCCCATGCCGAGTACAAGTACGCCGATGGTGGCAGGTTTTACGCCTTTCCATTCTTTGAGGATAATGCCCCATACATTGCTGAAAGTGATGTTCAGCGACATAAGGATGCTCCACGAGAATGCCATCATGACTGTACCAGGTGTAAGGAAGCTTTTGCCGAGTTCGAGTCCGAAGAACTGCGAGTACCACAGGATACCGGCCAGTGCAGTAAACAGAATATTGTTGATAAACACATTGGCTGGTACGCCGAAATAATCTTTCAGTGTTTTGTTTTTCACATTCTGGAACAGACAATATATGGCATTGGTCATAAAACCTCCCACGGTAATAATGAGAATGGCGGGCAGTCCGGCATAAAGTGCTTCGGTGCCCATGGCAATGGCTGCTTCGCGGATAGGTGCAGCAGCTTCGATACCGAGGCTAAAGCAAGCGCTCATTACACCGGCAAGCAATGCTACAAGCAGACCTTTGCCCAACGCAAAATCCTTTACGGCAGCTTTTTTCTGTGCGTCGGTCATGTTTTGCGCACGCAGACTACCAGCAAAACCTATGACTGCAATACCTGCAATGGCCACACTTACGCTGATAAGCAGAATAAGTCCTTTTCCTTCGAAAAGATTAGTGCCTGCAAGCATGGCCGGAATAAGCGTTCCGAATGCCGAACAGGTACCCAGCGCAATGCTTTGTCCTAGCGCCACACCCAGATAACGCATACTCAGTCCGAATGTGAGTCCGCCCACGCCCCAAAGCACACCGAAGAACAGGGCTTTCCAGGCAGCGCCATCGCCCGAAGCAATGATTTCGCCCAGCGTATGACCTTCGGTTACAGCCAGCAAGGCGCCCAGATAAGGAAATACCAACCATGCAAATATGCCCTGCACGAGCCAGAAACTTTCCCATGCCCATGTTTTTACTTTTTTGATAGGCACGTATGAGCTGCTTTGTCCGAGACTGCCGACAGCTATAATTAATAATCCAATGAGTGTGTTCATAATATTTAACCTCCCCTAACCCCTCCAAAGGAGGGGCGAAGAGAGAGATTTAAAGTTGTGTGAAATTTGATTATTTGTAGATTTCCCCTCCAATGGAGGGGATTAAGGGGAGGTGTTATCTTTTCAGCGTTACTTCCTGTTCGTATTTCTGAATGTCGGCAATGTACGATTCGCCTACGATAACGCCTTTCTGAGCGCAGTAGTAGTTGTATACATCGCCCCATGGCATCGATTTGGCTTCTTCGAGCAAGGCCATGCGTTCGAAGTTCTGGCCTTTGGCTTCGTACTCGCGCAGTTTGGCAAGCGGTTCGAGCAAAGCCTGTACAAGTGCTTTCT
>JAVEXN010000052.1:0-8050 GCA_034004015.1 Paludibacter sp.
TATTGTTCGTAATTGACGTGGTATAAAAATTAAAGAAATGTTCCCTTTCTTATACTACATTCTTGTTGTTTCAAATTTATTCAAAGATCGTGGCTTGAAATTCATTTTACCTAAAAGGTTTTTATGACTCATTACTTCGCAGTAATTTTTGTTTCAAGACTTCTGTGTGACTATCATACAGCTTCCTGTAAAATAATTTTGTTTGCTTTTCCGTTGGTACAACTTATCGCTCTTCAGCGCGGCTGGCTCGTTTTTCTGAGCGAAACGGAGTGCAAAGGTAATGCATTTTTTTGAGCTACCAAAACTTTTCAAAAAAAAATCAAAGTTTTTATCGACTCACTTTCGATCTGCAACAGCACTCTGTGTTTCTCGAAAGCGGGTGCAAAAGTAGACACTTTTTTATTACCATCCAAATCTTTTACAACATATTTTATGCTGTAAAACATAAAAACTTCGACATGTATTCATTTTCAAGAGTTTATAAAATGATTTATTTTCAAAAAAAATGGCTCATGAATTGAACCATGGCCATTTTATTCAAGTTTTCATTGAAACGATTACAATTTATAAGTGGCATTAAAGACGCTCAGAAGCTATTTTTTTTGAAAAAACTATCTCTGAAAAGGAAAAAAACATCTTATCTAACCGAACACAACTACAATTTATAAGCTATTTTTCATCAAAATATAAACTACTGACTCCGAAATTTCATAACGACCCAAAGTAATTCGAATAAAAAAGCCATATAAATATTGAGCAACTATCGCAAAATAATCTTTTGCGTGACATCATATCCTCCATTTGCAGATAATTTTACAATATACAAACCCGGCATCCAGCCCTTAGTTGAGATATTTTCGTTTAATCCGGTCAGTTGTATTGTCTCAAGAACGACTCCTACACTATTATATATAGTCGCAATTCCAATATTTATATCAAAAACCAGATTACGATCATTCAGCACCTTCACGAAAGGCAATCTGCTTTTTGAATCTGGTGATTCAACAGAAGAGAGCGGATTGAACTCGAACGCACCTAAATCGGGAGCTGTACCTGCAAATGCAAGACCCACATTTATTCCCTTGTCGATCATTTGGCTCGACGATTGCTGCTGGAGAAATGTCATCACTGGCAAATTTCCATTTGGCTGACGTGGCAAAAGCATCTGCTGTTTATCGAGACTTATAAAATCGGATGTTGCACAGGCAAAACCACTGTTCCAGCTATTATTTGACTGTGTAACTGTTTTTGCAGAAAACCTGTTCGTAGTCAAAGTACCAAGGCTCGCCGAATTCCGAATAAGCAAAGAGCCATATGACGAGTTTGAAAAACCATAATCAGGCTTATTCATATAACCAATACAATTATATAATGTCATAGTACCATTATTATTGTTTTGGTCAAAGCCTTTTACTATATTTCCCACAGCCACACAATTGCGAAGCAATGTATTACTTGCGGTGTAATTGCCACCGAGTTTAAATCCGTTTCCGTTTCCATAATTTTTAACCACATACCTTCCATCAGTATTTTTAAATTTCGAGAACCATGCAGCACTATCGGTTTTAAACCGGATATGATCCGTCATATCGTAACTTGCAGGACCGTTATCGAAACACCAGCAACTATCAAGTGTAGTGTTTCCAATTTTCTCATACAAATCCCAGGCATCGTCACTATTGAGCCATGCGCGACATCCAATATATGTATTCGTTCCTGGATTAGTATATTGCTTATCGGCAAAACCATCTGCATTTCCACCATAATCGGGAGAAGTTGTACCGCCGGTCATATAATCGAAATTTCCGTACGAATCGCAATTTCGAATAATATTATTACTGCCTGTTTTCATTTGCAAACCCGAATCGCAATTCCAGCGAAAAATACAATTCTCGACCAGATTATAATTTCCTGTAACCTGCATTCCATTATCACCGGCTCCCTGAATAGTGATTCCTTTAAAATGAACATAGCTTCCCGATAATTTTACACCCTGATTTGACGAATTGTATGCTTGCGTGCGAAAATCGAATACCGGTACTTCGCCCGGAAAAGAAACAATCGCAATAACTGAGCTCGAATTTCCTGATTTCGAAATTGTCTGCATTGATGAGAATGAATAAAAACCACCCCGCACAATTACTGAGTCGCCGGCTATGAGTTTAGAAACAGCGGCTGCAAAAGTCAAAGGAGCCTGCAAGGTCCCGGCCGCTGTACCCGTTCCCTCAGGAGACACATAATATGTTTTGGCAAATCCCGATACACTGAAAACACAAGCCAAAATAATCGCAAAAAATTTGTACATAATATTCTTTTTAAAGTTCGCCTTTATAATACGACTGCAAAATTACAACAGGCTTATTCATCATATTGTGTTCATATTGCTTATTTTAGTGTAATATTTGAGTTCAAAACAAAAAACTCAGACGTAACTGAGATAAATGCGACAAACAAATCATAATAAATTTTTGTTGTAGATTTGCATGAAAAAATATTAAGAAAATGATATATTGCCACACCAGCCCGGTTGACATTATAAGTAAATACTACGCAAAGGACAGCGACATATATTATATATTGTGGATTCACAGCGAACAGGTAAAGGACATGGCCATTGAAATAGCCCATAAGCATCCGGAACTAAAAGTTGATGTGCGATTTTTGGAAGAGGCAGCCATGCTACACGATATAGGCATATTCATGTGCAATGCTCCAGGAATTCACTGCCGCGGCGAGCATCATTATATAGAACACGGATATCTTGGCGCTGAAATTCTGCGCGGCGAAGGATTGCCTGATCATGCCCTTGTGTGCGAACGACACACCGGCACAGGACTTTCACGCAAAATGATAAAAGAACAAAAACTACCACTGCCCGACAGAGATATGAAGCCTGCGAGTATCGAAGAGCAGATTATTTGCTATGCAGATAAATTCTTTTCGAAAACAAATCTTTCGAAACCCCATTCCATTGATAAAATAAGAAAAGACCTTGCCCGGTTCGGACAGGAAAATCTTGACATTTTTGATGGCTGGCATAAATTATTCGAAGTCTGAGAACAATACAAAGGCAAAGAGCAGGTTAACTTACCTGCTCTTCGTTTTTAATATTACCAGTTTTTGTTTTAGAACCCGGCTTGCGCCCCTGCTTTTTCAAAGCCTGATCGATGACATACAGAATTTGCCCGTTGACACTGCGAAACTCGTCCGCAGCCCATTTTTCGAGTGCTTCCATCGTTTCGTGATCGATGCGCAACACAAAAGGCTTATTTTTACTTTCCTTTGCCAAAACAATTCAATTTAAAAATCCGGTTATAATTCGTCACGAAAAAAAGCTATTGGTGCAAAGTGCCTGCATTGATCACAGGCTGAGTACCTTCTTCGCTACAAAGCACCACCATGAGATTGCTCACCATTGCAGCCTTTTTGTCGTCGTCAAGATCCACCACTTCCTCATCCGCAAGTTTTTTCAGAGCCATTTTCACCATTCCCACAGCGCCATCCACAATTTTTTCACGGGCTGCAATAATTGCATCGGCCTGCTGACGACGAAGCATGACTGCCGCAATTTCGGGTGCATAAGCCAGATAATTGATACGCGCTTCCACCACATCGATACCCGAAATACGAAGTCGCTCGTTTATTTGCTCTTCGAGAATATTATTTACCTCTTCGCCTCCCGACCGCAAAGTGAGCTCATCTTCACCGGCAGTACCTGTATGATCATAAGCATACATTCCGGCCACATAGCGCAAAGCTGAGTCGGCCTGAATTTTCACGAAGTTCTCGTAAGCTTTCATTTTCTGCGACACATTGTCGACACCAGGCTGCGGATTAACCGACATTGAAGCATTATCGATATCGAAACTGGCTTTATAAGTATCAGTCACTTTCCAAACCACCACCATACCAATCATTATCGGATTTCCGGTTTTATCGTTTACCTTAATCGGATCGGCATCGAGGTTACGTGCACGAAGTGTCAGTTTCTTTTTGGTAAAAAACGGATTCACCCAGAAAAAGCCATTGTCCTTCACTGTGCCTTCGTACTCTCCAAAAAATATCATTACACGGGCTTCGTTAGGTTCAATTTGCATAAAACCACCCCACACAATGCAATTTACAATGAAAAGTACCGCTGCACCCACAATACTTATGGTCAGTGAAACCACCGACACATTCTGATTGGCTACCCAAACCAGAAAAACAACAATTGCTACCAAAAATGCAAAGTTAAAAATCAGCATCGGAATACCGGCCAATTTCATTCCTGAGAACGATTCTTCTTTTGTTTTCATTTAATTATCAGTTTTTTAAATTAAAAATCGAAAAACAATACGTATTAAATTCATTTCAAAAAAAAGATTTTATATAATATCATTTTGATATCACAAATGTTCAGAAAAATAATTGTAAGAACCAAATTTCCAAGGAAATATTTTTCAAAATAAATTATCACAAACATTTATAAGTCACGGAAATGCTTTTTTAGTAAATTTGCAGCCTGCAATCAACAAAAAAAAAGGAATGAAGAAACTGATTATTTTCGATCTTGATGGCACTTTGCTCGATACTATTGAAGACCTTGCCAACAGTGTAAATTATGCACTTTCGTTACACAACTTCCCCACGCATCCGGTAAGTGCCTTCAACTTTTTCATTGGCAACGGATTAAATAAGTTACTTGAGCGTGCTTTGCCCGAAGCCAGCCGCAATCAGGATAATATTTCGATGCTGAAAGCTGATTTTATAACACATTATTATAGTCATTCCGACGAATTCACCAAGCCTTATCCCGGCATTTCTGAACTACTCAAAAGACTTTCGGCCGAAGGATTTCAGTTAGCCATTGCTTCGAATAAAATACATCAGGCTACTGTTGATCTGGCAAAACGGTTTTTTGGAGAAATAAGATTTACGGCCGTGTTCGGACAACGCGAAGGTTATGCTGTAAAACCAAACCCGTCGATACTTGAAGAAATTATAGAAATAGCCGGAGTACAAAAGAGCGAAGTGTTATACGTAGGCGATTCGGGCGTGGATGTAGCCACTGCCAATAACACACAAGTAGATTTCACAGGCGTTTTGTGGGGATTCCGTCCGCGTAAAGAACTGGAAGATGTGGGAGCTACCCGTTTTGTAAATACCACAGGGGAATTATACAGCATTATAAACAAACTCTGAAAATACAATTCCATTCACAGCGGGTTTCAAAAGCCAATTCGCTGATTCAGGGACTCTAAAATTTGTTTTGTATTTTTCACACAAAGCCTGTTTCGTTGGTCACAAAAAATGTGTACATTTGCACGCAATAATTTTTCATAGCAGGATTTATAGTTTTCTTCCTGAGATATAAACAATTAAAATAATAAAACCTATGTCATTTATTGCTGAAAGAGTACAAATCGAAGGCCTTACGTTTGACGATGTGCTTCTTATTCCCGCCTATTCGGAAGTATTACCCCGAAACGTTGATTTATCCACCCGCTTTTCACGCCGCATCGAGCTTAAAGTACCCATTGCATCAGCTGCAATGGACACAGTAACCGAAGCCAAAATGGCCATTGCCATAGCCCGCGAAGGTGGTATCGGTGTGATTCACAAGAACATGACCATTGCCGAGCAGGCCAAGCAGGTAGGCATTGTAAAACGTGCCGAAAACGGAATGATTTCGAATCCGGTGACTATCCGTCCCGAAGCCACAGTAAGTGATGCGCTGGCACTGATGTCCGAATACAAAATTGGTGGCATCCCCGTTGTTGATGAAAAAGGTTTTCTGGTAGGAATTATAACCAACCGCGACCTTCGTTTTCAGCGTGATATGACTACAAAGATTAAAACCATTATGACCAGCGAAAATCTGGTTACGACCTCACGCAGCACCGATCTGGAAGCTGCTGCAGACATTCTGCAACAGTATAAAATTGAAAAGTTACCGGTTGTTGACAAAGACAACAAACTTGTAGGATTGCTCACTTACAAAGACATTACCAAAGCAAAAGACAAACCAATGGCATCGAAAGACCCACAGGGTCGTTTACGTGTAGCAGCAGGTGTAGGTGTGACAGGTGATGTGTTTGAGCGAATTGATGCACTGGTGGAAGCAGGTGTGGACGCTATTGTGATTGACACAGCTCACGGACATTCGAAAGGTGTAATTGAAACTTTGAAAGAAGCAAAAAAACGCTATAAAGATATTGATATTATTGTGGGAAACATTGCCACCGGCGATGCAGCGCTTGCTTTAGTGGAAGCGGGTGCCGATGCAGTTAAAGTTGGTATCGGACCGGGCTCAATTTGTACAACGCGTGTGATTGCAGGTGTGGGTGTTCCGCAACTTTCGGCCATTTACGAAGTGGCAAAAGCGCTTAAAGGCACAGGTGTTCCTGTAATTGCCGATGGTGGTATCCGTTATTCGGGCGACATTGTAAAAGCACTTGCTGCCGGAGCAAATACCATTATGGCCGGTTCATTGCTTGCCGGTGTGGAAGAATCGCCGGGTGAAACCATTATTTTCAACGGACGTAAATTCAAATCGTATCGTGGCATGGGTTCGCTCGAAGCAATGGAAAAAGGTTCGAAAGACCGTTATTTCCAGGATGTGGAAGGCGATGTAAAAAAACTAGTTCCCGAAGGAATTGCTGCCCGCGTACCATTTAAAGGCTCGCTTTACGAAGTGGTTTATCAAATGATTGGTGGCTTGAGAGCCGGAATGGGATATTGCGGAGCAGAGACAATCAACGACTTACACAATGCAAAATTCACCCGCATCACCAATGCCGGTGTAGCCGAAAGTCATCCACACGACGTGTCGATTACCAGTGAAGCGCCTAATTACAGTCGCGGAGAATAAAAAAAACTTAAAAAATTACGGGCGTTACATAACATAATAGTATTTTTGAGCGTTAATAGTAATCCGTGAGATTACGCGTAATTTAAAATCAATGATTGTATATATGAAATCACAAATTTTGTCTTTAGCTTTACTTGTCCTGTTCGGGTCGGAAAATGCTTTTGCATCAGATCCCGTATTAATGAAAATAAACGGAAAACCCGTTTACAAATCGGAGTTTGAATACATTTATAACAAGAACAATTCGAACAACTCGCTCGATAAAAAAACACTCGACGAGTATGTGGATTTATTTGTAAACTTCAAACTGAAGGTTGAAGAAGCAAAAGCTCAGGGACTGGATACCACACAATCTTTTATCAGCGAACTTGCCGGCTATCGCTCGCAACTAACCCGCCCTTATCTGACCGATTCGAAAGTGGATGAGCAGATTTTGCGCGAGGCTTACGACCGCATGAAAGAAGATGTGGAAGTGAGTCATATCCTTGTACGCATACCACAGGGCGCGACTCCTGCTGACACGCTGACTGCCTGGAAAAAAATCAACAGCACTTTGAAACGTCTCGACAAAGAAGACTTTGCAAAAGTGGCTAAAGAAATTTCCGAAGATCAGTCGGCTGAAGAAAACGGAGGCTATATTGGTTGGGTAACAGCTTTCCGCACCGTATATCCGTTCGAAACTGTAGCTTTCAATACGCCGGTTGGAAAAATTTCGGCTCCTGTGCGCACAGCGTTTGGGTATCACATTATCAAAGTACACAATCGCAGAAAATCGCAGGGTGAAATACTTGTATCGCACATTATGCGTTTTACTGCCGAAGGCGATGAAGCAAAAAACAAAGCAGCCAAACAAAAAACCGACTCGTTGTATCAGCGCGTTTTGGCGGGCGACGATTTTGGAAAACTTGCCTCTGAATTTTCGGAAGATCGTGGTTCTGCCACACGAAATGGTGAATTACCCTGGTTTGGAAGCGGGCGCATGATTCCTGAATTTGAAAATGCAGCTTTTGCGCTGAAGAACACCGGCGATGTATCAACTCCTATCCAATCGGCTTTTGGCTGGCACATTATAAAATTGCTCGACAGAAAAGGCGTGGCAAGCTTTGAAACAGTGAAAGCTGACATTGAGCGTAATGTAAAACGCGATGAACGTGCCAACATGGGACAGAAAGCTTTTGTGGATCGTTTGCGCAAGGA
>JAVEXN010000008.1:0-132509 GCA_034004015.1 Paludibacter sp.
TATGAGCTACATTGTGTAAATTTGAATTTATAAAGATGTCAGAGCTACGCTCCTTTGATATTTATTTGAATTA
The DNA here is from genome assembly GCA_034004015.1 of Paludibacter sp. Classification (GTDB taxonomy): domain Bacteria; phylum Bacteroidota; class Bacteroidia; order Bacteroidales; family Paludibacteraceae; genus Paludibacter. Next base: position 74 of record JAVEXN010000008.1, read on the forward strand.
TATTCTACAAAGATATCAGGGCTAACGCCCCTTTATATCAGGTATTGAGCAGCGCAGCTGTGGTATCTTTGTAGAATAATGATAACAATTGATTTTTAGGGGCGTAGCCCTGATGTCTTGATTTTGAAAGATTAGGTATCCAAACGGATATTCATATTATCAATTGTCAATTATCAATTATCAATTCATTTAACCATTCTTTTATACTCCAAACTAGTTTGTCCAAAATTGATCAGCAGCCCAACCTTTGTGTCTGTAGCAGTCATATAATTCAACAATTGAGATTCATAGACTCCATTCAGTTCTTTTTGTGCTTTTAATTCCACGATTACACAGTCATAACAATAAAAATCGGCATAATACTCTTTTTGCAGTTTCACATCTTTGTAAAAGATATTCAGTTTCTTCTCACGTTCAAAAGGGATACCCTGTTTTACTAATTCAATTTCAAATGCTTCCTGATAAACAGCTTCAAGAAATCCAGTACCCAACACCCTGTGCACTTCCATTGCCGCACCAATTATTTTATAGGTCTCGTTTTTGAATATAAATTTTTCCATCCAATAACTCAATTAGCAACTATATAATCCGTAAGCTATATTATCTATTCTCGTTAAAACAGCAAACCAAAACATTATTGCGACTGCAATATTATCTGTGTAAATCTGTATAATCTGTGGCTAAAAAACATTATTGCGACAGCAATAACATCTGTGTTTATTCAATTGCGACAGCAATAATCTGTGTAATCTGCGGCTAAAAAACATTATTGCGACAGCATATTTAGCCACAGATTTCACAGATTCCCACAGATTATTTATCTGATTATTGTGAAGTAATATCATTTATGTAAATGAAGTTAAGACGGCACGTCGAAAATACTCTGTCTGCTATCATCTTTGGAAAAACAATTATTGCGACAGCAATTAAAATCTGTGATAATCCGTGATAATCTGTGGATGAAAAACAATTGCGACAGCAATATCATCTGTGTCATCTGTGGACAAAAAACATTGCGATAGCAATATCATCTGTGTTTATACAATTGCGACAGCAATAAAATTTATATTTATCTGTGTGAATCCGTGCAATCTGTGGATAAAAAACTTTGAGACAGCAATAAATTCTGCGTCACAAATTCTCCCTGTACCACTTCACCGCTTCCTTCAATCCTTTCTGCAGACTAAACTCAGGCTGATAACCCAACAAGCGTTGCGCTTTTGCTATGGAAGCCAACGAATGCGGGATATCTCCCACCCTGTTAGGGCCATGCTGCACTTCCACATCGGCAATCGCAGGATCGTCTTCCGAAAGAATTTTCTTCAGATAACCAACCAGCTGATTCAGGCTATTCCTCTCGCCAAAGGCAGTGTTGTACACCTGGTTTACAGCTTCGGGCGAAGTAGTGGTCATTGCCAGAAGATTCATCTGAATCACATTGTCGATATAAGTAAAGTCGCGCGAATATTCCCCATCGCCATTAATTTGTACCGGCTCATGTGCCAAAAGTTTCTTTACAAAAAGCGGAATCACTGCCGCATAAGCTCCGTAAGGATCCTGCCGACGACCAAAGACATTAAAATACCGCAAACCGATACATTCCATTCCGTAGGTACGGGCAAATACGTCAGCATACAATTCGTTTACATATTTGGTAATGGCATAGGGCGAAAGCGGCTTGCCTATCACCTCTTCCACTTTGGGCAGATTTTCCGAGTCGCCATAAGTAGAGGAAGAAGCTGCATAGATAAATCGTTTCACACCTGCATCGCGGGCCGCCACCAGCATATTCAGAAATCCGGAGATATTTACTTCGTTGGTGGTGACAGGATCGTTGATCGATCGTGGCACCGAGCCCAGAGCAGCTTCGTGAAACACATATTCCATATTGGCCACCGCTTTGCGGCAATCGTCAACACTGCGAATATCCCCTTTCTGAAAAGTAAAAGTTTCTGGGTAATTTAATAGCAGATGTTCAATATTTTCAATTTTACCGGTAGCAAGATTGTCGAGACAGGCCACTGAATAGCCTTTTTGTAAAAGCGACTCGCAAAGATTAGAGCCAATAAATCCGGCGCCACCGGTAACTAAGATATTCATGTTTCAGTTTTTGTATAGGGTTAGTTTGAATTGGTAATCCGGGGATTGGGGGATTAGCTAGTTAATTAGCATATTGATTTCAAAAACTCTTCCAACTAAAAGCCTGATAGTATTTTGACATACTATCAGGCTTCAATATTTGTTTTAGTAAATTTCTGAGAAAGAGCTGATTTTACAAATCAGGCTTATTGAGCAGAAGTCTTTACAAGCACCATTTTGTTAAGAGCTGGATTCGGACGTGCTCCGTACCAGTTCACCGATACACGTTCCTTATCGATAGAATACTTACGGATAAGGGTATTAGCCACATTGATAGCACGCTGTTTCGACAATTCGGCACTTTTGTTTTCACCATCAGACACATTATCGGCATAACCATCCACAGTTACAATAGCATTCGGATGATTGCGAAGATATACTGCCACCTGCATTATTTTGTCTTCCTCGTTTTTATCGCGCGGATTCAAAGCTTTCTCATCAAAATAAATCACTTTGGTGACCGGCGCCACTACTGTAGCAGTACCATTATCTTCAGTTCCTGCGTCAACAGTGCTTACTACAGTCTGTGGTTTATCTTCAGTTACTTTTTTTTTTTGATCGGTGGCTGTACGGGCAGGCACCAATTCTTTCACTTCCGGCGTATGTACTATGACAAGGCGGTTGCTCTTCGCATTTTTGATATAAGGCTGAACTCCTCCACCATACCAGCGCACCCAAATAGCTTTATAAGGAACACCATATTTACGTATAAGTGTATTGGCCACATTCACAGCACGGTTTTTCGAAATGCGATTGTTCAGATCCACATTACCGGTTCCCTGATCGGCATATCCACGAATAATAATCTGTGTATCCGGGTTTTTCTTCACATAATCGGCAATCACCTTCATCGATTCTTCGTATTCAGCACTGTTTACATCTGTACTGTTGATAGCAAAGTAGAAATGTTCGTTCAGATAATCCACCGCACTTTGTACTGCAGGTTTTTCAGGTTCTGTAGGTTTCACAGGCTCTTCGGGCACTACAGGAGTTACCGGAGTAACAGGTTCTACCGGTTTCACAGGCTCTACAGGAGTCACCGGAGTTTCAGGCTCTACAGGCTGATCGATAATTGGAAGTTTTTCGTCTACCGGAGTCTCTGATTCTTTCTGTGGCAATCGATAAGTTACACCTAATGCAATCTCAGGGAAAATATCAAATCCGAAACCACCGACAAGTGCATTGTAATTATCAGGTGCAAAGTTCAAATCTCCAATCAGGTTTAACTTCCATTGATCAGCTAACCTGAAATCGAACTGACCTCCCAGACGAATTGGTAAATTAAAGTATGAATCGTGAGAGACATTGCTTAAATCGGTTAAACTATTTCGTAAATCAGCAGCTAAACCTGCAAACAACGAGAAATCAACAAAACGATCAGGATTGTATCCTTTAAATAAATTACTCATATTAAACAACACATCAGCATTCAGAGATTCTTAACCGAAAGATTGAATATTATGATTATACATATAATTTGTCCAACGATTTTGAGTATATCCCAACATAGCTCGAAGACCAACAACAGGGGTAAACTGATATCCTGCAGCCAGTTTCCCGGTTAATCCTGCATTATCAATCAAACTAAAAGCTGCATTTGGTTCACTTGAAAGGAAATTGTTTCCTTCAGCAAACATCCAACTCACACCTCCGTTTGCACCCAAATACCATCCGGGTTTAAAGGAGTCAGATCTCTTTGTGTCCTGAGCATTGACATTAGTGCTCAAAAGAACAATTGCCAGACAGACAAGAGTAAGCATTAATTTTTTCATATAAGATATTTTTTAATTAATTTCGGGGTTGACTATATATATATTTATTTTATTTATATAAAGCAATTCCATAAAAGTTTGACTACACACATAATGCTAAATCCATTTAAAAAGTTTACATATATCGCAAAACACACTGTAACACAATAGATTTATAACAGATTTTGCAAAGTTACATTAATTTTCATAATATTATTCAGTTTATCCAAAAAAAATAACTGATAATCTGCATTTTCACATCGCCACATCATACTCATTCAATCTGCCCCAAACCCCCTAAAGGGGAGCTGTAACTGTGTGCAATTGTATATGATCTTTACTTTGAACTGATTTAATAAGAACAGCTTTTTCAAATCCTCAAATCTTCAAATCTTCAAATTCTTCAAATCTTCAAATCTTCAAATTCTTCAAATCCTCAAATCCTCAAATCTTCAAATCCTCAAATCTTCAAATCCTCAAATCTTCAAATCCTCAAATCTTCAAATTCTCAAATCTTCAAATCCTCAAATCCTCAAATCTTCAAATCCTCAAATCCTCAAATCCTCAAATCTTCAAATCTTCAAATTCTTCAAATCCTCAAATCTTCAAATCTTCAAATTCTTCAAATTCTTCAAATCCGTCAATCACAACATCTTCTGCTGAAAGGTTTATTTGTTCTGAAATGCCAGGTAAGTCCCAACATAACTGCCGGAAACATATCTACCGGAGTACCTACAGTAAAAGCATTGAACTTATCGTCGGTGACATTTAACTCAGCAAGCAAATTCAATTCAAGAGATTGATTCAAACGATAATCGAACTGAACACCTCCCCTTATGAGGTAACTGAAATAACCATTATCGGGTAATATGGTATTGCGGTGCAGTGCACCAACACCTGCGAAGATACTCACATCAAGAGGAGCATTGAGCGTATATCCCAATAGCAGATTACTTACATTCAGCATTAAATCGGCCTGTAGGGTCTGAGAGCCAAAAGACAATACTGAATCGTTGCCGTTTGAGCGCGTATCATTCCAGCGGTGACTTTGTACACCTAAAATACCTCTTACACCAAGCGCCGGCGAAAACTGATAACCAATCACCGGACGAGCCGATACGCCTGTACTTTGCAACCAGTTGTACGAAGGAAAACCCTCGGCAACCATCATATTGACACCTGCGTGTAAGCCCGCATACCATTCGGGTTGAAAGATAAATGCTGACACACGGCGTTGTTGCGCCACAAGCAACAAGGGACTAAACAGCAACAACATACAAAGTTGTCGCATAAGCATTATTCTCTTACTTTTTACTCTTTTCATATCCGTAGCCATAACCATAGCCATAACCATAGCCGTATTTACGTTTGTATGAATAACGTTGCGATTCCACATCCACGTCATTGACCACAATATAAATCCTTTTCAGCGATTTTTCGTTGTGCAGACGGTTAATCAGTTCCACATTGCGCTTGTCAGTAACATCCGCACGTGTAATATACAGTGTAATATCAGCTACCCTGTCGATAAGGAGAGTATCCGACACAGCGCCCACAGGAGCAGTATCAATTACAATATAATCATATTCTTTTTTCAGTGCTTCCACCATTAAATTAAAGCGATCTTTCATAATCAGCTCGGTAGGGTTAGGTGGTATATATCCTGCAGGAAGAATGTCCAGTGCCGGATAATTCTCAGCTTTATTGATCAACTGATGAAAATCAGCAACCTGACCTGCAAGATACGAAGTAATACCCTCAGTATTGTGCAGCCCGAAATGCTTCGACAACTGCGGTCGACGAAGGTTCATCCCCATCAGTAATACTTTCTTTTCTGCCAGCGCAAGAGTAATTGCCAGATTGACACTCGCAAAAGTTTTTCCTTCGCCCGGCATGGTAGAAGTGACCAGAATTACTTTTTCGACCGGATGTTCAAGAGCAAACTGTAATTTGGTTCGCAGCAAACGGAACAATTCCGAATTAGAACTGCTATTCGATTTGTAGTCGATAAAAATATCGGGCGTGGTATTATGCGCAAGCTCAGTAATGACCGGCACGTCAGTCAGTTTCTCCACATCGGAGCGATGACGGATAGAAGTATTGATCAGTTCAAGCAGATAAATAATAAGTGCAGGAATAATAAGGCCGGCAAATAAAAAAACAAGTATAATTAAATTACTTTTAGGAGCTACTTTTACTGCATCGTCGGGGGTATCGAGCACACGACCTTTTGGCACAGAAACAGCCATATTTAAAGCTGCCTCTTCGCGTTTCTGAAGCAAAAACAAATACAGTGACTCCTTCACCTGTTGCTGCCTTTTGATTTCGATAAATTCACGTTCCTGGCGTGGAAGCTCGCGTATCTTCGACTGCATAAGATTGTTCTGAGCCTGAAGATCGGTACCGGTAATCTGAAGCCCCTTACGACTGGCCGCTATACCTTCGAGAATGGCCCTGCGCGAACTCAATATTTGCTGGTTCAGCGACTTAAGTGCAGGATTTTGGTCCGACGAACCCTGCGACAAACGCTCGCGGGTCATTAATATACGGTTATACTCCTGAATAGCTCCTGCCAAACCCGGATCACTAATCCCTAGATTGGGGATCACAGAATACTGATTAGCCTGATCTTTCACAAATTCATCCACATATTTTATCAGATTTTTCTGCATTTCCAACTCAACCTGCTGCCGGTCGTAAATACTGTTACGCTCCACATACTGAGTTATATCCTCTTTTATATCAGTGAGTTTATTCTTTTGCTTATAATCTTCCACTTTTTTCTCTTCCGAACTGAGTTCCGAGGCAAGCAAGTCAAGACGCGAATCGATAAACCGGGCAGTATTCACTGCCGAAAGACTGTTTTGTTCAGAAGCATCCTCATTGTAAACATTTGTCAGCGTGTTGAGTATGTCCTGTCCCTTTTGAATATTATTGGTACGGACTGTCAGATTTATCACATCAATCATTTTACCTACTTCGGTGCTCATACCACCCCTACTCAAAGCACGGGCAATTTTTGTAGGATTTGAGATAGTGACTTCAATTTCCTCATCGAAAGGAACTGCCTTGTCACGTAGTTGTACATAAAGCATACCGGCAGGCGTTTTGAGCACAGCGGGTAAAGCATCGGCACTAAGCTCAAAATCCTGACTACCAAAAGTACCTTCAACTTTTAAACCTGCATTATGAGGTTTCATCGTCATGCTCAACGAATTTTTCAGGTTCTCAAGCGACAAACTATCCAAACGTACATACAATGGGGCACTTTGATATAGATCAGTCACCTTCAACATATTTGATTTGGTGTAGGAAGTGTAAAGCTCTAACTTCCGCACAACCTTCTTCATCAACACAGTAGAGGTCAACACCTGCTCTTCGTTATTCACCATCGAGTACGAACGTCCGCTTACTCCCACTGCATCGAGCTGTCGTAATACCGACATTTCGTTCATCTGTCCGCTCCTGCTTTGGTCAATAATCAGAATAGATGACTTAAGTTCGTACACATCTTTTTGCATACGCACATACACCGAACCAATAAGAAGAGCCAGCACAGCCGAAAACACGAACCATTTCCAGTTCATTAGCAGTGTTTCAAATATCTCACGCCAATCTATCGGTTTTTCCTGTATGTCTTGCTCAAACTGATCTAAGTAATTATCCATTAAGCTGTTTTTATATTATTCATATTTTGTATACCTTTTACCTGAATTCAGACAGATATTGGTACAAATGTTTTTCTTTTTTTTGAATATCCGTTTGGATACCTAATCTTTCAAAATCAAGACATCAGGGCTACGCCCCTAAAAATCAATTGTTATCATTATTCTACAAAGACACCACAGCTACGCTGCTTAATACCTGATATAAAGGGGCGTTAGCCCTGATATCTTTGTAGAATATAATTCAAATAAATATTAAAGGAGCGTAGCTCTGACATCTTTATAAATTCAAATTTACACAATGTACCTCATAATTTTGATTTCTTTATAAAAATCTTCTCACAGTGTTAATGAGTAACACATTTAGGTATCCAAGCGGATACTCATTTTCTTTTTTATTTATTCAAACAAATAAGATTTGCTGAAATGTACTTCCCCTGCATCAAACAACCAACTTACTTTCTGATCAGGGTAACGACCAGCGTAGTAATAGAAATCAGAGTACTGACCACCGACAACGAAAGGGTTTCAGCCTGTCCGATAAAGGTTGAACGTGATTTTTGGTTATTGGGTTGTACATACAATACATCATTTTGTTGTAAATAATAGTATTCCGAATCAATCAGCTTGCTATCGCGTAAATCAATGCGTACAGTCTCACGCTCTCCTTTGTCATTTTCACGAATAATCAGCACATTATCCCTGCGGCCATAAATGCTAAGGTCGCCGGCCATAGAAATGGCTTCAAATATACTGAGTCTTTCGTTGTTTACATTCAACAGACCGGGACGGGCTACCTCTCCAAGAACCGATATTCTGTAATTGGCATAACGAATAAGCACAATCGGCTCATCCTTTATGTAGGCAGGAGAAATTTTGGATTTAATTGTTTCCGCCAGTTCTGTTTTGGTCATTCCCGCAGCATGAATCTGTCCGATAATCGGAAAAACAATATTCCCTTCGTGATCGACCAAATAGTTTTGTAAACCTCCACCACCGCTTATGGTCGTACTACCTATTGCATAGTTTTTCATCGATTCGCCGCCCGGTATCAGGGGCAGATTAAACGGAGCAGCTGCCTCGGGCACATTCGAATTCACAGTAATAGTAAGTAAATCGCCGGCCTTGAGAGTTACATCCGGTATATTAGACTTAGAATTGGTATTGTATACTGCCTGATTTCCGGCCTGCTGGACATAAGCCACTTTCTCATAAGCATTACAACCTGTAAGCAAGAGTATTAGTATTATAAAAGGAAAAAATTGCTTCATTTTTATTATTGATTATATGTCAAAAACTAACTAATATGAAATTTAGAACATTAGAAATGATTAAATAGTTTGTAATAATTAAAGTTTATTACATCCAGGCAGCAATCCGACCATCACAGCAATGCCACGTCAGTCCCGGCACAGACCAACCAAAGTGTAGATTACCAAACAAATAACACGAAATGCTATTTTATTACCAATTCCTTTCGTATTACCTGATTTTGCTTCACACAAACGGTTAAACCCATTTGCTCAATATGCAGAATAAGATACTTTTTACCTACCTTTTTAATTTTCCCACTGATATCTTTTAGCGGTCCGCAGGCAACCATTACTTCCTCGCTCAGTCCGAATTCACACTCCCGCTCTGCGGCTTTCTGAACAAACTCCCTGATGGCTTCAATCTCTTTGGGACGGATAATTGCAGGCTGACTATTGTAATACACAATGCGCGAAACACCATTGATCCGCAACAAAGTACGAAGTTTCTCATCCGTTGTATGCACAAATATATACGACGAGAACAACGGCATCTCAACCATTTTCACTCTGTCCGACCACTTTCGCGGACATTTATGCAAAGGTAAATATGTTTCCACGCCCTCAGCATTTATCTTCACCTCCACCTGCTTCTCTGCTCTGGCTGACGTATATAGCGCGTACCACTCCATATATAAAATCTAAAATATCAAATTTTCACTCACAAAAAACTGTGTAAAACAAACCGATCACATACAAAAAAAAGCTACCATATGGAAACACTATCTCCATATCGTAGCCCGGAATAATCTTTGACAAATGCTATTTACTGAATGCTTAACTCCGCAAAAATCTGACAAGCTGTTTGATAAGCTTTCTTTGATCTCTTTAACAGATGTAATCTTACAGTATTTTATATATTGGATTAAAGCAACAACAGCCAACTCGGTATCTTTCATCGTGTAAGTATATTAATTATACTTCGTTATAACCGATAATGGAAATTATATTCAGAATATCAGCAATATAAAACTTCCATAAACCGATCAAAAAAAACAAACAAATTCGAATCAAAAAACAAGAATAAAGATAAATAGTCAGGCAAAAACCTCACATTTAACTAATTATTATGATTGCAAAGATACAATAATAATTTATATCTACTAATAAACATGTAAAAAAATCACAATTCTTTTATACATAATCTATACAACGTTAGCAAGAAAAACAAAAGGCTACTACACATAAGCTTACAATCAACAACATAATAGCAACTTGCAAAATTTAGTACAAAATTTTCGTCGAACTATTTGCCGGAACCTACAAAAACACTATCTTTGCACTCGCTTTTCGGAAATGGCGGGATAGCTCAGTTGGTTAGAGCGTCGGATTCATAACCCGGAGGTCACGAGTTCAACTCTCGTTCCCGCTACAATAAATCAGGCAAATCAGATTAATTCCGATTTGCCTGTTTTATTTCAAAGAACAGATTCTCAATATTGAGAAACAACAAACTATCAAAAGCAACTTTTCGCTACCTCCCCCATTTACTACATACTGCTTCCTATCTTATCACATTTTTCTGAATTGCACTCCATTCTTTGCCAGCACATCAAACGAAACACAAACACCGATAGTTTCCCAATCGGCTCCATCGCGATTGTGCGCCTGTACAAGCTTAATAGCGACTGTGCTGTTATCGAGCACTATTGATTTGGACAGATAAGTTTTGTGTGTTTCGAAAATCTCTTCGATGTCTGCTCTGGGAATAGCAGGAAACAGTTTATTCACACAAAACTCATACAGCGACTTATGCGTCACCCAGTAAACCGACGAAGGAAAGAAATAAAGTATTGCGTTGGGCGTTCCGGTAATTACCCAACCCGGAGTATCGGGATATTTACTGTAAATCTCAATATATAAATCGTCATAATCGTGCTCCCTGAATTTTTCCGACACACGATATTGAACACCCTTACGCTCAATAAGCACATCCACATCCTCGCGCTGCATTTTCATATCCTCATCCGAATCCCTGTTGAAACGCCTGATAATCTTTGCGCCCAACACATCATTATAAAAAGCATCGGCCCGGGCAGCCATGCTTCTTTCGTATTCCAGACTATGTCGGAAGTTGTGGATCATTGTTATTCAGTGTTTCGGGTTTCAGGTTTCAGAGTTTCAGGTTTTGGGTTGCACACAGACAATACTGATTTGACGGATAGTCACTTAATTTCTTATTCGTTTAATTAGTGTAATTCGTAGTTCGTAATATTGAGTTTCAAAGTTTAGTGTTTAGTGTTTAGCGTTTCGAAATTCGGAAATGATTTTCAATTAATCACGCGTCCGGTATTCTTTAATCTTCATTATCTTGACTCTTTGTTATTGGCTCCTGGCTCATTTATCAGAGTTTCGTATTTCATGGAGACAATGCGATCACTAAAGCATATAGCCAACACTACCGTTGATCAGAAGCTCGCTCCCTCCCTTATGGGGAGGGTTAGGGAGGGGTTTTACAACTCCATCACCCACACCGATTTAGCCGGAATCTTTACATTATTCAGGTCAATAACTTTTCCTGACGTAATTTCTGTAGCTTTTGTTTTACCACCCAGCATTTCAGCGAAGCGCTTCATTTCCAATTCTTTTTCTACTTCATTATTATTCGTCATTACTATTACAGTCTTCTCATTGTTGTAACGGAAATACACATAAATGCCATCCTGTGGAATAAACTGCTTCATACGACCACTTTGCAACACAGTATTGTTTTTACGATAATGCAAAAGTTTTTTCAAATAGTCGAACACTTCGTTTTCAGCATCTGTGCGACCGGCTCGTGTAAAAGCATTGCGCGTGTCTTCTTTCCAGCCACCGGGGAAATCGAAACGGTGACCTTCGTAAGTGCCGGCTATGCCTTCGAGCATTATTTCGGTGCCATAATAAATCTGCGGATATCCACGCGTAGTCATCAACATGGCCAAACCCATTTTATATTTACGCACATCGCCTTTTACAGCAGTCGAAAAGCGATCGATATCATGATTATCCAGAAAATTCATCAACAAATTGGTATTGGCATACACAAAATCCTGCGCATAATGAGCATAATAGCGCGCCATGCCGCTTTCCCATCCTTCAGATTGATTAATGGCTTCGTGCAACACATCTTTCAGCAGAAAATCCATCACACTTGGCAAACGCGAATCAAATCCATCCTTATTGTTGTTTCCCGACTGATAATAAGCTGTTTCGGCAGGCGTTTTCACCCAGCACTCTCCCACTACATTCATATTCGGATATTCATCGCGAATGGATTGTATAAATTTTGCTGCCAATTTTATATCGTTGTATGGATACGTATCCACCCGAAGTCCGGCCACATACGAACGTTCAATCCAGAACACATAAGCCTGAAGCAAATAATCGAACACCAACGGATTGTTCAGATTGAAATCGGGCATATTGGGCGCAAACCATCCTTTTGTAAGACGTGTCAGATCAGCTTCCGACCGATGCGGATCGGTCCAGGCTGTCATGCGATAATTCGACGAAGTAAACTGAGGCCATTCGTTGAACCAGTCGGCCGAGGGTTTACTTTGCAACCACCAGTGCGCACCGCCACAATGATTGGGAACCACATCGAGAATGTATTTAATGCCATTGTCATGACAAAGTTTGGTCATACGCACAAAATCGTCGTTAGTGCCCATACGCGGGTCAATTTTGTAATAATCGGACACCGCATAATGATGATAAGAATATTGCGTATCGTTATTATCAAAAAAAGGTGTGGTCCACAAAGCAGTTACACCCAAATCGGCCAGATACGGAATTTTAGAAATAATGCCTTCAATATCACCACCATGCCGTTTACCCAAATCCATACGATTCACTCCCTGATGATAGCCTTTTATAGAATCGTTTGCCGGATTTCCATTCACAAACCTGTCGGGCATAAGCAGATACACCGCATCAGCTTCAGAGAAACTTTTGCGCAATGCCGAACCCTCGCGGCGCGCCTTAAGTTCGTAAGCAATAGTTTGTTTCTTCTTGCCACGACTAAGTACAATATTCATTGTGCCGGGTTTTGCATTTTCATTTATCGCAAGATACAAAAATGCATAATCGGGATTATCGGTCAGCACTTTACGTTTCAGCGTAACGCCTTCATAATCCACTGTAACAATGGCATCGCTTATTTTCGGGCCGAACAACATCAACTGTAATTCATTGTGCTGCATACCGGTCCACCAATTCGTCGGTTCCAGACGGTTCACCCATGTCTTTGTTTTGGCATTTGCCCCAAACGATAAAACAAAAAAGTTCAACAAAAAAACTGTAATAATAAAATTTATTCTATTCATATTCAAAACATTAATACTTACAATATTGGTTCAATAAGTGCAACAACATCTCATTTTCCTTTTCGGTTGATAGTTGCGATTTTTCAGTTATTGCCTTGCATATATTATTCCATGCATGTAAATGTGCATCGAACAAAGCATTCCAGCCACTCTGCCGTGCAAACAGCGAAAGCTCACAGGCACGCTCGGCAAGTGTATTGCGTGGAAATTCAGAAGAATTCAGCAAAGCTACATATTTATATAATGTCAGTCGGTCGCCGCTACGCACATCGGCACCAACCGAATATCCGGCTACCTTTTCCTTTTCAATTTTGGCCGCAATACTTTTTATCTCTTCATTATTTTTAAAAAATGAATACGACATTGCCGGACAGGTATGAAAATCGTGAAGGCGAACCTGTGTCCAGATATGCGCCACATCGCGCTGAGTGCGCGTTTGAAGCACATTCCATCGCAGCTGATTGAGTTTAGTGTAATCATTCGTCACATCGCCATTGAGCACCGGCATCAACGAAATGCGTCCTTCGAAATTCAGACTTCTGATGTTATAACTTATCACAGCTGTATGAAGTTCGTCGAAACTGATAAACCTCTTGGTACTAATGTTTATCTGATGTCCGCGCGGCGTTTCCAAATCAAAAATCCGCTCAAGCGAGGCTTCACGCACATTCAGCACCTGACTGTAATTTGTAACCTTGCTTACATTGAGGTCCACAATTTCGTCATTCAGCCTTAGCACTATCGAAGTCCAGTCGGGCGTATTGATCATCATTTTGGCAAACGGATTGTAGGGCATTTTCCAGGCTCCGGAATTTTCGAAAATCGAGTCGTCAAGTCCTTTAGTGTACGAACCCGACACTGTTTCGCCCGAGAAAAACTCCTCAAAATTCCCCTGCTGAAACATTTTTCCGTTTCCGAGCGAAAAAAGCGTTTCGGAATCCGAAGATTTTCGCTGCAAAAAATCTGTTTCTATAAGATTTCCGGCTTCATTCTGAATGATATTTTTCATCTTTTTATGATTTCATTTTTATGATTTGTCAGTTGGAACTCGCCAATGATAATCATCTCTTTGTGTGAGTTATTGCTCATGGCTCGTTTCATATATTCCTTTTTTATTTTCAACAACTCCTAAGTGATGGGTATGTGATAATACTGTGATAGTACTGTGATTTGTAAGTGAATTGTCTGTGATTCTCTGTGATTTCTCTGTGATTGTAAGTACTTTCTCTGTGTTTGTAAGTGATTTTACTTTTCTGAAACACATTCTCATCTGCATTTTTTCTACCTGCGGTTCTTTTTCTTTATCTGATAAGGATCGTCTTTATCCTCCACAATCAAAGTCAGAACACCTGCAATAATCATAGCCACACCTCCGAACACAAGCGTATAAATAGCCTCACCACCAAACAAATGCTTGGTAACACTACCCAAAATTGACGCCGCCAGAATCTGCGGAAGTACAATGAAAAAATTGAAAATACCCATATACACACCCATTTTGGCAGCCGGAAGTGCTCCGGTTAGCATAGCATAGGGCATCGACAAAATACTTGCCCAGGCAATACCTACTCCGAACATACTCACCAACAACATATCGGGATTTTTAAATACATACATCGATATCAAACCCAAACCGCCAATAATAAGCGCAACCAAATGTGTCATTTTCCGTGAAATTTGCTTTGCTACTACCGGAAGTAAAAATGCGACCATAGCAGCAAACAGACTGTAAGCTCCGAAAAGCACGCCTGTCCAGTTGGCTCCTTCGTTGTACAAAGCCGAAGCCGAATCGGTTGTTCCATAATGATAAGCCGTCACAGCCGAAGTAGTATAAATCCACATTGCAAAAAGCGACAACCAGGTAAAAAACTGCACCACTGCAAGTTGTCCCATTGTGCGTGGCATATTCATCAGGTCGGTCATAATCTCCGTAAGTCCGTTATGCTTTTCGTCGCGTTGCATGCCGGCCACCGCAAAAAACATCAAAGCCACCAGTAAAAAAATACCGGTAAGAATATAAATCTGCACATCGAGCGACAGGAAATAAACCAAACCTCCGATAGCTATTGCCAGTGTAGCAAAAAATAATCCAAAATTCACAAACCTTCCAACGGGAATTTCTTTTGCAGCAGGCATTTCAGCTACGTTTGCAGCAGCATTTTCATGTTTTTCAAAATTTGCAAGTTCTTCGGGCGAATATTCTTTTGTACTGAAAATAGTAACCAATACCGAAACAAAAAAGACCACACCGCCAATATAAAACGACCAGCGAACAGTATCCGGAATCAATTCATCGCCCTGAGGCACATTCGCAATTCCAAACCAGTTAGCCAGCACATAAGGCAATGCCGAGCCCGCCACAGCACCCAGTCCGATAAAGAAACTCTGCATCGAAAAACCCAGTGTACGCTGTTCCGAAGGCAACATGTCGCCCACAAAAGCACGGAAAGGTTCCATCGAAATATTAATCGACGCATCCATTATCCAGAGCGTACCGGCAGCAATCAGCCAGGTCGACGAGTTGGGCATAAAAAGTATGGCCAGCGAAGCAAAAATAGCCCCGAAAAGAAAGAATGGTTTTCGGCGTCCCAGACGCGTCCATGTTTTATCGCTCCAATGACCTATAATAGGTTGAATAATCAATCCCGTAACAGGAGCAGCCAGCCACAACACCGGAATCTGATCAATCTCAGCACCCAGCGTTTCAAAAATACGGCTCACATTCGCATTCTGCAAAGCAAACCCAAACTGAATACCCAAAAATCCAAAACTCATGTTCCAGATTTGCCAAAAGCTTAGACGAGGTTTCATTATAAATAATTTGAAAATTTGTAATTTGAAAATTTGAAGATTATCGGAACCCAAAATTATGTTTGTTTATTCTGCCGCTTTAAATTTATTTCCTTTGATATCTGCATTCTTCAGGTAATTCATAAAATTTTTGATAGATCCGGCTATTTCTATATTTTCTTCAATCAATTCTTTAAACTCATTATTATCGATATATTCAAAATCAAATGCACGATATAACTGTGAACGAGTCTCACCACACGATCCTTTTGCAATTGATAGAAAATTTATAAATTCTTTATTGCCTTCGCGTTCAAACCCTTCAGCAATATTATCCATTACAGAACCCGAGGAACGAAGAATCTGATCTTTCAAAGCATAGTCCCTTGAAAAGGCAGACTTCTTTGTTATAATATAAATATTCTTACACATTGTTCGGGATTTCTTCCAAACATCCAAATCTTCAAATCGATTATATGTAGCCATAAGATATTGATTTAATTTCGTACCTCTCTATTCTTCAAATCTTCAAAATCTTCAAATTCTTCAAATTTTCAAATCTTCAAATCTTCAAATCTTTAAATTCTCAAATTTTCCAATCTGATTCATTTAGTCGTTCCCCTTATTATCAAATTCGTTTTTACTATTTTATTGGCATATTTCCCCTGAGTCACACCATTTATTTTGTCAATCAGCAATTTGGCAGCATATTTTCCCATTTCGTAGCCATGCTGCTCCACTGTGCTGAGCATAGGGTCGCAGGCTTTGGCAAGTTCTCCGTCCGAAAAACCCATGATCGACACATCGTCGGGTACGCGTAGATTCGCCAGTTTGCAGGCATAAAGAATTCCGGCAGCACAATGGTCGTTTATGGCAAAGAAACCATCAGGACGATCAGGTCGATCGAGTATTTCGGGGGTAATAATAATAGCTTCCTCGCGTGTATCACATATTCTGATCAGCGATTCATCAACCTTCAGGCCGTATTTACGAAGAGCATCAAGATAACCGTTTTTACGGTTCTTGGAAATTTCAAGCTGGGGCGGCGAACTGAAAAACGCTATTCGCTTACATCCCGACTGTATCAGGTATTCAACAGCAGCAAATGCTCCGGCGTAATCATCAACCACTACTCGGTCGGTTGTAATGCCAATACAAATACGATCAAAAAAAACCAATGGAATATCACTTTCAATAATTTCCTGAAAATGATCGTAATTTGTGGTATGCTTTGCCAACGAAGCCAGCACACCCGATACACGCGTAGCTACCAGCGCACGGGTATTACGCACCTCTTTTTCGTAACTCTCGTCCGACTGACAAAGAATCACATTATAACCTTCAGCAGCAGCAACTTGCTCTATACCAGAAAGAATTGAAGAAAAGAAATAATGAACAATTTCAGGAACAATCACACCTATCGTATTATTTTTACTCATACGAAGGCTTAATGCAAGGGTGTTAGGTTTATAATTGTGCTCCTTGGCGTATTGATTCACCACATCCTTGGTATCCTGACTGATATCAGAATGATTTTTAAGAGCACGCGACACTGTGGAGGGAGAAATACTGAGTGCCCTTGCAATATCTTTAATGGTAATTGGTGGTTTTTTCATGCCATACAGGTTTTTCAGAATATTCAGAATCAATAAGGCCCGCCACTGTCATTTATTCGCTTTCGGCATCATATTGTCAGAAAAAACATTCGAAGCAGAAACAAAAAAATACACAGTGGAATCATTTGAAATACAAAAGTATAATACTTTATTCGAATATAAAATTATTTAGCTGAAAAAAGCGAATATCGTTCGCAAACGATTGCAGAGAAAAAAGCACTTATTATTTGACACAAAGATTGCAAATATGATACATTGCTCTAATTTTGCCCACATAAAGTTATTAATGTAACATATAAACAAACTCCAAATCTCTTAAACAAAGATATTTACAAAAGCGTTTATATTTTAATAGTTAGTTTTTAAAAACAAAGTTCAACCTTAAAAAAATTCAATGCATGAAGTACAAAAACTTTAAGTTGAAATCGTTCACTATTCTGTTGCTTGCATTTGCGTTTATTTTCACTGCAAATGCACAGCAATTATCTGTGTCAGGTGTTGTAAAAGATGCCGCCAATGGTGAACCAATTATCGGTGCCAATATTCTTGAAAAAGGAACCAACAACGGTACCATTACCAACTTCGATGGAGAGTTTACAATCTCTGTCCCTTCCAACGCAACCCTTGTAATTAAATACGTGGGTTATCAGTTCGCCGAAATTCCGGTAGCAGGCAAACGCAACATTGTGATCGAGCTTAAAGAAGATGCTATCGCCCTTGGCGAAGTAGTGGCTATCGGGTATGGTTCGCAAACCAAAAAAGAAATTACCGGCTCAATATCAAGTGTAAAAGCCGAGGATTTTAACAAGGGAATCAACTCAAACCCAATGGGACTTATCCAGGGTAAAGTAGCTGGTCTTACCATTATTAAAAACGGAGGTGATGACCCGGCTCAAAACAGCTACAATGTACAATTAAGAGGTGTGGGTAGTTTGAGTGGAAGTGCCGAACCTTTATATGTAATCGATGGTGTTCCCGGTGGTAGCCTTTCATCGGTTTTACCCGGTGACATTGAATCAATCGACGTTTTGAAGGATGGTTCAGCTGCTGCCATTTACGGTACACGTGCCAATGCAGGTGTGATTCTTATTACCACTAAACGTGGAAATAAAGATGGTAAATTCAGCGCAGAATATAGTGGAACAATGTCAACTGGTATCCTTGCCGACAAACCACGCATCCTTAATGCTTCAGAATATCGCGAAAAAATGGTTGCAGCCGGTATGGGTGTCGACTATGGCGCTGACACCGATTGGATTGGCGCTATCACACGCACTCCGTTAAGTCACACGCACAATGTATCGCTTGCTGGTGGTACTGCCGACTTTAACTATCGTGCCTCAGTGGGTTATCGTGGACTTCAGGGGCTGGCTATCAACTCCGATTTCGAAGAAGTAAACGGTCGTTTTGTGGCTAATCAGAAAGCGCTGAACAAAAAATTAGACATATCCTACGATTTTGCATACACTTCGAACGAAAAAGGTTGGGCAAATTACGACAACTTTAATCAGGCTATTCGTTCAAATCCAACTATGCCTATTCGCTCGGATGATGCTAAATTTATCCCTTATGGCGGATATTTCGAATCGGACAATTTCTACACTCGAAATCCGGTTTCGGATATTGAACAAACTACCAACAATCAAAAAGATCAGGTATTTGTAGGTAGTGTACGTGCTTCGTTGAGTCTGTTCAACAATTTTAAATTTACTACTTTCTACTCTTTGCAAAATGCAAATAGCTGGACAGGTAAATATCAAATGAGTACACTTCGTTCGGTTGCCGGAAAAGGTGGCACTGCCAATCAGTCACAATCACTTGACACTCAACAGGTAATTGAGAATACTTTGCAATACATTAATTCATGGACCGATCATAACTTTCAGGCATTGCTCGGACAAAGTTATCAAACCAATTTGCGTCACGGATTTAATGCATATAACTCAGGATTTCCACTTGACAAAATCTTGTACAACAATCTTGGTCTTGGCGAAGGTATTACTACCGGCGAAGATGCCAATGCAAACATGGGAAGCTATAAATATAAAGACAAACTGGCTTCGTTTTTTGCCCGTGTAATGTACAATTACGACAACAAATACTTCCTGAGTGCCAGTGCACGTCTCGAAGGTTCTTCAAAATTTGGCTCAAAAGCAAATGCTGTATTAGGCCCATGGGGTATTTTCCCGGCCATAAGCGGTAGCTGGAGCGTTAAGGACGAAGACTTTATGAGCGAAGTGGATGCTGTCAATGATTTAAAAGTACGTTTAGGTTACGGGGTTACCGGAAATATGCCGGGCAATTCTTACCTTTATTTAATGCTTGTTGGCCCCGGAAGCGATTATGTGTTTAGCGATGGCGAGTTTGTACAGCCCTGGGGGCCTACAACCAATACCAACCAATATATTCGTTGGGAAGAAAAACATGAGCTCAACGGTGGTATCGACTTTGCTTTTCTGAACAATCGCCTGTATGGTTCGCTGGATGGATATTTCAGAAACACGACTGATCTGCTTTACGAATATAAAGTGCCTTTAGCCGGTGAAAATGTTTCCTCCTCAAAATGGGACAATTACGGACAGATTCACAACTATGGCGTGGAACTTCAGTTGAATGGAAATCTTATCAAAACACCTGATCTTACATGGGATTTAGGATTTAATGCAGCATGGAACACCAATAAAGTGGTTCGTATCACCGGAACGCAATACGGAAATTATGACACTAACGGCAATCTGATTGCAAGTTTCCAGAACACAGGCTACATTTCATCAGGCGATGGCGAAACAGGTAATTATGTTATGCGACTCACCGAAGGTGGTGCCATTGGTAATTTCTGGGGTTTTAAATACTTCGGCGTGAATTCGAAAGGCGAATGGGTATTCGAAACTCCTTCCGGTGGTTACACAACCGATCCTCAGGATGCTGATAAAATGATCATTGGCAATGCTTATCCATTGCTCACTATGGGCTTTAATTCAGTATTAAAATATAAAAACCTCGATTTAGCATTAAACTTCAGAGGTCAGATTGGTGGCAAAATATTTAACGAAACACGTTACTTCTACGAAAACACACGTGGTACCGAAAATGTGCTGCAGTCATCATTCGAAGGAGATGCACTCAAACTGACAAACTGGAAAACATCGGGCTCTGATAAAGCTTCGTTACGTCGCTTCTCCGATTTCTATCTCGAAGATGCATCGTATCTTAAACTGAATGACATTACTGTTGGATATTCACCAGTACTTAATCCGGAAATTTCAAAATATATCAATACAATGCGCGTTTACTTTACAGCGCAGAATGTATTTACACTCACAGGCTACTCAGGTCACGACCCTGCTACAGTAAGCATGTCAGGTTTGACTCCCGGATTCGACGGACGCTCATACTATCCAACACAACACTCTTTCAATTTGGGAGTATCATTTAATTTCTAATGTTAAACCTAATTAATACACATTCAAATTTATGAAACTAAATAAATTATATATCGGATTGGCGGCATTAGGATTAATGCTCAACACCTCCTGTACCGATCTGGAGCCTGAGGTTTATACCGATGTTCAGAAAGAAGATTACTTTCAAACTCCTGCCCAATTTTCAACTCTGATTGCCAATGCCTATGCACAGTTGGCCGGCGAATCGGGATATATTTACCGCGAAGGATACTGGAGTTTACAGGAGTACACTTCCGATGAAGTGGTGGTACCAACGCGTGGCACCGACTGGTTCGACAATGGTGTACCCATTAAAATGCACACTCATACCTGGGAAGCTGACACACGCGACGTAAATAACGGTTGGGGCTTTGCTTACGGTGGTGTAACTAAATGTAACAATGTTTTAAACAATATTCTCAGCATACTTGGTCCGGACGAATCCACTTATAATGCTGCTGCCCTCTCGGGAATTGCCGAAACAAAAACATTACGCGCCTTCTATCATTTGTTGGCTATGGACTTGTACGGAAATGTGCATATCGACGACAATAAGCGAGAACTGAAACAATATACCCGCACCGAGGTATTCAACTGGATCGAACAGGAATTGCTTGACAATATTGATAAACTGGATAAAAACCGACGTTATGGCTCAATGACCAAATCAGTGGCTCATACCATTTTGGCTAAACTGTATATGAATGCTGAAGTATATACCGGCACTCCACGTTGGGCTGATGCCATTGCTCAGTGCGACTCAGTAATTGAAAGTGGCGATTATGAACTTAACGAAAATTACTTTACTACTTTCAAAAAAGACAATGTTGGTAATAAAGAAATAATTTTTCCGATTGTATTCGATGCTATTTATGCAAAAGGAAACATGTTCCACCTGATTACCATGCATTACAGCATGCAACAGGCTTATGGTTTTACTACTGAAACATGGAACGGACCCTGTACTCTGAAATCGTTCTACGACAAATACGACAATGCTGATGCCCGCAAAGCGCAATGGTTTGTGGGACCGATACAGAAAGATGGTGTAACTTTGAAATATTCAAACTCCACACTAAAAGATGTACCTGCTATAATTGTACCTGAAGTAACCACAATTCAGGATCCTACTGCTGCAAATGCATTTGAAGGTGCACGTTTTGTAAAATTCGAAATTGAACCCGGTATCGAACATCACGCAAACAGCGACTTCCCTATTTATCGCTATGCCGACATATTACTTATGAAAGCTGAAGCGCTAAAGAGAAAAGATGGTGCTGTGGGTAGCTTCCTTAACGACCCTGAGTTCCAGAAAATCCGTACCAGAGCCGGTCTGACACCCTACACTGAAAATGAGCTTACACTCGACGAAATTCTGGCCGAACGCGGTCGTGAACTTGCATGGGAAGGTCATCGCCGACAGGATTTAGTTCGTTTCGGAAAATTCACTACCGGTATGTGGGAATTTATGGACGCACGTTCATCAAATCGAAACATTTTCCCTATTCCTACATGGGTAATGGATGACAATCCCGGAATTTACACACAGAACAACTGGCAATAAACAACAATAAATATCAAACTAAACAATTATTAATCATAAAATTCAATTTGTATGAAAAAACTAAATTTCTTATTAATGTGCTTATTTGCACTTTCGCTTACATTTGTAAGTTGCGACCCTAAAGATGATGGACCAGATGTAGACGAAATTGTTGAGGATGGTTTCTACGTAGTAGGTGAAGCTACTTCTTCTGTTAAACTGGTAAATACAGGTATTATGTCAGCAGGTAAAAATGAAGTGGATCAATCTGCCCGCGAAGGTATGTACGAAAAATACATTGCGCTCGAAGGTGGTAAACCTTTCCATTTACTGTTGAAAAAAGGTACTGTTGAAACCAAATATGGTGCTACACTTACCGACGTGGATCTGAAAGGTGAAAGCGATCAGCCCAATATTGTTGTAAAAAAAGGACAGCTTACTGAAAATGCAACTCTTCAGGTAACTGAAAGTGGTTTGTATCACATTGTGCTCGACCTCAATGTAAACAGCGACCTTGAATTTCCACAAATCGTAATTGCTCCTGTTAGCTGGGGTATGCGTGGTGGTTTCAACAGCTGGGGCTTTACCGAACTGACTCCTTCTGCTTTCAACAAAGACTCTATGACTTTCACACTCGAAGGTGTTGAAATCAAATCAACTCAGGAATTCAAATTTGCTTATGGTGCAGGTTGGAAAATTCAGCTCGATGCCGAAGGTCTTGTAAAATCGAACACCAACCTTGGTAAAGATATGATTCCCGGTGGTGACAACTTTAAAGTTGAAGAAAATGGTGTTTACAAAGTAACTTTGACATGGAAACTTGTTCAGGGAACTATCAACGAAAGCTATAAAGTAAAATTTGAAAAAACAGGTGAACTTACTGCAAGCTATCCAACAAATCTTTACATGATTGGTACCGATTTTGGTAACTGGACATGGACAGATGCCGGTGTTGCTGAACTTGCTCCTGTAAACGGAGTTGACGGTGCATTCTGGTGTATCAGATATTTCAATAAAGCGAATGGCTTTAAATGGGCCCCAGGAAAAGAATGGAAAGACGACTTTACCGGACTTACCACTAACACTGGTTACACTATAGCCGATGGTAATGCATTCGTTGATGCCGACGGTATCTATATGGTATACGTTGATATGAAAGAAGGAAAAGTAGCTATCGACCCTGTAGCTGTTTATGGTATTGGTGATGTATTTGGCGGCTGGGCTGAGGCTGTTGAAGCTAATAAATTCACTGTTTCTGCCGATGGTAAAAAACTTACTTATACAGTTGCTAATGCAGGTAACCTTCGTATGTATGCTGGCAGCTCAATTGCTACTACCGACTGGTGGACACGCGAATTCAACGTGATCGATGGTAAAATTGAATATCGTGGAAATGGTGGCGACCAGGCTGCAGTTCCTGTAACTGCCGGAAAAGTAGTTACACTCGATTTCAATGCCGGAACAGGTACAATCGAATAATTCACTGAATCTATATTTATGAAAGAGGCTGTCGCAACGACAGCCTCTTTTTTTGTTATAAAAATTCAGAAAAAAAATAAATTCATTACAGAACGCTCTGTTTTCAACAAAAAATAAAATTTAATTCAACAAATACAAAACACTACATTTCAATCACTTAATCACAGATATAAAAATAAAATTGAAATTATTTCAAAAAATATCATACTAAGTGTTGTAAAGACAATAAACTTTGTGTATTTTTGACACGTTGTATAAATAAACTTTATTTCAAACATTAATCATTAGTATCATGAAAAAAATCTTTACTTCATTTGTAGCTCTTGTAGCTATGTTGTTTTTAGTTCAATCCGTATCGGCATTGACCTATACAGTGACAGTTCCTGCAGGCACTAAAGCTTGTTACATCACTGGAGAAATGAATGGCTGGAGTCCTTCCGCCACCCCACTTACCAAAGTAAACGAAACTACTTACACCATCGACCTGCCAACAGCAACTGAAACGATGAAATATCAGTACCTGAGTGGTCCGGACTGGAAGTACATTGAAAAAAACGCTGATGGATCTGGTGTTACAGACAGAACATGGAGTGCTGCCGACGTGGTTGCAAACTGGGCAAGTGTATTTACTCCTGACGAACGCGAAGTGACTATAGAAGCTCTTGTACCAAACGATGTGAAAGTACTTTACCTCGTAGGTAGCTTCAACGGTTGGAAAAGTCCTTCTGAAGAGTTCAAAATGACTCTCGACTCAGAAACAGTTGATGGAAAAATCTTTAGCATCAAAGTTTTCAGCGTGGATGCCATCAATATGGAATTCAAATTTGTGGCTGGTCCGGCATGGTCGTACGAACAGGGAGATCCTAAAGACAACTTTGTGTATGGAACAACAGAAAACACAAAATCTGTAGTAGTAAATTCATTTAAAGCTGTTTTTGATCCTGATAAAACTGGTACAATCACCATAACAGCTACTGTTCCTGCCGGCACCGACAGCGTATTTATTCAGGGTGACTTCCTTGGCTGGGATATGTCAAAAGCAATGAAAGGCACTAAAAATCAGGATGGTACTTTCACATTCAGCATTCCTATGGTAATGAAAATTATCTATAACCTTTACAACAAAGCTGACTGGGATTACGTAGAAGCTGACGCAGCCGGAGAAAAATTCCCTGACCGTTCGGCAACCTATCCGGAAGATGCCAATATAGCAGTGACTGTTGTAGCATGGAAAAAAAGCATCAGTGCAGTTTCGAATATTAAAGAAGCTCAGAACACAATTTACAGTCAAAACCAAATGCTGACTATTGAAAATGTAAAATCGGATGTTCAGATTTTTGATATTAGCGGACGCGTGATGCAATCGGCAGTTGCTTCGGGAACATTCGTTTCGAACAAACTGAACAAAGGACTTTACATTGTAAAAGTTGACGGTGCAACCAGAAAAGTATCAGTAAAATAACAGAAACCAGATCATTAAAGAAAAGCTGTTCAATGCATTTATTGAACAGCTTTTTTGTATTTCCGAATTGAAAATTTGATTATATTTGCAGCAAAAATTAAACAAATGACAGCAGTAGAAATTGTGGGTTTTTCGGCTTCCCTCCTATCGGTTCTTAACCAGTTTCCGCAAGCCATAAAAGTGTATAAAACAAAAGATACCAACAGCATTTCGCTACTGATGTATTGTATTGTAGTAGTATGTATAAGCCTTTGGCTGGTGTATGGCATTATGTTGGTGGACACACCTCTGATTTTAGCCAATGCACTTTCGCTGGTGCCTATCGTATACATATTTGTAGTAAAACTCACCAATACGATCAGGGGAATCGACAAGTTATCGATTTAAAAAAAAAGAGAGAAAGTTCAAAAACCTTCTCTCTTTTTTATTACATTCCAAAATCGCAGCGTTGCGTGCGTGTACTTTCGTATATATCCCGATTGAAGCTGTAATAACGGGCAGGTTTATGAGAAACACCCTTTTGTGTTTCGTCCAGCTGAATCAGATAATCCATTTTATTAATCTTACGACGGAAATTTCGTTTATCGTATTCTGTATTAAAAATCACCTCATACACTTTCTGCATTTGCGTAAGCGTAAATTTCGGAGGTAAAAGTTCGAATATCAGAGGCTCATGTATCAGGTCGTAACGAAGTTTTACAAGCGCTTCATCAAGTATATCTTTATGATCGAACATCAGGTCGGAAATTTCATTCACATTTTCCCATTTGGCAATTTCAATCAGTTTCGAATTATCTATAGAGTTTACATTTAAAAGCGAATAAAAACCAACCGTAATTACCCTTTCGTCAATCAGGCGGGGCTTCACCCATTCAAAATCCTGCGGACGACGTTTCAATCGGTCGGGATCACTAAATACCATGAACTGTTTCACGAAAATATCCTCAAGCCCCGTTTGCTCTTTCAATATTCGGGCAGCCGTAGCATTTATATCTTCATCACGACGAACGTGGTTGCCCGGCAATTTCCACTCCTGCACTATTTCGCCATTGAGAGGGACAAACTCCTTACGAACCAACACAGTTAATTCATTTTCAAAATATCCGAAAATCACACAATCAACCGAGATTGTGGAAAGTATATTAGCTAATAATGGATTGGTTTCAGGCATCTATAATCAGTTTTTATAATATTTATTGGCTGCAAAGGTAAAAAAATAATTTCATACATTTAGTAGCAGTAGTGTCAAAAACACACAATCAAACAGCGAGCACCCAAAACTTAGTGTAATATAAACACTATTTTACTTGTATATCTCAAAATTATCATTTATTTTTGCACAGATTTTACTTATTGTTCATGTGACACTAATACGGATTTTGTAATTAAACAATACTACAGTGTGTTTGTTTATGCTCATAGTTCTTCATGGTTCAACAGACAAATAAACCTGAAATCATTTAACGCTATTTATATTCAAAATCCGATACAAAATGAAAAAAATTACATTCTTTGCTCTACTTGCCTTACTGATGATAAGCTGCACCCATAAACCTACCCGCATAGTTTGCATTGGCGATAGCATTACCGAAGGTGCAGGAATTTTTCAGCAAAACAAATACTCCTACCCTGCCCGGCTCGACAGTTTGCTTGGCGAGAGTTTTCAGGTGCTAAATTCCGGCAAAGGTGGAACAACACTTCAAAAAGAAGGTGATTTCTCGTACTGGAATACCAAAGAATTTGCCAATATTTTTGCTTTCGAACCCGATATGGTGGTTATTAAACTCGGTACGAACGACACCAAACCACAAAACTGGAACAGCGCTCGTTTCGAAGCCGATTATCAGACCTTGATCGACACACTAAAATCGCTGCCAAATGCTCCTGAAATAATTATGTGCATACCCGTTCCGGTTTTTGCCACACAATGGGGTATCAACGATTCAACATTGAATGCGGGAGTTATTCCGGTGATAAAACAGATTGCCAAAAAGAATAAAATTGAGCTTATCGACCTCAATACACCACTTAGAGACAGGCACGATCTCTTCCCTGACCATATTCATCCCAACGAAGAAGGAACTAAAGAAATGGCGCAAATCATAGCCGGATTTATTAAAAAATAAATTTTCGGACAAATTCTCAACAAAAAAAACTTCTTTCCAAAGCATCATTAATCATTACATATCAACATTTTAAATCATTGACATAAATATTTTCAATACTTAGTGTAAAATAAACACAATAAAGTTTGGGAGTTATTATTATTTATTCTAAATTTGCCTGAAATTCTTATTGTCATTTCGACACTATTCATCAAACGAATTTAATTACATAAAATGAGAAAAACACTTTACAGAAGCCTGACATTAATCTTACTTTCCATTTTTGCCATTTCATGCAGTACGGGCAAAAACGAAACAGATGCGAAAATCGATAAAATCATTTCGGAAATGACGCTGGAAGAAAAAGTCGGACAAATGACTCAGATAACACTCGACGTGATTGGTAACGGCGAAGGACGTCATGAAAGCAAAGTACCTTTTGAAATTGATACTGCGCGCATCCGGAAAGCGATTGTGGAGTATCATGTGGGGTCGGTTTTGAATACGACAAACAATTACGCAATGCCACCTGCACAATGGAATAAAATCATTACTTTTATTCAAAAAGTAGCAATGGAGCAAACAAGAATGCAAATACCTGTGATTTATGGAGTTGATGCCATTCATGGAACTACTTATACCGATGGCGCAATTATGTTTCCGCAACAAATTACGCTTGCAGCCACTTTCAACCCCACACATGCTTACAATATGGCCAGTGTAACTGCTTACGAAACAAGGGCCAGCAGCATTCCCTGGAATTTTTCACCTGTACTCGATTTGGGTGCTGATCCGCGCTTTTCGCGCCAGTTCGAAGGGTTTGGAGAAGATCCATATCTTGTAAAAATGATGGGTTTGGAAATGATTAAAGGTTACGAAGGCATCACCGATAGCATTCACACAAAATACAAAGTGGCTTCGTGTTTGAAGCACTTTCTGGGCTATTCGGTTCCCGTGTCGGGAAAAGACCGTACGCCTGCATACATACCCGAAAATGTATTGCGCGAATATCATCTCGAACCATTTAAAGCAGCCATTGCTTCCGGCACCGAATCGGTTATGATTAACTCGGGAATTATCAACGGAATTACTGTACATGCAAGTCACGACATTATTACAAAATTGCTGAAAGAAGAACTCAATTTTGAAGGTGTAGTGGTAACCGACTGGATGGACATTATTAACCTGAACACCCGCGACAAAATTGCCAAAGACGACAAAGAAGCTATTAAACTGGCTATTAACGCAGGTATCGACATGTCGATGGTTCCCTACGAATACGAAACATTTTGCGATAATCTGATAGCACTTGTAAAAGAAGGAGAAGTGAAAGAAAGCCGAATTGACGATGCAGTTCGCCGTATTCTGAAACTAAAACTGAAACTCAACCTTTGGGAGCAAGCTGTTACAAATATCAGCGATTATCCTGAATTTGGTTCTGAAAAATCGGCACGTATGGCTTATGAGGCGGCTGCAGAAGCTATTACATTATTAAAAAACAATAATGAAATACTGCCGCTTTCAAAAACGACAAAAGTACTTGTAACCGGTCCGAATGCAAACAGTATGCGTACGCTGAATGGCGGCTGGAGTTACTCATGGCAGGGTGAAAAAACCGACCGTTACACCGAAGAATTTAATACAATTCTCGAAGCTGTACAAAACGAAATTGGCACAAACAACGTAAAATACGTTCCCGGCGTAAGCTATGTAAACGATGGAAAATATTTTGAAGATGTGGAAGATCAGTTTGCCAATGCCATTGCAGCTGCAAAAACAGTGGATGCTGTAATTCTTTGTCTAGGCGAAAACACATACACTGAGAAACCAGGCGATCTGAACGATCTGAATTTGAGTGCGAATCAGTTACGCCTTGCAAAAGAACTCGCGAAAACAGGCAAGCCTGTGATTCTGGTACTTAACGAAGGTCGTCCGCGCTGTATTAGTGCTATCGAGCCAGAAATGAAGGCTGTGGTTCAGACATATTTGCCGGGCAACTATGGAGGTGATGCATTGGCTGACATTTTGTTTGGTGATGTAAATCCCTCGGGAAAATTGCCCTACACCTACCCATCGTATCCGAATTCGTTAGTGACTTATTATCACAAACCATCCGAAGAACAAAAACGTGCCGAAGGAGCCTATGTGTACGAATCGGATTACAATCCGCAATATGAATTCGGACACGGACTAAGCTACACTACTTTCGAATACAGCAATCTGAAAGTATCGAAAAAAGAATTCAGCGCAGACGAAACGCTTACAATAACAGTGGATGTAAAAAATAGTGGAAAACGCAGTGGAAAAGAATCGGTATTACTATATTCGAGCGACCTGTATGCCTCGATTACACCTGATATGAAACGACTTCGCCGATTCAGTAAAATATCGCTCGAAGCCGGTGAAACAAAAACAGTGAGCTTTGAAATCACCGACAAAGACCTTGCATTTGTAAATCAGCACAATACGTGGATTACCGAGCCCGGCGATTTTGACCTCATGATAGGAGGTCTGAAAACGAGAGTTACATTCAAATAAATCATAAATAACCAGATAAATTAAATCCGATGAAACGAACCATAGGAATTACGCTTGCAGTGCAGAATAATTTTTATGTGTAAGTGGACTTCGACTATTAACAAAACAATTAAATACAGATGAAAATCACTCACGAAAAACAAAAAAGGACAGTCTTTTCTGTCGGCAGAACAAATCTGCTACGGTTTGTGCTGATGTTGACATTGGCACTTCCGTTCAATTTGTTTGCGCAAAAAACCGTGATCAACGGTGTAGTGTCAGACAGTAGAAATGAGTCAATTATCGGTGCAAACGTACTGATAAAAGGAACAACTACAGGTACAATCACCGATTTCGATGGGAAATTCAGCATCGAAGCATCGCAGGGCGACGTTTTGGTGATCAGTTACATTGGGATGAATCCAAAGGAAATAAAAGTGGGTTCGGAAAGAAACATCAGAATTACTCTTGAAGAAGACACTAAAGCACTCGACGAAGTTGTGGTGATTGGTTACGGATCGGTAAAAAAACGCGACGTGACCACTGCAATTACTACTGTTTCAACAAAAGACCTCGATCAGCGCCCCATCGTTTCGGCCGACCAGGCTTTGCAGGGTAAGGCAGCCGGTGTATCAGTTATAAAACCAAACGGACTTCCGGGCGAAGGAATGGTGATTCGTGTGCGTGGTACCACTTCTATGAACTCGAGCAACGACCCCTTGTACGTCGTGGATGGTGTAACACTTGATAATATTTCGTTCCTTTCGGCCAACGACATTGAAAGCATGCAGGTATTGAAAGATGCCTCTTCGGCAGCCATTTACGGTTCGCGTGCAGCCAATGGCGTTATTCTTATTACAACAAAAACAGGTATCAAAGGAAAAGGGAAAATTTCGCTGAATGCTTATGCAGGGGTTACAAGCCTTACAAAACGCATCGAATCGCTGAATGTGGATCAATATCGCGAACTGCTCGAAGATATGGGATCGACCACCGCTTTGCCTGCCACACTTACCGACAAAACAGATTGGTACGACGAAACTTTCCAGAATGCACTTACACAGAATTATCAGCTCTCCATATCCAATGCTACAGATAAAATCAACTACTATCTTTCGGCAGGTTACACCGGCGAAGAAGGTATTATAAAAGTAGCTCATTTCGAACGCTTTAATTTTCGCACGAATATTGAAAATCAAATACGGCCATGGCTGAAAATCGGTGCAAATGTTTCTTATTCCGACTACAAAAGCAATGGAATTGTGAGTGGATTGGGTGCTAATCGCGCAGGCGTGGTACTTTCTGTTATCAACACTCCAACTTACGCCCCTGTATGGGATGAAGATAATCCAAAACATTACTACGAAAAGTTTTATGGGGTTAATATCACTTCACCGGTTGAAAATATGTCGCGTACAGCCGACAACAAAACCATGAACAATCGTTTGATAAGCACCGGAAGCGCTGAAATCACTTTCCTTCCGAATTTAAGACTACGTTCATCGGTAACACTCGACCGTCTTTACAACAATTACACAAGCTTCCTCGATCCTGTAAAAACAGGCTATGGCCGTGACATGGGAGGCGTTTCGAGCGACGATCGTTCGATTGGGACTGTAATGATTTACGACAATATTTTAAGTTACAATCAATCGTTCGACAAGCACAATGTTGATTTCATGGGGGGAACTTCGGCTACCACATCTAACTACAGCAA
Organism: Paludibacter sp.; assembly: GCA_034004015.1. Classification (GTDB taxonomy): domain Bacteria; phylum Bacteroidota; class Bacteroidia; order Bacteroidales; family Paludibacteraceae; genus Paludibacter. The sequence goes on from JAVEXN010000008.1 coordinate 31,918, forward strand.
GTCTTATGTAAGTTCACAATATTTTCACGATGGCAGTATTAAAACTGTAAATGCCGGTAACAAAGTATCGCAGGGAAGCGGCTCATTTGAATCAGCCTGGGCTATTATGTCATACGTAGGACGTTTGGCCTACAACTACGACAGTAAATATCTGGCCACTGTAAATATGCGTGTGGACGGTTCGTCGAAACTGAACCCGAATCATCGTTGGGGATATTTCCCATCTGCATCGGCCGCTTGGCGTGTTTCGTCTGAAAATTTCATGAAAGACTTTACATGGATTGATGATTTAAAAATCCGCGGAGGCTGGGGACAAACCGGCAACCAGGCCGGACTGAGCGACTATAGTTACCTGCAACGTTTTGTTATAAATAAACAAGAATGGTGGATACCGATGAGCGATGAAAAAGCCGTTCCGATCATCACGATGAACGAACTTCGAAACTCGGATCTTACCTGGGAAACAACCACTCAAACCAACTTCGGTCTAGATTTAACTATATTGAAAAACCGACTGACTTTTGCACTTGATTATTATTCAAAATACACAACCGATATGTTGATGTATGTGACACTTCCTTCTGGTTCCTCAACAGCTTCATCTATTACACGAAACGAAGGCGAAATGTCCAACAAAGGTTTTGAATTTAGTGTAAATTCACGAAATATTGATAAAAAAGATTTTAAATGGAATACTGATTTCAATATTTCGACCAATAAAAATCAGCTCACTAAGCTAGTTTTAACTCAGACATATAATACGGCTAAAACGACCGAGCAGATTACCGAATTTGTGGTTCGAAACCAACCCGGACGGCCTCTCGGAGGGTTTTACGGTTATTTCAGTGATGGTGTCGATCCTGAAACAGGTGAATTGATATATCGTGATTTAAATAACGATGGTTCAATTACCGACTCCGATCGTGATTATATTGGAGATCCTAATCCTGATTTTACTTTTGGTATGACCAACATCTTCTCATACAAAAACTTTGATTTAAGTATTTTGCTTCAGGGTTCATACGGAAACGACATTTACAATGCATCGCGTATGGAAACCGAAGGCATGTACGATGGAAAAAACCAATCGACCCGTGTACTTGAACGGTGGCGTCGTCCGGGAATGATTACTTCTATTCCGAAAGCGCATTATGATATGAAAATTTCATCATACTTTGTTGAGGATGGTAGCTTCTTGAGAATCAAGGACGTCACTTTATCGTACAATGTAACTCCGGCAAAAATGAAAAAACTGGGTATTACCAAACTTCAACCTTACATGACAGCTTCGAACCTGTTTACATTCACCAATTATCTTGGTTTCGACCCTGAAGTAAATCAGTGGGGAAACAGCGGTACAGTACAGGGCATCGACTGGGGAACCTATCCGCAAACCCGTACTTTCATTGTAGGATTAAATGTTGAATTTTAATAAATTACAAATCAGATGAAGACAAAATATATTTCAAAAATAGTTTTTGCAGGAGCACTGGCACTTACTGCTGTTTCCTGCTCGCTCGACTACGATCCGATTTCAGAATATTCTGAAAAAACATACGGACAAACATCGGGCACCGACTCCATTAAATACAAAACAAGAGCAGAAATGTTCTCTCAATATCAGTCGCTTTACCAAAAAATTAAAGAACAAGAACATTGGTATCTCGATTTGATTATGCTTAGCGAAACTCGCTCCGATAATTCTTATGCAGGAAGTACTGGTTCGCAGGTAGTACCAATTGAAACAAATGCAATTGGTGGTGGAAACAGCGTTTTAGCCCGAGATTGGAACAGATATCTGGCAGATGTGGCACAGGCAAATACTGTGATTGAAAATATCGACAAAGTACCCGATGCAACGCTTACAGCTTCTGAACGTAAACAATGGAAAGCCGAAGCCAGGATTTTCAGATCGCTGGTTTGGTTCGACATGATTCGCATTTGGGGAAATATTCCTGTGGTAACGAAAGAAGGAACCGATATTACTGCCGAAAATATCGAGGAAGTTTATCCTTTGTATTATCCGAAACAAACAGAACCGTCAGAAGCTTATGCACAAATGATAAAAGATTTGACAGAAGCCATTGTAGATGCTCCTACCAACAGCGCCGGCGACAAAACAAAACTTTCGAAATCGGTAGCAAGAGCACTTTTGGCAAAAGTATATGCCGAAAAACCTGCACGCGATTATGCAAAAGTATTGCAATATTGTAACGAGGTGATTGCTGACGGATTCACGCTAAATCCAAGCTATTCGGATATTTATGCTATGAATTCGGCCGGTACCGATTTGAAAAACAGATCAACAGCGGAATCGATTCTTGAAGTAAACTTTTTTACCGGTGGTGGAAACTGGGTTACATGGATGTTTGGAAAAGACTTGCTCGATCCCGAAGCCAATTTTTCGTGGGCAAAATGGGTAACTCCATCGCGCGACCTGATTGCTGCTTTCGATGCTGAAAACGATCAGATTCGCAAAAATGAATCAATTGTGTATTATCAGGCTGACTGGAGCAATTACTATCCTTCGAACAACTATCCGTTTATGTACAAAATGCGTTCGGCTGCTCATAGTATTATCAAAATACGATTTGCTGATATTCTGCTTTTGAAGGCTGAAGCATTGGCTAATCTTGACGGAGCTGCCAATCTGGAAGCTGCCGAGGCCATTGTAAATCAGGTAAGAACACGTGTTTTGCTTCCGGCTTTGCCTGCAAGTGCTAAAGCCTCGAAAGAAAGCATGTTGAATGCCATTCTGAAAGAAAGACGTTTGGAACTTGCTTTCGAAGGACAGCGCTGGTTCGACCTTGTGCGTTACGAAAAAGTGGAGGAAGTGATGAACTCGCTCAATTCGCGCGATAGCGGTCGCTTGCCACTACGCCGTACATTCACCGAAACTTCTTATTTGTTTCCGATACCATCTACGGCTATCGACTTAAATGCCAATCTTGTTCAGAACCCGGGTTATTAATTCATTAAAACATTCAACGAAAAATGAAAAACATATTTAAATTCACAATAGTCGGGCTGATGGCAGTATTTTTTGCTTCGTGTCAGGAGGAGGAACTTCGCGTTCACTTCCCGGATTCGATGCCCGTTTTCGATAGTGCCTCAGTGGCTGAAACAGCCATTATGTACGGCGATTCAATTACACTCTCGGTGGGTGTTTCCGATCCGCTTACACCACTATCCACACTTAGCATAAAAGTGGTGGTTGGCGACGAAATCATTGCAACTGAAAAAGTAAGAACTAAAGATCATGCGGCTACTTACACCCAAAAATACTGGATTCCGTTTGTAGCCCGTATGCCTCATGGCGCCGAAGTGGAAGTACACTTAATTTCCGAAAATGTGGAAGGAACCAAAAAGGACACAATCATTGCAAGCACCATTGCTTCGCGTCCCGAAATACCTTCGATATTTTTGGTAACTCCCACAGCTACTGTCGAAATGCAGCTTACCGATGCAGCAAATCATATTTACACAGCCGAGGGTCTGACTTTAACTAATGACATTACTTTCAGGTTAGCCACAAAAGTAAACCGTTTCAAAAAAATCGACTGGTTAAATCCTGAAAATCTGGTTTTTGGGACTGTGAATGGCGCTATGAGTCTGGTTGATGTAACAGTGGAAGGCAATACTACCACTGTGTCGGGCGATGTGATAAAGCTTTACGATCCGACTTTGGTTGGTTTCAAAAAAATCACACTCGATCTATTCAATTTTACCGTAGTTGGCGAAGGTGACAAACTTATGCCGGCTACCACAATGAATATCAACAACTTTGGCACAGTGCAACTAACTTCTATCGACCACATGAATGTGGCTACCAAAGAGGACTGGAAAAGCACAGTAATGTATCTGGGCGAAGGTACCGAAATGACCATTACCGGACTTAGCGATGTGGCAAACTGCATGAATCCGACATTCTTTGAACCAACGGGTGCAAACACAGTGAAATTCCTTGGCAAAACAGGTATTTATACTGTTTATTTCCACCCGGGACTTGAGTATGTATTTGTAGAACAGCCTAATGCTGTTTATCCTGATGCCTTGTGGCTGGTTGGTGTGGGAGCTGGTCCTGCACGTACGCCGGGAGTGAAAACCAATTCGTGGAACTGGAACTCGCCACTCGAATATCATTTCTGTCGTAAAGTATCGGAAGGTGTTTTCGAATCAGTATTCTACGCCGAACACGAAATTGAACCTACAGCTGCCGAACCATGGCGACTGACATTCGGGGTGAAATTTATGCACCAGCGCGGTTGGGGAGGCGAAGAAAGCTCGCAAAACTATCAGCTTCCGGCTAACGGTTATCTGTTCTCACCTTCACCGGACGACAAAGGTAATTTTGCAGGAACTCCTGAATTTAAAAATTTACCCGGTATTTATCGTTTTGTACTTGACATTAACAATAAAGTCAGTACATTTGAAAAAATAAAATAGAAAGTCAATATTCATCCGATAGGCAATTGCTTATCGGATGAACTATTCTTATATACTATGTCACAAAAATCCGCTATATCAATTCTTTTTATTGTTGTTTTACTTCTTATTCATAGCTGCAAAGACCCTGTCACACAGGATCCTGATCCGGACCCGAATCCTGTTGATTCAGTTGGAGATGTGAGTTTATGGCTTACAACCGACAACGAAGTACATCTGCACCAGAAACAGCTTCCGATAAATTTCTCGCGCGACATTGGTAATTTCACCATCGTGCTCGACACTACCACCACTTATCAAAGTATCGACGGTTTTGGAGCTGCGCTTACAGGTTCTTCGGCATATCTGATCAACCAACTGAACTCGGCTGACAGAACGCCTTTGCTCGAGGATTTATTTGACCCGAAAAAAGGCATTGGTATAAACTATCTGCGCATCACTATTGGCTCATCTGACTTTTCGATAGGTACATATAGTTATTGCGACAATCCTGACATTAACACCTTTGATATCCCCGAACGTGACCGGAATGATCTGATTCCCGTACTACGTCAGATTCTGGCAATAAACCCGGATATAAAAATTCTGGCAAGTCCCTGGAGTGCACCGGCATGGATGAAAGCAAATAACAGCATGAACGGAGGTAGTTTAAAAGGTAAAGAGGTATATAATGATTTTGCTGAATACTTTGTGAAGTATATCAAAGCTTTCGAAGCGGAAGGAATTCATATCGATGCCATTACTATTCAGAATGAGCCCATGCACGAAACCAATGGTTATCCGACCATGAAAATGCTTTGGCAGGAACAAAACGAAATTATCCGCGACTATCTCGGACCAAAATTCGTGGCCAACAATATCACAACAAAAATCATTATCTGGGATCATAATTTCGATATGTCCTATTACCCAATGAATATTCTCAACGATCCGGTTACACGGCAATTTGTAGCAGGAACAGGTTGGCATGGTTACGGCGGAAATGCTTCGGCCATTGATCTTTTGCAGGAAAAACACCCGGATAAGGACGTTTATTTTACCGAGCAATCGGGTGGAGGTTGGAACACCGATACGCGCATAGGAAATATGTTCTGGTACATGAAAGAATTTCTTATGGCTTCGGTAAACCGCGGTTCGAAAAACTTTCTGATGTGGAATCTGGCGCTCAACGAAAAAAATGGCCCTACTACTACCACCGGCGGTTGTCAGAATTGCCGTGGTGTTGTAACTATAAAAATTGATGGGAAATATCAGCGAAACGAAGAATACTATTTACTCGGACATTTTGCAAAAACAGTTCGGTTGGATGCTTTGCGTATCAAAAACAGTTCGACCAACTGGCCCGGTGGTTTCACCGTTTCGTCGTTTATGAATACCGATGGCAGCAAAGTGGTGGTCGTTCTTAACCGCAGTGGTGCCAAGCAGAAATACAGTATTCGCATTGCTAATCGAAAATTCACTTACGACCAGTACAACGAATCTGTGGTTACTTTTAAATTTAAATAAAACACACAATTTATTGAACATAAATAACAGAAATAAATTATGCAATTCAAATCAACATTATTTGCCCTGACTTTGGGTCTGATATCCTGTAGTCAAACCGAGAAAGTACAGGTTTTAAGCTCATTGCCTGACACCGATAGTTTATTAGTCGAAAAAGAGATTCTTTTTGGCAAAGATCTTAAAAAGAATACTGAAATAATCAGAATTTCGGCTGCCGACACCTGCCAGACTATTCATGGCGTGGGCGCTGCGCTTACTCACGCGTCGGCCTGGGTATTTCATCACAATCTGACGCCTGCAAAACGCGACTCCGTTTTCAGAGAACTTTTCACCCCTGCAGGAATTGGCATCAATTACACCCGTTTGGCTGTAGGTGCATCCGACTTTTCGTTTAATTTCTTCAGCTATAGCGAAACCGAGGATTTTACACTTTCAAATTTCTCGATTGCTGAGGATCATAAAGATGTGATTCCCATGCTGAAAGAAATTCTGGCTATAAATCCAGGCATGCAAATAATGGCTACACCGTGGAGTCCTCCGGCATGGATGAAAACAAACAAAAGTATGGTGGGCGGTAAACTTCGTCCAGATTGTTACGATGTATATGCCGATTATCTGATTAAATACATTCAGGCTTACAAGCAGGAAGGCATCGAAATTCACACCATGACAGTGCAGAACGAACCGGAATATGGCACTGCTGCCTATCCTTGTATGGACATGACTGCCGAGGAGCAAAAAGTGTTTATCCGCGATCATTTTGGTCCGAAACTGAAAGCCTCGGGACTACAAACCAAAATTGTGCTTTTCGATCATAATTGCGACAATCCCGATTATCCCATAAGCATAATGAACGATGAAAAAGCTAAAGAATATGTCGACGGTTCGGGCTTTCATCTTTACAAAGGACATATTTCGGCGCTTTGCAATGTACAGGAAGCGCATCCCGACCGCAACATTTACTTCACCGAGCAATCGGGTGGTGGCTGGGCGCCTGATTTTGATCAGAATGTACGCTGGTATGTAGGTGAACTTTTTGTGGGTGCTATGAATTGCTGGAGCAAAAATGCCCTTTTGTGGAACCTCGCACTCGACGAAAACAACGGACCAAAAAATTTCGGTTGTCAGGATTGCTATGGTGTTGTGGAAATAAACAAATCGGGCGATATTAAGAAACATGCTGAATATTATGCTATTGCACATTTCGGAAAACACATTCAACCCAATGCGAAGCGATTAATTTCAAGCGGCGATGCAGTAAAGGGTGCAGCATTTTTAAATCCGGACGGTACAATGGTTTACATGGGCGTATATTACGGATCAGAGACAAAAGAAGTATTGATTCAGACCGACAAAAAACTCTTCAGTTACACTTTCAAGCCCGGCGAGGTTGTAACTTTTAAGTGGAAAGAATAAAAACTTGTGACAAAAACAGAACAACAAACCCCGTAAGACTTTCAAAACTTACGGGGTTTGTTGTTTTCTATCCAGAGGTTATTTCACTTTCGACATGAATTTCTCCACATCAATCAGCACCCTTTCGTGGCTGCCCTCTCCCACTCTGTCACCCGATTCGTCGGTGGCCACAAGTTCGAAACTATAGCCTCGGCCTTCGTTAGCTACCAAAGTCGCTGTACAGGTAATTTTAGCTCCTACTGGTGAAGCTTTCAGGTGTTTTACCTGAATCATAATACCCACACTCGATTTTCCATCGGGTGTATCAATCAGCTGCATGGCAGTATTCTCCATTAAAGCTACCAATGCCGGTGTCGAAAAAACAGGTAACAGACCAGACCCAAGACTTTCGGCGGTCTGAAACGAACTCACAGTAATTGTTTGACTTACAGAATTTCTCATTTATTTTTTTTGCGTTTTTATCCAGATTAAATATTCCTTTAATTCTTTTTTCACTTCAGGGGCTAATATCAACAAACCAATAATATTGGGCACAGCCATTGCCAACACAAGCATGTCGGAGAAATCAACCAGACTATTCAGATTGAGCATGGCCCCAAGAGCTGTCACAACCAAAAACACAATCTGATAAACCCGTGTAGCATATATACGTTTTCCAAATAGTTTTTTGCTGATTCCACCTGCCAGAAAATCGAAACTCTTTACACCATAATACGACCACGAAATAATAGTAGTATAGGCAAAAAGAATAATCGCAGGCAACAGTAGATACGGAAACCAGTCGGACACTGTAGCAAAAGCCGCTGAAGTAAGCTGTGTACCTTGAAGAGTTCCGGGATTTTGGTACATTCCGGTCACGATAATTACAAGTGCAGTCATGGTACAAATTACTACTGTGTCGATAAATGGCTCAAGTAGTGCTACAAAACCCTCAGTCACGGGCTTTTCCGTTTTCACAGTGGAGTGTGCAATGGCAGCCGAACCAATTCCGGCTTCGTTTGAAAAAGCAGCCCTGCGAAAACCAATAATCATCACTCCCACAAAACCTCCTTTGGCAGCGTCGGGCGTAAAAGCCCCTTTCAGAATAAGTACAAACGCATCACCAATATGTTGATAATTCACGCCGATCACTACCAAACATGAAACTATGTAAAGTACAGCCATCAAAGGAAATAACTTATCGTTTACACGTGCTATTCCCTTAATTCCGCCTAAAATAACCACCCCAACCAACAATGCCACCAGAATCCCAATCCACAACTGATATTCTCCCAAAGCAGGAAACACCAAAATGGTTTGCGCTACCAACTGATTGGACTGAAACATATTACCAATACCAAATGCACCGATGGAAGCAAAAACAGCAAATACTACAGCCAGCACTTTTCCGGTATGTTTTAATCCCTTTTTAGCCAAACCATCTCTCAAATAATACATTGGTCCACCAGAAACGCTGTTATCAGGATTTATTTTACGATATTTTACACCCAGCGTACATTCAGTAAACTTTGTTGTCATCCCCAGAAATCCGGCAATTATCAACCAAAATGTAGCTCCGGGGCCACCCATTGCAATGGCTACCGCAACTCCTGCGATATTTCCTAAACCAACCGTCGAAGCACAGGCTGTAGAAATGGCCTGAAAATGCGAAATTTCACCTTCATGCCCATCTTTATCATATTTTCCTACAACGAGATCCCAGGCATGTTTCAATCCCCGCAGGTTTATAAACCGAAGATAAATCGTAAAGAAAACAGCTCCGAAAATAAGCCAGATGATTATAAATGGAATTTTCACTCCAAAGTCAAAACCCATAGCAGCAAAAGGATCCCAAAACAGAATTGTGTCGAGCAATTTCAAAAGAGGTATGAATAACTGATTCACATCCTCCTGAAAACCTCCTCCGGCTTCCTGCGAAAACAAAGATAATGCAACAAAAAAACTAAACAATAGAAGCAGCGGTTTTCTCATATTGACACATATTTGGACACAGTTATGCGTTAGAAGACATCAACGACAAAATGTATAATTATTCATACAACAAAGGCATTTCGAAAATCAGCTTACAAATATACAAAATAATTTAGCAATCTTCGAAAAACCAAATCATTACAATTATAATCATAAACTAATTGTAATATCGTAAGTTGAAATGTATAGCAGTCACAATCCCCTCAGAGTAGTTTCAAATACAATAAAAGAAATATGAAATTTACAAAATAAAACTGTCACCATAGCAAAAAAAAAGAGCAACCCGAAAGCTGCTCTTTTCAAAAAAAAATAAAACAAGATCAATCGAAATACTAAAACCTTAACCCTAATGTAATCACTACATTGTTGTTGGTTGTTTTAACCGTTGCCGGATTTACTTTATAGGCATCTGCCAGTATAGCTGAGTTATATGCGTAAAATGTCTCATTCAATGCCTTGTTCATATATGCCATATCTATATACCAACCTGCTTCACGATAACCCAAACCTGCAGTAAAATAATCGGTACGATTGTGTACAAAATACTCATTATCGGTACGTGTGGTACTGGGAATAAACCATTTGGTGGCATCAGGCCGTGTAGCAGCACTGCTATTGGCAAATCCTCCGCGGAGCGCAAAATTGTCGGTCAGTTTATACTCAATTCCCACTTTTATGGTTCGCGAATTATTCATCATTTGTCCAAAACCAGCATTCTCATCAGGATAAGCTTGCGAATTACCTTCCTGATCCTGTAAACGCATACCTTTATAATTATTTAAAACATATTCGGCACTTACAAAACCTTTTTTGTCAAGCAAAAAAGCAGCACTCGCATTCAACTGAAAGGGCGACATTTGTTTGTATTTTACCACATTCTCGGGCGACATTTGTTTATTGGCCATCGAGGAGTTCAAATCGGCATAGTTTGTCATACTCAGGTTGTAAAACATAGGCGTGTGCATGGCAAGTCCGAAACGTATAAAATCAACCGGCACAAATATGGCTCCTACATTCACATTAAAACCGGTTCCATTCATAATCAAGGTATTATCAATACCCATACTCCTGTTCTGCTGAAAACTCTCGGTATATTTACTGTCCGCACGATAATAGAGCGATTGCATATTGAGAGTAGCGCCAATAAAGAAACGATTACTGAAATTTCCCGACCAGCCAAAATTATATTCGTCAATTCCACCCTGCTCACGAAGTGTGTACGAAGGAGTCACCATATCTCCGTTATTAAGTAGCGAAAACCATCTTACCTCCTGATTAACCAGCGAGTCATTAATCAGATAACCCTGATATGCCATATAACTAATCCATGGAATATCAACGTTTTGATAAGGATTTGCAGCACCATTCATTGGATAGTTATCCTGAACAAGCGTGTAATTCGACCAATCTTTGTTATAATAACCCAAATTTCTATCGGTAAATTCGGCCATATAATGCGTCATCGACGAAGCAGCGGGCTTACTATTGATAGATACACTACGGTTGAAGTTTTTCAGTTTATTGTAGGAAAAAGCGAAATTGGAACTTAGCAAACCTTCGTAACCGCTTTCGGAACGCCATGTAGGTAACGCAATTACGTACGTCAGATTATTAAAACCATATTTAAACAAATCATTGACACCTTGCTTTCCATTCCATGTTGACGAAACATTTTGCATCAATATATCAGCTGTTGCTGTAAGTTCCGACTTACGGAAAATTCCAAGTCCGGCAGGATTGTCCTTGATAGCAGAAGCATCGCCCCCCAAAGCACCAAAAGCTCCTGCAACTCCGGTATATCTTGCAGTTCCTATAATATCTGTTTGCGAAACTTTCAGTGCATCAAATTCCACCTGCGAAAAGGCGCCCGAAAAAGCTGAAACACAGGCCAGCGTTAATAGTATTCGTTTCATAATATATTATCTTAATGTATAAATTCTGTTTTCATTATTCTTGAAAAGGACACAATCAATTTTCATATCTAACTGTCAGTCTTCTGTTTATCGTCTGCCACCTGAACTACCTCCTCCACGCGAAGAAGAGGAAGATGAAGACGACGAGGAACTACTGCTACCTCCCGAATATGATCCTGAAGAAGAGGAGGATGAGGAAGATGAAGACGGAGTGTAACTGGATCCTGAAGAAGATCGCGACGAACTGCTGCTCTGATAACTACCTCTGCTTGATGAAGAAGAAGATGAAGGTGTTGAACTACTGCTCGAATACGAACTACGTGGAGTGGCTGAACCTGTGGAATAAGTAGGACGTGTTGACACAGTTCCGGTAGAACCACCTGAAGGCTGCGTTCTGCCACTGGAATATGACGAAGACGGACGTGTTGTTGCACCAGGTGTTGCAGCACCTGAACTAACTGTACCGGTTCTCGGCGTTGTCGACACTCTGCCTGAAGTTCTGTAATCTCCGGAGTTATTCGAAGTACGATATCCATCTGTATTTGTACGACCAGTGTTATAAGTCGAACGTGTAGCACCATTTGCAGAATATGTAGAAGTTCTGGTAGTTGTTTGTGGCGATGTTCTTGTATATCCCGATCTTGGAGCAGATCCTTCACCTGTTCTGTAGGTATTTGCTCCCTGGTTTACAGCCCTTCCTGTAGAAGTACGGTTCACCGAAGTAGACGAAGAACTACGTGTAATATTGTTGTTTGCATCCGAGCTTAAGCGTGTATATCCGCTTCTACCTGTCGATGTGGCTGCACTGTAGCTGTTTCGGCTTCCGCCAATAGTTGATGATGAAGTATTACGTACAGAGCCACGACCACTTTGCGTGTACAAATCTCGTCGACTTGCTTCATTATAGTTTCGCGAATTGTTTCCATAGGATGGAGTCCAGTCTGAATATCCCCAATACGATCCATTATAGGGGTATCCCCAACCATTGTAGCCGTAGCCGTAACCGTATCCATAACCATATCCGTAACCATAATAGCCATATCCCCAGGGGTCGTAATAACCTGAATACCAAGAACCGTAACCTCCATAATATCCACCATAGAATCCACCATAATAAGGAGAATATAAATTTCGTCTCCAATACCAGCTGCTGTAACTGTACGGACTATACATATAATCGAACCAATAAGGATTTGTCCAGGTTGGAGTTACCCAGGCATACGATCCATCCACATATACGTTCCAATCCCAGCTATTCAGAAAATAAATATCATTGTAAGCAGGATCACCAATAAAAATAGTGTATTTGGGATTATGGAATTTACGAATACGATTAGCGTATTCCAAATCGGACTCGGTTCCATTAAAGCCGTTTACATAATATCCTGCATCCTCAGTCGAATCAAGCGGCTCAGGACGCATGGCAAGTGTATCGACATCTAAATCTGTGCTGTCTTCAAGCTGGTCAGAAAAAACAATTTCACGCACTCCATTTTTCACATTAGGGCGTGTAACTGTCTTATTCTTTCGTTCTTTGATCAAAGCTTTTGCATCCGACGGTTTAAAGTATATGTCGTCGACAATTTGTTTATCCTGGGCGAATAATCCCAAAGATAAAAACAGCGACATAATCAATGTAATGATGGTTGGTTTCATAATGATTCCTCCTTATAATTGAAAGATTTATTTTTAATTTATTAATCAATAATCATGCCACAAAACTAAATTTCAGGATGATTTACATCGAATTTAATCGTTTATTTTACAATTATTTCTGCTACTACAAATATACATTTTTATAACAAATTTCGGGCCTGAATTGCACAAAGATTTATGAGGAAATAACATTAAAACTGTTTTGCACTAAAAAACACTATTGTTGTCCGATAATTTTTTTAGAGGAAGTTTAAGATCTCTCACTTCGTTCGAGATGACAGTCAGTTAGTTATATATTTGGGAGGTGGTAGGTTGGCGGCTTCGCCGCCAACCTACCACCTCCCAACAAAATTCAACACAAAGTATTGTCATTCAGAGCGAAGCGAAGAATCCAAATATTTTTGCCATACAACAATAAAAAAACACATAAGTAATTGGAAGAAAAACACTGTCTGAATTATCCTCTACACTGTGATAGTCGGATTATTTATAGTAATTTTGTAAGTCTCATTTCAAAAAAAATAAAACCACAACAAATGAACTTTATACAAGTAGACTTTAGTTTCGAAGCATTCGAAGAATTTATGGCTGATATTCTTGCAGCCGAACTCGCCGAAATTGGATTCGACAGTTTTGTGCCCTGCGAAAACGGGATGCAGGCATTTATTCCTGAAACAAAATTTAACGAAAATAGCCTGAAAGATGCCATCAACAACTACCCCTTAGAAGTGGCTATCTCATACGAAATTGTAACTGTAGCCTCTAAAAACTGGAACGAGGAATGGGAAAAGCATTACTTTGAACCCATTGTGATTGGCGAAGAATGTGTAATTCACAGTTCGTTTCACAAGGATATTCCTGTGGCTAAATATGACATTATTATCGATCCAAAAATGTCATTTGGCACCGGGCATCACGAAACAACAAGTCTCGTCATCGGAGAAATTCTGAAAATGAATCTGAGCAACAAAAAAGTGCTTGATATGGGTTGTGGTACTGCTGTACTCGCAATTCTGGCTGCCATGCGTGGTGCTTCCGAACTGCTGGCTATCGACATCGACAGATGGTGTACCGAAAACTCGCTCGAAAACATAGCTCTGAACAAAGTCAGTGGCATTGAGGTAAAACTTGGTGGTGCCGAATTGCTCGACGGACTGCATTTCGACATTATACTTGCCAATATCAACCGAAACATTCTGCTGGCCGATATGGAAAAATATGCTGCGTGTCTGACTACAGGTGGCGAACTCTATATGAGCGGATTCTACAAAGCCGACATTCCCGTAATCGAAGCTGAACTAAACCGCAACGGACTGGAACTAATTGATTTTAAAGAAAAAAACAATTGGGTAGTTGTAAAGACCGTAAAAAAATAATCCAGCAAAATATTTAATATTGAATGTACTCCGAAAAGTCATTTTGAACGCAAATTCATCAGTGTTGTCCGGTGAAAATTTTCAAAATGACTAAAATGAGATCTGCCGCGGAGGAGAAGAATCCAATGATTTTTTACCTGACAACAATACAAATTTACATAACATTAGAATTAGCCATATCGCAGAAAGACAAACATTTAATCATTTTTTCTTATTTGCGTAATTTGCGTTCTACCCTTTTCGGAGTGGACACAATATTATTTTAAAAAAGAGCAGTCGGCCACTAAAACCGTACTGCTCTTTTTGTTTGTCGTGTCCTGCAATCGTTTGCAACTAAAATACTTTCATTGCATCCTGTTTATATAAATAAAAGAATGTTCAATCGGTTATATTTGCAGCCACATATTGTAAAGAGCTGATAATTAACAACAATCATTTATATAAAAAATCGCAAATCATGAAAAAAACCTTACTCACACTTCTTATCCTTTGCTTTGGATATATTGTACAGGCTCAGATTTCGTCCACAAGCCCTGCATTTATCACCGAAGCCTATACCGGAGACGTAGAAATTATTTTCGATGCTACTCAGGGGAATGCCGGACTGAAAGATTTTACCGGCGATGTGTATGCACATATCGGAGTAATTACCGACAAAAGCACCAGCGGATCTGATTGGAAATATGAGACTCCATGGCCAAGCAGCACAAACCTGGCGCAGGCAAATACTACCAAAAATAAACTTACCGCTCTGGGCAATAACAAACACAAACTGATAATCACCGGAGGTGTGCGTGCGTTTTTCGGTGTTCCAACCGGTGAAAAAGTACAAAAAATTGCTCTTGTATTCCGCAATACCGATGGTTCAAAAGAAGGCAAGACAGCGTCGGGTGGCGATATATTTGTCGATGTATTCGAAGCCGGACTGAATATCGGTTTCCAGCGCCCCGATGGGAATATCACACTCACAGCCGGCGAAGCCTATAATATTTCGGTAACTACTTCTATTGCTGTCACTACATTGAACTTATACGTAAATGGAACTATCGTTAAAACTCTCAACGGATACTCAACGCTTACACACACCTACACTTTTGCCACTGCCGACGATTATACTTTAATTGCCGAAGGTATTCTGGGTGGACAAACCGTACGCGACACAGCTTATGTATGTGTACCTCAATCCGTCACTACTCAGGCCCGCCCCGCAGGAACGCAGCCCGGTATTAATTACATCGATGCCAATACTGTAACTCTGATACTGCATGCACCCGGAAAACAAAACGTGTTTGTATTGGGAGAATTCAACGAATGGATGCAACTAAATGCCTACCAGATGAAAAAAGACGGTGAATATTTCTGGACCACGCTCAGCAATCTGACTCCGGGCCATATTTACGGATTCCAGTATCTGGTAGATGGCACTATCCGCGTGTCCGATCCTTATGCCGAAATGGTACTCGACCCATGGAACGACAAATGGATCAACGAGAAACATAATATTTATCCTAATCTGAAAGCTTATCCCGAAGGAAAAACCGAAGGCCTTGTGGCTACACTGCAAACAAACAAACCCGCATATAACTGGGAAGTGCCCAATTTCCAAATGCATAATCGCGACAATATGGTGATTTATGAGCTTCTGCTACGCGACTTTACTGTTGAAAAATCGCTCGAAGCGACTATTGAAAAGCTCGATTATCTGAAACATCTGGGCATTACTGCCATCGAACTAATGCCTGTGCAGGAATTCGACGGAAACAACAGCTGGGGCTATAACCCGAATCATTTCTTTGCGCCTGATAAAGCCTACGGAACCGAACAGGCCTACAAACGTTTTATCGACGAGTGTCATAAACGTGGCATTGCGGTAATACTCGATGTGGTTTTCAATCATGCTACCGGTCAATTCCCTTATGCCAAAATGTGGTGGAATGCGACAAGCAATCAAACTGATGCCAACAATCCCTATTTTAATGTCACTGCACCACATCCATACAGCGTATTCCACGATTTCAATCACGAATATCAGCCTACACGTGATTATTTTAAACGTGTATTGCAATACTGGATCAACGAATATAAAATTGATGGCTATCGACTGGACCTGACCAAAGGTTTTACGCAAAAGAGTTCGACCGAAGCAACAGCATCGAATTACGATGAAAGTCGCATAAATATATTGACCGATTATTACAATGCTGCTAAAGCAGCTAAATCGGATGTAATGTTTATTTTGGAGCATTTCTGTTCTGCAAGCGAAGAAACCGAACTGGCCAATCGCGGCATGTATTTGTGGCGTAACGTGAACAATGCGTATTCACAGGCAGCAATGGGCTATCAGTCCGATAGCGATTTTGGTGGCATGAATAGTCTTCCACGTCGCTGGGTGGGCTTTGCCGAAAGTCACGACGAAGAACGCAATTTTTTCAAAGCGAAAGCATATGGATTTGGCACCGTAAAAACTGACTCCGTTTATCGTATCAGTCGCGTACCTTTGAATATTGCCTTTACAACTTTGGTTCCCGGACCTAAAATGGTATGGCAGTTTGGCGAAATGGGTTACGATTATTCAATTGGATATTATATTGAAGATGGTGTGGCTAAGCAGGATTTAGTTAAAGGACGTACTTCCGAGAAACCTTCGGCATGGTCGTATCTTAATCTGGCTCACCGCAAAGCAGCTTATGATATGTCGTCGAAAATTATTACACTTCGTAAATTGTATCCTACTGCATTTACACAGGGAAATTTCTCGCTCAACATTGGATCAGGCGATTGGGCTAACGGACGTCGTATAGCGCTTGCGCACAACGACCTGAACATGGTGGTTTTAGGGAACTTCCAGGCCGACGCCAGCATCACAGCCAATCCGAATTTCAGCAAAACCGGCACATGGTACAATGCATTGACAGGAGCTGAACTGAATGTAACCACTACTTCGATGACCATAAACATGCAACCGGGGCAGTTATTGATATACACCGACCGGAAAATTGATTTCCCCAATAATGTGGAAAATCCTGAATATAAATCGGATGTATTGGTTTACCCGGCGATTACAAATGCAAAAGTGTTTATCGGCAGTCAAAACGATGTACGCGAAATAAATGTGTACAACCTGCAAGGTTCACATGTAAAAACAGTAAGAAACATCGCAGAAGTTGATTTAAGCGGCTTTGCCAATGGATTATATATTCTGAAAGTTCAAACCACAGAGAGAAACACCACACATAAAGTTATAAAGGAATAAATTTCAGTGGTTTTAAGATCAACAAAAAAGGATGACTCCATTCAGGGTCATCCTTTTTAGTATCTTATTGTAATCATTGTGAACTTCGCCTCACTCTTATCTGAATAGCATTCCTGATAGGCTTTTCACTAAAGAAAATCAGGTAACCGCCCCCTCCTGCTCCGCTTACTTTCCAACCAAGTACATTGGGTTTAAACTGTTCAATCTGAGCCAGAATATCAGCATTCACCATTTCGGGGAACATGGCAATCTGAGCCTCGAAACTTTCAGTCATAGCGCAACCTGTTTCTACTGCATTCATATTCTGAATAGCCGACCAGCATTTCTCAGTAGCCTCAGCAAGTTTCTGGGCTACCTCAGCAGTAATATGCGTATTGGCCAACACATCGTAACCCTGATGACGCGGATAAAGCGGAATCATCCAAATATGCTTTTCGAGCCAGAGAAATAACTCTTCATCAATGCGGGAATGAATTTTTTCAGGCCAGAAATTTCCAACATAATCAAATTTATTCAATCCCGGCATCACAATACCCAATGCATCCTGCGAACCACTCACATATTTGGTTCCCGGAGGGTTTTCGAAACAAAACAATGTTTTGGCCAACTTTTCGCTATCGCCCTGTGGAATATCCGTCTGCCACAGTTCAATGGCCTTTTTACGGCTACTGGTGGCCATTCCGCTCCTATCGTTGAAATCGTAATCGGGTTCAATGCACAAGGTAATTACCGAGCCGGCAGCCATTTTACTCACATAAGGCTGATCGAGCCAGCCACCCGCCAAATCGATGCGATACGGAATCCGGCACTACTGTCGCAAAGCAGTAGTCGAACGCGCGGGTAATCCACCATGAGGCACACGTTTGCTCACCACATATTCAATACCCAACTCTTTGCAAAGCGTTTCTTTGGCAGCAGTATGTCAATCGGCATTTACAAAAAATATATCGGGACGTAGTTCGCGTAGTTCATTTTCGAAATCGAGCAAACCACTACCGCTATTGATCCAGGCCTGCTTCACCGACTTCAGCGCATTGACCATATAAAGTCTCTCCGCATCCGAGTTAATCGTTTTACGCGCTTTCAGTTCAGCAATGGTTCTGTCCGACCCTATCCCCACATACAAATCGCCATAAGCCGCAGCCTTCTCGAAAAAGGCCACATGCCCGCTGTGAAGCATATCGTAACAACCACTTACAAATACTTTTTTGGACATTTCTATTTATATGTTTAAAAATCCATTATTTCAAAACAAAAAAGGCTCATATCTAAATAACTAATTATATAAATATTTTTCGAACAGTGAGAATTATTATTTTAAAGTACTCCTTTACACCAATATTATTGATGTACTTCATATTTAGATCAATTTTATGTGGCAAAATTTGTTCTATATATAATTTTTCCGGATTATCCGACTCACCTAAAAGAGTATTCTCATCTGCATACTCAATAGACGCATAATCAGTAATTCCCGGTCTTACAGAAAGAACTTTTTTTTGATACTGATTATAAAACTCAACATACTTTCTTACTTCCGGTCGTGGACCAACCAAACTCATGTCCCCTTTAAGTACATTATATAATTGCGGTAGTTCATCAATTTTAAACTTACGTATAAAATATCCGACACGAGTCATTCTGTTATCTCTGTTACCAATTGTAATGAGACTTTTTTTGTCTGAACCTTTTCGCATACTACGAAATTTATACAAAAAAAAATCCTTTTCATTTTTTCCAACCCGGACCTGTGTGTAAAAGCCGCCACCCGGACTCTCGATTACTATCAACAGGTAAAATATAATGAAAAACGGAAATAATAACAACAAACCTAATGTAGAGAATAAAATATCTAAAAATCTGATCATATTATTTCTTCTGAATTATACGCATTTACTACAGTACTTACAATATAATCAATTTGTTCGGTAGTGAGTTGGGGGTAAATAGGCAAAGATATTTCTGCAGAATAATTTTTAAACGACTGAGGAAAATCTTTTATATCATAACCAAGTTTTTTGAAATAGCTAAGCATTGGTAAAGGTATAAAATGAACATTTACAGCAACGTCCGCTTCTGAAATTCTTTGAATAATATTATCTCTTTGTTCTTCGGTGATATGTTTAATCCTTAATGGAAAAATATGACATGAAGATTCCTTTGAATCACTAATCTGAGGTGGTATTACTGCCCATTCGTATTTCGAAAATGCTTTACGATACCTGGCAGCAACTTCTTTACGTTGAGACAACAACGTATCATATTTTCTGATCTGAGCCAGTCCGATTGCAGCATTTACATCCGCTAAGTTTATCTTCATACCCAAACCGACAATATCATATCTCCAACCACCAGCCTTACTTTTTGAGAATGCATCTTTTGTCTGACAATTCAATGTCATTCTTCTTAACTCACTATAAAGTTTAGCATTATCAAACACATCAGGCATATTCAAGCATATTGCACCACCTTCGGCAGTAGTCACATTTTTGACAGCATGCAACGAAAAAATGGTCACGTCACATTCCGTACCAATATTCTTATCGAAATACCTTGCTCCTAAAGAGTGAGCTGCATCATTTAATACTAATATACGACCTAATTTTTTCTGAACATCAGAGGTTGGAGTGAATTTTTCAAGAATATCTTCAGAACTAACCAAGGCCATTATTTGCTTGTAATCGCAAGGCCAACCTGCTATATCTACAGGAATTATAGCTTTTGTTTTGGGTGTTATTGCTTTAGCAATTTCAGCAACTGATATATTGAAGTCATCGTTTATATCTACCATAACAGGCTTTGCTCCTGCATGTATTACTGCTAAAGCAGTAGCAGCATATGTGTATGCCGGAATTATAACTTCGTCACCTTCGTTAACACCTAACCACGAAAGCATCATAATAGCACCCGATGTCCATGAATTAACACACAAAACCGACTGAGCTCCCGAGAATCTAGCAATTTCGTCTTCTAAAGCCTTTACTTTAGGACCGGTAGTGATCCAACCCGATTTCAGCGCATCAACAACTTCGTTAATTACATCATCATCAATAAAAGGTGGAGAAAATGGGATTTTCATATTTACAATACTTTTTTAAGTCTATACATTTTTCTTTGAGGATAAGCCACAAATTCATACATTATGTGGTAATCCATTTTTCTGTAAAAAATTAGAGTCTGTTCATTATTAAGAGAATCTGTTGTCAGTGTTAATTCACCACAACCACGTAATTTTAATTCTATTTCAAGTCTATTTAGTAATAATTTACCTACACCTGTATTTTGTTCTGTTGGCAAAACAGCAATAGAAAACAACTCTGAGTATAAGCCTTTATCTTTGACTGAACTAGTAGACTTTTTCATATTACGAAAAAGTCTAACGATTGATTTTGGATTAACTAATATGAGCTTAAAAGCCTGCAAAAGAAAAGGAAAAAAATTGTCAATTATTAATGCTGAATTAAAACCAACAGATATCTCTGTTGCAGCACAAAATCCAACCAACTTACTATTTTTATAACATCCTAAAATAATCCCTCTTTTAGACTTTCTAAAGGCATTATAGTACACATACAAAAATTCACCTCCAAGATTCGTCAAAAAAAAACCCTGAAAAGAGGCGTTATGAATAACCACTATGTAATTAATATCAGATTTATCTACTAATCTTACTTCGTAACCAGACATTATAGGTAATAGTATTAGAATAATTTTTCCAGTTTATTTACTAACAATTTATAATCGTAACCTTTGGCAGTCTCTCTTGCTCTTTTACACATTTCTAAATAATCCATTGATTCCGTATTAGTCAAAAGCAAAATTGAATTGGCATAGTCCTGAGCATTCACAAATTCACGAGCTATTCCAATTTTATTATTATTTATTGGACAAAACATCATATTAAGATTTGAACAAATTGGCTTGGCACTAGCCATATATTGAAACATTTTACTTTGGCTACCTCCATATTTACCAAAATTGCCCGGCATATAATTAAGAATATTTACAGTACTACATGACAGAACATACGGAACAAACTTAGGCTCAATCCATTTTTGTTTAAAAATTACATTTTCAATCTTATTCTCTTTACAGTATTCTTCAAGGTTACTTCGCTCATCTCCATCTCCATATAAAAGGAACTTAACATCAGTATTATTTCTTAGAATCTCAGCTGCATCAATCAACCTTTTTAGGTTATTAGCCAATCTTATTGAACCAATGTAAATAACTTTTTTAAATTTATCATTAGATAAATCATCATCGACCAGCTTAAAATTATTCGCATTATAATCAAAATCATCCAAATCAACCCCGTTATTTATATAATAAACTTTATCTGTATCAATTTTCCCTCCACTTACTTTATCCCACTTTTTATCCAATAAATAATTAAGGCCACCTTCCATTGAGTACACTATAGCATCAGCTTTTTCATAAAGCCACTTTTCGGCCTTATAAGCAAAGTACATTAAGGGATTATTCCTGCTTAAAATACCCATATCGACAAAAGATTCCGGCCACAGATCTAAAACTTCAACTATATATTTTGCATTCATTTTTTTTGCTAAATAAAAAAGTGAGTTACCAAATGGAACCGTTGCTGTTTGAATAATAACATCTGGTTTTTCAAATCTATTCGCAAGTTTTTTAAGTCTATGAGGAAATTGAATCGAACTTATTATACGCGCCAGTCCATTAGACTTATATGATATACATTTAATATGAACAAATTTGATATTCCCATATTTTCTTTCAGTATAAATACTCTTGTCTGAAATCAGATCAATATCCATATTATGCATAACACTGGATGCAAATATAGTAACATCATATCCTTTTTGCGTGAGATATTGTGCAAATTTTATCGTCCTCAATCGTGATTCCAATTCAGGAGGCATGGCGTATTGATTAATCAACCAAACTCTTTTCATACTATTCCTTACCACTTATTTATTACATCAATAACTTTCATAACCTCATCTTCAGTCATTACCGGACTTATCGGAAGACTTAATTCTTCTCTGTGAATGCGCTCGGTAATCGGTAATGAGATTTCGTTCATGTCTTTATAGCACTCCTGTTTATGAGGTGGAATAGGATAATGAATGATTGTCTGAATTTCATTCCTGGTCAGATAATCCTGCAAAGCATCTCTATCATCACATAATATAGGAAACAGATGAAACACATGGGCATCCCAATCATTAACGATTGGTAAAACAAGTTTTGGATTAGTAATATGTCCCATATAATACTTGGCTACTTGTTTCCGCAACGCTAAATCTGTATCCAAATACTTTAATTTTACATTTAATACAGCGGCTTGTAGTTCATCTAACCGGCTATTACGCCCCGTATAGTCAAATACATATTTTTTCCGAGACCCATAGTTCGCTAACGCTCTAACCGTATTAGCCAACTCTTCATCATCCGTAGTCACGGCACCCGCATCACCAAACGCACCTAAGTTTTTCCCAGGATAAAAACTATGACCAGCGGCATCACCTAACGAACCTGTTTTCCGACCATGATACAAACAACCATGTGCTTGCGCATTGTCTTCAATAAGCTTAAGATTATATTTAAGACATAAATAAGCTATTTTATCAGTATAAGCACATTGACCATAAAGGTGTACAATCATTATTGCTTTGGTTTTTGGAGTAATTGCTCCATCTATCTTATTTTCATCAATTTGAAAAGTATTTATATCTGGTTCAACCAAAACTGGTACTAATTTATTTTCAGTGATAGCTAGAATAGAAGCAATATAAGTATTAGCTGGAACTATTATTTCGTCGCCTTCTTTCATAAGACCTAACTCAATATAAGCGCGAAAAATCCAGATTAAGGCATCTAAACCATTGGCACACGAGATACAGTTCTGAGTTCCAATATACTTGGCATAATTAGATTCAAATGATTCGTTTTCAGCACCTTGAAGATACCATCCAGAATCCACCACTCTATTTACAGCGACATGAATCTCATCAGCATATTTTGCCGTTATTTTCTGTAAATCTAAAAATTTTATCATAACGAAAGATTATTTTTTAATTAATACAACATTGCTAGTCATTACCCCATCTTGCAACATACAAACCACATATATCCCGCTAGCGATATCAACTACATTAAACATCATATCATTGTCGCCTTCTTTACCGACACCATCATATAATGTTTCGATTTTACGACCTTGTATATCATACAAAACTAAGCTAACTGCTTCAGGTTGGTTTAAACGAAATTTTAAACAAGCATAGTTATTTATAGGATTGGTTGTTGCAATGAGTTGTTTACCTTTCTGAGAATTTCTACTCGGACGAACGCCATCGATTTTTACAACATTTGACCAGCTTTTATTCAAACCAGCATTAGGCCCCACTCTGTAATAACAAGTAGCATTACCTTTTTCTAGCTCTGTATCGGTAAATTTTCTTTCTAGAGAATCCTGATAAGAAACTATTGGCACTAATGCAATTCGATACCAATGTATGGAATCTTCTGAACGTTCAATCTGATATTCAACACCAGCTAAGTTATTAGGGTCTTCCCATTTTAAATCTATCTGAGTTGAATCCGCTGAATCACCATGCAAATTTAATATATGAGTAAAACGTTGTTCACAAAAATAATCAAACGGCAAAACAAATTCTGCACCTTCCGTTAATAAATAATCGATAATACGTTTAAAATCACTCTGTTTAGAACTATCCCATCCATTAGGATGTGCTTGGAGTGCTATATAGTCAGTATATCGATTTTTTAATAATTGATAATTGCTCACAAAATAGTCATAATTAACATTACCAACCCCATTTTCCATATCCACTCGGTGATAAATGTAAAACATATCATCAATTGAGTCGCTAGGTTTTTGCTTACAAAAGTAATACACATGATAAAAGGCATTACTAGCCAACACGAGGTTAGTAATACTATCATTAGCGTTACCAGGAGCGCCAAACGTAGTGAGTTGAGTTTTCAATGAACGTTTGAACAATTTATCTGCTACAGAAAAGTGTTGTCTTTGGTAATCCAAGCTCTGTTGCTCAAATTCTGGAATTATGTGGTCATACCCATGATGCCACACTTCAAATAATCTATCTCCGTGGTCATTCTTAGCATTTAGATAAGGTAACAACATAGGATAAGAATTACTATTTAGTGTATTTGCAATAGCTCCAAATGAAAATTTCACCTGCTTTTCAATTAGATAATCCATTACATTGTATCCTGAACATTTTGATCCAGACAAGTTCAAATCATCAAATTTAATGATCACGCGAGGGACCGCCAAAAGGGAGCTCGAAACAAGCACTAAACAAGCAATCAATAAATGTCTCATAATACTTAAAGTTTACGTACAAATTTGGCTGGATTTCCAAGCCACAACTCATTAGCAGGAATATCTTTAGTAACAACACTTCCTGCCCCTATCATGGCATTTTCACCAATAGTTATACCACCTAAGATGACTGTACCAGCACCTATGGAAGCATTCTTTTTAACAAGTGTCAACTGCAATTCAAAAGATTGTTTGGATCTAGGATATTTATCATTAGTGAATGTTACGTTGGCGCCTAGTTGAACATAGTCCTCAAGAGTCACGCCATCCCAAATATAAACGCCACTTTTTACGGTAACACAATCTCCTATTTTCACTTTATTTTCAATAAAGCAATTTGCACAAATATTGCAATCTTTCCCAATTACTGCATCAGGCAATACAACGGTAAATTGCCACACACGGGTATTTTCACCAATATGTTTACTTTGAACGTCAGATAATGAATGTATCATACTCCTTTTATTTTTTGAAATTCTTCATAGGTTCGAATATAATCACTCTCGTCATATTCGTGTGAAGCGAGAACTAGGCATACTGAACCTGATGAAAAATTATCCAATTCCCTCCAAATACCGGGAACCACATACAAACCCTGATATGGTCTATTTAACGTAAAAGTACGCTTTACTTGCCCGTCATCCAACGTGACATTAAAACTACCACTGGCAGCAATTATGAGTTGATAAAGTCCTTTATGGGCATGTCCACCACGGGCCTCACCACCAGGTACATCATATAAATAATAGACCCTTTTTACATCAAAAGGAATAGTTTTTGAGTTCTCTACTACCGTAATATTCCCTTTTTCATGGTGATGCTTGTCCATTTCAATAACAGAGCAATCATAAACTGTATTTTGTTTCATAATTGAGTTTCCTGTTTAAATTGTTCAAAATCACGAATATAATCGGTTTGTTCATAATTCGTTGATGAAAGAACTAATGCCAATGAATTAGTCGAAAAGTTCTCCATACGTCTCCACATCATTTGTGGTACGTACAAGCCATAATAAGAACGATTCAAATGAAAAACCTGCTCTTTCAAACCATCATGCAAAACTACATCAAAACTACCAGATAACGCAACTATAAATTCTTTATTTTCGCGATAAGCATGTCCTCCCCTGACCTCGCCGCCTGGGACATCATATATCCAATAGGAACGTTGAATCATAAACGGAATATGCTTTTTTGCCTCTATAAAAGACAAATTTCCTCTTTTATCCAAAATTTTTGGTAGATTGATAATCATTGGTTGTTCCATATTCTTATTTTTTTTCTAGCTCATTTATATAGTTTCTAGCCACTAAATAATCGGTCATCTTGCTAACTGTCTGAATGGCTTGTCTGGAGATTTCAGCTCGTTGATTAGGACCAAGAGCGTTAATTTTCATGATTATTTGTGTTAACTCATCAGCATTACCAGCCTCACAAAGAAAGCCATTTTGTCCATCAATAATAACGCCATCAATGCCTTCGCCACGGGCTCCAATAGTGATACAACCTCGAGCCATTGCCTCTAAATACACTAAACCAAACGCCTCATTTTTACTAATCATTATAAAACAATCGGAGGCATCAAAATAACGTGTAACTTCTGCACGTGGAATACGACCCACAAATCTCACATTATCGATTAATTGTAATCTAGTAATAAGGTTATTTATGACGCCTTGCTCTGCACCATTGCCAACGTAAGTCAATGAAAAAGATTTATCAGGAAAGGCATTTAATAAAGCTTCTGGTAATACGGTAGGAAATTTCCGTTGTATAAGTTCACCTACATATAGAAAATTATGTATGCCCTCCTGATATTTATCGCCATTCAATTGTTGAACAATATAGTTTTCTGGAATACCAGAATAGCACATAAAAGTATGTGACATTTTTCCATACGAAGCCTCAAAACCAACCCGTTGTGATTTTGATCGGAATCCCCACACATCAATATGATCCATTAATTCACGATAACTAGTCGGGAACATTTGCGGAATGCGTAGACCTTGATCGTGCATTACAATACACGAAGTAGCTTTGGGATACTGTTTTTTCAGATTAGCCACCATATAAAGTTGTGGATTGTCAAAATGCCCCACAACGATATCCGGAACAAAATCAGCCGCAATATTTTTATTTATTAGTTTATTAAACTGACTTTTAAGCACTCTCATCGAGAACCGGCGCATAGGAACCCATTTAAAAATTGGGATACGACAAACCTCCACATCATCCATTACATACAATAGTTCTTTAGTTTGTCTATGTGTATTTACCACACCTCCTGTTTTAGTTGCAATTTTATCTCTAAAGAAAAAAGCCAACCAATAAAATAAATAAGGATAAACCACTTGATAATGAATTACCTTTACCTCATAGCCCATTTTTACCCACTCTTTCGTAAAATAATGGCACACGGATGTTCCATATTTTAAATCAGGAGCTGGATATATAGTCGTAAGTAAGAGAATATTTTTTTTTGAAACCATCAATGGTGATTATATTTTAAATTACACAACACAAACACTAATAAAACGTTAACATATACACAAACTATTCATTTCGTATTTTCAAAACCAACAAATACATTAACAAACATATTGTTGTAATATTTTATATTCTTTCCAAATAGACTTATGGCTGATCTACTGATTGGCACTTCTCATCTAATGAATAATTATCATTTAATGTAGGCATGAAGAGCAAAACTATAAATATTGAAAAAGTCGGTTCAGTATAGACAGAGCCCGATACCATTAGCAACATTATTGCTTGCATCAACAACAATCCAATCCAATAATAATTTTCTTTGAAAAATATAATTTGAAAAATTCTTTTTACAATACTAATAAGAATATAAATCATCATTACAGCACCAATAAGACCCATTTGCATCAAAGAATCTAAAAGAATATTATGAGCATAAATAGATTCTCCAGGGTTAAGGTATATACCAAAACTTCCCCCAGTTAAAGGATTTCTATAAAAGACATCTAGTGCATAATGATATAGAATATCCCTCTCAGAAAGCAAATCATCTGTTTCAAATACACGTTCGTAAAGTATTGGAGAAATATTCTTCATAAATTCAGTAAAAAAATCAAACATTAAGTATCCGATTAACACAGATGCGAACAAAAAAAATAAACTTTTATAAACACTTTTCGATAATCCTAAAATCCAAACAACAAATACCCCTAAGGCAGCTAAGAAAGGCCCTTTACTTCCAGCTCTAAACAACACTAAAATAGATATTAAAATAATTAAAATTAAAAAAAAGCTTTGCCAATACTTTGTTTGCCTATTTAGAAATACAAATACTGAAAGTATAAATACTTTTAGTCCAAAATGTCCAACATCAATAGTACTTTGAGCTGCAGTACTAATTCTATCTTCTGTTTTAATCTGTCTCCAAAATAAAAGTCACAATCAAGATTTTCAGCCATTTGTCTATAAATAGCTGATCTGTAATGTGGTCCAATATTAAATATGCAACAAATTTTATCTTTCATAAATATCTATTCTTTATCAACGCATTCTTTTAAAGCTTCAAGGTATCTTAGACCATATTCAGTATCAGGCTCAATGTAATTTCCTTCTCCCCATTCATTCCAAGACTTTAAAAGTATAATCTGATTCTCATTAGGTTTTTCACGGACCACATCTAAAGCGCGAATAACTAATCTCTTGAATAATTCAGGGTTGCTATTTTTCAAAATAATTGCATTTGCACCTGAACGTGGTGAATGATCCCAATTAGGTGCTATTACAGGAATACTATCAATAGTGCCATCCTTATCCTTACTCACCATATACTCTATTGCATCTTTATAATTAAATGCAGTTGGAAAACGAAATATCTTACGTTCTACTAAGTGCCAAATTTTTCTAATTAATGGAAGATGGTGATGTATATTAAATACATCGTCGTTATAAACTGCATCACAACCAACGTCCAGCATTTCACGTTTATTTCTGTTATCTGCACTTTTCCCAACAAAATAGAAGTCATTTAAACCATTAACTTTTGCCAGGCTTCTCCAGGTAATTATAAATTCTCTAATTTCAGGAGAATCGAGTGGATTATAAATTATAAAAAACAATTTGTCATTATCTACTTTAATATACCTTTTATCTTTAAATGCAGGTAACATTTCATAAAAATGATTTATATAATCCTCTTTACCAAGATACTTTTGTTCTATAAGCATTACATTTTTCCCTTTACCACCCCAATTTTTTTTATACCAGGAATGGTTTGCCCAACCCAAACAAAAAGGAAAATCAGGTTTTTTACTATTCAACACCTCCTTAAAGGGGCGCTCTAACAGTCTTTGATCTCCACCAAACCAATAATGCCAGTAGCAAAAGCCATCTATTCCATACTTTTTTGCCATTTCTGCCTGAGCAATTCGTGTATCTTCAAGACGCAAATCGTAAAAGCCCAAATGTGCGGGTATACGTGGCTGTTTATGCCCCGGAAATAGTTTTTTTGCCCGCACTACATTGTGCCATTCTGTAAAACCTTTTCCCCACCATTCATCGTTTTCAGGCGTAGGATGGTATTGAGGAAGATATAAAGCTATAATTTTCGCCATATTTATTCTTTTTTCAGTTGGATGTTATAATCTATTTTAAACCAAAAATAAACTAATATAAATGTTATCAAAGTTAAATTCCCTCCCATATCAGCAAATGGAAATAGGCTCATAGCACCTTGCATACAAATACATACTACTAAATATAATAGTACAAGTTGGTGAAACAATATCGTTTGATTATCTATTTTTAATTTGGAAGTTATAAGCAAGCAGAAACCAGCAAAAATAAGAAATGAGATATAAGGCCCATAATCCAAGGTGAAATCACCAACAAAGGTATAAAATACAGATTCGTCCATCTCCATATAAGAATATTTTTCTCTGCGCTCTAAGTAATTTTTAGGAGTATCATCCCAAATTATTTGTTTAAATAACGATGCGGTTCTATCTCCATTCCGAATACCATTTGCATCTAAACCATAATTGTTAAAATTCAAAAATGCTTGTCCGTAATACCATTGCATAGAATAGAATATATAATCATTATCATCTTCTTCTCCTCCAAATCTACTAATTGTAATTAGTATAACAGGAATTGCAATTAAAGAAACAATAATTATACCTATGTGTCTAACCTTTTTACGAATTTTATCCGACATTAAGTTCCTTAACAAAATATATGTAATAAAAACGGTGAATATTGTATTTACCGCTCTCCCTCTTCCGCCCATAGCAATACTACTCAATATAAATAACAAAACAGATATAGATAGCCCTAGGATTATATATTTGTTTTTTCTTTCCCTAGTTAAATTGTAAAACAACAATAATATACATATATTGTAAGTTAAGTTAGATATAATGGCCGGCAAATTTTCAATCTGTCTATCTCCTGCTTTATCATAATTAGAAATCATTTCACCGTATAATTCAGATCCAACACTATTGTCAAGTAGCATTCGCGATAGTCCACTTGAAAAATCAGTAACAATAGTTCCTAATTGTAATAAAGAGGCAATGATAACTATGAAGTAAATAACATTTAAAGCCCTATTACTCGGTTGTTGAATATGTGTTATTTCACGCTCTTTAAATTTCAGTACTGGTAGAGAGGCTATAATCAGCATTGCATATAGATATAGAAAAGGGAATAGTTTTATATCTTTGTAATCACCGACAGTGTAT
Source organism: Paludibacter sp. (assembly GCA_034004015.1). GTDB lineage: Bacteria > Bacteroidota > Bacteroidia > Bacteroidales > Paludibacteraceae > Paludibacter. The sequence goes on from JAVEXN010000008.1 coordinate 62,534, forward strand.
GGATGGTTAAATAAAATAAGTCCTATAACAGAGATCGATAAATAAAATAGCAAAAGTAAACTTCCAGCACCAAAATATTTCCTTCTATTTTGATAAAAAATAAAAGTGAACAGCCACAGAAGAATATTAATAAATATAAATATATTACTATAACTCCAGAACATATTTTTAAAATTTACGAAAAATTTGTTTTTGTTGTAAGCCATCAACTATGCCCCCAAATATTGCAATCAGCTTTTTGGCTTTATTATTCTCGCTGATTATTATCTTAGAAATAGGTTTTAGTATGCGGCTAAGCACAGTTTTTAAATGAATATATTTTGGGTATTCACGATATAGTTTTATATTGTTTCGGGCAATAAAATAAAGCCTTTGAGGGGAGTAATTACTTATATAATAACCCAAACGGGTTTTCTTCAGAACACCAAATTCCTGTTTCAATAATACTGAATTGACCATATAGCTTTTATACCCATTTTTATAAGCTCGAAAACAAAACTCGTAATCAACACAATCAATCTTATAATCTTCTCTGTATAATCCAATATTTTTAAAAACCTCCAGCTTAACTATATTTCCTGATGTGATCAATGTTGATTTTTCAACAGGGATATCAGAAATGCCGGGTTCACTATAATTGGGATTAGGTCCGAAAATTGAAATCAGACTTTTATATTTACATATTGTCTCTACATATTTTCTAAAGTGACCAGTTTCAAAATAACTATCCTGATCAAGAGTCAAAATATGAGTAAAATTATTTTCGAAACCATAATTCACTGCGTGATTTAAAGCAGAAGCTATATAGACATTGCAACCGATACCCATGTACAATATTTTCCCTGAATTATTATCTATATTAAACTTATACTTTTCAATATCTTCAACAGGTGTATTTTCCCAAATTATGAGAGAGTCAACGTCTTCAATGAATTGTTGAATATTTCGTTGCGTTTCCTCCACATTTGGATAATAAGTAACTACAACTGCTAAGATTTTAATTTCATCTTGCACCTTCACTTTTTCTTATTTTGATAAAACAATAAATTAACGCAATCAACAAAACAAGCTCTGACAATGGAATTGCCATACTAGCAGCTTTGATTCCAAAATATGGAACAGCAAAGATAAGAAAAACAATACTTATAATTCCTGAAAGTAATACTCCCTGAAAAAAATATATTTGTTTATTTAAGTTAACCAATCCAATTACACCTAACAAATAATTTAAAGTGCCCAATAGAAAAACCGGACTCATGATTTTCACTAACAAAACACTCTCGTCATATCCACTGGGGCCGCAAAAAATTCGAACCAAAAGTTCAGCGCCAAAAAATATAACAACATTGGGTACAATAAGTATCAACACAAACAATTTAACAATTTTCGTTAGTTTATCTAATTGATATCGTAATGACTTATTATGAAAATCTTTACTGAAAAATGGAAACAAAGCCTGAGTAATTGGAGAAGTACTCATTTGAAGTCCTTTAATAATTTTCTCTGCAGCTGCATAAACACCTACAGCAGATTCACTTACAAAAAAATTAAGTATAAAAATATTTGCGTTACTATATAGATTTGTACCAATAGTAGATCCAAAAAGGGCAAAACCACTTTTAAATTGAAACCTGATATCGTTGATTGAAGGAATGAAAAATTTTATATCGAATTGTTTTTTTGCAATAATTGTACTAATAAATCCAGCCAATATGAATCCACAACTATTTATCAGCAAAATATAAATGTAATCATCTGCAGTTCGAATTACAAAGAAAATCAGGATCGTAAAGAGTGTCTTTGAAATTATATTTACTATTGTCATATAGCGCATTTTTTCAAACCCCTGAAAAAGCCAAACCGGATTTAACAGATCACCCAAAACGATACCTAAACCCATTAAAAACATTAAACGTTTACTTTCACTCTCAAGAAGAAAAGGCGATAAAATTAAGAAGAATAGAATCCCGACAGCTAACAATATAATTCTACAGACAATAACTGAATTATATATTACACTAACTTGATGCTTATCTTCTCTGTGTTGAGAAATTTGCTTTGTAGCAGAGAGATTAAAGCCATAAGCGTTAATAAGCATAAGGTATTGAATTAACACATAAACATATGAGTAAATACCATAATTAGCAGCGCCTACTACACGGAGTATATATGGCAGAGTAATAAATGGCAAAAATACATTCAGAACATTTAAAATTGATAAAGACAAAAAACTTTCAGCAATTGATTTATGACTATGTATTTTCGATCTTAAAGACATCTTATATGATTAAAATTATATGAACAAACAGGTGGCTTTGTAAATAATTCTACAAAACGAATTGTAATAACATTTCTATAACAAAAGAGCAGCAATTTATCAATATTTAAATATACATCTAATTTATACATCTAAACTAAAATCAAGCTACTCCTGTAAATCAAAAACACTCTTTTCTCTCCCCGCAAAGATACAATAAACCTTTCAATCGACCTCAAAAAACGGGATCAAATGTAAATTTTTTAGAGATTACAAACTTTAAAATTCACATAACTCACTATAATACAACCACTAAAAAAAAATATACCTTTTATTTGTTTTTGCATCTTAAATAAAAAAATCAATTGTTCGAATACTGTTATGTAAATAAACAGCATGATATAAGATGCAAGTGAATAATTGACATTCAACAACATAATAGCATCTACATTAAGTGCAAACTGTATAACGAAACAGTTATATTACTTATATAAGCCTTATATATTACTTATATAAACCTTATATATTACTTACTTATTAAGATATGGATTATATAAGTCAATAATAAGCAATATATATAAATTATAAAATAAGGCACATTAAAGATGCATTATCGGAATATACATGAACAATATATCAATTTACAAAAACATAGCTTTGGAGTTTTACACATGTTTAATAACTTTGTGCCACAATTATAAATCTCCCATTATCTATGTCCCACACCGAATTTTTCCCCATAGTAACCGAAACCGGCGAAGTGATTGGTCGCGAAAGCAGAACTTATTGTCATTCAGGTAGTTTTGTGCTGCATCCTGTGGTGCATTTGCATGTATTGAATAGTGCAGGTGCGCTTTATTTGCAAAAACGTGCCGAAAACAAGGATGTACAGCCGGGAAAGTGGGATACTTCGGTAGGTGGGCATGTGGATTTTGGCGAAACAGTGGAACAGGCTTTGCTGCGGGAAGTGCGTGAGGAACTGGGGATAGTGGACTTTAAGCCTGTATTTATGCTGCGATATAAGTTTACTTCCGATGTGGAGTGCGAACTTGTAAACAGTTTTTATGCCGTATATGATGGCGAGATTAATCCTGATCCGGGAGAAATTTCGGAAGGCAGGTTCTGGACTTTCAGCGAAATTACAGAAGCTATGGGGAAAGAAATTTTTACTCCGAATTTCGAAAGCGAGTTTACCCGCCTAAAAAATGAAAACCTGCTACCAATTAACAGGCAACAGGTTTTCGGAGAAACGTGATAGTGAAGAAATAAAGCAATTATACTTTCTTGCGCAATACTATTTTTGAACCGTAAGTATCAGTCACTTTGGTCAGAAACTCCACAAACGAAGGATATAAGGACACATTCCAATCGCCTGCTTTTATAAACAGTTGATTGTTTATAAGTATTTTGGCTTCTTTTACGTCCAGCTTCAGTTCGTATGTACCAAAATCAGTTACTAATTTTACGTTTGCAGGAACTGATTCAATTTCGTAGCCTTCGGGAATTTGCAGTTCAATGGTATCGGCATCGTAATATCCATTGTGAATTTTGATATCGCGGGTACGTTTATTCTTTTTCAAATTGCTATATCCGTTTCTGAATGGATTCACAGGCACAAACAACCGCGCTCCGGTGCGCGTTCCGTAATTATTCGTATCCCACACAAAATTGATATCGAGCGAGGGAGCTGATGTTTTCTCTTCTTTGAAGTTTATACCCGACACAGTAGCATGTGCAAGCTTAATTCCTGCGCGCAACAAATCGTTTTGTTCGGAAGGCTTGGTAGTGGAAAAATCATCGTATAAGTCGAATATTCTGAACCGACAGTTTTTCTGTGTTTCCACCCTGGCGCGACCTTCGGCAGTCAATGCCACCCGTGCATTAAACGATTCCAGATTCAGCGTATCGGCATAATCGGTGGTGCGGGCAATACGGCCTCCGTTCTCTGTAATCAGAAGCGCATCGTGACCTGAAATACCATTGTGTACAAATCCGAAAGGCGTGCGCGGGTTTGTACATTCGAGCCAAAGCGTATCGCCGGGAAGCGGCACCTGCAAAACCACATGGTTCATTTGATTGAAATTGGCAAAATCAGGATAAATGGTTTTATTAGCTGCATCGAGCCGTATAGCTGTATAAACCGAAGGAATGCCAACCACATTCAACATTGCCTTCATATAATTTGTAAGCGCTTTACAATCGCCAAAACCGGTTTTGTACACTTCAGCAGCTTTCATAGGTTGATAGCCTCCAATACCCAGCTGAATGCTGACATAACGGGTTGTATTGCCCAAATGATCGTACAGAATCTTCACTTTCTCGTGATCGGTTTTAGCATCTTTCACCAAATCACGTATTTTAGCTTTAGCATCTTCGGGCAACACATCGCGTCCTTTTACCAAATCATAAATCCATGCTCCCAACTCATTCCAATCAGAAATACGTCCTTTTATTCCGTCGTAGCTAAAACTAACGGGACGAATAAACATCAAAGGCGCAATATCATCGAGCTGCCCGGCAAATGCCTCGTATTCCACAGCCTTCAGGCCGTTGACTTTCCACAAAAGAGATTTATCTTTAGGGTTATTGCTTTTTTGCGGTGCTACAGGCAGATTATGCGTTTTGTTCTGATATTCGCAGCCGGCAGGTATCAACAATCTGTATTCGGCATTTTCTACCGAAAGATTGTAAGTATCCTGCGGATAAAAACCGGGAAAAACCAGAATACCATTTTTATACTCTACTGAATACTCGTATTTAATTGTATAAGGCAATACCGGACTTGCACAGTCGAAATAATGATAGGTTACATCCTGCGCCAGCGTATAAGCATCGGACCACTCGGTGGCTTTTACATCACTAAGTTTAAACTTATCAATCTGATTTCCGTTGGCATCGAATAGTTTTGCCGAAAAGCTTTTCAATCTTCTGAACTTATCGGCCGGATAACGAAAACCGGCCATATCGTTACCTTTCTTGTCGAGTACAGTAATGGTGTAAGTCACACTTTGCGTAGCCGATGTTTCAGAAGCCATATCAAATTCCACAATATCGGAACGCAAGACTGCATAAGCGTTTGTTTTCAGCGAATCGGGAATCAGACTTACCAACAATGTATTATCGGGTTTTGCCGCAAACACAACCGACATGGTCGACGCTGCCAGCCATATTAAAAAGTATTTCTTCATATCAGCTTTTTATTTTTTTCAATACCAGCATTTCCTGATTTTTATTGACAATGGCTGCAAAGTATTCTCTGATTTTTTGATAATCGGTATTGGCAAAAATAATCTGATTAAAATCGAAACGATAGTTCAGTGTAATTTTATTTCCCTCGCGCTGAACAATATAAGTAACACGGCACTGATCGTTCAAAGTAAACTTTACAGATTGAGGAATTTCGGCCACTTCGAAGTTTTCGGGAATTGTAATAATCGAAATAGTCAGAAAAGTATAGGGATATTTGAATTCTACTGGAAGTTTTCGTTCCGACTGTGTAAAATGATTTGTTTCCATATGCATGAAAATCATTGGGTTCAGATAAATCATATCTCCTGCCACATCATATTGTTTGTTAAACTCAAATTCTTCTTTCACCATGCCCGACAACGATTCATTAAGGCCCACTTTGAAAGTATTCATTTCGAGTTTATTTTCAGTTTCAATGTTTTCAACATAAGTAGCCGAATCTTTTGCCTCCTTAAAATCAGTATAATAATCCAGAGCACACTGACCGGTAAAAACTCTGTTGACTTTCGAACTGATTTTAGCATCGCTATCGAGGGTTGAGTTAACCACCACAATTTCCTGGTTTTTACAAAGCGCTGTCAGATCGACCCATTTTTCGGCTACTGTGTCGCAAAGCACACGGGCTCTGTCCACCAAAAAGTCCGATGGAAGCACATTCAAACCGCCATATTCAGTCGATCCATCCAAATAACATACTTTTCCGTTGCCCAAAGGTGCAGCCACCACAAATGTATTTAATTTTTCGAGCGATGGAAAAGTATATGGAAGCCGACCCAAAGACCGACGACTCAACAAAACAGGATATGCAGGTACATCAGCATCTTTCAAAGCACTCAACAACACCATATTAATCTGTCCGTTATTTCCGAGACCACTTTTTACAGCATCGCGGGCATTATTTCCCCAAAAGCTGTATTTTTCATCCCAGCGAATTTTCGACTTCACAAACTCGTATATTTTCTCAATTTTCTGCTTGTTATCGGTAATTCCTGCTACAAGTTCCTTAATTTCTGATTTATACGGATTCGACATTTTCAGATTCTGCCCGAAGTCAGTTTCAGCATTCAGCGTTTTTTCAAGGTCTTCCCATGTTTGAGAGTACGGTTTATAAAACTCGTAAGGGAAATTGGTGGCTTTAAGCTCAAATCTGGCAGAGCTCAGATAATCGTCGGCACACCACACGTACGATTCGTCTTTCATAGCCGGAAGATTTTGGGCAACAAAACGCAGATCGCGTGCATTACATGTGATTGATGAGGTATTTCCCGATGAGGTAAAAGTGAAAGTCTGATTCTCTACAGTTTCTTTTAAATCAACCGATTCGTAACCGGTCATTCCTACATTGAACAAAAAATACTCCGGTATTCGCACCTGATACGAACTGTAAATCACCGGAATATGCGTTTGAAACATCCAACGATCGAGAGTGTAAACGAGGTCCGATTTTTTGCGGTATTTTATTTCCACCACACTCCCAACCTTTACATTAGGTACCGAAAACTTCAATCGTTTATAATCTTTGCCCAGCGCTTCTTCAAAAATATACTTACGTTCCAGTTTCGATTTTACAACCTTTCCGTTTTCTAAATTATAAGCTATTGCTTCCACATCCGAAATCGATTCGCGTACACCATAACCCTTATCGTAATAATCGAGTTGAAAGGTAGCCATATCGACACCATCCTGCTTCAGAATTTTTATTTTTTTCTTTATATCATTATACAACTCAAACCGCCCGTTTAGCAGGTCGTATCCGGTATAACCCGTTTCGTAAAGCACTACAGCCACTGCCGAGGTGTCCTGATCGTAGCTTTTCATTTCAAGCTCATAATTTGTTACTTTTCCATATTTACGGCTTAAATCCTGAGAAAAAGAAGTTGCAAACAGCGTGGTAAGCAACAATGTGATTAGCAATACGCGTTTCATATCATTAGTTTTTTTTAAAATAATATTTTCAGCACTATTTAAAAACAAGCTACAAATATATACAATGTTATTTAATAACAGTTTAAAATCACAATAATATTTTAAAATATTTTTCACAACAAAAAAGAAAAGGCTAAAGATATTAATCCTTAGCCTTTTAAAATACGAATAACCCGTAATTACTTAATGAAATAACGAGGAAAATTTCTTGGGAACCTGTGTTTCGAAAGTTACATTTTCGAGCGACATTGGGTGGATAAAAGCAAGCACACGTGCATGTAAGCCCATTCGTCCGATAGGAGAAATTTCAGAACCATACTTCTTATCGCCTGCAATCGGGTGTCCAATATCCTGCATATGCACACGAATCTGATTTTTTCGTCCGGTTTCGAGCTCCACTTCGAGAAGCGAGAAATTATCGTTGGTTTTTAAAGTGCGATAATGTGTTACAGCCTGTTGTCCGCCATTATCTACATTGCTCGAATGAATTTTGAGAGATTTCTCATTTTCGGTGAGCCACGTTACTATGGTATCTTTGGGTTTCTCCACTTTGCCTTCTACCAAAGCCACATACACGCGACGGGTAATCACACGATGCCAGTTTTCCTGAAGAGCCAGTTGAATTTCGCGCGTTTTAGCGAACATAATAATGCCTGAAGTTTCGCGATCGAGGCGGTGCACTACATAAATACGATTCTGTGGCGATGCTTTTTTCACATAGTTTTTCAGAATGGAAAAAGCGGTTGTTTCGTCAGATTTTCCGGTACTCACAGTTAGCAAGCCTTCCTTCTTTTCAACTACAATAAGATATTGATCTTCGAAAATAATTTTAAGCTTGGGATGTGTAAGTTCAATATTGCCACGCGCACTGCTTACCAACACCATATCGCCCGCTTTGAGCGCTGTATTAAACAGTGTGGTCACCTTGCCATTGACCATTACCTGTCGATGCGACAAAAGCGATTTGACGGAATTACGACTCATGCCGCCCATTTTAGCAAGCAAAAACTGCATTAGTTCGGCTGGTTCGGTCACCCTGAGAGTGGTTTCGCCCGGCGCTTTGGTTTTCTTCATTGATTGATGGAGTGGTGTACTAGTCAATTGGTTGGTTTGTTAATTCGTTAATTGGAGATTCTCTAAATAAAAACATATAGCCTTCACTCCGACTTATAAAATGCACTTTCCCTCTCCTAAGGAGAGGGTTAGGGAGGGGTTTATTTTTCTTCAGAAGGATCTTTGGTAATTTCGTTTTCTACATCTTTTACTCCTTTTTTGAATTCGCTTACGCCTTTACCTAATCCGCGCATAAGTTCAGGAATTTTTTTTCCACCAAAAATAAGCAGTATAGCCAATGCAATCAGAATAATCTCGGGCATACCGAGCGAAAAAAGAATAATGTTTGGATACATAGTATTGAATTGATTATTTTATTTGAAAATAGTTTTGCGTTACAAAAATACATAATTTTCTTCTGAATTCAATATAAGATGCTGTTTTGAAAACTTATTTATGGTTAAGAGCTTCTGAAGTGAGCATACAAATCATCACATCTTAAAACAAAAGGAGAGTTTTTTTTCTATCTTTGCAATTCAAAATTAAAAAACCATTTGTAAGGTTCAGAAAATCATGATTAAAATTACATTCCCCGACGGTTCGGTGCGCGAATTTGCAAAAGGCACTACCGGACTTCAAGTAGCTGAAAGTATCAGCTCACGACTGGCACAAGAGGTGCTGGCCATCACAGTTAACGAACAGATATGGGACCTCTCGCGCCCTATCGACACCGATGCGAGCATCAAATTGCACAAGTGGGATGACGAAGAAGCCAAACATGCGTACTGGCACTCGTCGGCTCACCTGATGGCCGAAGCCCTTCAGGAGTTGTATCCGGGCATCAAATTCGGTATCGGTCCGGCCATTGAGAATGGTTTCTACTACGATGTAGATCCCGGAACGGCAGTGATTAAAGAAGCCGACCTCGCTACCATCGAAGCTAAAATGCTGGAACTTGCTGCACGCAAAGAAGCAATCGTTCGTAACGACATTAGCAAAGCCGACGCGCTTAAAATGTTCGAAACAAAAGGCGACGAATATAAAGTAGAGTTAATAAGCGCTTTAGAGGACGGAACCATTACGCTGTATTCGCAGGGTAACTTTACCGACCTTTGTCGCGGACCTCACCTGCCCCACACCGGCGAAATAAAAGCTATCAAACTGCTCAGCGTAGCAGGTGCTTACTGGCGCGGCGACGAAAAACGCAAAATGCTTACCCGTATATATGGTATCACTTTCCCGAAAAAGAAAATGCTCGATGAATATCTGGCACTTCTGGAGGAAGCAAAAAAACGCGATCACCGCAAAATAGGAAAAGAACTCGAACTGTTTACCTTCTCCGAAATGGTGGGAAAAGGTTTGCCATTATGGTTGCCCCGTGGTACAGCTTTACGTCTGCGCCTCGAAGACTTCCTGAAAAAAATTCAGCGTCGTTTCGATTACGAACAGGTAATGACTCCTCACATCGGAAACAAACAGCTTTATGTAACTTCGGGTCATTATGCCAAATATGGTAAAGATTCGTTTCAGCCAATTCACACGCCCGAAGAAGGTGAAGAATATCTGCTGAAACCTATGAACTGTCCGCACCACTGCGAAATATACAAGTTCAAACCACGTTCGTACAAAGACCTGCCTGTGCGCATGGCCGAATTCGGAACCGTATATCGTTACGAGCAAAGTGGCGAACTTCACGGACTTACACGTGTGCGTAGTTTTACGCAGGACGACGCCCATATTTTCTGTCGCCCCGATCAGCTGAAAGACGAGTTTCTGAAAGTAATGGACATTATCTTTATTATTTTCAACGCATTGGAATTCGAAAACTTCGAAGCTCAGATTTCGCTGCGCGACCCGAACAATAAAGAAAAATATATCGGATCAGACGAAAACTGGGAAAAAGCTGAAAGTGCCATTATCGAAGCTTGTCAGGAAAAAGGTCTGAAAGCCCGTGTAGAGCTTGGCGAAGCAGCATTCTACGGTCCAAAACTCGACTTTATGGTAAAAGATGCCATTGGCCGTCGCTGGCAGTTGGGAACCATTCAGGTAGACTACAATTTGCCCGAACGTTTCGAACTGGAATATACTGGCGACGACAATCAGAAACATCGTCCGGTGATGATTCACCGTGCGCCATTTGGTTCGATGGAACGTTTTGTGGCTGTGCTTATTGAGCATACAGCCGGAAAATTCCCATTGTGGCTTACTCCCGATCAGGTGGTAATTCTGCCTATCAGCGAAAAATTCAACGATTACGCTTATCAGGTGGCCAAAACCCTGAACAACGCCGATGTGCGTGTGCAGGTGGACGACCGTAACGAAAAAGTAGGACGCAAAATCCGCGACAACGAGTTGAAACGTATTCCTTACATGCTTATTGTAGGCGAAAAAGAAGCCGAAAACGGCGAAGTAGCTGTTCGTCGTCAGGGCGGTGGCGAACAAAACTCAATGTCGATAGCTGACTTTGCTCAATTGGTAACCGACGAAGTGAATGCGCTCGTAAGTAAATACTAAGAACCCCCTAAATCCCCCTAAAGGGGGACTTTAGAACCCCGCTGAATGATTTTTCGGCGGGGTTTTTTATTTATTCATTTTTCTAAGTAAAAATCCGATCACAAAAAATGCTATAATTCGGAATAATATTTTGTATTTCGGAATAATTCAATAATTTTGCAGCGAAACAAATTATAAAATGAGAATAATCACCTATAAAGCCATCTCTGATTTTTGTATCAGACATAAAGATGCTGAAACGGCATTACAAGACTGGTATTACAAAACCATAAAGGCAGACTGGACTTGTTATGCTGACATTAAAAAGACATTCAATTCAGTAGATGCTGTTGGTAATAAACGATTTGTATTCAACATTAAAGGAAATGATTATCGGCTCGTAGCCATTGTTTTATTCAATATCAAAATGGTGTATGTGCGTTTTATAGGCAATCACAAAGATTACGACAAAATAGATGTTTCAAATGTGTAACCCTTTTACAAAACCGAAAAACAATGACAAAAATAAAAGACAAAGCCGAATATGAAGTTTTGAAAGAAAGAATTGAAGAACTTCTTGTCACTGTGGATAATGAAACTCCTGAGTACGATAAAAAACTCATTGAGCTAAATCTGATTTCTAATCTGGTAGCCGATTACGAAGAAGAATACTTTCCGGTAAAAGCTCCACGATTAGTCGATGTGATAAAGCTACGCATGTATGAAATGAACCTTACACAACTGAAGCTCTCAGAATTACTCGGTGTTAGTCCATCGCGCATCAGCGAATATCTATCGGGCAAAAACGAACCTACTCTTAGAGTAGCTCGTGAAATAAGTAAAAAACTCAACATCGATGCATCGATAGTGTTGGGAGTGTAACTGAACTATTACACCTCTCCCCTAACCCCTCTCCATAAGGAGAGGGGAATAAGAACCCCGCTGAATGATTTTTCGGCGGGGTTTTATTTTTCAAAAAAAAGAATTTTCAAAAATATTTCTACAATTGTATTGCAGAATAAAATAAAAGCATTTACTTTGCAACTCAAAGTACTTTTATATTATATGGAAAAGCAGATTGACGACATCAAAGCCATCAGAGAAATGATGGAAAAATCCTCAAAGTTTCTTTCGTTGAGTGGTTTAGCAGGAATTTTCGCAGGCTCAATGGCCATAGCAGGTGCTGCATTTGCATATTTTTATCTGTTGCAGAACCCGGCAGCTACCGACTTCAATCATTGGCAGGAACTTATTATTCTGGTGGCCGACGCATTAATAGTGCTGATACTTTCTATTGGCTTTGCCATTTATTTTTCGTGGCGCAAAGCCCGCAAAGGCAATCAGAAGCTTTTCAACAAACCTACAATGAAAACCATTTACAACCTGGCACTTCCATTGATGGCCGGAGGAATTTTTTCCATTGTATGTCTTGTAAGAGGTCAGGCGGAAATAGTAGCTTCGGTAACCTTAATATTTTATGGGCTCGGACTTATCAATGCTTCGAAATACACTTTCGAAGAGATTCATTATTTGGGCATACTACAGGTTGTATTAGGATTGCTTGCTGCTATTTTTCCATGCAACGGACTATTGTTCTGGACTTTGGGTTTTGGCCTATGCCACATTATTTACGGACTGATTCTTTATAAAAAATACGATTTATAATAAAGAGTATGGCCAATATTATCTCCAATCTGAACAAAGCATTTGATAGTCGCATCAGGCTCGGCATCATGTCGGTGCTGATGGTGAACGACGATGCCGACTTCAACACGCTAAAGGAACTGCTTGAACTGACCGATGGAAATCTGGCCAGCCACATAAAAGCACTTGAAGGTATGGAATATATCTGCTCGGTAAAGCAATTTGTGGGACGCAAACCCAACACGCGCTATTCGATCACAGAACTTGGTCGCGAAAGCTTTCAGAGCCACTTAAATGCTTTGGAACAACTGATACGATAATTTTTTTATACATAAACTTTGTATTTCAAAGTACTTTTCAAATATACAAATCATTAAACAATAAATTCTTATGGAAACAAAAATTCAAAAAGTCGAAAAATTCGGACAATCGCTTACGCTGAAAGGCATTCTTATCGGAATCATGAGTATACTGCTGCTTATTCCGGGCGCAATGATACAGGAGTTAATTCTGGAGCGCCAAATGCGAAGCAAGGAAACCATTCAGAAAATCAACGAAAAATGGAGTCTGGCTCAAACATTAAATGGTCCTTTTCTGGTAATACCATATCAGATAAAAACAGTGGATAACAAAAATAATATGAGCATTGAGAAAAGCACGCTTAGCATAACGCCGGAGAAATTGGATATAAAAGTTGTACTTACGCCCGAAGAAAGGCATTTTGGCATTTATAAATCGATACTCTACAAGAGCGACATCAGCTTCTCTGGCCATTTCAACCAACCTGCAGCACATTTCCCTGCCAATGCAGAAGTCGATTGGGCAGGTGCGTATTTCAGAATCGGCATATCCGATTTGCGCGGCATTACAAAAGACATTGAATTTAAAGCCGGAAACATGACTGGAATTGCCGACGCCAGCGGCCAGACCGATGCCATTGGAGCTGGGTTGCGCATAGCTATTGACCATCCCGAATCGCTTTTCACAAACGGGAAAGCATCCTTTTCGGGAAATATGAAACTGAAAGGTTCGGAAAGCATTAACTTTGTACCCGCAGGCAAAAGTACTCAGGTGGAAGTAAACGGTAATTGGGCTTCACCCGGCTTTAGCGGAAGCTTCAGTCCGGAATACAGCATTGCAGACAATAAGTTTACAGCAAAATGGAATGTACTGCATTTCAACCGCAACATTCCCGAAGCATGGACCAACAGTAATGTGAAAACATTTGAAGACAGCTCGTTTGGCGTAAATCTGGTGGATACAGTAGATCATTATCAGCAAAATATGCGTTCGGCAAAATATGCATTTATGTTTATTGCGCTGACTTTTGTGGTGTTCTTTTTTGTGGAAGTAATTACACGCAAAAAAATTCATCCTGTACAGTATTTATTAGTGGGAATTGCGCTGATATTGTTTTACAGTCTGCTACTCTCCATTTCGGAGCAAACAGGATTTGGCTGGGCTTATGCCATTGCCAGCGTATCGACCATAGCATTGATTGCAGGTTATGCAAACAGCATTTTCAAAAACAAAAAACAAACTGCACTGCTGGCAGGCATACTGGCAGGACTATACCTTTTCCTTTATATTGTACTGCAACTTGAAGATATTGCATTGCTGATTGGCAGCATTGGATTATTTGTCATACTGGGTATAATCATGTATGTGTCCGGAAAAATAAAATGGTACAAACAGGAAGATATTGCCGAAAAAGAATAAATCGATTTTAAGGAAAACAATTGACAATGGACAATTGATAATTGTAATGTACAGTTGCCCTGTACGGCGCAAAGAAGTACTCTAAAGACTTCTTTCAAAACAAATAAAAAAGCAAATTGCGCGGACATGTAAGATATCTGCGTAATTTGCTTTCATCAAGAAAGTATTTATTTCTTTGCTTTAAGAGCCTTCTGAATGGCAGGCTGCACCAAACTTTCCATTATTTCGTAACCTTTGGCTGTGCAATGTACCATATCGGTAGTATATTCGGCTTTTAAACCGTTGTTACCATCATTCATGGCGCTGAAATAATCGAGATAAGTGTAGCCTTTTGCTTCGCAATAGCTTTTGATCATAGCATTGAGTTGCGGAATTTTCACATTGGGTTCCTTACCTTTTCGCCAGGGATAATCAAAAGCGGGCAACACCGAGCAAAGCACCACCTTAATCTTGTTGGCAGTAGCAATTTCGGCCATCGAACTGATGTTATCCATAATCATTTCGAGTGTCGAGGGTCCTGTATTTCCAGCAATATCATTCGTACCGGCAAGAATTACAACCACTTTGGGTTGCAGCGCCACCACGTCCTGTTTGAACCGAATCAGCATTTGCGGCGATGTTTGCCCACCAATACCACGACAAATATATGGATTGTTCGCAAAAAACTCAGGACGACTTTCTTTCCAGCCCTGAGTAATGGAATTTCCCATAAATACCACCCGGTTTTCCTTTTTGGCAGGAGCACGCAAAGCAGCATTTTCGTCCTGATAACGCTTCAGATTTGCCCAATCCTGCGCATCGGCTTTAAAGGATGTGATTAAAAAAGCACACATAACAAATGTTTTAAGCAAATTAAGTCCCTGCATAATTTCTATTTTTTATTATTGATGATCAATGCTGCTATCACTCCGGGAACCCAACCGGCAAGCGTAAGCAGAAAAACCAGCAAAAACGATCCGCAACCTTTGTCGGCAATGGCCAGTGGCGGAAAAATGATGCACAGCACGACTCTCCAGAATGACATAGCATTAAATTTTAAAGGGTTTACAAATATACTTCAAGTAATGTAGCCGTTTGCTCGGGAACAAATCCAACCTCATCGATAGCAGCAGGAATCAGCACCGTTTCGCCTTTGTTTACAATCACTTTGCCTCCCTCCGACTCTATCAGTAAGCTACCTTCGAGACACATATAAGCTCTGAAGCTATCAATATCGCCATAATTCCGTGTAATCGGCGCATCGATTTTAAGCAGGTTGGTTGTAAAATATTCGCAGGTTACAAGTTGATTTATTTCATTCGCACGTTCGCTGTAAATTGTTTGCGGATTTGGTGAAGCAGCAAAAGTAATCACATCAAGCGCTTCGTCGGTATGCAGTTCACGTTCGTTACCCTGATCGTCGACGCGTTTATAATCGTAAATGCGATACGTTACATCGCTGCTTTGCTGAATTTCGGCTACTACCACACCTTTTCCGATAGCGTGTACAAGTCCGGCAGGAATAAAAAACACATCGCCCTTTTTCACAGGCACATTCTGAAGCAAGCTTTCCACCTGATCGTTTTCGAGAGCATCAAGATATTCCTCACGATCGCAATTGCGCTCAAAACCAATAATCAGTTCGGCACCGGGATCAGCATCGAGCACATACCACATTTCGGATTTACCAAATGAATTATGGCGTTCCATAGCCACTTCGTCGCCCGGATGCACCTGAATCGACAGATTTTCGTTGGCATCAATCAGTTTAAACAACAGCGGAAACGAAAGACCGAAGTTTTCATATACCTTGTCGCCCACCAGATCGCCCATATATATTTCGATAAGTTCGGTAAGATTATTACCGGCCAAAAAGCCATTAGTTACCACCGATTCGTCGCCATCGTAACCAGAGAGCTCCCAGCTTTCGCCCAACTTTCCGGTTTTGTCATCTTTTCCGAACAGTTTTCCGAGTTTTGCACCACCCCAAATTTTATCTTTCAATATGGGATTGAATTTTAAAGGATAAAGTAAGTTTTCCATTTAATTTGATTGTAAATAGTGTGTATGTAAGTTATGTAAAAAGATATCAGTTTCTTCAATTCAAACGAATCATTTAATTGCACAAAGTTCGATTAATCGGCATGCAAATTTAATCATTTTTCGCCATAAAATTTCAGAGTTTTTTTGAGCACCCGATTTTATTACAACCGGAATTTCTTCTACTCAGTCGGCTTATTATCACTTTTATTCTTTATTTCCCATAATAATTATTACAAAACAAAAATCCGGGAAATTATTTTTCGTGTAAAAACGTTAAACAATACGTTAAATACAAGTTAAATATGTTTCGTTTTGCAAATTTTCAATTCAAAACAACACTTTGTCTCTTTTATGAAATACACCACATACATATAAGCACACTGACATACAATGGCATTGAGCGAATTTCACAACTATACTATGATAAAAAATACAACAGATACTACAAATGTCAAAAAACACATATACAACTGGGATAGTGACAATTACAAAATATTCACAACAAACACATCCTACAAACACTTCAGATAAAACAGACTTATTTCAAATTGCTACTATATAAAATACTACATAAAACCACCAAAGTATGACAATACAATATGTGCAATCAACATACATAAATTGCTGTAATTTTGAATCAACGAAACACAACAATTATTTCGAATTCAAAAAACATACAAAAATAATTTATAAAATAAACTATTATGAAAGCGATCAATTTAAAATCAGTCCTGGCAGTTACAGTACTTTTACTTTCTACTGCATTCGTAGCAGCTCAATCGAGAACCTGTACAGTTATTGATGTAACTGACGGATATTACACCGATCGCGTATGGGTATTTAGCGTACCTGAAACAACCGATGCATTTGACAATGGTTGGGATGGATATAAATTCTTATCAACCGACGTTCCACAACCACAGATTTATTATATGGGTACAGATGGAAACTTTCAGGTTTCAACAACCAACGATGTACACAATGATGTTATCGGATTTATACCCGGAAATGCAGGCGGACAATACACATTTACATTTACACAATACGATCTGGCACTCACATATCAACAACTTTATCTGGTTGACCGCGTAGCCAATGTAACCGTAGATATCACAGCCGATGGTTCAACTTATACATTTACAGCAAATGCAGGTGATCCAGCCGACCGTTTCTCTCTGGCAACAAGCGTAGTAGCAGTTGAAGACCCTGTAATTGAAGAACCAGAAGAAGGAAATGACGATGAAGTAGTTGCTCCTAACGACCCTAAGGACAAAAAAGATAAGAAGGATAAAAAAGATAAAAAAGATAAGAAGGATAAAAAAGGGAACAAAGCAGAAAAGGTAAAAGTACATGCACATGGCAAACGAGTTTTCGTTGACAACCCTAACAAAGAAAAAGGCAAAGTAAAAGTGTACAATGTTCGCACAGGTAAAGTAATCAAAGAAACTGTAATTGCTGCCGAAGGCTCAACCACTATCGATACAAACACGCAGAGCGGTGCATACGTAGTATCAGTAGCAGTTGAAACCGATGTAGTAAACACCACAGTAATGCTGCAATAAGCAAAAACAGAATTAGTTAACATGTAAAAAAACCGGCTTTATGAGCCGGTTTTTTTTTGCGCTTACGCATCCACAAATTTATTATAGACACAATAAGTGAAATCACAAAGATTTAGATGTAGCTGTAGGATTAAATCAGAGTAAGAGTTATCGGGCCGTGATTTTCATTCTCTGCGCGCGGCAAATACGAAACACAAAGCATTGTCATTCAGATCCGCCGCGACGGAGAAGAATCTGGGATATATAGTCGGTCAGTAGTGATAATACAATTTCGCTCCTAACGGAGTCCTGATAACACTATATAATCAACAACTCTGCCACAATAATGCGTCTCCAAAGCTAAGAAATTACTCGCCAGAAGCATAATTATGGTAATTTTTATTAGCCCTTTGTGCAAAACAGCTCCAGCGTAGCGAGATTATTAAAAGACAAGACGAGTTCAATATCAAGACGAACTAAACAAAAAAATCCCGATCTAACCTATTGAAGGTATCGAACGGGATTTATTTGTATTATGAAGTAGAAAAGTTTTTCAGATTTTGGGTATTATAATCTACCCCGACCCTTTAATCTATCATATTATGAATCAAAACTTTTTGCCATGATCAAGTGCAATACCATAAGCAGCAACTTCGGGAGCAAAATACTGAATCGGACCGGTTGACTTATAATCGTTGGCAAGAGTAGCCATTTTCACACCGGTACGATGCGTAGGATGAGATTTATACCATTCAGTCCACGAGCCCGAAGGAGCGGGCATATTAAGCGTTTCAGGACTGCGATAAGCCCAATACACACGATTCGACTCATTATCGACCATAATTCCTGTGATATAGAGCAATTCGTTATCCATTGGTGCATCATCGATGCGCTTTGCATTGCGTCCATTCAAATCAGCCACCCAGAAACCAATTTTGTCAGCAGGAGCAGTTACTGAAAAATAGATTTTACGGTTAAGTTCGTCGATTGTAAATGCGCGAACAGCATAATCGGCCAAAATAACACCAGCAGTTGGCACTGGCGTTGACGCTGTAGCCGAAGCAGCAAGAATATCAGTTGAAAGGAAGCGGAAAATTCCACGTCCTGTTCCACCTTTAGCCCAGAAATAAACCTGATCATAATAATATAATCCACCATTGAACTGACCTGTTGAGAGTCCTTTTCCGAAATACCCTAAACGATCAGTTTTAAGTAAATAATATGGCACCGAAGTTTGAGCCTCGTCGCTTCCATTCCAGGTAAATGCGCCCAAAGTTTTATTTATTTCCGAACGATAGATAAATTCGCTTCTATCGGTCCAGTAAAGATAATTTTGATCAACAAATCCCTGATAAAAGCCATGTGCAGCACTCATACCGCGGTTATGTACAATTTCGGTCACCGCTTTGTCGGTTAGCTGAATAGAACGAATGCTTCCATCACCCGAGGTATCAGTATCCCAGTTGGCTTTTGCACTAATATCCGAGCCAGCATCGAACACATACAAAACATCCTGATTGGCAATAAGTTTAAAAGGATTATGGCCGGCAAAAAACTCAGTATTCTCACTTGGCTCGGTCATATTACCAAAAATACGCTGACGAAGAATCAGATTTCCCTTTTGCGCCATCAACAGACTTTTAGCCCTTACATCGTGAACATAAAAACTATCCACTATGACGGTATCAATTTCGTTTGTGATCGTAATCTGCAGACTTACATATTCCATTACTTTCTTTTTGTTGAAATACAATGTCACCTCTTCGTCGGTCGATTCTCCTTTTGTAAGCTGATCGCTCACCGCATTTTCCGAAAAAGTCCATTTGTATGTCACATCGTTGGCGTAAGGGTTGTATGCCAGCGCGCTGAAAGTCACATTTTCGTAATATTTCACTGAATCAATTCCTGTATAAATAGTAGGAATAGTATCGTAAACAGTAATATCGAGTGTTTTGGTTTTATGTTTGCTCGAATCGACCATTAAAGTAACCTTGTATTTACCGGCTTCTTTGTAAGTGTAAACCGGACTTTTACTCAACGATTTACCTCCATCGCCAAAAGTCCATGTCCACGATTCGGCTTCCCAATCCTCTTCGCCGGTAGTGAGATTTGTAAAAGTCACTTTTTGTCCGCGTTTAGGCATATCGGGCGAAAAACTGAAGTTTGGCTCCACATTATCGCTACAAGCTACCATAATGAGCGACAAAAAACAAACATTCAGAAAAGAAACTATGGAATTTTTCATGTGTAAAATAATTATATTTTAATTTTCAAACGAAGTTTATCCTGCTAAAACAGGACCATTATCACATGGATAATACGATGATTTTAATTGTTTTGTAAAACTGCTGCAAATATAAGCAATTTAGCGCTGCAAAATGAAGATCAGGTTAATATTAAATCGTTAATTATTGATATTAATTACAAATTAGCTAAAAGATTGCAATAAAAAAACTATATTTACGAATCGTTTGTGTGAAAACAGAAAACGAAAAAATGTAGTGTTCATCAGGCTCAGCCCGCTAAAATGTAAATGTTATGGGAGCAAAAAAGAATTTCGTACTCGACACCAATGTCATACTGCATGATTATAAATGTATTCAGAATTTCGAAGAAAATGATATTTACATTCCCATTGTGGTGCTCGAGGAACTCGACCATTTTAAAAAAGGAAACGAACAAATCAATTTTAACGCGCGTGAATTTGCCCGCGAGCTCGACCTTATTGCCAACGAAAACCTTTTCAGGAAAGGCGTGGAGCTAGGAAAAGGCAAAGGACGGCTTTACATCCTCACCGGAGGCGAATATCCCGACATCATTTCGAAATCGTTTATCGAAAAAACATCCGACCACCGCATCCTGGCGTCAACTTATACGCTTCGCGAATCGGGTAAAAAACAAAGAACTATTCTGGTTACCAAAGATATAAATCTGCGAATGAAAGCCCTTTCTCTGGGCATTGAAGCCGAAGATTATATCAACGACAAAGTAACCAATATCAATATTTTTGAAAAAAACCACGAAACATACAACCACATTGCACCCGAAATCATCGAACGGCTCTATAGTAATGAAGGTGCAGTACCGGTTGACAGTCTCGACTTTGCTGCCGACATTGAGCCACAGGATTGTTTCATTCTGAAAAGCAATCGTTCGAGTATACTGGTGCGCTACAATCAGGAAACAGGCATGGTTATGCGTGTGGAAAAGGAACGTAGTTTCGGGATTGAGCCACGCAATGCCGAACAGGCTTTCGCAATGAATGTGCTGCTCGACGATGATGTAAAACTGGTTGCACTTACAGGGAAATCGGGTACCGGAAAAACATTGCTTGCATTGGCAGCTGCATTGCAAAAAAACGAACATTACAAACAAATACTCCTCGCCCGCCCTATTGTAGCCCTGGCCAATAAGGATTTGGGCTTTTTGCCCGGCGACGAAAAACAGAAAATTGCACCGTACATGCAACCATTGTTCGACAATCTGAATGTAATAAAACACAATTTTGCATACCAGGGCAAAGAAATCAAACTGATTGAAGATATGCAGAAAAATGGTCAGCTGGTGATTGAAGCGCTGGCTTACATACGCGGTCGAAGCCTGAGCGATACATTTTTTATAATTGATGAAGCACAAAACCTCACACCACACGAAATAAAAACCATTATTACCCGTGCCGGCGAAGGTACTAAAATTGTATTTACCGGCGACATTCAGCAAATCGACTCCCCGTATCTCGACATGTTTTCGAACGGGCTTGTGTATATGATCGATCGCATGCACGGACAGAATATTTTTGCTCATGTGAACCTGCTCAAAGGCGAAAGAAGCTACCTGTCGGAATTGGCCAGCAATCTGTTGTAGAAAGCTGAAAAGTAGTTAAAGCTTTCGATTTTTCGTTCGTTCTAAACTTTAAAAAGGCTAACTTTGCAGCCATTTTTTAAAGTTATGAGCGAACAACAATTTCATCACAGCATACCCATCCAGTTACGTTTCAACGATTTCGATGTGCTGGGACATGTCAACAATTCGGTTTACTTCACATTTTACGATTTAGGAAAAACCGAGTATTTCGAAAAAGTACTGCCGGGCATTACATCAAACAGAAATGTAGGAGTGGTGATAGCCAGTATTCATGTGGATTTTCAGCTACCGGTTTTTCCGGGCGAAAAGGTGGAAGTGCTTACCGCTGTGACCGAAATAGGCGAAAAAAGCTTCAAACTGCTTCAGCATTTGGTCGATTCGGAAACCCGCGAAGTAAAATGTGTTTGCCGCACGGTAATGGTTGGATACAATGCCAGCACGAAAACCTCGTATGCAATACCTGCCGAATGGCGAAATGCAATTTCGAAATTTGAAAATAAAGATTTCTCTGCTGAATAAACCAACGTTCAATCCTTCTTTTTTCAGCTGCCTTTTGCAGGTAAAGACCTTATCATACACCGAAACTTTCACATATAATAAAGCTTTCAGAACAATTGCTTTACAGGAATGTTTTTATTTATTAGTGAAACAAAATAAAGAATGTCGCAAACAATAAGTTCAACCAACAAATTAGCCACCGAAAACATTGGCAAACTAATGTGGGAATACACATTACCGGCCATTTTGGGTACGGTTGTAATGTCGCTTTACAACATTGTCGACCGTATTTTTATCGGACAGGGTGTAGGTGCGTTAGCCATTTCAGGGCTTGCGCTGACCATGCCATTCAGCATTGTACTCATGGCTTTCGGTATGCTCATTGGCGCTGGTTCGGCCTCACGCATTTCCATTACACTTGGCGAAAACAACAAAGATAAAGCTGAAAAAATACTCGGAAACGCCATTACACTTACGTTCATAATGTCGGGGACAGCCATCCTTCTGTCGATGATATTTATGGATGATATTTTACGATTGTTCGGTGGAACGGATAATACACTGCAATACGCCCGCGAATATATGATGATTATTATCCCGGGAGGAATTTTTACGGCCTTGTATTTTGGCATGAATAATATTTTGCGTGCATCGGGACATCCCAAAAAAGCCATGCAAAACATTATGCTCGGCGCCATTATCAATACAGTACTCGATCCGATTTTTATTTTTGTATTCGACTGGGGCATACAGGGAGCTGCCTGGGCTACAGTGATTTCATATTTAATCGGGACCATACACGTAGGCAGACAATTTTTCGGAAAAAATTCCACTTTACGTTTCCATTGGAACAACCTGAAACCTCAGAAAGATATTATTCTATCGATTGTGAGCATTGGAATGTCGCCTTTCAGCATGCAGATAGGTACAAGTATGGTGGTCATTTTCATCAACAGTACATTGCTGAAGTACGGTGGCGACCTTGCAATAGGTGCATACGGTATTATCAACAGTATCAACATGTTGATTGTAATGTTCATTGTCGGGCTCAATCAGGGCACGCAACCTATTGTCGGGTTCAATTATGGAGCAGGAAACTACAGCCGAATGTTTACAACCATCAAAAAGGCCGTGATAGTAGCCACTTGTTTCTCAGTCTTCGGATTTATTCTGGGAATAATTTTTCCACGAATGGCGGTTTCGCTTTTTACCAATGATATCAATATGATTGACATTTCGGCCAATGCCATGCGTATATCCGTCATCATGTTTCCTGTGATTGGGATACAAATTGTGATCTCAAACTTTTTTCAATCTATAGGGAAAGCCAAAATTTCAATTTTTCTGAGCCTGACACGTCAGTTTATTTTCTTCATCCCGGCATTGTTTATTTTGCCCCCGCTGTTTAAACTAAACGGCGCATGGGCGTCAATGCCTGTTTCCGACGGACTTGCCTTTTTTGTATCAATCAGCACTTTTGCTTTATTTTACAAAAAATTCAAGCAAACAAAAATGCAGGCGTCCGATTTGCCGGCTGAGATTATTGAGCAATAAAATATTTTCGTCTCAGAAAAAACGAATCTGTTTATTCATGTTCAGAAAGACATTCTATTCCTCGCCAAAAGTTTTTTTACACGCCCATTAAACCTTTGTTTGCTGTTTTCGTCAATAAGAACAGATTCAAAAAAAAAAACACTCGCAGGTACTGCCATTGCACAGCCTGCGATTTTCATATATAAAAATCTCATAATCAATAATTATAAATGAAAGTTCTACGTATTATTATTATTTTCAGTCTGTTGTTTTTTACAGTTTCACTCAGTGCTCAGCGCAGTATACAGTCATCGGTTTTCGATGCTAAAAATGGTCAGGCTATCGAAATGGCGACCGTACGTCTTCTGAAACAAAAAGATTCGGCATTGGTGCAGGGCGTGCAAACCGACATGAAAGGTGGATTTACGCTTCCGAAAGTCAGATCAGGCAACTACATTCTTTTGGTTAGTTCGGTGGGTTATCACGACTACAAGCGAAACATTACAATGGAGAATAAAGATTTGATTTTAAAAGCCATACAGCTAAATGAAAATGTAAAACTGCTGAACGAACTGGAAGTAAAAGGCACCGCAGCACAATTGGTAGTGAAAGGTGATACTGTAGAATACAACGCCGCAGCATTCAAAACTCAGGAGAATGCAGCTGTGGAGGAACTTTTGAAAAAACTGCCGGGCGTGGAAATATCGGCTGATGGTAAAATTACCGTCAACGGCGAAGATATTAAAAAGATACGTGTGGATGGTAAAAAGTTTTTCGAAGGCGACATAGAACAGGCCACCAAAAACCTTCCGGCCGATATGATTGAGAAAATTCAGGTACTCGAGCAAAAATCGGATATGGCTCTGCTCACCGGATTTGAAGATGGGGATACTGAGCGCATTATAAACCTCACCACCAAACCTAATCGCCGAAAGGGAGTTTTCGGAAATATGGGACTTGGAGCCGGTCTTGATATCAATAACGATTTCAGGTACGATGGAAGCCTTTCGATGAACATTATGCGTGGCGAATCGCAAACCAATATTAATGCAGGAGCCAACAACCTGAACACTTCGCGTGGAAGCCGGGGGCGTGGGTCTTGGGGAGGTGCAAACAGCGGTATCACCACTTCGCAAAACTTAGGTATAAACAACAACACCATTATTAACCCCAAATTCAAAATTGGTGGCGATGTCACTTTTAATCATTCCAATAATTTAAGCGAAACCGAAACCGAGCGTACAAGCTATATTTCGGAAAAAACCTACGACGACTGGTCGAAATCCATGTCGGGTAACGACCGCTATTCGACCAATCTGCGCTTGGAAGCCGAATGGAAAATTGACTCTTTGCGAACAATTGTATTTCAGCCCAATATGGGCTACAACCAAACCGAATCGTTCAGCACACGCGAATACCGCTACCTTACCGAAGGCGATTCCACCAGCTGGGGCGATTCGAAAAACTCAGGGTTTAGTAATTCTCTTTCGGGAGGTTTAAATGTGATTTACAATCAAAAATCAGCTCAGAAAAAAGGTCGTTCGTTTACATTAAACCTGCGAACAGGTTTTTCGGAAAGCAACAGCGACAATATGAACTTTTCGAATAAATTTACCAACGACACCACCATTCTGATTGATCAAAACACCATCAACCGTTCGAATAATTTCAATTCGTATCTGCGAATGTCGTTCGTTGAGCCATTGTGGAATAATAAAAATATGCTCGAAGCAGCTGTTTCGGTGAGTAACAACACTACAAAATCGGTAAAAGAGCAGTTCGGAAAGGATGTAAACGGCGATTATACAATTTTCAACGACGAATACAGTAACAATTTTGAAAATATATTCTTTCGCGAAAGCATAGAGCTAAACTACCGTTTTACTGAAAAAGATTACAACATTATGCTTGGGGTAAACGGTGAGCCTTCGCAAACCCGCAACCTGCGCGAGTACGGAAATGGTTTTGTGCGCGACACTACTTATGGCGTATTTAACTTTGCTCCTACCGGGCGTTTTCAGTACAATTTCGGACGAAAAACATTTGCGCGCATCGATTATCGCGGACGCACACAGCAACCTTCTATCGACCAAATGCAGCCGGTAAAAAACAACTCCGACCTAATGAACGAAACAGTGGGAAATCCTTCGCTGAATCCAGCTTTTTCGCACAATTTGCGATTGATGTACAGTCAGTTCAACGACAAAACATTTTCTTCGTTCAGCACATTTCTGAATACAAATCTGACCAAAGATGCGCTGGTTTCGAACCGTATTTACGATAGTTCGTTGAAACAATATAACCAAACTGTAAATCTGAAAGGTGCACTGCCGTTGTCGCTTAACTGGAATGTAATGTTCAACACTCCGCTCATTCAGAAACGTTTGCACTTTAACACCAACACTTCTACCGGATACCGCACTCAGTACGGATTTGTATCGCGCGGGGTAAACAACGAAGAGATTGATATTGATAATTTGCTTATCGGAGCAAGTAACTTTACACGTACCTACAATGCGGCCGAAGAAATTTCGCTCACATTTACCCACGACGTAATTGAAATGGGTGTACGCGGAAGAATTGGATATAACAACTCGCTGAACAGTCAGAAAAATGTGGAAACCGAAACATGGGACTGGATGGGCCGTGGTAATCTTGTAATCCGTTTTCCTTACGACTTTACGCTTAGTTCGGACATAGCCTACTCCGACCGTGCAGGCTATACCAATATGGATCAGAGTGAAATAATGTGGAATGCAGCACTTGACAAAAGTCTTTTCAAGAAAAAAGGAACACTTTCGTTACGCGCCAACGACATTCTGCGTCAGCGACTGAATATCCGTCAGACCATTGGCGACAATTATGTACAATACAGTCGTTACAACACGCTGCCATCCTACTTTATTGTGAGCTTCACATATAAAATCAGTCAGTTTGGAGGTCGTGCAACCGGTGAAAACAACAGTCAGTTTGGTCCCGGCATGCGTCCGGAACGAGGAGCGGGCGGCGGAGGTGGCCGAAGAATGATGGAAGGTGGCGGAGATATGTTCTAGGAAATCAGCCTAATTCTTCGAGGCGCTTTTCAGCCATAGTACAATAATCGGGATTGAGTTCGAAACCAATAAAATTCCGGTTCAGTTTTCGGGCAGCCACAGCAGTGCTGCCCGAACCCATAAATGGGTCGAGCACCAAATCGCCCTCGTTGCTGCTTATTTCGATAAATGGGAGGCAGACTTTCAGTGGTTTCTGGGTCTTGTGTGCAGTGCGCTCTTTTCCCATGCAAATAGGAGCCTGAATAAAATTGTGCATTTCGTTCACCGGCTTGTGATTCCAGGTTTTGGGCGTTCCCTTCGAAAAATGCACCATCATTTCCATGCTATTGGCATACATTTTTCGGGTATAAATAGCAGGAAAAGGATTGGTTTTGTGCCAGTGAATTACCTTGCGAAACTGAAATCCCACACGCTCCACCATACGATTGAGATATGATACAAAATCGTCGCCACACCACAAATAACCCACAGCACCCGGCTTCGCTACACGAAAACATTCGGCAAGCACATCCTCCAGAAACTGCAAATATTCTTCTTCCGAATTAAATCCGTCGAATTCAAATTCAGTCACCACATCCTTGTGATTTTTCAGTCCCTGCACGTTTTGTGCACGATACTGATAATAAGGCGGATCAGTAAAAATCATATCCACACAGGCATCAGGCATTTGCCTTAAACCTTCGAGACAGGAAATGTTGTGAATTTTATTTATTTGCATGAAGCAATGATATTTATAATTTATATTATTGCGGGAAAAGCGGCTTCCAGCCGCTTGGAATTTTTAAGCTAACGAAATATGCCTGATATTTTTTTAAGCGACTGGAAGTTGCTTCTCCCTGATTAACACAGAATTCACTTCCCGAAATACTTCTCAAGCAACTCATGGGCAGCCACAAAAGAGCTGATTTCGTTCGAGAGAATACGGTTTTCGTATTGCGTCAGCAGGTTTTTAATTTCGTTGTTATGATAAAAATTTGAGCGAAGTGCTTCGTTGATCGATTCGTACATCCAGTATTTCGACTGCGAATTGCGTTTGTGCGCAAAATAACCATTCGTTTTGCTAAAATGCACATAACGCTCTACCATTTCCCACACTTTGTCGATGCCTGAATTTTCAATCGCCGAACAGGTTACCACATCGGGAATCCAACCTGATTCAGGCGCAGGAAACAAATGCAGTGCATTTTTAAACTGTACACGCGCCACATTGGCTTTATCCACATTGTTTCCATCGCATTTGTTTATCGCAATTCCGTCGGCCATTTCCATAATGCCACGTTTTATTCCCTGCAATTCATCGCCTGTGCCGGCCAACTGAATCAGCAAAAAGAAATCGACCATCGAATGAACAGCTGTTTCCGACTGGCCCACTCCCACTGTTTCCACAAATACTGTATCGAAACCGGCAGCTTCGCAAAGCACAATGCTTTCGCGCGTTTTGCGGGCCACACCACCCAGCGAACCCGCCGATGGTGAAGGACGGATAAATGCATTTTTAGCCACCGAAAGTTCTTCCATGCGGGTTTTATCGCCCAGAATACTACCTTTTGAGCGCTCGCTGCTCGGGTCGATGGCCAGCACAGCCAGTTTTCGACCCTGACGTACCAAATGCATGCCCAACGCTTCGATAAAAGTACTTTTTCCTGCTCCCGGAACGCCTGTAATTCCCAGTCGGGTAGCTTTGCCGGCATGAGGCAAACATTTTTCAATTACCTTCTGGGCAATTTCCTGATGCTCGGGCAACGAACTTTCGACCAGCGTCACAGCCTGGCTTAATATTGAAATATCGCCACGCAAAATACCTTCCACATACTCGTCGACACTATAATTGCGACGTTTGCGGCGTGCCTGCTGATAAGGATTGACTGTTGGAACCGACTCCACACCTCCGTTTACCGTTAGAGCTTTGTACGAAGGATCGTTCTCGGGATGATCGTGTTGATAATGCACTTTGATAATATTTTAAAACAAAAGCCAGAAAAGAAATCTATTCCCGGCTTCTGTATAAATGATTAGTAATTGTAGAAATTCACTTTCCTGATTTATGCAAATTTGCCTTTATTTAAACTCAGGAAATTTATTTTTAAAGCCTTATTTTAAATGCTTTACTTCTGCACTTTCCAGTTCAACACCAACACAATAAATGAATTATCGGGATCGTTGGTTTGCACAGTGATTGTTTTTTTGTAATCACCTACAGGCAGCGTTTTCGAATTCAGTTCGGCCACCAGCTCAGCTGTTTTGCCTGAACCAACAGTCAGTTTAGCCGGGCGGATTACCAGTTCTTTATTGTTGTTTACCACTCTGCGAATTTCGAGAGCGCTTGTTCCCTTGTTGCTGAAACGGAAACGAGCTGCTTTTTTAGTACCCTGTTTTACTGTTCCCATATCGATGTTACGGGTATTTGTTTCAAGAATAGGCGCTTTGCGGCGTTGGTCGAGTGTCAGTTTGCTGAAATCCTCAATTACATTGGCAAACACTTTAAGCTGATAATCGGCCGAGAACACTCTCTTGTTGTTGATTACCACAAATACATCGTCGACCACAGGTCCCCACAATGCACACTTGTTTGAATTGAAAGTAAAAGTAATGGTGCCCTGCTGACCTGCTGCAAGCGTTTCAGGCTCAACTTTAGCACTTAAATGACCGGGAAGATTCTCAATTACAGGTTTAATACTGCTGCGACCTTCGTTTTTTACTTCAATAACGCGATTCTGACTTTTACCCTTGTCAACATTATTCATCTGAACCACTTTGGTTTTCAGTTTCAAATCGCCCATTGCTACTGGATAAGGATTTGCTGGTGAAGAGTTAACAGGTATCACATCACCTTTTATCAATAAAGTTACCTGCTCTTCGGTGGCATTGGAGCTTACATTGATAGTTTTTGTAAAAACACCCGGACGTCCGGCTGGGTTGTACGACACGGTGATTGATCCACTCTTACCCGGCTCAATGGGCTGACGGGTCCATGTAGGCGTGGTGCAACCACACGAAGCCTGCACGCGACTTACTACTAAAGGACCGTTTCCGGTATTTTTAAAAACAAATTCATAAGTGGCTTTTCCATCCGACTCATTGATTTGACCAAAATCGTGGGTTTTCTTTTCGAAAGTAATTACTGCCTTTTGGGCAAACATTATTCCTGTAAAAAGCAGTAGTACTGCTACAAAACTTAATTTCTTCATATGCTGTATGTTTTTTATAAACGTTTATTGAAAAAACAATTGTGACTTGCAAAAATATAAAAATTGTACGGCTTATCCATTGCTTTAAAAAAATATCTGCTTAATAAAAGTTAACCACAGAAAACAACATTAACATATTACATTCTTCTGACTTTTAATATAATTGCTAAAAAATTCTTATTTTTGCGACTTGATAATAACATGGTATGTAATGAAAGCACATATTCAGAAGATTTTAAATCAGCAAAAGGAATTTATCCGCAACACCTACAGGCATTTGCACGCTCACCCCGAACTTTCGTTTGAGGAACATGAAACAGCAGCATTTATTTGCCGTCAGTTGGAGAACATGCAAATACCGTACCGTTCGGGAATTGCGGGCACAGGCATTCTGGCGCGTATCGAAGGCCGAAATCCGGAGAAACGCTGCATAGCTTTGCGCGCCGACATGGATGCGTTGCCTGTGTGCGAAAATGTAAACATTGACTGGAAATCGAAAAACGAAAATGTGATGCATGCCTGCGGTCACGATGCGCATACTGCCTGCTTGCTGGGCGCTGCCGCTGTTCTCAACGAAATACGAAACGATTTTGAAGGTACACTATTGCTTGTATTTCAACCGGGCGAAGAAAAAGCTCCCGGTGGTGCACGGCTTATGCTCGAAGCCGGCATTTTTGATGACTACAAGCCTGAACTTATTATTGCACAACATGTTTCGGTAGATTTCCCCACAGGCACAATGGCCTTTTTGCCCGGAAAAATCATGGCTTCGGCCGACGAGGTACACGTAAAAGTAAAAGGGAAAGGTGGTCATGGCGCCTTGCCACATCTTGTAAACGATACAGTGCTGGCTACAGCGCAAACGCTGGTGTCGCTTCAGCAGGTGAAAAGCCGGCTTTGTCACCCGCTAACGCCCATGGTGCTTACTTTCGGAAAACTTATTGCCGGAGGCGCTCAGAATATTATTCCGCACGAAGTTCAGCTTTCGGGTACTTTCCGTACTTTCGACGAAAAATGGCGACACGAAGCACTCGCACATATCCGGCGTATTATTACCGAAACCACAGCTGCTTATGGCTGCACAGCCGATATCGACATTCCGGATGGATATCCATGTGTGGTAAACGATTTGGAAATTACACAAAAAGCCCGTGCTTTTGCCGAAGAATGGGTTGGAAAGGAAAATACCCAGACCCTCGAACCCCGAATGACTTCAGAGGATTTTGCGTTTTTTTCGCAAAAATATCCTGCCACTTTTTATCGCTTTGGCGTGAAAGGAGAAATAAACGCCGATTCGGGCGGTTTGCACAGTGCAACTTTTCGAATCGACGAAGAAGCCCTGCAAACCGGAGCCGGAGGAATGGCGTGGCTGGCGTACAGTTTTTTGAAGATTTGAAAAATTTGAAGATTTGAAAATCCGCCACGGCGGACAAGTTTTGAAGATTTGAGAAAACTACAACCAACAATCGACGTATAAACTATCTGTCTTTTATCTTTATTCTAAAAAAAATGAAAAAATCAATTCTGATTATCCTGATTGCAGTTATTTGCATCAATGTATTTGCGGGAGATAAAAAACCGCAGAAATTCAGTTACCCATCAAAAGTGCCTGCCACATTCGATGCAAGCCGCCTGAGTCGTGTCGATTCGGTTTTGAACCGCTTGGTAGCCGATGGAGTTATACCACACGCAGTTACATTTGTGGCGCACAAAGGCAAAGTGGTACATCACAAAGCTTATGGCAAACAGGATATTGAAAAAAACATTCCCTGCCAAACAAATAATATTTTCAGAATGGCTTCGCAAACAAAAGCCATTACCGCCACAGCCATTCTTACGCTTTTCGAAGAAGGCAAAATAATGCTCGACGATCCTGTGAAGAAATACATTCCTGAGTTCTCAAATCCACAAGTGCTAGTCGACTTCAATCCTGCCGACAGTTCCTATACCACACGCCCAGCCAAACGCGACATAACCATCCGGCATTTGCTGACACATACAGCCGGCATTTCGTACGGAAATGACAAAACGCGAAAAATATACGACAAAGCAGGCGTTCCGCTTTCGCCCATGATGTCCGACGGCGACATTACGCTTGGCGAGGCTGTGCGCCGAGTAGCCAAATGTCCACTGCAACACGATCCGGGCGAAGCTTTTACTTATGGCATGAGCACAGATGTACTCGGCGCTGTAATTGAAGAAGTTTCGGAAATGCCGGTAGGTGAATACTTCAGAATTAAAATTTTTGAACCACTGGGAATGAAAGATACTTATTTCCATTTGCCAGAAAACAAACAACAACGCATTGTGACGCTTTACGAAAAGCCAACGCCAAATGCCACATTTAAGCGTAACGAAAAAGCAAATGGTATGTATCAGAGTTTTGCTTATGCCGGTGCTAAAAAATTCTGTAGCACAGGCGCGGGACTTACCGGCACCATCGAAGATTATGCAAAACTTTGCCAAATGCTCCTGAACGAAGGTGAGTTTAACGGCAAAAGAATTCTGGGACGCAAAACAGTGGAAATGATGCGCAAAAATGCAGTAGGCGATTTGCGTGGCGAAATTGGTTTCGGACTGGCTTTCGACGATTATCGCGCACAGTTCAGTCACCGTTCCATACTTTCCGAAGGTTCGCTTCGTTGGGGTGGCTGGTTTGGAACCGATTATGTGATTGATCCGAACGAAGAGCTGATCATGTTGTTTTATATCAATGTAGAGCCTTTCAATCCCGGTTTCGACATGAAAGTGCTTTTTCACAACCTTGTTTATCAGGCTTTAAAATAATAAAAATAAAAACATGTCAGAGAAAAATCAACCCCGTATAGCATTAATCATTGGCTCCACCGGAATGGTGGGTCGTGAACTTGTAAAGCAACTTTGCGATGATGCTGAATATGCTCAGATACTTTCGTTTGTACGACGTCCGTCAGGTTTCAGCCATTCAAAACTAAAGGAACATGTAGTGAATTTTGATCAGCCCGAAAGCTGGAAAGAACTACTGAAAGGCGATGTGCTTTTTTCGTGCATGGGTACAACGCTTGCCGCAGCAGGTTCGAAAGCCAATCAATATAAAGTGGATTTTACCTATCAGTTCGAAACAGCCCGAATGGCTGCCGAAAACAAAGTTCCTGTGTACGTATTGGTTTCATCCACTGGTGCAAATGCAAAATCGGCGCTATTTTATCCCCAAATAAAAGGGCAACTCGACGAAGCAGTGCAAAAATTAAGTTTTAAATCAGTTCAGATACTACGTCCGGGGCAATTGTATGGCGACAGAATTCAAAAGCGTACTGCTGAGGCTATAGCTGTGAAAATCATGTTTTTTATGAATAAAACCGGACTTTTCAGAAAGTACAAACCCATTCATTCGGCAGAAGTGGCCCGGGCCATGATTAACGTAACAAATAAAAGCGGCATAAACATATTTACTCTGAACGAATTATTCAAACTACTAAAGTAAGTACTGTGCTTTTGCCACAAAAAAGCATAGTATTGCATCAAATAACTTAAAAACCATAAAATGAAAAAAATCTTCAAATCGACACTTCTGTTTTTTTTCGTCACACTCAGTCTGAGTGCACAAAACTACACAATTAGTGGTTACATAACCGATTCGGGAAGTTCCGAAACCTTAATCAGCGCATCAGTTTACGAAAATAATTCGCAACGCGGGACTGTAAGCAACAGTTATGGTTTTTATTCGCTTACCCTGCCTGCTGGCAATGTGGATATTGACTTCAGCTATGTGGGCTACCACACGAAACAAAAAAGTTTCAAATTACACAAAGACACCACTATTAATATTTCGCTCAACCCCAACACTGTACTCAACGAGGTCACGGTGACCGGATCGGCTTCGAACAACAATATCGGTGCTCGTGGCACGCAAATGAGCGCCATCGAAGTTCCTGTAACTTTAATCAAAAAAGTCCCAACCATTTTTGGGGAAAACGATGTACTAAAAGTCCTTCAGCTTTTGCCCGGCGTACAGGGCGGCGTGGAAGGTTCGGCAGGCTTTTATGTACGCGGTGGCGGTCCCGACGAAAATCTATTTCTGCTCGATGGCATTCCGGTTTATAACGTAAACCATTTGGGTGGTATGTTTTCGGTTTTCAATGCCGATGCTATTAAAAACGTGACGCTTTACAAAGGAAGTTTTCCTGCTCGGTTTGGCGGTCGTCTCTCGTCGGTACTCGACATACGCATGTACGACGGAAACAATAAAAAACTAAAAGGAAATGTAAGTGTTGGACTTATTTCGTCGAAATTCAATCTCGAAGGACCACTTTTCAGCGACAAAACCACTTTTAATATTTCCGCCCGACGCACCTATTACGATTTATTAGCGCAACCTATACTCGCACTTGTAGCCAAAAACGAAGATATGTTTGACAAACTCAGCGCAGGTTATTATTTCTATGATTTAAATGCCAAAATAAGTCATAAGTTCTCGGACAAAGACCGTTTGTATCTTAGCTCATATATGGGCGACGATGTAATTTACGCCAACATACGTGAAAAATACGAAAATACAAATGACTACAACAGCGAGGATAGAATACAAATGAATTGGGACTGGGGAAATATGGTTCATGCATTGCGTTGGAACCATATCATTAATAACAAATTGTTTATGAACACTACTGCTTCGATTACCCGTTACCGATTCGATATGAAACTTGGCACAACCTCAGAAGTAACGCGCAAAAATCCTAACAGTTACGAATTTTCAGAAATGTCACTTGGTTACAAATCGGGCATTGTGGATTACGGAATAAAAAGTGACTTTGACTTTTCGCCACATCCAAACCACGACATGAAATTTGGTATTGGATATACTTATCATACTTTCCGACCGGGCGTTCAGGCTATGCAACTTAAACAAATACAAGACACTATAAAACAAAACAACGACACCACTTTCGGGAATAGTAATATTCTGGGACACGAAACAGCACTTTATCTCGAAGATAATTTTTCGATAGGTTCCGTTTTAAAAATCAACCCCGGCTTGCACTATTCAGCCTTTATGGTTCAGGGGCAATTTTATCATTCGCTTCAACCACGCATCAGTATGCGAGCGCTTATCAACGACAATTTTTCGTTTAAAGCCGGGTACGCCATGATGAGTCAGTATATTCATTTGCTTTCAAACTCAAGTATTAGTCTGCCTACCGATTTGTGGGTGCCGGTCACCAAACGTATCAAACCCATGAATTCGCATCAATATTCGGCAGGAGTGAAATACGACTTAAAGAAAATTGCTGAGTTTTCTGCCGAAGGTTATTACAAAAGCATGCACAACCTGATTGAATATAAAGATGGCGCAAGCTTTATGGGTTCGAACACTGGCTGGGAGGACAAAGTGAGCATGGGTGAAGGTTGGGCTTATGGTGTGGAACTGTTAGCACAACGCTCGTTTGGTAAAACTACTGGCTGGTTAGGCTACACATGGTCGAAAACCGAAAGGCTTTTCAACCGTCCGGGACAGGAACTAAACAACGGGTTGATTTTTCCTGCCAAGTACGACCGCCGTCACGATATGAGTTTGGTTGTTTCGCACACATTCAACGAGCGCATCGACCTTTCGGGCACAGTAGTGTACAGTACAGGAAATGCAGGGACGCTGGCTTTACAAAATTACAACGGACAAGTCGTTCCTGGTTTCGATTATTATAACAATCCAATTTCGGCTAACTCACTACCCTACATCAGCCAGCGAAACAACTATCGTTTGCCCGATTATTTCCGCGTCGATTTGGGTGTAAATTTCCACAAACAACTTAAATATGGCAAACGCACATGGAATCTGAGTGTGTATAATGCCACAAACCACATGAACCCATACCTTATTTACACATCGTACAAATACGATCAAAACTATATGACAGGGGAAAGTACTTCATGGCGAGAATTAACCAAACTTACTATATTTACATTTATACCATCAATTAGTTACAGTTATAGTTTCTAAAGAAATAACCTGACAAACAAAATCAACAAAATGAAAACAATAAAAAACAAGATATTTGCTTTAATCTTCTCATTGACTATTTTCACTCCTTTATTTTGGAGTTGCGAAAATGCCATTGAATTCGACGGAGAACAAATGGCCCCTATGATAGTAATGAATGCTTTGATTTCACCCGATTCACTGCTCAAAGTACAACTTAGTAAAAGTAAATTCTTTTTAAAGGACAATAATTCTTTTGAATCCATCGACAATGCGGAAGTAAAACTTTATGTAAACGACACTTTATTTGAAACACTCAGTTTTAGTGGAAATGGAAACTATATAGGCACATATATACCAAAACCAAGTGACGTAGTTAAAATCACTGCCAAACAAGCAAATTTCAATGAAGTAAGTGCTTCGACAGATATAATCGTTCCGACACAAATAACAGGTATCGATACAGTTTCACTCAAAACAGAAGTTTACCCGATAGAAATGTACGAATCATACAATGGAAATAAGCCGACTATCGATACTCTTGGTTATAGTTACAATAAAAGGATGAATATCAAAGTCAATATTAACGATGACCCTAATTTGAAGAATTTTTACAGAGTCTCAGTGCGCATTAAACAATACTTTGATGACGGTAGCGAAGGAGAAAGAGATTATTATCTTCAAAGCGATGACCTGGTTTTTGGGTCAACCGATGAGTCGGGACTGTTTGGCGAAGGTTATTCTCGAAGTATGTATAATGAATTTAGCGATGAATTATTCAATGGAAAAAACTATGCCTTTAAAATGAGCGTAAATTTTAATTCTGTTGTTTATAACAACACAGACAACAATA
The DNA here is from genome assembly GCA_034004015.1 of Paludibacter sp. Taxonomy (GTDB): domain Bacteria; phylum Bacteroidota; class Bacteroidia; order Bacteroidales; family Paludibacteraceae; genus Paludibacter. Next base: position 99,383 of record JAVEXN010000008.1, read on the forward strand.
AACCCAAGAATCCCAATGAACAAGAATTGCCTAAATTAGTACGCAACGAAATGATTTTGCAGTTACACAGCATATCAGAGAGTTACTTTAAATATCTGAAAACGCTAAACAGCAATTCAAACGTACTGGAATTTTTTGCTGAACCAGTTCAGATTTACAACAACATTAAGGGAGGAATTGGCATATTGGGAAGCTACAAAATCGACAATTACGTAATGCAAATTCCTGTTGAATATATGAATGATTCATATCAGTATCGGTATTATGGTAACTAAACGCTATTGACTGATAGTACAATAAGCATTTTTAAAACGAGGTTTAGCAAAGACATAATTTGCATATGTAAGGATATTCAAACTAATAATTATTGAGTCCACTCCAAAAAGTAACTTTTGAACACAAATTACGCAAATTAACGCAAATTTTTACAAGGTGTAATTTCTTATAAATCTAATTTATATGCATTTATAAATTTAGCAAATTGCGGTTATATCTTTTCGGAGGAGATTCATTATTGGATAACTTTACTGTTTTTTCATGTCATTCCGACATTTTCCCACAAAAGTTTTGGAGTATAATCTCGGAATTACTGTGATTTACTTCCCACAATACCGCAGGCAGGGGAACTGAGATCAGTAGGGGACAAACGATTTCGTTTGAACAAAAATTATTTAGATACAATAGGAGTATGGTATAAAGTTACGCTCCAATTCTTGGTAATTCATCCAAACATTACAAATCAGAAGCATTCAGATTAATATTATGTATTTTACATACCAATATTTGTCCCATTACTTCAATTTGTCATTTATTACAGACATATACACCCATCACACTTTCAATTCAAAACACACATAAACAACTATGTAATATATAGTTGCAAATAAATTTCTGTTTAAAAACATTTTTTTACTCAATATTATTCCGATTTAAAATTAATACTGTATTTTTACTGCGGTTTATTCAAACAGGACGACTTGTTTGGAAAACCTATAAAAAACAATTTTAAATCAGAATAATATGAAAATAGGTGTTCCAAAAGAGATTAAAAACAACGAGAACCGTGTAGCACTTACACCGGGCGGAGTTATCACCATGCTGAAAAATGGTCACACAGTATTTGTGGAAACCACAGCAGGCGTAAACAGCGGTTTCACCGACGAGGATTACGTGCATGCCGGAGCTCACATTCTGGCTACTGCCAAAGAAGTTTTCGACACTGCCGACATGATTATGAAGGTAAAAGAACCTATTGAACAGGAATACGACCTTATTCGTCCCGATCAGTTGGTTTTTACTTACTTCCATTTTGCGTCGAACGAAACGCTTACCCGCGCCATGATCGACAGCAAAGCAGTTTGTCTGGCTTACGAAACTGTTGAAATCAACAACACATTACCGCTATTAATCCCCATGTCAGAAGTAGCAGGTCGTATGTCCATTCAGGAAGGTGCTAAATACCTAGAAAAACCCAAAGGCGGAAAAGGTATTTTGCTGGGCGGCGTACCGGGCGTAAAACCGGCCAACGTACTCGTAATTGGAGGTGGTGTGGTAGGTACACAGGCTGCTCTTATGGCTGCCGGACTTGGTGCGCATGTCACCATTATGGATATTTCGCTGCCACGTCTGCGTTATCTGAGCGAGATTATGCCGGCCAATGTCGACACTGTAATGTCGTCGCAATACAATATCGAACAAATGCTTCCGCTTACCGATTTGGTGATTGGTGCAATTTTAATTCCCGGTGCAAAAGCGCCACATCTCATTACGCGCGATATGCTTAAACTAATGCAACCAGGCTCGGTATTGGTCGATGTAGCCATCGACCAGGGTGGTTGTTTCGAAACTTCAAAACCAACCACACACGCCAATCCGGTGTATCAGGTGGATGGCATACAGCATTATTGCGTAGCCAACATTCCGGGCGCTGTACCTTTTACCTCGACACTTGCGCTTACCAATGCCACATTGCCTTATGCAGTTAAATTAGCCAATCTGGGTTGGGAAAAAGCCTGTGCACAATATCCCGATCTTGAAAAAGGTTTGAATATTGTAAAAGGAAAAGTGGTTTGTCAGGCAGTAGCCGAAACTTTCGGACTGTAATTCAAAATCAAAAATACAGCCATAAAAAAAATATCCGGCGGCACATTGAGTCCGTCGGATATTTTTGGTTTAAACGTAATGAAATTCTTTAACTTATCGTTTTTGCACCAACACCCATGCGTCGGCAAAACGTTCCTGAATCTGAGCGATACGACTTTTTGCCTGACTGTATTCGTTAAACGAGGCAATAATCACACGATACATTCCCTGTTCGTTGATTACCACAAGTGCTTTATTTCCTTCCGAATTCAGTGTGTTTTGTAAGCCTTTGGCATTTGTCTGGCTTTTGAAACTTCCCACAACCACATGATACTTTGAATTCAGTGCTGAAGCATCACCTTCAGCAAGCGTAAACGATTCGTTACGGGTTACTTCGTTTTCCGAAACTGTTGGCTCGGTCACAGGAGCCGGAGTTACAGTAGTTGCAGACCCGTTAGTACTTCCTACAGTGATATTAGCACCGGTAATTTCGGCCACTTTTTGTTTCGATTTACAAGCAGTTGAAGCCATAGCTACTACTGCCAGTGCAAGAAATAATCTGATTGCTTTGTTCATAATTTATTAATATAATTGTTTTCTGTTTTATATTGAACACAAAGATGCTAATAATAAAACATATGAACAAAATTTGAAATTTATTTTAATAAAAAACAACGATAAATTCAAACAAAATCACATTTGGTAGCGTTAATAGAGTATGTTTTCTATCAATAACTATATAGACATAACTAATAAAATATCAAAAACATGAAATTTGAACTACCCAAACTTCCGTATGCGCCTAATGCGCTGGAACCGGTTATCAGCGAGGAAACCATTGGCTATCATTATGCTAAGCATCATCAGACTTATGTAACCAATCTGAACAATCTGATTATTGGAACAGAATTTGAAAATGCCGATCTGGACACTATCGTTAAGAAATCAGAAGGTCCGGTTTTCAACAATGCCGCTCAAACATGGAATCACAATTTCTATTTTCTGACGCTTACGCCCGAAAAAGGCTCACAACCCTCAGCTGCTCTTGCGAAAGCTATCGACAATGCTTTCGGATCGTTCGAGACATTCAAAGATGAATTCAGTAAAGCTGCCGTGACACTCTTCGGCTCCGGTTGGGCGTGGCTTGTAAAGGATGATGAAGGAAAACTTTCGATTGTAAAAGAAAGTAATGCCGGCAATCCTATCACCAAAGGTCTTACACCGCTGCTCACTTTCGATGTGTGGGAACATGCTTATTATATTGATTACCGTAACCGTCGTCCCGACCATATTGCTGCATTGTGGGATTTGGTTGACTGGAATGTTGTTTCGGCACGCTATTAATCAAACTTTCTATTGTTTATACATTTAAGCAACATACTTAAACCCGGGCAAATCAGTCCGGGTTTTTTATTTCATTTTTTCAAACGAAACAGCATTCTCTATTTCAGCATTTTTTGTACTTTTGTGTCCGATAATTCACAAACAGTAACAATATCAAAAATCATCATTTCTATTTTATGGAAAAACGCACCATTGGTATTCACGAGAAATTACCATTGCTACAGAGTTTGCCGCTTAGCTTGCAGCACCTCACCGCTATGTTCGGAGCCACTATTCTGGTTCCGATTCTTTTAGGTGTCGACCCGTCGATTGCCCTGTTAATGAATGGTATCGGTACCATTATCTACACACTTATTACCAAAGGCGGTATTCCTGCCTATCTGGGTTCGAGCTTTGCATTTATTGCTCCTGTAATGCTTATCAGCACAAGCTATGGAGGTTTCAGCCATGCACAGTCGGGCTTTATCTTTTTCGGACTTTTCTTTATTCTGGTTTCATTTATTGTGTATAAATGGGGCATTCGCTGGATCGACGTGGTAATGCCACCGGCTGTTATGGGTGCCGTAGTGGCCATTATCGGTCTCGAACTGGCTCCGGTTGCTGCACGTCAGGCCGGACTTGCAGCATGGCCCGCCAACGTAGGCGATGTGGTACAGCCCTTTACACTCGATACAAAAACTGTGATTGTGTCGATGTTTACACTTCTGACCGGAATTGCAGGTTCGGTTCTTTTCCGTGGTTTTCTGCAGATTATTCCCATTTTGTTTGCCGTAGTAGCAGGTTATATTTTAGCACTCACAATGGGGATGGTCGACACACAGGCCATTGCCAATGCTGCATGGCTTGCGTTACCTAAATTTCAGGCTCCGGTGTACGATACTCAGGCTATTCTGATTATTGCTCCTGCCTGTTTGGTTGTGCTGGCCGAGCATATAAGTCACCTGATTGTGACAGCTAAAATTACCAACGAAGATTTGATGAAAAAACCCGGCCTGCACCGTTCGTTACTCGGCGATGGTATCAGCAATGTGATTTCGGGTTTTGCAGGTTCGCCTCCCAACACTACTTATGGCGAAAACATTGGCGTCATGGCAATTACACGCGTTTATTCGGTATGGGTAATTCGTGGCGCAGCTATTTTAGCCATTGCTTTTTCGTTTATTGGTAAAATTTCGGCAGCAATTTCTACTATTCCTGTGGCTGTGATGGGTGGTATTACCATTTTGCTTTATGGTGTAATTGCAGTGCAGGGTTTACGTATTTTTGTGGAACAGAAAGTTGATTTCAGCAAAAACCGCAACATGGTGCTCGGCGCCATCACTTTCGTAATTGGCGTGAGCGAAGCAACTATCAACATTGGCAGTGTACAACTTAAAGGAATGGCTTTTGCAGCTGTGGCCGGCATTGTACTTTCAATGGTTTTCTGGTTGCTCGACAAATTCAAATTAATGAATGACAATTAATTGCATTTTAGGATAACACAGACTTTTAGCAATCTGATTGTTATTTCGGAATAATACTTTCGCAGACAGAATTTACAGAATCTACAGATACAATATGTCTGTAAATTATGTAATTTCTGTCTATTTTTTTTGAGTACATATACCTGTTTTGAGAAAATAATTCAAATACAGACAAAGTCACTTCCTGTTATTTTAACTCGCAAAATAAAACTTCTGCATTTTCCGTTTTTTAGTATTATCTTTGCAAACTAATAACCCCAAAATCAAAATACTATGCCTGCAATTGACTTTTTCAGACGGAAATCGCAGAATCTGAGTACTGTTATCGAGTCGATTTACGGACTCCGTACAAACGATCAGGCCGACAAAGCGCTGGCAGTAGCTTCGCAGAACTTCAGCGAGCTGGCAGGCTACACATTGAGTGAAATACTCGAAATGAAAGCCGACGTATATTTACAGGAAATTCTGAAACAACATTTCAGCCTGTCGTATCTGGAACAGCTTGTGAAATTTCTGCTCGAAACATCTGAAATCTTTACACAATTGCAGAAAAATGCCGAAATGCTGAATCTCAGCGAAAAGGCTTTATATTTGATAAGACATTTGATTGAAACCGACAAAACATATTCGCCAGAAAGAGAAAGTTTTGTGGCATTGCTCGAAGAAAAAATAAAAAACAAATGATAAACTACAAGAACAAACAACGTCCTGAGAAGGATATGATATTTGGCATTCGTGCTGTGATTGAGGCCATTCAGGCCGGAAGCGAGATCGACAAAATTCTGGTACGCCGTGATATGACCAGCGAACTGTCGCGCGAACTTTTCACTGCCCTCAACGGGTTGGAAGTGCCTGTGCAAAAAGTACCGCTCGAAAAACTGAACCGCATCACACTGAAAAATCATCAGGGAGTGATTGCCTTTATTTCGCCGGTTACATTTCAGCACATCGAAGACATTATCCCTTCAATTTACGAAGAAGGCCGCATGCCGTTTATCGTTGTACTCGATGGAGTGACCGATGTCAGAAACTTTGGCGCCATTGCCCGTACCTGCGAGTGTGCAGGCGTTGACGCAATTGTAGTTCCGATTAAAGGAGGCGCAGCACTCAATGGCGATGCAGTAAAAACATCGGCCGGAGCACTGCTGAAAATTCCTGTATGTCGTGAGCACAATATTGTGAATGCGCTTAAATTTATTGTTTCGTCGGGCATAAAAGTGGTTGCCGCCACCGAAAAAGCCTCTCAAAACTACACAGAAACAAGTATGTCTGAGCCATTGGCTATAGTAATGGGTGCTGAAGACGAAGGTGTTTCTCCCGAAATTCTTCGACTGTGCGATAATATGGTAAAAATTCCGATGCTCGGCACCATCGACTCACTGAATGTATCAGTTGCGGCAGGTGTATTGATTTACGAAGCTGTTCGCCAGCGTGGAGTGATTGATTCGTTGATTGGATAGCGTATAGTTTGTAAAGTTAATTGATTGATGAAATGTATAACTCTCAACTTTACAACTTTCGACTTTACGAACTTTATGAACTAATCAACCAATTAACTAATTAACCAATAACAAAAACAGACTAACCCATGACTGTACTTTACGAAGACAACCACATAATAGCCGTAAATAAAACGAATTCTGAAATAGTACAGGGCGACAAAACAGGCGATGAACCTCTTTCGGAAACATTGAAAAAATATCTGAAAGAGAAATACAATAAGCCCGGAGAAGTATTTCTGGGGGTCACACACAGGCTCGACCGACCTGTGAGTGGTGTGGTTATTTTCGCCAAAACCAGCAAGGCACTTACCCGCCTGAACGAAATGTTTCGCAATCAGGAGGTAAAGAAAACCTATTGGGCCATAGTAAAAGATCGTCCTGCGGAAACCGAAGGTCGTCTTGAACACTATCTGGTGCGTAATGAAAAGCAAAACAAATCGGTGGCGCACACCAAAATGGTGCCCAACGCAAAAAAAGCATCGCTGAGCTACAAACTTATTTCGCATTCCGACAATTATTTTCTACTCGAAGTGCAGCTCGAAACAGGTCGCCACCATCAGATTCGCTGTCAGTTAGCCAAAATGGGCTGTCCGATAAAGGGCGATTTGAAATACGGTTTTCCGCGTTCAAATCCCAACGGAGGGATCAGCCTTCACGCACGATATGTGGAATTTGTACATCCGGTATCGAAACAGCTGATACAGATTACAGCACCTTGTCCGGCCGACGATAAACTGTGGGAAGCCGTGGCCCCCTGAGCGTAGAAATGTTTCACTAATGACTGAAAAACATTATGTATAAATACCTCACCCTCATTCGTTACAACAATCTGATTTTTATAGCATTTGTGCAGCTAATCATCCGACAGACTGTGCTGATGCCTGTTCTGCAGAAATACGGATTCGAAATTGCGCCAATTGATTTAGCCACATGGTTGCTAATACTTTCCACAATGCTTATTGCGGCCGGAGGATATGTGCTCAACGATTATTTCGATATAAAAATTGATGCCATTAACCGCCCCGAAAAACAGATAGTAAACAAAACTGTAAGTAAAACTATAGCCATGCGCATTTATCAGGCACTTACGGGTGCAGGTGTGGTGGCCGGACTTGCCTCAGCACATTTTAGCCAAAGTTACACGCTCGCATTTATTTTTGTGGTGGTACCGGGCTTACTCTGGTTTTATTCGGCCAGTTACAAACGTCAGTTTCTGACCGGAAACATCACCATATCCTTTGCAGCAGCGCTCACTGTACTGATAGTGGCCATCAACGAAGTAAAGCTACTGGAAAATGAATATGGAGATTTGCTTTTTCAAACTCCCCTACCCTCCGAACTTTATGCGTGGACTGCCGGATTTGCAGTATTTTCGTTTTTACTTACTCTTATCAGAGAAATAATCAAAGACATGGAAGATATAAAGGGCGACCGGGAAATGGAATGCCGTACAATTCCGATTGTGTGGGGCATTGAAAAAACAAAACTTTTGATTTATAGCCTGATAGCTATTACCATTGCAGCTTTGTTTGCCGCTAATTATTTTTATATACATTTCGACGGAACGCTTACACTGCGTTATATTATTTTTGGAATAGCGCTTCCATTGTTAGTTTTAGCCTTTATGCTCTTCAGATCGAAAAATCGTGAAAATCTGCATCAGGCTTCGTTGCTCACCAAAGCAATAATGGGCGTGGGCGTATTGTATGGCTTTATTTTTTATTTTTTAATGGCTAAAACCTATCAGTTAAGCATTTTCGGGCTATTTATGATAAATACTAATCAGTAAAAAATCTATTTGCTATGAAAAAGTATCTTTTATGCTTATTCATCTTGATAGGTGCAAATCTTTTCGGTCAGGTAAACACACATGAAGTCAGGGATTTTTACCATCACTTTAGTCTGGGCACTTCCCTGAGCATCGGAAGGGAAAATAATACTGCTTTATATCCGCCAAAAATAAGTTTTAGCTATTTCGACACAAAAGAATCGGGCTACGATGCATTTATTGGCATTCATGCGTCTGCATGGACATTTATTGATTACCGTTTTTCTGCCGGAGTACACACGGGATTGATTCTCTCAAACAACTTTAGCTTCGAAGGTGCGCTTACCTACACTGCGGTCCCACCTCAGGATGCCTATTTTTATTACTTCAGAAACACATGGCAAAAGCTTACATTTACTCCGAAAATCGGACTAAAGCTGGACATGTTCTGGATCAAGGCCGGCCCATCGCTGATACTTTCGAGTGACGAATACAATGCACCACAAAGCTTTTTTCAACCTTTTGATATACGATATTACAATTTGGAAATGGGGATTTTTGTGCCGATAAAAATTCCGAATTACAAGAAAATAAACCAATTCAACAATAGAGAACTATGAATTTGCTGAAAAACATAGCACATTACGACATTATTCTCGCGTCGCAATCGCCACGTCGCCGCGAATTACTGAAAGGACTTGATATCGATTTCCGCATAGAAGTGATTGATGTGGACGAAAGTTACCCGAATGGTATGATGGGTGTGGAAATTCCGATGTATCTGGCTGAGAAAAAAGCCAACGCTTATCGTAGCATAATGCAGGACAATACATTACTAATCACTGCCGACACCATCGTTTGGCATGAGGGGCGAGTAATGAACAAACCGGCCAACGAAGCTGAAGCGCGACAAATGCTGACTAAACTTTCGGGAAAAACACATCAGGTAATTACAGGCGTCTGCATTTCGAGCCTGCGCAAACGAAGAGTTTTCCACGTAATTTCGGAAGTTCGTTTCGCCCGCCTCACCGACGCTGAAATTGATTATTATCTTGACAATTACAAACCTTATGACAAAGCCGGTTCATACGGTGTACAGGAATGGATAGGATTTGTAGGAGTAGAACACATCAATGGCTCATACTTCAACGTAATGGGGCTACCAGTGCAACGACTCTACAACGAATTGAAACGTTGGGCTGAATAAAAAGCACAAACTGTTTAGTCACCTAACTGTTTATCGAGCAGCTCAGCTTCCTGTTTACGTTTTTGAAGTTCATCGAAATAAGCCACAATTGTAAAAGTGGTATTTGAATTTGCAATTGCCGATTTCTCAAGAAACTCCAGCGTTTTATCCGTTTGCTCAACTGCTTTATCGATATCGCCCTGTATTTCGTACACCACAGCAATATTATGGCTCACTTTTGCCTTCGTAGCAGCAGATACTTTACTTTCAAGTATCGCTGACCAAACTTCAAGAGCCCCCTTCCAGTTTCGGACTGTCACCGAATCCATTCCCTGAGTTAGCTTTTTGTTTCCTCCCGTAAAAAAATACCTGTCGGCCTTTGTCCAGTACGGAATAAACTTATTTACAGCATTGCTGCCGGCATAAAGCGCTCCGTCAATCAGAGCATTGTAGCGATCGGGCAAAGATTTAACTCCCTGTCGGCGTTGTGGCGAACGCGCATCCCAAAATATGGTATCGTGCAGGCTAATTGCCTGATAAGTTGATTTCTCAGGCACATATACACTCCAGCGGCTTTCATAACGCGCTTCGAGCGTGCTGTAATACACATATTCATCATTCAGAAAATACTCATCTATCTTATCGGTTACTTTGATACGGTCGAGCGACAGTATTACATCCGAATCGAAACGATCGCAAAGAGCATTTACCGTGTCGAAAGGCAAATGAGTAATGGTAAAAAAGTAATTGCTGTTATTTAATCTCTGATCATGAATGGTAATGGTTGAAAAAAACTCCTTCTCAGCCAGTTTCTCGGCCAAAGACTCAATAGCAAACAACGAAAGGCTATCGGTATTTACACTCTCGAGTTGAGCTTTTTCGTTGAAATACTGAACACGATGCCCATAATCGGCCGGCTGTGGTATCGAGTTATTTACGATCAGCAACCGGGTATCTTTGGGATCGAAGGTAACGCGCGCTGGTTTCAGAATATCCACCGAAGTATAAAGCAGTGAGGAACAGGAAGAAGCCAACAGCACAAGAGCCATCAGCATAATTTTCGAACCGTTAAGTATTTTCATTCGGGTTATCATAATTTAATTCAGATTTCTTATAAAAAAACTTTCGCTACACTTCCAGCATTAATCCATCCCACGACAGGAACATATTTTCGGGTAACATTTTCTGTACATCGGCATGCAGTCCCAAATCGTGACTAAAATGCGTAAAATACGTACATCGCGCTCCTATTTTCTCAGCCAGTTCAATGGCTTCCGAAAGTGAAATATGCGCTATATGTTGGTCGATACGAAGTGCGTTCAACACTAAAACATCGAGTCCCTGAAGTTGTTCTATAGCACTATCAGAAATTGTTTTCAAATCGGTAATATAAGCCGCATTCGCTATTCGGTAACCCAAAACCGGCAATTTCGCATGAAAAACCCGGATAGGTTGCACTTCCACGCTTCCAACTTTAAAAGCATCCAGCTCCACCGGACACAACACAATTCGCGGCACACCGGGATATAATTTTTCGGCAAAGCAATAAGGCATTACCTTACGAATATGATGAAGCACCCGCGTTTCAGCATATACAGCTATTTCGCCAAGCGGACGTATATCGTCGAGACCACCCACATGATCGTAATGCTCGTGTGTAAGCAACACGCCCGAAAGCTTTGTAACGCCTGCATACAGCAATTGCGCTCTCAGGTCGGGCCCTGAATCAATCAGTATTTTCTCTTCGCCACACTCTATCAGCACCGAAGCTCTGAGACGTTTATCACGTTTATCCGTCGATTGGCAGACCTTACATTTGCAAGCTATCTGAGGAATGCCTGTAGAAGTACCTGTACCCAGAAAACTGATTTTCAACTTTCTATTATTAGCTTCCATCACAAATTCATTCGTATTTTCCAGCTTTGCGGATAAAGGTTATTGCTACGGTTTCCAAGGTTTTTCACCCAACCCAATGCCACATTCTGAAAACATATCAACACATAGCCTTTGGGATAATCATCGAGCACAATGCTTTCCTTTTTCAAAAAAGCCAAAGCTGTGTCACGCTCAACATCTGCACATACACAGTTGCTCTTATCGAGCGCTTTGGACAAAGCCAGTTGTGCCGAAGGAATTATATCTTTTCCTTTTATTTCGGCCACAAGCAATCCACTGTCGATACAGTTAAGCACAGCATTCAGATGCATAAACCGGTCGAAATGTGGCTTGGGATAAGCACGAACATAATTATTATCGTTGACATAAAACCTGCTTTCAGGCTCGTGAAGCAAAAAAGGCAACTCTGAATACTTAACAAATTTCATGCCTTTTTTTGTCTGTAATTTTGAAATAGGGCGAAACGGTTCATCATTACTTTTACGAAGTACCGAAATAAAAAAACCTTCGCCCACAACTTTGTGTGGATAAAAGCGGCAACCGGCCTCTGTAAGCATTATTTCAGGAAATTCCGCAGTATCCGGCAGTATTATTTCTGCATCGAAAGTTTCGGCAGCCCATTTAATATTTTCTTCATTTTCATGCTCATTGTAAGTACAGGTGCTGTACACCAAAAATCCTCCGGGTTTAAGCGCATCCCACACATCAGTCAGAATATCCTTCTGACGGGCAGCGCAAAGCTCTACATTTTGTGACGACCATTCGGCAATTGCAGCATTGTCTTTACGGAACATGCCTTCACCCGAACAAGGAGCATCCACCACTATCGCATCGAAAAAATGTCTTAATTTTCCGAAAGCAGCTGCATCATTGTTGCTAACTAAAGTGTTTTCACGTCCCCACTTAGTCAGATTTTCGGCCAGCACATAAGCCCGCGAACGAACAATTTCATTACTTACGAGCAAACAATTTTCCGGAAGCGTTTGGGCAAGCAATGTAGATTTGCCTCCCGGAGCAGCACAAAGGTCGAGAACAGTCTCAGCATTCGGAAAGAACCGGCGAACCACCTGTTGCAAAAACATTGAACTGGCTTCCTGCACGTAATAAGCACCACCGTGAAAAAGCGGATCGGCAGTAAAAAGCGGACGCTCGGGCAGATAAATTGCATTTTGACACCAGGGTACAGGATTGCCTGTAAGCAAATGCTCCGACTTATCGTTGTACCTGATGCTGGTTGGCGCAGTGGTTTCGAGCGCTTCAATAAAGGATGGAAATTCATCGTTCAACAATCGCGCTGTCGTTTCCTTAAATTCCTGTGGCAATTCCATTTTGTATACGGGCTTATTTATTTGCAAAAATATAAATTTAAACAAGCTTATCGTCGAAAAAGTGAAATTGTTTTTTATAAAAAAAGCTAAGAACTTATGATCAACGAATATTAAGGCACTATAAACACAGAAGTTATGCTGACTTTTGACACATAGCGCACATTTGCTCCTAAATTTAATACTCAAAAAAAAAGTACACATAGGTCAATAAGAACTCCGATATTTTTAGCTACTGTGGTCGATACATTTTAGTTCTGCGAAACTTTTTTATATGAACTATTGTGTCAAAAAAAAAACGAAGCAACTTTGCCGTTCAATAAATGACGCAGCAACTTTGCTTCCTATTTCCAAAGACTACCGGGTTATTACAATCCGGCTTTCACAGCCTTTATTATGTCGTCATACTCCTCATCGGCGAGATATACTTTTTGTGGATTCATTTCGAAAGTGCTGCCAAAAGTATGCCCATCGACATATTTAGGCACAATATGAAAATGTAAATGCGCTAACTTATCAGAATAAGCTCCGTAATTTATTTTAGCGGGTTCAAAAGCTTTCTGAATAGCTGCTGCCACTTTGCAAACATCGTCCATAAACATATTACGCTCAGACACGCTGAGTTCGAAAAGTTCGTTCACATGTTTTTTGCATGCCACCACACAACGTCCCGGGTAGGACTGTTCGCGAAATAAAAACACTGTGGAGAAACTAAGATCGCACATTTCGATCATTAAACTTTTTTGTAATTCGTTGCGCTGACAATAAAGACAATCGGGAGCTTTTTCCATACTATTTTGAAATCAGTTTATATATTTTCAGTTTATAACGTTAAGATAAAAACAATCACATCCAAACATACAAAAAAAAGCAGTGTACGATCATTACAACCGACACTGCCTTCTGAATTTTTTTAATCAAAATCAGGATTTGCTTTCCTCCAGAATTCTCATTGCTATTTCGAGAATCTGTGTATCGTCGAGCATTACCAGACCACCATCCGGACCCGGTTCGATATGTACACCAACACTTTTACCATCTTTGTAATTATGTCCACCGAAATAATTACGTACTGTTTCTTTTTCCAGACCAAGTTCTTCAGCGATCCTGGTCATACTACCGCTTGGGAGCGAATCCTTTACTTTACGTAGTTCGTTGAATGTTATTGTTTTTGTCATGTCGGTAAGTATTAGAATTGTTACTAAATATGTGATTCATTTAAGTGCTATAAACTTAGTGTATTCTATTGAGATAAAAAAATATTTTCACGTTTTTTTCATATAAATTTTATTTGCAATACACGTTCCAAAAATATAACATTGTAAATCAGCACATTAAAGAAATGTAATTTTCACTTAAATTCGCGGTAAAATTCCACAATGGTTTCAATTCCTTTATAAAAAAGTTCGAGCGGGAAGTTTTCGTTTGGCGAATGAATTGCATCCGACTCAAGCCCGAAACCCATCAGAATTGGTTTTACGGCAAGCACTTTTTCGAAAACCGGAATTACACCGATACTTCCACCCCTGCGCACTGGTAATGGACGAATGCCAAACACTTTTGTATATGCACGTTCGGCAGCCCGATAGGCCTCCGAATCGATAGGACACACATAACTTTCGGCACCATGCAACTGCTCCACTTTTACATCCACGTACGACGGTGCTATGGACAAAATATGCTTCTCAACCAGCGTTGCAATTTCAGCATATCGCTGATTTGGCACAAGCCGGGCCGACAGTTTGGCATAAGCTTTCGACGGGAGTACCGTTTTTGAACCTTCGCCCGTGTATCCACCCCAGATACCACAAATATCCAGCGCCGGACGAATGCCTGTACGTTCGATGGTGCTGTAACCCTTTTCTCCAAAGGTTTCGCGTATTTTCAGATTGGCTTTATATTCAGCTTCATCGAAAGGAATTTTGGCAATAAGCGCACGCTCTTCGGCCGAAACTTCCTCTACATTGTCGTAAAATCCCGGAATTGTCACTTTTCCATCGCTGTTGCTGAGTGAAGACAGGATTTTTGTCAGTTCGAGCACAGGATTGGCAACTGCTCCTCCGAAAATTCCCGAATGCAAATCGCGTGAGGCAGCTGTGACTTCAATCTGCCAGTAAGCAAGTCCACGCAACCCTGTGGTAATACTGGGTTTATCAGCCGCAAGCATGCTGGTATCCGACACCAGAATAGTGTCACAGGCCAACAGCTCTTTGTTCGCTTCACAAAACTCTTCGAGGCTTGGCGATCCGATTTCCTCCTCGCCTTCGAGCAAAAATTTCACATTGCAGTTAAGTTCACCCGAACTTACCATATATTCAAATGCTTTGGCATGCATAAAAGACTGACCTTTGTCATCGTCGGCACCGCGTGCAAAAATATGGCCGTCGCGCACTTCCGGTTCAAAAGCCGGTGAATGCCACAAATCGAGTGGTTCGGCAGGCATGACATCGTAGTGTCCGTAAATCAATATGGTTGGAAGTGCTGCATCAATCATTTTTTTTCCAAAAACCACCGGATTACCTTTGGTCGGTAATATTTCCACACTATCGGCTCCGGCTTCGAGCAAAAGTTCTTTCCAGCGCATGGCACATTGTGCAATTTCAGGCTGACGATGACTGTGGGCACTTACACTCGGAATACGAATAAGGCTGAAAAGCTCATTCAGGAAACGATCTGAATGAGTTGATATGTATTTTTTTATTTCCATAAAAACTATGATATTTTTGAAAGTGAATTTAATTATATCGCAATGTTACATTTTTAATAACGATAAATCAAGAATGAAATTGACCGTTTCAGACATTTTTATGAATAATTATAGAATTGATATAATAAATGTTTTAAAAAAACGTTCAAAAATATATTTAAAATGTATCAACTGTAAATTTATGACCGGATGTGCAACGGAAAATTTACAATACACATCCAAAGAAAAGATTTATACAATATCTGATTTTGAGTGTGTCAAAAAACCACTGTTTTTTAACTAATTAGAATTAGGAGATTCATTCAAACCCTGATTATTTGTGTGTAAATCACATATTTTGTTTGCAGGTTGATTCATTTTTAAGTATTTTTGTGCGCATTAAGATTTATCTGAGAATTTAATCGCACTTGTTTTACAAACCAACTTCAGGTAAAACATTCAAAAAAGACCAAAACATTATTTACAAATGAAGAGTAAAATTATATTCACAATTCTTGCAGTATCCACATTATTCTACTCTTGTGTATCACAAAAAAAAGTTGCCTACTTCAATGGCGTGAACGCCGGCTCAGCTGAAGAAATCAACAAATCGTTTCAGACAAATCACGAAGCAACCATTGTGAACGGAGACATGCTCTCCATTACAGTAACCGGGCTCGATCCGCTTGCTGTAGCTCCATTCAATCTCCCGCTGGTTTCGTATGCAACACCCGGAAGTGATCAGCTTTATTCTGCACCAACACTGCAATCGTACCTTGTGGACGTTAACGGAATTATCAATTTTCCTGTCATCGGAGATATTAAACTGAGCGGACTTACCAAATCAGAGGCTATTAAACTTATCAGTCAGAAACTTTCGCCCTACCTGAAAGACCCTATCGTGACTATACAATTTATGAACTACAGGGTTACTGTACTTGGCGAAGTTTTGCGTCCGGGACAGTACGTGATTAATAACGAACGTGTTACAGTACTCGATGCTTTGGGACTTGCCGGAGATATGACTATCTACGGAGTTCGACACAACGTACTTGTTACCCGCGAAAATAATGGCCGTCTTGAATTTGCACGACTGAATCTCAACTCGGATGATGTATTTAAATCGCCCTATTTTTACCTGCAACAAAACGATGTGGTATATATTGAACCAAACAAAGTAAAATCGGTGGCTTCGCAAAACTTCTCATTGTATTTGTCGTCGTTATCAACAGTAGCCACAGTAACAGCCGTAATTTATTCAATTACCTCAAATGCAAAATAATTTGCGTTTGCTAAATTAAAAAAAACAAACCGGACTTTCAAACAGCATAAGTGATGGAAAACAGCCCAAGAATTACTCCTCAAAATAATTCAAACCCCGAGATAATAAATCTTCGTGAACTTTTTCTGAAATATCTTCGTAAATGGTACTGGTTCGTGATTTCGGTAACTTTGTGTCTCGTTGCCGGGTTTATTTATCTGAAAACTGCTAACACTCAATATAAAGTACAGACAACCATCCTCCTTCGACAGGATAAAGGTGCATCAGCACTTTCGGAAATGGCTTTGCTTCAGAGCATGGGACTGTCGGGCACTTCAAAAGAAGTGGAAGATGAAATACAGGTGCTTACTTCGAAAACCATTCTCAAAAATGTGATTTTGGAGCTTGGAGTTGAAAATGAAGTTTATGTAAAGGAAGGTCTGCGTTATACCGATGCCTATCCCGACCAACCCATTGTTGCCACACTTCCGGCATCATTCAAGGATCAAATAAAAGGAATGGTTGAACTGAGAGTAAGTCCGTCGAGAAACGGATTTAAAGTAAAGTTTGAATCACCCACTCATTCGGAAACATACAAAATTAAATCGCTCAACGAGCCACTGAAGACACCTGAGGGAGTCATTATACTGAATAAGGGACAGAAATTTGCTGCCGACGGAGTATACAAACTCAAATTTTATCCTATCAAGCAGATTACCGAGGCATACGCTCAAAAGATTAATATCGGAGCGGTAAACAAAAAATCGAATGCCATCAGTATTTCCACTGTATCCGACAACACTGTAAAAGCATCGGATATGCTCAACAAACTTGTGGAACTCTACAATCTGGATGCCGTTATCGACAAAAACATGATTGCAAGCAACACCAAACAGTTTGTGGATGAGCGTCTGGAGCTTATTCAAAAAGAATTGCTCGAGGTGGAAATAAATGTTGAAAACTACAAACGCAACAATAATCTGACCGACATTAGTTCGGAAGCTGAAATTTTCCTGAAATCGTCGAGTGAGTACAACAAAAAACTGGCTGAAATTGAAACTCAGTTAAATCTGACCAGTTACATTGAAAGCCACGTAAAAGACCCTAAAAACCAGTATAGTCTTGTGCCTGCCAACCTGGGCATCGAAGACAAATCGTTGCTTGAACTCATCAAAGTTTACAACGAAGCTTTACTCGAACGCATGAAACTGCTCCGCACTGTAAACACTGAAAATCCGGTAATTACACAGCTTGAAATGCAGTTAAAAACACTCCGAATGAGCATTGTAACCAGCATTGAAAGTGTAAAAGATGGTTTGAAAATTGCCAAGAATGATGTTTTGGGAAAAGAAAGTCAGTTTACCCGCAAGATAAAAGAAGTCCCTACTCAGGAGCGTCAGTATATCGAAATCAAACGTCAGCAGGAAATCAAGCAAAATCTGTATTTGTTTCTGCTCGAAAAACGTGAAGAAAATGCACTTTCACTGGCAAGCACAACTCCTTCGGCAAAAACAGTGGATGCAGCTTACACTTCCACTACTCCCGAGTCGCCAAAGGTTATGATCATCTTTGCATTAATGCTCGTTATCGGCATGTTGATCCCTGTAGCCATTATTTATATAATGGACTTGTTCAACAATAAAATTTCAGACAAAAAAGAATTTGTAAAAGCTATAAAAGCACCATTCCTCGGCACCATTGGTATCAATAAAGACGCAGAACGCATAGTGGTTCGCGAAGGTAACACAACGCCGATTGCCGAAATGTTCCGTATGGTTCGCACCAATATTCAGTTTATGCTGGGCGGTGTAAAATCACCGGTCATTCTGATTACTTCGAGTGTGGGTGGCGAAGGCAAATCGTTCACAGCCATGAATCTGGCCATGTCGTTTGCCCTTACCAACAAAAAAGTAATACTTGTGGGGCTTGATATTCGTAAACCAATGCTCGGCGAATATATGCATATTTCAAAAAGCAACGGCGTAACCATGTACATTTCAGACCCAACACATTCAGTCGACGATGTGATTATTCCATCCGGAATTCATAAGTCTCTCGATGTAATTCCGGCCGGCCCAATTCCGCCAAACCCGGCTGAATTGCTTATGAACAATCGCCTCGACGATCTGATTGCCGAACTGCGCAACCGATACGACTATGTAATCATCGATTCGGCTCCCGTAGGTGTTGTGTCGGATACATATTTACTCAACCGCTTCCTCGATAGCGCCGTGTATGTATCACGTCAGCATTACACTCCAAAAGCGGTGACCGAATTGATAAACGAGATACACGATCACCAGAAACTGAAAAACATTGGACTGGTACTGAATGGTGTGGACGAAGCCACCGGATACGGGTATGGATATGGATATGGATACGGACATGCCCGCGAAAGTAAAAAATTCAAATAAACAATATCGCAATATACTCTGAAAGAACCTGAAGAAATTCAGGTTTTTTTGTGCCCAACCAGCAAACGCGGAAACTTTTATACTCTCCAAGTTTCCATGAAACAATACGTATAACGCTCTAAACCTGCATTTTAAAAATACATTCACATACTTTAACCACAAAACACACAAACAAATACGCAATATAATCGTTCTAATGTGTAATTTTGCGCTTTCAATTATCAACAACACATGGATCAGTTACAGGAATCGATATTACAAACAGCCGCTCGCATGTTTCATCAAAAAGGGATACGTAATGTATCGATTGATGACATTTGCTCTGAATTGCGAATTTCGAAAAAAACATTTTACACGCACTTCCAACAAAAGGAGGAACTTGTGGATGCTGTATTAATTTACAGCAAGACAAAAGAGCTTGAAAAATTCAGCAAAAACCTACATGGTAAAAATGCCATTGATGCACTTATATACATTGTAAAAGAAATCAAGAAGCATGCCGACTGTCAACCACATGCACTTTGGTACGATGTACAAAAGTTTTATCCGAAACTGTTTGAGAGGCATGAAGTTGAAAAAATGGAACGCATCCGTACCGGATTTGAGATAAACCTTCAGCAGGGAATTGTAGAAGGTTACTATCGGAAAGACCTCGATGTGGAACTTATCTCACTATTCCATACAGTGCAAATGAAAGCGACTTTCGAAATGATGGAACAATCCTCCAAAAAATACACAAAGCGACGCCTGCTCGATTTCTTTATCGACCTTATGATACACCTGATTGCCAACGAAAAGGGACTTAAATACATGCAGGAGAATTACCTGAACGATGAACAAAAACAACAAACAAACAGTTGATTATACAAATAAGCTTCTTTTGCATTAAATTTATTATGTTTTACATATTATAACTATTGAATTTCAATAAATACACTACTTTTGCAAACGAAATAGGATTAAATAAAAGATTAAGAACAAAAATGAAGATTGTGATGAACAAAACAACCAGAAAACTGCTGGTAATTTGCGCATTAAGCGCAATACCCGCCACCTTTCTGCATGCACAGGACACTCTCAGAGTTTCACTGGCCAAAGCAATTGAAATTGCTCTGAGCGAGAACCCTACCATTCAGGTAGCCGACAAAGCCATTGAGAGAGTTGAATACTCGAAAAAAGAACGTACAGGCGGACTTTTCCCCAACGTTTCACTTTCGGCGGCATATCAGCGTGCTATCAAAAAGCAGAAAATGTTTTTCTCAATTCCCGGCATGCCATCAAATCCCGATGGTATTGAAGTAGGACAGGACAACACTTTCACCGGCGCTATTTCGGCTTCATTGCCCATTATTGCACCTCAGTTGTGGGCTACACTTCAGCTCAGCGAAATTGAGCTTGAAATGTCGCAGGAGTCTGCCCGCTCTTCGAAGCTGTCGATGTATAATCAGGTTACCAAGGCATATTACGGTGTGCTGCTGGCTCAGGATTCGTACAAGGTAATCAAACAAAGCTACGAAAACAGTACAGAAAATGCCAAAATCATTTACAACAAGTACAAACAGGGTACAGTATCGGAATATGAGTGGATTCGTGCCGATGTACAGGCCCGTAACGCCATGACCAACCTTGTGTCATCGGAAAATGCCGTAAACCTGAGCAAACTGCAACTCAAAATGCTGATGGGTATCGACATGTACACTGAAATTGAAACTGAAGGTAAACTTTCGGATTTTGAACAAACCATGTACGGTGATGTGATGATGATCAACGCTGCAACACTTAAGGACAACTCCGATCTGAAGCAGTTCGACATACAGAGAAAGCAACTCGACCAGTCGGAGAAAATACACAAAGCATCGTTGCTGCCTACGCTGGGTGCCAGCATCAACTATCAGTACATGTCGTATGCCAACGACTCAATTACCTTTACACCCGATCAGTATTGGTTCCCTACCTCGAATCTGGGTATTCAGTTATCAGTTCCATTGTTTCAGGGTGGTGCAAAACACTTTAAATCGAAACAGATCAAAATACAGAAACAGGAAATGGAACTGCAACGCGAAAACCTGCAACGCAGTCTGGAGCTACAGGCCATTAATTATATGAACAATATAAAGAATTCGCTTAAAAAGATTGAGTCGAACCGCGAAGGTCTCCGTCAGGCCGATAAAGCCCTGTCCATTTCGAAGAAGATGTACGAAGTGGGTATGGCCACCTATCTCGATCTGAACAATGCCGACCTGGCTTATATCAATGCAGGACTTTCGTACAATCAGTCAATCTACGAGTATCTGTCGTCGAAAGCCGATCTTGAAAAATTACTCGGTAAAGAATTCGGAAATTAAAGCACATTCATTATTATCGGAAAATAAAAAATAAATATAATCGGAAATGAAAAAGAACAAATTCACAGGATTAATATTACTGATTTTGGCTATTGCTGTCACTTCCTGCGGCAAAAAAGAAGCCGAAAAAGGACAGGCAGCTGAAAGTCAGCTTCCCAAAGTAAAAATAGCCACAGTAAACGAAAGAGATGTGGAACAGGTTCAGACATTTACAGCCACTGTGGAACCTGAAGTAAAAAACAATATTGCCCCGGCTTCACCGGGCCGTATCCGTAATATTTTTGTAGAAGTTGGAGCAACTGTAAGCAAGGGACAGCGTCTGGCTCAAATGGATGCAGTAAATCTCTCGAATTCGGAAACCCAAATTGAAAATCTTCGCCGCATGTACAAACGTGTAGCCGAACTTTTTAGCGTGGGTGGTGCTTCGCAACAGGAACTCGACAATGCCAAGCTGCAACTCGATGTAGCTGAAACAAACCTCAAAAACCTGAGCGAAAACACTTATCTGCACAGCCCTATCAATGGTGTGGTGACTGCCCGCAACTACGATGTAGGCGACATGTATACAGGCCAAATGGCTTTGCTTACCGTGATGCAAATCAATCCGGTGAAACTCAAAATCAATGTTTCAGAATCATATTACAGCAAAATAAAGGTAGGTATGCCTGTTGAGGTAAAAGTGGACGTATTCGAAAATGAAACATTCCCTGCAAAAGTATCTCTTATTTACCCTGTAATTGATGAACGTACCCGCACCTTTGCTGTAGAACTTAAACTCAGCAATCCGGGTTCAAAAGTACGTCCGGGTATGTTTGCACGTGTCGATATGAATTTCGGAACCGAGAAGCACGTGGTTGTTCCTGATCGTTCGATAGTAAAGCAAACAGGATCGGGTAGCCGCTATGTATTTGTGTACAGCGATGGCAAAGTAAAATATACAGAAGTGAAACTTGGTCGTCGTATAGATAACGAGTACGAACTCTTTTCGGGTGTAAGCAACGGCCAGCAAATAGTGGTTTCGGGGCTGAACAAGCTTCAGGATGGAATGGAAGTGGAAGTTGTGAAATAACACGGTTGCCACAAAATTGTAAATCGTAAAACATGTTCCGGTGTATCGGAATAAATAAATTGTAAATTAAAATGAGTATATACGAAAGTGCAGTAAAAAAGCCGGTAATGACCTCGCTCATATTTGTGGCGGTCGTAATTCTGGGGCTTTTTTCACTCAATAAATTGCCTATCGACCTGCTCCCGAATATAGAGACCAACACCATTATGGTGATGACCACCTATCAGGGCGCAAGTGCGGCCGACGTGGAAACGAATGTGACCCGTCCGCTCGAAAATTCGCTCAATACAGTAGCCAATCTGAAGAATATCACTTCACGTTCGCGTGAAAACGTATCTATTATTACGCTTGAATTTGAATTCGGAGATGATATTGAAGCACTGACCAATGATGTGCGTGACAAACTGGGTATGGTAAAATCCTATCTTCCTGATGGGGTGACCGAACCTGTGATTTTCAAGTTAAGCACCGATATGATTCCTGTGGTGATTATTTCGGCCACAGCCGATCAGAGTCTGCCTGCGCTCTACAAAATTCTCGACGAAAATGTGGCCAACCGCCTTGCCCGTATCGAAGGTGTTGGTTCGGTATCAATTTCAGGAGCTCCCGAACGCGAAATACAGGTATATGTAGATCCGCTGAAACTCGAAGCTTATCACCTGACCATCGAAGGAATTGCTCAGAACATCCGCATGGAAAACCTGAGCACACCGGCCGGTGTAATTGATATTGGTAGCGACAGTTATTCACTCAGGGTAAACGGAGAGTTTAAAGATGCTGCAGAGCTGAAACGCATTGTGGTGGGTACATCCGGCGGAAAAACCATTTTCCTGAGTGATGTAGCCGAAGTAAAGGATGACCTCGAAGAACGTGTACAGCAAAGTTTCACCAATGGTGTACAGGGTGCTACCCTTATGGTTCTGAAACAGACAGGCTCGAACTCTGTAAAAATTGCCGAAGGCGTACTGGCGGCACTTCCTGAAATACAGAAGAATCTTCCATCGGATATTAAACTCGATGTTATTCAGGATACTTCTGACAATATTAAACGGACTATCAGCGGACTTACCGAAACAGTGCTTTATGCATTTCTGTTCGTAATTCTGGTGGTACTGGCCTTCCTGGGTCACTGGAGAGCTACAGTGATTATTATTATCACTATTCCTATTTCGCTGATTTCCGCCTTTATTTATCTGGGTGTAACGGGCGGTAGTCTGAATATTATTTCGCTCAGTGCGCTGTCGGTAGCCATTGGTATGGTGGTGGACGACGCCATTGTGGTACTCGAAAACGTAACCACCCATATCGAACGTGGTAGTCGTCCGCACAGTGCAGCCATACACGGAACCAACGAGGTAGCTATTTCGGTTATTGCCTCTACCCTTACCCTGCTTGCGGTATTCTTCCCGCTGACCCTTATCACAGGTATGGCTGGTGTTATGTTCCAGCAGTTGGGTTGGATGGTGACTATTATTATGGTGGTATCCACAGTGGCTGCATTGTCGCTGACACCTATGATGTCGTCGCAATTACTGCGTCTGAATCCGAAACGTTCCAAAGCATTTACCATGCTTTATACACCTATCGAAAAAGCACTGGATAAATTAGACGATGCCTATGCACGCTTTGTAAACTGGGCTGTCCGCAACCGTAAAAAAATGGTTATCTACGCCACACTTTTCTTTATTGTGAGTCTTATCCCGGGTTCCACCATTGGTACCGACTTTATACCGGCACAGGACAGCGGACGTATTGCTGCGACAGTAAACCTTCCGGTAGGCACACGTATGGAAATATCAAAAGCATTGGCTGAGGATATCTACAAGATGTGGCGCGAGAAATATCCCGAAGTGGATATGATTAACTATTCGGTAGGTCAGGCCTCGAGCTCAAATGTATGGGGTTCGATGCAAAACACCTCATCGAGTGTGATTTCGTTTAATATACGCATGTTGCCACTTGAGCAACGCGAACGTTCGTTGTTTGAAATTACCGACAGTATGCGTCTTGACCTTAACCGTATGCCCGAAGTACAGAAAGCCAATGTACTGGCCGGAGGTGTTCAGAGTATTATGGGCGGACAATCGACACTGGACGTGGAAATTTACGGTTACGACTTTAACACTACTGATAAAATAGCCAATGAGCTTCGCGAACGCATATCGAAAATCCCCGGACTGGTGGATGTAAAGGTAAGCCGCGACGAGTACAGCCCCGAATATCAGATTGAATTCGACAGAGAGAAACTGGCACTGAATGGTTTAAACATCAGCACAGCGTCGAACTTCCTGCGCAACCGTATCAACGGACTTACAGCTTCGCTTTTCCGCGAAGATGGCGAGGAATACGATATCAAAATTGTGTATGCGCCCGAATACCGTCAGTCGATCGAAGACATTGAAAATATCCTTATTTACAATGCTCAGGGACAGGCTGTACGTCTGAAGGATCTGGGCAAAGTGGTGGAACGCTTTACGCCTCCTACCATTGAGCGTAAAAACCGTCAGCGATTAGTTACTGTGGCTTCCACTGTATCCGGCACCACTATCGACAAAGCGGTGGCTGCCATCAATGCCGAAATGGCACAAATGGAAATTCCTTCGGATGTTTATACCGAAGTGGGTGGTACCTTTAAGGATCAGCAGGAATCGTTTGCCGACCTGTTCAGCCTTCTGCTGATTATTGTGCTGTTGGTATTTATTGTAATGGCATCGCAGTTCGAATCGCTCACCTATCCGCTTATCATTATGTTCTCGGTACCTTTCGGTATTTCGGGGGTTATTCTGGCGCTGGCTCTTACCGGCAGCACGCTGAATATGATGTCGTTTGTAGGACTGATTATGCTCGTAGGTATTGCGGTGAAAAACGGTATTGTGATGGTGGATTATATCAACCTGAACCGCGAACGCGGCATGGGTATTATACAGGCTGTGGTAAAAGGTGGTCGCTCGCGTTTGCGTCCGGTACTGATGACCACACTTACCACTGTGCTTGGTATGCTTCCTTTAGCGCTGAGCAATTCGCAGGGTTCTGAAATGTGGAAATCGATGGCTGTGACCGTGATTGGTGGTCTGACCATCTCCACCATACTTACGCTGGTAATTGTACCTACTATTTATGCCATCTTTGGTGGTGTGGGTGTAAAACGCAGTCGTAAAAAAATAAGACGTGCACTCAGCAAATAGTGGATTAATTTTTGAAAAAAGCTCTGAAGCGAACACAATAAACATACTCTGACATACAAGGGTGTGTTTATGTGTGAGTTCCATGTGACCAATAAAAAAACAAATAATAAACATATGAAATCAGTATTTATTTCATTCGATCAGGCATATTACGAGCAGATACTTCACATACTCAATTACAGCAACATACGTGGTTTTACCCGTTGGGAAAATGTGCAGGGACGCGGAAGCAAAACGGGCGAAGCTCACTACGGGTCACATGCCTGGCCTTCGCTTAACTCAGCCATTATGACTGTAGTGCCCGACGAGAAAGTAAAACCATTGCTCGAAGAGTTGAAAGCCTTAGACGCCACCTCTGACCTTATGGGCCTGCGGGCATTTGTCTGGAATATAGAGGACGGTATTTAAAACCCCAAGCCCCTGCCTGTGCAAACATGCTTTAAAGGGGATGAGACGGAAAACAACCAGATTTTGTATTACAATTCTCAAAAAACAGGGGAGCTACTTTTTATAGTAGCTCCCCTGCTTTGATTTAAAAATCATCATGTTAAACACCCGGAAACCAAGGCTCGACTAAATAATACAAATTACTGTAAAGACAGAAAGAAAGCTGTGTCAAAAGCACGTTTGAGCACTTATTCAGCAACTGGTGCGATTCACCCTTACAGCCAAAAACTAAGCTATTGCTTCTTTTCATCGATTTTAGCCAACATTTGCGACGCGGTCTTCCTTATTTCCCTATCCATATCGAATCTAGCCAAATGTTCAATATCCGAACGGGAAGCTAATTTGGAAAGCGCCACTTTTCGCACATCGGCATCCACATCTGAGTAAACAATATGCTTGAGGTGATTCTGATCCTTCAGCATACTCACCGCCAACTTTTGAATGTCAGTTTCCGATTCGGAGAAAGCCACATGCATTATATTATTTTCGTCCTTTAGCATTGTTACGGCTAATTTTCGTATTTCCGGCTCTTCATCCGACATGGCAATCTGAATAATACTATTCTCATCTTTAAGCAAAGTAACTGCATTCAACCGACTGCTCACATCATCATCCGACATAGCTGTAACTAATAATTGAGGATCATCCGTACTCTTTGAAGTTTGGGGTGAAACAAAAATTGTTGATGAATCGGAAGAAGAAATATTAATACTGCGTCTTATAATTTCAAAATCAGAAAAAGATGATTCTTTTTCCGATTCTACTGACCGTCCGGTTCTGGCATAACGCCCATCTGTCGTTCTTTTATATATTTCTCTTCTGACAGTTTTGAGGCCATTTTTGGTTTCTTCTGTAATGATTAACAACGAATCGTTCTTTACCAAATCGGGTAATGTAATAATACTGTCGGAAGTGAAGACACTTAAATATTCACCCAAAAGATGCGCTTTATCAAATGTACAGGAAGACATAAGCGCTGCGAAAAATAAAAAGGTCAATTCTTTCATAATGATTTTAGATTTATTTCTTAGCAATTATTCATTCAACAATTTTTCTATCTCGGTTTTAATCCATCCATTATCTCTGATTCCTGCTTCGGAATAGCGAACTGTGCCTTTTTTATCAATCAGCAAAAAGTGAGGAATTCCGTTTGCTTTGTATTGGTTAGTGAGTTTGTTCCATTCATCAATGTGCAGCCGGAAATGCTCTCCTTTGATATCTTTGGTCAGATTTGTCCATATATCAAGCGGAGAAGTTTCGTTGGCCACATACACAAACACCACATGCTGAGCTTTCAATTCTTCTTTCAGTGGTTTTATTTGCTGCATGGCTCCACGACACGGACTGCACCATGTAGCCCAAAAATCGACATAAACCACCTGCCCTTCATATTTCTTGAAGAAGTCCTGAGAATAAAGTGGCAGGTTGAATAAAAAACCCAATATTAAAATTACAGTTGCTTTCATTGTAAATAATTATTAAAAATCACATGAAGCCCGCATTAATACCCGTTTTATTTAAAGAGTATCACATCGAATATTTACGTGTAAATACTACTCCATTTTGCTCAATTGCAATCACATAAACGCCACTGCTTAACAGGACTGACAGTTCGGATTGATTGGTTGCCTCAGCTCTGAGAACTCCAAACATATCAAACACTTTCACGTGGCTATACTGAGGAATTTGAGAAATATAAAGTGTGTTGGCTGAATTCCGGACAAGAATGTTCAGATCGTCGAAAGGTTGCTGTAAATGCGTAGCGCCCGGAATATAATTCACTTTTTTGTCGAGCCAGTCAATACGGCTTCTGATATAGTTTCTCACATTGCTGACTTCGGCGGCATAACTGCCATGAATTACAGGGTTTTCGTGCACTTTGATGTTCATTATCGGCCAGCGTTTAAAGTTCAGTTCCTGCGATGTAGCCAGCAGGTTTGCAAAGCTATCGACCACTGCCGTCAGTACATCTTTCGAAATTTTATTTTTATCTCTGTAAACCGAATAAACCCAGCGAAGTTGTTCCTGCACACCTTTGTCGGACAGCACTCTTGAGACCAGACTCTTGGTATTTCCGGCAGCACTGGTAGAAGTCCACATGCTAATCCACTCATTGGATTGATTTGTACGTTCGGTAATGGAATAAGTGCGCCAATCGTTTTCGAACCCTAAATCGAAATCCCATACCGGACTAAAATAAAACTTATCATCATTAACCCGTTTACTCAAATACACACTCCAGTAAGTATCGGTATTACCCGAAAATTCACCCACCAGAAAATGGCGGAGAAAACTTTCGAGATCGGTGTATTTGCGGAATCCATTCACCGGATCGGTATAGTTTGGCGCATTGACCGAGGCGGCAAAGCTTTCGAAATGTGCGGCAATTTCGGCTTCGTGCAAAGGCAGAATTTGGTCCTCGTCGGGATATTTAATGGTTACGGGGATGTTGTAGGTTTTCGAGCTGAAACGTTTGGGCTCGGTATACGAATATGCATCAATCTCAATCAGATAGCCCGTGTAGCCTGAATTCACGTCAAGTTCATCAATATCCACACGATTTTTACGCACATCAATCTGGTCGCACAACTGATAAGTGCCTTTGTAATCGCCATTCAGCACCACATCCACCGCTTCGGCAGGCGAAGTATAAGGCATTTCGAGCCGACGACTGAAATCGAAAGCCAGCATATTTCGCATCAATGTCTTATCTCCGTAGCTATTGATAAGCGTCCAGTTTTTGGCTTTAGCCGGCAAACCGAGCAAGCGCGTGGAGTTGGCCAGTTTCAGGCGATAAGGCTTTTTGGGATGCGTCCAGCTATTATTTCCGCGTCCGCGAATATCGAGACTGTCGGTGTAAGTTTTCGTTCCGTTGTCGTACACCACCGTGATGATACCTTTTATGTATTCCTCCTTACTCACAATATCCTGCGCATTTACAGTGTGAATGTTGACTGTGGGCAAATTGGTAATTTGCGGCAGCAAAGTATCGTCGCCTTCCGACTCGTAACCATAAAATTTCAGTTCGCTCATATAACTGCTCTTGCCGCTTTGCTGTGGTGTGGGAAACACAAAACGCACATAGCGGAAAGCTTTTGAGCTGAAAACGGGTTGTTTATTAAGCGTTCTTTCGGTGAGTCCGGGAATAATGTACAAGGCCACAGCATCTCCAAAATCGGGCTGATTGGCACCTTCGAAAATGCCAAGTTGCAGACGGTCGCGATAATCGGCATCCATTCGCGGACCGAAAGCTATTTCGGTAAGCACATGTTTCTTACCCAAATCCAATCCTATCCAGTTACCGGTTTGAGCGCAGGCAAGAAAATAGGTATTGTTGTTATTGTCGAAAGCATTTGCCACAGGAAACTGCGTTTCATTGCAAATATCATTTTTCAGAATCTGCCCCGAGAGTTCTTTGGGCGTTGTAGTCTGCGCAAACGCATGGCTCAGCGACAACAGCAGCATCAATGAAACAAGCTTAATTATGATGTGGGAAGAAGGATTTGACACTTTGTAGTATTATTTTATAGGGTGAGAACGATTTAAACACTCATTTCCACCAATCGAAAAATGTGAATAGTATTAGTTAAGTGCATAATTCCGCAGAGTATAAAAATCTAAATCTGACAGAATTATGCCCTTGCAAAGTTAAGAAATTTATTTAGTCATAGAGAATGGTTTGTCAGCTCCTTTATAAATCCTTTTTTTATTGGGTTTACTGCCCATGCTGAATACAAGTTCGCCACCATTCAGAATATCGGAACTTGTGATAAAGGCTTTGTTGTAAGGCTTTCCGTTGAGTGTAACCGACTGCACATATTTGTTTTTGGCCGACACCTTTGGCGCTTTTACCACAAAGGCTTTTCCGTTTTCCAGATTCAGTTTCATTTCTTCGAAATAAGGTGCGCCAAACACATACTCGTCCACTCCGGGGCAAACAGGATAAAACCCGAGAGCCGAAAGAATATACCAGGCCGACATTTGTCCGCAATCGTCGTTTCCGCAAAGTCCGTCTACCTTGTTGAGATATTTAGTGTCCATAATCAGACGAATACGCTCCTGCGTTTTCCATGGCTGCGAAGTCCAGGCATACAAATAAGGCACGTGATGACTTGGTTCGTTACCATGCACATAATTTCCGATAATACCTTCTTTGGTCACATCTTCGGTATGCTCAAAATATTTATCGGGCAAATGCATGGTGAATAATGAATCCAGACGTTGCACAAAGCGTTTGTCGCCACCCATTTGAGCCATCAGTCCGTTTACATCATGCGGTACGTAAAACGAATAATTCCACGAATTACCTTCGATAAAACCCTGTCCGTGTGTATCGAGCACATCAAATTTTTCTTTCCACTTGCCATCTTTTTGTTTCGGACGAACAAAACCCAGACTACTATCGAAAAGATTTTTGTAATTCTGAGCACGTTTAAAATACTCTTCGGCCACTTTTTGGTGCCCGATTGATTTGGCAAACATGGCAATGGCAAAATCGTCGTAAGCATATTCGAGCGTAATGGAAGCGCCGCTGCCACTGGTTTCCAACGGGACATAACCCAGTTTCAGGTAATCGGCAATTCCGTCGTAATACTTGAGGTTCGAACTGCTAATCATGGCTTCGAGCGCTTTTTGCTTGTCGAATGCAAGGCCTTTGGCAGCTGCATCGGACAGTACCGACACCGAGTGATAACCAATCATGCACCAGTTTTCGTTGCCCATGTGCGACCAAACCGGCAAAGCGCCGTGCACACTTTGTTGCTGATGCGCCATCATCGATTTTACAAAATCGGTATTTCGCTGGCGATTGATCAGGTTTTGAAGCGGGTGAAGTGCTCTATACGTATCCCAAACCGAGAAAACAGTATAATTTGTAAAATCCTTAGCCTCATGAATATTATGATCGATACCGCGATAACGGCCGTCCACATCAGTATAAACCGAAGGATTGATCATGGTGTGGTACAGTGAAGTATAAAGCGACACGAGCGCATCCTCATCGCCTTTTGCCTGCATCACAGAGAGTTCTTTTTCCCATTTTGCATGCGTTTCAGCGTTTATTTTGTCGAACGATTTTCCGGCTGTTTCAGCTTTCAGATTGGCCAGCGCACCCAGACAATCCACCGGCGAGAGCGCCACTTTTACTTCCAGTTGTTCGCCTTCGGCAAAGTCGAAATCGAAAAAGGCCGTAATTTTGGTTCCGCCCATTTCAGGAAAGTTGTTTTCCATTTTGAATTTTCGCCAGAAACCATTGTAAAGCACTTTTTCGGCATTGCGGTGACCGTAGTTTTTAAACGGTTTGGAAAATGAAATGGCAAAATGCGTGTAGTTGGTGCGCGCCCAGCCCCGCGTGATACGGTAACCGGTAAGCAAAGTATCGTTTTCGACACGCAGATTCGCCCAAAGCACTTTTCCGTCGTAATTGTAAATGCCCTGCACCAAATCGATAATCACGTGCGCTTCGCCTTTTGGAAAAGTATAGCGATGCACGCCGGCTCGTTCGGTAGCTGTAAGCTCAGCTTTGATACCGTAATCGTCGAGCATAACCGAGTAATAACCCGCTTTGGCCTGTTCACGCTCGTGCGAAAAACGCGAACGATAACCCGTTTCAGGTTTTTCGGCAGTTCCCGGGTCGAGTTGCAGTTTTCCAACAGTGGGCATGATCAGAATATCACCCAAATCGGAATGTCCTGTTCCGTTGAAATGCGTATGACTAAATCCGACAATGGTTTTATCATCGTACTGATATCCGGCACAATACTTATAGGTATCTTTCTGATAAACACCGTTTATACTATGTGGAATAAGTTCGGTATCGGGACTAAGCTGCACCAGTCCAAAAGGCGCACAAGCCCCCGGAAAAGTGTGTCCCATCGATTTTGTTCCGATAATGGGATTTACATAATCTATCGGATTTTTCTGCGCGTATCCGCTAATGGCAGACGCTATACACATGGCAGTTATGATTGTTTTTTTCATTCAAATATTTTCTGATAAAACTAAAAATTATTTTTCGTTCGATAATGAATATGGTGCTGCATCCTTGTCGGTACCACGTTTGGTATTTGGTGTGGCCGACATATTGAAATCGATTTTTGCACCTTCGAGCAATGAATTATACTTCAGGTAATTTTTGTTGTACTGCTCGCCGTTTAATTTCATTTCGCGGATATAACGGTTTCTATCGCTGTTTTCGGGCGCATTGATTTCCACTTTTTTGCCATTTTCAAGCGATAAAGTAACTTTCTTGAACAAGGGCGCACCCAACACATATTCGTCGGCACCCGGACAAACCGGATAGAAGCCCATAGCCGAGAATACATACCAGGCCGAAGTTTGTCCATTATCCTCATCACCACAATATCCATCAGGCGTTGCAAAATAAAGACGATCCATCACTTCGCGCAACCAGTACTGTGCTTTGTAAGGTGCTCCGGCATAGTTGTACAAATAAATCATGTGCTGAATAGGCTGATTTCCGTGTGCATAGTTGCCCATATTCATAATTTCCATTTCGCGAATTTCATGTATAACACCTCCATAATAACTTTCGTCGTAAACTGGCGGCAAACTAAAAACTGAATCAAGCATACTGACAAAGGTTTTCTCGCCACCCATCAGGTTAATAAGTCCCTGCACATCGTGGAAAACCGACCATGTATAATGCCAGCTGTTTCCTTCGGTGAAGGCATCGCCCCATTTAAATGGATTGAAAGGCGACTGGAATGTGCCATCGGCATTTTTACCGCGCATCAGTTTTGTTTCCGGATCGAAAAGGTTTTTATAGTTCAAACTGCGCGATTTATACAAATCGAGTTCAGCCTGCGGACGATTGAGTTTTTTACCCATTTGGTAAATACACCAGTCGTCGTAAGCATATTCGAGTGTGCGGGCAGCCGATTCGTTGATTTTTACATCGTAAGGCACATACCCTTTTTCGTTGTAATGCTGGAATCCGAGACGACCGGTAGAAGAAACTCTCGGATGTACACTGTTTGCACCTACAAGCAGCCCTTCGTACATTTTTGTAGCGTCGCTTTTGGTAATTCCTTTCAGAAAAGCATCGGCCACTACCGAAGCAGAATTATTACCCACCATACAACCACGGTGACCCGGACTTGCCCATTCGGGGAAAAATCCGCTTTCGAGATAGG
>JAVEXN010000024.1:0-37691 GCA_034004015.1 Paludibacter sp.
TCAGTATGATTTGCCTAAAATTTATTGTTCGTAATTGACGTGGTATAAAAATTAAAGAAATGTTCCCTTTCTTATACTACATTCTTGTTGTTTCAAATTTATTCAAAGATCGTGGCTTGAAATTCATATTACCTAAAAGGTTTTATGACTCATTACTTCGCAGTAATTTTTGTTTCAAGACTTCTGTGTGACTATCATACAGCTTCCTGTAAAATAATTTTGTTTGCTTTTCCGTTGATACAGCTTATCGCTCTTTTGCGCGGCTGGCTCGTTTTTTCTGAGCGAAACGGAGTGCAAAGGTAATGCATTTTTTTGAGCTACCAAAACTTTTCAAAAAAAATTTCAAAGTTTATTTCGACTCGCTTTCGATCTGCAACAGCACTCTGTGTTTCTCGAAAGCGGGTGCAAAAGTAGACACTTTTTTATTACCATCCAAATCTTTTACAACATATTTTATGCTGTAAAACATAAAAAAGCGGTAAGTCGCTGATAAGAAGCATTTAAATTTCTAATAAATTTTCAATAAAAATTCGTCTCATCACGCAATGCCAATCAAGCGACACTCCCGATTTTGAAAAACCGATTTCAATTTTCTTAGCCCAACAATAAAATTTATTGCTGTTGACTGAAAATATTATTGATTTCGGCCCTTAATTCATCTTTCAATATTGCCATATCAATGGTTTTGTTTAGTTCTTTTTCCATCGAAGTGACTCCTTTGTCGATAAAACCACATGGATTGATGTATCCAAAATATTCTAAAAGTGTATTTACGTTGAGTGCAAATCCATGCATTGTAACAAAACGGGAACTGCGAACACCAATGGCACAAATTTTCCTGCATGTTGGTTTTCCCACATCGAGCCACACTCCGGTGGCGCCTTCGAGTCGTGTGGTTTCAATATTATACTTTAAGAGAGTATTGATAATGGCCTGTTCAATATTATATATATATTGTTTCAACCCCATATTGAAGTTGGCCAAATCGAAAATCGGATAACCTACAAGCTGACCGGGACCATGATAAGTTATGTCGCCACCCCGATTTGTACGAACAAACTGTGCATCTTTAGCCTGAAGCTGAATGTAATTCAATAGCAGATTGTGTTCATCTCCGCTCTTTCCCAATGTATAGACATGCGGATGTTCGCAAAAAACAAGCAGATTTCCTGTTTCTTTTCCCTGAACTTTATCTTCAATGGTAGCCGAAAAAACTTCTTCCTGTCGGTTCCAAGCTTCGTTGTATTCTACAAGTCCCCAATCGGCAAAGTCAATATTGTGTTGCATAATATAATTCTTTCTGTTTTATTTATCCTGTTTCTTATCAAAATCTACTTTTTCTAACTTTCCCATCAAACTTACAATTTTGTTTTTTCGCCTTACAATATAAGATGATGGATTTCCTGCGTTAAACTTACGGGGATTGGGAAGACATACCGCAATAAGTGCCGACTGAGACTTAGTAAGTTTAGCTGCACTTTTATCAAAGTACGCATTGGCAGCCGCTTCCACTCCATAAATCCCGTCGCCCGTTTCAATTACATTCAGATAGACTTCCATAATACGCTCTTTCGACCAGAAAAGTTCAATCAGTACAGTAAAATAAGCCTCTAAACCTTTACGCACATACGAACGTTTCGGCCATAAAAATACATTTTTAGCTGTCTGTTGCGAAATTGTACTTCCTCCACGAATGCGTTTTCCATTTTTATTATGCTTAATTGCCTTTTGAATATCCCCAAACGAAAATCCATTGTGTTCGAGAAAAAGATTATCTTCTGAAGCAACCACCGCCTGCACCATGTTTGGTGAAATCTCCTCAATGGGCACCCATTTTTTTGAATTACGTGGTGTTTCTCCATCGAAAACAGCTTCGACAGTTCGAATAATCATAAGCGGAGTAAACCAAACGGGGACAAAGCCGGCTATTAAAACCCATGACACCGACCCTAAAAAGAAAATCAAAATCAAATTTCTGACAAGTCGCCAAATACGACCTTTACGTGGAGATTTCTTATTTGCAATTTTCATTAAAAATACCTGTATGTTATTTTGTGTAATATTTATTTACAATGTCGGAGACAGCCAAATTTATCTCCGGAAATTCGAAAACAAATCCTTCGGCTTTTAGTTTCTGCGGAACCATATAGCTACTATCGAGCAAAAGAGAAGATTCTGTGCCAATAAATACAGCTCCGATTTTCACTGCAAATGTAGGCGCAGGCAGTCCGAAAGGTACTCCAACTGCTTTTCGCATGACCCGCATCAGTTCTGAATTGGTCACCGTATTTGCAGAAGTACAGTTTAGCACACCGGAAATCTGAGGCTGTTCGATTACAAATTTCACAATTCGATAATAATCTTCAATATGAATCCAGCTAAAAAACTGCTTTCCGGAACCTGTTGCTCCACCCAAACCAAAACGACTTAATTGGTACAGTGGCTCAAAAGCACCTCCATGCCCCAACACTACTGAAGTTCGCAAAGCAACCTGACGAGTTTCAGGAAAACCGAATGAGAAAAAACATTTTTCCCACTGCCGCACCACTTTCGAAAGGAAAGTACGGTCGGTTACAGGAGTCGATTCGCCAGCAGGGATCGTTATCTCAGACGGATAAATGGCCGAAGCACTTGCATTCATCCAAAGTGCCGGACGCTGCGCACAAGCCTGCATCGCTTTCCCAAGCATCGTGGTTGTCTGTAAACGTGAATTCAGAATTTTTTCAGCATTCACAGCATTATGACGACAGTTAATGGTGTGCCCTGCGAGATTTATCAGTACATCAGCCCCGTTAAGCGCTTCCGCTATTAGGTTTTCCTGCCAGGGAATATCCCCGGTTTTACGTGAAATACATTGTACATGATGCCCTTCGTCGCTGAAACGCTTTGAAAGATAACTGCCAATAAACCCGTTTGCACCTGCCAGAATTATTTTCATTGATTACTATTGAATAAAAGAATTTGACTTTTATCCGAAATAACAAAGTTAGCGGAAATAATGTTGTGAACAAGTCGTGACCCTATATTTCTCAAAAAAAAACTCCCGCACAAAAAATAATTGTACAGGAGTTATATTTGGGGAAGAAACGGGCTAATTATTCGTAGGCACCCATTTTCAACATATTCACTTCTCTATCGTTCAGGAAGCGGTATTTGCCACGTGGTAGACTTTTCTTGGTCAACCCGGCAAAGTAAACGCGATCGAGACGAATTACTTTATAGCCTAATTTCTCAAAAATTCTACGCACCACGCGATTTTGCCCTGAGTGAATTTCGATTCCAACCTGTTTTGGGTCGCCTTCTTTTACATATTCGAGCGAATCGGCAGCAATTTCGAAATCGTCGAGATTTACGCCTGCCAGAATTTTCTCAAAATCCTCACGTTCGAGGGGTTTATCCAAAGCTACATGATAAATTTTCTTTTTATCATATTTTGGGTGAGTCAGTTTCGAAGCCAAATCGCCATCGTTGGTAAGCAAAATAACGCCGGTTGTATTACGGTCGAGACGACCCACCGGATAAATACGCTCACTACAAGCATTTTTCACAAGGTCGAGCACGGTCATACGATCGTGAGTATCTTCTGAAGTTGTCACACAATCTTTGGGTTTATTCAGCAACAGATACACTTTGCGTTCAGAACGAACAATCTGGTTGTGGAACATTACTTTATCGGAATGCATAACTTTTACTCCGAGTTCCGAGACCACTTCACCGTTTACCGAAATCACACCAGCCTGTATATATTCGTCAGCTTCACGACGTGAACAAATGCCTGCATTGGCCAAAAACTTATTCAAACGAACCGGTTTGGTAAGATCCACAAAGGTCTTACGAAATTCGGTTTGCTTTTTATTGCTGTATTTGGAGTTGGGATCGTAGTTATCGTCGCGTTTACGCATCGGTTTGCGGAAGGTAACACCATCGCGGCGATTGTCGAAACGTGTTTCCACATATTCACCACCTGTGGCTGCTTCACCCGGTTTGCGTAAATTAAGTTTCGCAGGACGCTCATCATTATTACCGTAAGGACGCGCACCACCATCGGTACGATTGAAGCGTGGACGGCCTATTGGACGATCGCCATTTTGCGGACGGCTTTGATAGGGACGGCGTTCTCCATCATTTCTGTTTTCATAAGGACGGCGTTCACCATCATTTCTATTTTCGTATGGACGACGTTCGCCCTGACCTTCGCGATTTTCGTAAGGTTTGCGTTCGCCGTATGAATTTCCTCTGTTCTCGTAAGGACGACGTTCACCCTGTCCGTCACGGTTCAGATAAGGACGGCGTTCGCCCTGACCTTCGCGGTTTTCGTAAGGTTTACGTTCGCCGTATGAATTTCCTCTGTTTTCGTAAGGACGGTTACCATAAGAACGGCTTTCGCGGTTGTCACGGTTTTCGTATGGTTTGCGATCGCCATAAGAAGGACGTGAATCGTCTCTTTTTTTGAATTCTAGTTTTCCTTCTGTACGTTTTTCGTCGTAATTAGGTTTTTCTGAATAGTTTGGTCTTTCTGAGTTAAATTTTGCTGCACCGCGTGAGCCTTTTAGTATTGATTTCACATCACGTTTCTCATACGGTTTGTTACCATCACGGCCGGCTCCGGAATTCGAGCTGTTTCTCGAATTTCCATTCCATTTTTCATTAGCTGTCATTATACGAATCTTGTTTTTAAAATATTTGGCTGCAAAGTTCGTAAAAATTCCCGAATATACAGCTATGTTTTCCGTCAAAAGCATGAGAATTAAGAATTTTCAATAATTCACTGCTAAAACATTTACAAATCAGGAGAAAAATTCAAACGCAATGATCTGAAATCAAACGTTTGCGGGCAATGTTGACCCGAAACAAAAGCCGGAAGAAATACTTTCGAATTAATCGTTTTATATTTGTAGAACTAAATAAAGTAACCTTTCAGAAAAACACAAACAATTAAAATACAAACAAATGAAACAAATAACATTGGTATTTATCATCATGATGGGAATACTTCCGCTCAGAGCCGGAAATTTGTTATCGCCTGACAAACAACTGGAATTGAAAGCAGGCATCAACGACAAATCTGAAATCATTTACGCTCTTTCATACAAAGGAAAAGAGATAATTAAACCATCGAAACTTGGGCTCGAATTAAAAAATGCACCCTCGTTACTCGAAGGTTTTACATTGAAAAATGCGAAAGAAAGTAGTTTTGACGAAACATGGAAACCTGTATGGGGCGAAGTAAGTGAAATTCGCAACCATTACAATGAGCTATTGCTTGAATTTGAACAAAAAGCAACTGAGCGAACCATCAAAATCCGTTTCCGGCTATTTAACGACGGACTTGGATTTCGTTACGAATTTGAGAAGCAGAAAAATCTGAATTATTTCCGGGTGGCCGACGAGCGCACCGAGTTTGCACTTACAGGCGATCACAAAGCTTTCTGGATTCCGGGAGACTTCGACACAAACGAATATTATTACACAACCACCAAACTTTCGGAGGTGGATGCTTCGAAAGTGGATGGAACTGGTATTGGCACACATGGATATTTTGCTAAAAATGCTGTGCAAAGTCCTTTGATGATGAAAACAACAGATGGATTGTACATCAGCATTTTCGAAGCTGCACTGATGGATTATTCGGCCATGCATTTGCTTATCGATCAGAAAAACATGGTGCTCACTTCGGCACTGGCACCCGACGCCACAGGCACAAAAGCCTATATGCAAACGCCACACAATACACCCTGGCGCACAATAATGGTAAGCGACAAGGCTACTGACATTCTGGCTTCGAAAATGATTCTGAATCTGAACGAACCATCGAAAATTGAAAACACCGATTATATAAAGCCTCAGAAATATATTGGAATTTGGTGGGGAATGCATGTGCCCAACACCATGTCGTGGGATTATGCACATGCACCGAATATTCGGCTGAAGGATACCGACTGGAATGCGCTGACTCCGCTTCCACAACACGGTGCGAGCAATAAAAATGTACGCCGTTACATCGACTTTGCTGCCGAACACGGATTTTCGGGTGTGTTGGTCGAAGGCTGGAATGTAGGCTGGGAAGACTGGGCCGGCAACTGGAAGGAAGAAGTGTTCGATTTTGTAACACCTTATCCCGATTTTAACATTAAAACACTGAACGAATATGCACATTCGAAAGGTGTGAAACTGATTATGCATCACGAAACATCATCGTCGGTAACTAACTACGAACGACGCATCGACAAAGCCATTGAACTTATGAAAGAGCATGGCTACGAAGCTGTAAAAACCGGATATGTAGGCTGGATAATTCCTCGCGGCGAAACACACGATGGACAATGGATGGTGAATCATTATGTACGTGTGGCTGAAAAAATGGCTGAAAACAGATTAATGCTGAACTCACACGAATCGGTTCGTCCCACAGGCTTGCACCGCACCTACCCCAACTGGTTGGCTTGTGAAGCTGCCCGCGGAAACGAATTTAACGCCTGGAGTGCAGGAAATCCACCCGAACACGAAACCATTTTGCCATTTACACGACTTTTGGGAGGTCCAATGGATTACACTCCGGGTATTTTTGAAATCAAAATGAGCTATTATCAGGAAGGCAATCAGAATCAGGTGCATACCACACTTGCAAAACAGCTGGCATTATACCTGACCATGTATAGTCCGCTTCAAATGGCTGCCGACCTGCCCGAAAGTTACGAAAGACGCATGGACGCTTTTCAGTTTATCAAAGATGTGGCTGTAGATTGGGACGACTCACGTTACCTGGAAGCCGAGCCAGGCGATTATGTGACTGTAGCCCGTCGCGCAAAGAATACTGCCAACTGGTTTGTAGGTGCAATTACCGACGAGAATGCCCGCACTGCTATTATTCCTTTCAACTATCTGGAAGAAAAAACATGGTATGTGGCCACAATTTACGAAGACGCAGCCAATGCGCACTGGAAGGAAAACCCAATGGCTTACAAAATCCGCAAAGTACTTGTTAATTCAAAATCGGTACTGAAACAGAAACTCGCTGCAGGTGGTGGTGTGGCTATTAGCCTAAAAAAAGCCGACAAGAAAGAAATGAAAGGATTGAAGAAAATATAATCCTCTATATTTGTCAACAGTACCTGCATTAAAGGGCCTGACAAAAGTTTTTTGAACGCAAATTACGCAAGTTCTCACAAAAAACACAATTCTGTAAAATCGGTAAACCCTGAAATCTGCAATTCGTGTTTATTTGTGGTTGTTTGAGTAATTTGCGTTCTGCCTTTTTTTCAACAATGCCTTGCTCTTTTCATCACAAAGTCATTCCCGGGTCTCAACTTTTCCAATCTGTATTTGTTTAGCTGTTAAATACATTCTATCAATCATTAAAATGGCAAACTTACAATTCAGCAACGGAGATATATTCTCTGCATTCGGTCTGGGCACATGGCTTTCGAAACCGGGTGAAGTTGGCGAAGCTGTGCTTCAGGCGCTTCGTACAGGCTACCGTCATATCGACTGTGCTTATATTTATGGCAACGAAAAAGAAATTGGCAACGCACTGACTTTTGCTTTCGAAAATGGCATTGTTACGCGCGAGGAACTTTTTATTACCTCAAAACTCTGGAATAGCTTTCATCATCCGGAATCTGTAGAACCGGCTATTCGTAAAACACTGGCCGATCTGCAACTCGATTACCTCGACCTGTATCTTATTCACTGGCCACTTGTTTTCCGACAGGGACACGATCAGGCACGCAGTGCCGACGACCTTCTTTCGACCGACGAAGTGCCGTTAGCAGACACATGGAAAGCCATGGAAGAAATTAAACGTAAAGGACTTACGAGACATATCGGAGTTTCGAACTTTAGTATCAAAAAACTTGACGAACTCTCAAAACAGTCCGAAACCAAACCTGAAGTAAACCAGGTTGAGATTCATCCATTTTTCACTCAGGAAAAAATGCTCAGATATTGTCGCGAAAACGATATAATTGTCACTGCGTATTCACCGCTTGGCAGTCGGCATTTGATTAAAACCAACGAAAGTATTACGCAACAGCAAATTATAATTCGTTTGGCAGAAAAATACAACTGCACTCCGGCACAAATCATACTTGCCTGGGGAATGGCCCGCGGATATGCAGTGATTCCAAAATCGGTAAATGCCGATAGAATTATTGAGAACATTGGCGCCCTTAGTGTACAACTTACCGACAGTGAGGTAAAACTTATCAGTAGTATGAACCGCAATCAACGCATTG
The DNA here is from genome assembly GCA_034004015.1 of Paludibacter sp. Classification (GTDB taxonomy): domain Bacteria; phylum Bacteroidota; class Bacteroidia; order Bacteroidales; family Paludibacteraceae; genus Paludibacter. The sequence goes on from JAVEXN010000024.1 coordinate 8,235, forward strand.
CCAAAGGGCTTTATGCCGTACTTCCGGGAGGTTGCTATACTTATGCCAATCTCTGGGATGAATAAAATTATCCTTTAGGGCAATCTTTTCTGAATGGAAACGAACGCAAATTACACAATTAAACACAGTGATATCTGACTAAAACTCAAAATCCGGATAACAAGACTTTTGTGAATTTGTGTAATTTACGTTCGCTTATTTATAAATTTACTTCACTTTATACTCCGTAATTAAATCTCCGTAATATCTGTATAAACCAACTTTCAGATTACGGTTATCCACATCCACCCGAATGTAAGTCACATTTCCATTGTTATCCTGCTTCATTGGGCCACCACCTACCACCATCGTGAAATTATGATTAGATCCCTGTTTTTCCAAAACAGGCTCGTGTGTATGCCCTGTCAGATATAAATCGACTTTAGCCTTGTTGAGTAATGGTAGAAATTTCTTTGCAATTTCCTCCGAACCATGCCAGCCATCATTAGTCGCTGTGGCAGGAATATGTGCACATACAATACGGTGTTTAGCTTTTATCCATTCATGCGAAGCAATTGTCCGCTTTATCCATTCAGCCTGTTCGGTTCTGTAACGATCATAATCGGCCAATCCGGCATACACCGGATGCGTATCAGCTTTGTCCTCGCCCGTATCGAGCACCATAAACATTGTATTTCCAATACTGAAGGAATAATAATAACTTCCATTCGGCGTATCCAGAAAATCGCTTAACTCCCGAGCTGCCGGCCCGCGCGTTTCATGATTGCCTCTGGTATACACAAACGGAATAGTTCCGCCAAACGATGCAGCAGCAGGCGCGGCAAAATTCTGTATTATCTCGTCACGCGAATAAATATCATCGAGCATATCACCGTTATAACAAACCAACGACACATCCTTGTTTCTCTGATAAACCTCGTCGATAGAAGCCGGACGACTGTGCACATCGTTAAAAGCCAGAAAGCTGAACTTCGAAATATTTCTGCTTGGCGTAACAAAACTACGGATTGTACTCACTGCCGAATCGCCGTACACAATCTTATAGGCCTGATATAATTTAATTTCCTACGAAACCACCTGGTAATAATACTCTGTACCCGGCTTTAACCCGGAAAGTCGTATTTTTTGCAGTGGGAGATTGGCATCTATTTGGCCGTGCTTTGAATTGAAGACAGGACGAAGCACTTCGGGTGATTCACCAATCTGAACGTATGACACGCAGGGATTAGAAGCCACTGAAATTACAGTCACAGCATTTTCGGTCAACTGCTGCAAATAAGGCAACGAAAGAAAACAAAATACTGAATTTTCCTAAGCAATAGAAAGCAGTGAGAATGCTGTGCTGAATAAAGCAGCTAAGATGTTTTTTTTTATTTCAAAAATATTAGTACCCCAAAGGTACAAAATGAAAACAAAAAAAGCGAAACCCTGAGTAAGGATTTCGCTTTTTGCGTTTTATAGAAAGATATTTTTTGATTACTCAGCAGCAGCTTCTTCAGCAACAGGAGCAGCTTCAGCAACAGCAGCTTTTTTAGCAGCTCCGGCACGACGTGTACGGGCAGCTTTCTTGGCTGCTTTTTCTTTCAACATGTTTTCGTTGTAGTCAACAAGTTCGATAATACACATTTCAGCATTATCACCCAAACGAAAACCTGTACGAAGGATACGTGTGTAACCACCCGGACGGTCAGCAATTTTCTGAGAGATATTCTGGAAAAGTTCAGTCACAGCATCTTTGTTTTGCAAGTAGCTGAAAACTGTACGACGTGAGTGTGTTGTATCGTCTTTACCTTTAGTAAGCAAAGGTTCAACGTAAACCTGTAAAGCTTTGGCTTTAGCCAGTGTGGTAGCAATTCTCTTATGTTGAATAAGAGAGATAGCCATATTGGCAAGCATTGACTTTCTGTGAGCCGTTTTACGGCCTAAGTGATTGAATTTTTTATTATGTCTCATCTCGTTAGTCTTTATCTAATTTATATTTGGCAATATCCATACCGAAGTGCAGATTGAGGCTTTCGAGCTTCTCTTCGAGTTCGGTGAGCGATTTTTTACCGAAGTTACGGAATTTAAGCAGATCGTGTTTGTGATAGCCGGCAAGTTCGCCAAGTGTTTCCACATCGGCAGCTTTAAGGCAATTCAATGCACGAACCGACAATTCGAGGTCAGTCAGTTTGGTTTTAAGCAACTGACGCATATGAAGTACTTCCTCATCAAATTCGTCTGTACCTTCTCCTTCCGACACTTCAAGCGAAATTTTCTCATCCGAGAAAAGCATAAAGTGGTGGATAAGAATTTTAGCTGCTTCCTTCAGTGCATCTTTTGGATGAATTGATCCATCTGTATTGATTTCGATAACAAGTTTTTCATAATCTGTTACCTGTTCCACACGATAATTCTCGATGGCATATTTTACGTTACGAATAGGAGTAAAAATTGCATCGATAGGAATCACCCCGGCTTCGGCGTTAGCCACACGATTGTCTTCGGCAGGCGAGTAACCACGACCTTTGTTCACCGTAATGTCAATCTGGAAACTGGCCGTTGGGTCCATTTCGCAAATGACGAGTTCGGGGTTCAGCACTTCGAAACCGGTGAAATACTTACCAATGTCTTCAGCTTTGAACACCGAGGTACCAGTCACGTTGATAGTCACCTTTTCGCTGTCGAAATCTTCTACGTTCTGTTTGAAACGCACTTGTTTCAGGTTCAGAATGATGTTTGTTACATCATCAATTACACCCGGAATAGTTGAATACTCATGATCGATGCCTTCGATTTTGATTGCCGTAATGGCAAAGCCCTCGAGCGACGACAAAAGGATACGGCGCAAAGCATTACCAATGGTAATACCGTAACCCGGTTCCAGCGGACGGAATTCAAATTTACCTTGAAAAGCGTCAGCTTCCAACATGATTACCTTTTCGGGTTTTTGAAATGCTAATATAGCCATGGTTTCACTTATTATTTAGAGTACAACTCAACAATTAACTGTTCTTTGATATTTTCAGGAATATCTTCGCGTTCGGGGATATGTAAATATGTTCCCGACATTGAAGCAGCGTTCCATTCAATCCACGGATATTTAGTGTGGTTGAAACCGTTCAGCGATTCAGCGATAACTTCCATTGATTTATCTTTCTCGCGAACTGCAATAACCTGACCGGGACGAACCTGATACGAAGCGATATTCACTACTTTACCATTCACAGTAATGTGTTTGTGACTCACCAACTGACGGGCACCGGCACGTGTAGGTGCAAAACCTAAACGATACACAATGTTGTCGAGACGAGACTCGAGAAGCTGAAGCAAAATTACACCTGTTACACCAGGATTACTCTGAGCTTTTTCGTAAAGGTTACGGAATTGTTTTTCCAATACGCCATAAGTATATTTGGCTTTTTGTTTTTCGCGTAACTGAATACCATATTCCGACGTTTTTTTACGACGGGATTGTCCGTGTTGTCCTGGAGGGTAATTCTTTTTCGATAACACTTTGTCAGGTCCGAAAATAGCTTCACCAAACTTACGGGCAATTCTTGATTTTGGTCCAATATATCTTGCCATTTTTCTTTTATTTTTTTATTGTGATAAAAATAGTTTGTCGTTTACTCCTTACTTACCGATAATGCCGCGATTGCTGAGAGGTTTTCGACTGCAATACTAAATCGGGACATACCTTGTACGTACAAACCGTGTTGTTTAAATTTTCAAATTATTTATCCGCGGGCCAAGGCCCGCGGCTGTAATTTTCGAATTCTAAAATTAAACGCGTCTGCGTTTAGGAGGACGACAACCGTTGTGTGGCAGTGGTGTTACGTCCACGATTTCGGTTACCTCAATACCTGCACCATGTACAGTACGGATAGCCGATTCGCGACCATTACCCGGTCCTTTTACATAGGCTTTCACTTTGCGTAAGCCTAAATCGAAAGCAACTTTTGAACAATCCTGAGCAGCCATCTGTGCTGCATAAGGGGTATTTTTCTTTGAGCCACGGAATCCCATCTTACCTGCCGACGACCACGAAATAACCTGTCCGTCACCATTAGTAAGTGTAACAATAATGTTGTTGAAAGAAGAATGTACGTGCAACTGACCTACACCGTCTACTTTTACGACCCTCTTTTTGGCTGCAACTGTTTTCTTTGCCATATTATTTCAATAATTATTTAGCTTTTCTAAAATTCGCTAACAGTTAAACCTTATTTAGTTGCCTTTTTCTTGTTAGCAACTGTTTTCTTTTTACCTTTACGAGTACGGGCATTGTTTTTAGTACTCTGTCCTCTCAATGGGAGGCCGATACGGTGACGAACTCCACGGTAACAACCGATGTCCATCAAACGTTTAATGTTAAGTTGAACTTCTGAACGAAGATCACCTTCTACTTTATATCCGGCACCAATGATTTCGCGGATTTTAGCTGCTTGGTCGTCAGTCCAGTCTTTGACTTTGATGTTGATATCAACACCTGCTTCTTCTAAAATCTTTTTTGCATTACTGCGACCTATTCCGTAGATATAAGTCAATCCAACTTCCCCGCGTTTGTTCTGGGGTAAATCTACTCCGACAATTCTTATAGCCATAAACTTAATTTATTTTGCTTATAAAATTTAAATTATCCCTGACGTTGTTTGAACTTGGGATTTTTTTTGTTAATCACATACAAGCGGCCTTTACGGCGAACGATCTTACAATCGTCTGTGCGCTTTTTTACAGAAGCTCTTACTTTCATGATGAAAATATTTATTTGTGTTTAAATTACTTTTGCTTGTAATAGCCTTATTCAGTATTTCCGTCTTCTTGTTTCCTCGTCAACCTGATTCCTGATTTATTTATATCTGAACGATATTCTTCCTTTCGAAAGATCGTAGGGCGACATTTCAACTTTCACTCTATCACCGGGCAAAATTTTGATGTAATGCATACGCATTTTACCGGAGATATGGGCAGTTATCACATGTCCGTTTTCCAGTTCTACCCGAAACATTGCGTTTGATAATGCTTCGATTATTGTTCCATCCTGCTCAATTGCTGTTTGCTTGGCCATAAATAAGTTAAATTTCTCCTGTTATCTGTTCAATATATTCAAAACTTGATAAAATATCTGCTTTACCTTTACGTATAGCTACCGAATGCTCGAAGTGAGCCGAAGGTTTACGATCGAGTGTACGGGTTGTCCATCCATCTTTTTCGAAAACCAAATGGCGGCTTCCAAGGTTAATCATTGGTTCAATGGCAATCGTCATTCCTGACTTAAGCATCGGACCGTTACCTTTTCGTCCGTAATTAGGCACTTCGGGTGATTCATGTAAATTGCGTCCTACACCGTGTCCGATCATTTCGCGCACTACAGAGTATCCTTTGCTTTCGCAATAATTCTGTATTGCATAACCCAAATCACCGAGTCGTCGTCCTTCCTGAGCCTGCTCAATACCTTTGTAAAGAGATTCTTTGGTTGTACGAAGTAATTCCCTGATTTCGGGTTTTACATCGCCCACACAGAAAGTGTATGCCGAATCGCCATGAAAACCATTGATATAAGCTCCGCAATCCACCGAAATAATATCGCCATTCTGAAGAATGACTTTATCCGAAGGAATTCCGTGCACTACCTGATCGTTGACTGAAGTGCAAATAGAACCGGGAAAACCACCGTAACCGAGAAAACCCGGTACTGCACCATTATCCCTAATAAATTCTTCCGCCACTTTGTCGAGTTGAGCAGTGCTGACACCCGGCGCAATGATTTTAGCAATTTCGGCTAACGTTTTAGCCACAATCTGATTACTGATACGAAGCAATTCAATTTCTTCGTCAGACTTCAAATATATCATTCGATACTAATTTTTAATATGCAGATGCTCCACCTGAGCGTCCTTTAATGCGTCCCGACTTCAATAATCCATCGTAATGGCGCATCAATAAATGACTTTCAATTTGCTGAAGTGTATCAAGCACAACCCCTACAAGAATAAGCAGTGAAGTCCCACCAAAGAACTGTGCAAATTCCTGATTGATTCCGAGCAACGAGGCAAATGCAGGCAGAATTGCTACAATAGCCAGGAAGATAGAACCTGGAAGTGTAATACGCGACATAATGGTATCCAGATATTCGGCAGTACGTTTACCCGGTTTGATACCCGGAATAAAGCCATTATTACGTTTCATATCCTCAGCCATTTGTGTTGGATTAACAGTAATAGCTGTATAGAAATATGTAAAGGCCACAATCATCAATCCAAATACAAGATTGTACCAGAAACCATTGTTATTCATGAATGCACCTACAAAACTGCTTACAGTTTCAGATCCTGAGAACTGAGCAAGTGTAACAGGAATAAACATAATAGCCTGGGCAAAAATGATAGGCATTACACCTGCTGCATTAATTTTCAGGGGAATATACTGACGTACACCACCATATTGTTTATTACCAACCACACGTTTTGCATACTGTACAGGAATTTTGCGGGTTCCCTGAACAAGCATAATAGAAGCAGCAATTACCAGCAAAAGGAAAACCACCTCGAGCAGGAACATTACCAAACCACCACCGGCATCGGTTACACGTGAAGCAAATTCCTTGATCACGGCACCCGGGAAGCGGGAAATAATACCCACAAGAATGATAAATGATATACCATTTCCGATACCCTTATCAGTAATACGCTCACCAAGCCACATTACAAACATACTACCACCAGCCAGAATAATTGTCGATGAAATAGTAAACCACCAGCTTTCAGGAAGTGCCGAACCGGCCTGAGCCAACTGAACACTAAGGTTGATAAGGTACGATGGACCCTGCAAAAGCAGAATTGCAACTGTAAGGTAACGTGTGTACTGATTCATTTTCCGACGTCCGCTTTCGCCTTCGCGTTGCATCTTTTGGAAATAAGGAACCGCAATGGTCAACAACTGGATCACAATTGAAGCCGAAATGTAAGGCATAATACCAAGGGCAAATACCGAAGCATTGGCAAAAGCACCACCAGAGAACATATCCAACAAGGCCATTAAACCACCACTGGTTTGATCTTTCAACGCTGTCAGAGCGGTTGGGTCAATACCCGGAAGAACGACAAACGATCCAAAACGATAGATCAGCACAAACAAGATGGTTGTCAGCAATCGACTACGAAGGTCTTCGATTTTCCAGATATTTTTAAGTGTCTCTATGAATTTCATGTGTAATTATTTATTTAAATGTCAACATGAAACTGTCCCGTTCTATAAATTACAGAACGGGACCCGTTTCGTGTGGTTACAATTTTACTACGGTTCCACCTGCAGCTACGATAGCTTCTTCGGCCGATTTTGAAAATGCGTTGGCTTCCACTTCCACTTTTACAGTCAAAGCTCCTTTGCCCAAAACTTTCACCAATGCAGTGCGTGAAATAAATCCGGCTTCGCGGAGTTCATTCAAACCAATTTTGGTAAGTTTTGCGCTCTGTGCAAGAGCTTCGATGGTTTCGAGGTTGATAGCTTTAAATTCAACGCGATTCACGTTTTTGAAACCGAATTTAGGCAAACGACGCTGTATAGGCATCTGACCACCTTCGAAACCCACTTTACGTGAATAACCCGAACGTGATTTCTGACCTTTATGCCCTTTAGTAGAAGTTCCGCCTAAACCAGAACCTGTACCACGACCGATTCTCTTACGGGTTTTCACCGAACCTACTGCAGGGGTTAAACTATTTAAATTCATATCTTAATTTTTTAAAGAGTCAATTATTATTATTTAATCACTTCAACCAGGTGTTTCACTTTAGCTACCATACCCAAAACTGAGGGTGTAGCTTCGTGTTCCACAACGGCATTCATTTTCTTCAAACCGAGAGCTTCGAGCGTAAGCTTCTGCACTTTTGGCGATTTGATTTTACTGCGAACTTGTTTTATTTTAATAGTTGCCATAATTCATCCAATTTTATCCGTTAAACACTTTATCGAGTGATACACCGCGGTTTTGAGCCACAGTATGCGCATCGCGTAATTCACCTAAAGCCACGATAGTAGCTTTTACAAGGTTGTGAGGATTCGAAGATCCTTTTGATTTAGCAAGTACGTCGGTAATTCCCACACTTTCGAGTACGGCACGCATGGCACCACCGGCTTTTACTCCGGTACCCGCTGAAGCTGGTTGAATCAACACCTGTGCTCCACCAAATTTCGATAACTGTGCGTGAGGAATAGTTCCTTTATATACAGGCACTTTAATCAGGTTCTTTTTAGCAGCTTCAGTACCTTTGGCAATAGCAGCTGTTACTTCACCGGCTTTACCGAGACCCCAGCCTACAATACCATCTTCGTTACCAACCACAACAATGGCCGAGAAACTGAATGTACGTCCCCCTTTTGTCACTTTGGTAACACGATTTACAGCTACCAATCTGTCTTTCAACTCCAAATCGTTGGTCGTTTTTACTTTATTCATATTCGTTGACTTACCTGATTAAAATTTAAGACCTGCTTCGCGGGCAGCATCGGCCAATTGTTTAACTCTACCATGATACAAATAACCGTTACGATCAAATATCACTGTAGTGATACCAGCTTCCTGAGCAGCTTTGGCAACAAGTGCACCAACTTTGGCAGCCTGTTCGGTTTTTGTCATTTTTTCTTTAATACCTAACGAGGATGCTGATGCGAGAGTTGCTCCCTTTACATCGTCGATTACCTGAGCGTAAATCTGCGTGTTGCTACGAAATACGGTCAAACGAGGTTTTTGAGCTGTACCCGATACTTTATGACGGATATGAGCTTTTATTCTTAATCTTCTATTTGATTTTACTGACATAATTTCACAAGTTTACGTAAATTATTTTTTACCTGCAGATTTACCTGCTTTACGACGAACAACCTCTCCCTGGAAGCGTATACCTTTTCCTTTATAAGGCTCAGGTTTACGGAACGAGCGGATTTTGGCACATACCTGACCGATTAATTGCTTATCGGCACTTTCGAGAATCACAATGGGATTCTGGTTACGTTCGCTCTTGGTTTCAATTTTAATTTCAGGCGGTAAGCTCATGAAAATATTATGGGTGTAACCCAAAGCAAATTCAAGTACTTGTCCCTGATTCGATACACGATAACCCACACCAATAAGCTCGAGTGTTTTTTTGTATCCTTCAGATACTCCGGTTACCATATTCTGAATCAGTGAACGATACAAACCGTGCATTGAACGGTTTAGTTTTTCGTCGTCGGGACGAGTCACTGTACAAACGTTACCTTCAACGGCAACAGAGATATTAGGGTTAATCTCCTGTATAAGGGTTCCTTTAGGACCTTTTACTGTCACTGTGGTGTTAGCGACCGAAACAGTCACACCGGCAGGGATATTAATGGGTTGCTTTCCTATTCTTGACATTTTTCTTTCCTCCTACTTTTAATATACATAACAAATTACTTCACCACCTACATTCAGGTCGGCAGCTTCTTTGTTGGTCATCACACCTTTTGAAGTAGAAAGAATTGCAATACCCAAACCATTGAGTACACGGGGCATTTCTTTGTGGCCTACATACTGACGAAGACCCGGAGTTGACACACGAATCAATTTCTTGATTGAGTTCACTTTGTTTACCGGATCGTATTTCAGGGCGATTTTAATAGTACCCTGAGGACCATCTTCTACAAATTTGTAGTTAAGGATATAGCCTTTCTCATGCAATATCCTGGTCATTTCCTTTTTCAAGTTCGATGCGGGAACTTCCACCACACGGTGGTTGGCTTTAATAGCATTCCGCAATCGGGTTAAATAATCTGCGATTGGATCTGTCATAAAATTGTTTTTTAAATTGATCCCGTCTCCCGGGACAATATTTAATTATTTACTATTTGATAATCTACCATTTACCATTTAAAATCTACCAAGAGGTAAATGCTAAATGGTAAAATGGTAAATGTGTTTACCAGCTTGCTTTTTTCACTCCGGGGATTAAGCCGTTCGAAGCCATCTCGCGGAACTGAATACGCGAAATTCCAAACTGACGCATATATCCTTTAGGACGACCGGTGATTTTGCAACGGTTGTGCAGACGGATAGGCGACGAGTTGCGTGGTAAAGTCTGAAGCATGTCATAATTGCCTTCAGCTAAAAATTGTTCACGTTTAGCCGCATATTTAGCAATCAGTTTAGCTCTTTTCACCTCGCGGGCTTTCATTGATTCTTTTGCCATTGTATTTCTTTCTGATTAGTTTTTCTTAAATGGTAAACCAAATTCTTTCAACAGTGCGAAACCTTCTTCGTCGGTTTGGGCAGTAGTCACAAATGTGATGTTCATACCTAACATACGATTGATGTTATCAATGTTGATTTCAGGGAAAATAATCTGCTCAGTAATACCGAGTGTATAGTTTCCGCGTCCGTCGAGTTTGTTTTCAATTCCCTTGAAGTCACGTACACGTGGTAAAGCCACACGCACCAAACGTTCCAGAAATTCGTACATACGTTCGCCACGAAGAGTTACGCGCACACCGATAGGCATTTTTTTACGTAACTTAAAGTTCGAAATATCCTTTTTAGACATGGTAGCAACTGCTTTCTGACCAGTAATAGTTGTCATTTCATTGATAGCTATTTCGATGATCTTTTTATCGGCCACAGCGATACCCAATCCCTGATTGAGGACAATTTTTTCGAGTTTGGGAGCTTGCATTACCGAGCTGTAACCGAACTCTTTCATTAACACAGGAACGATACGTTCTCTGTAGTCATTCTTTAAACTTGCTGTATTCATTGTTAGATTTCTTCTCCTGATTTTTTAGAAACGCGTACCAGTTTACCTTCAGCATTCAGTTTACGACCTACGCGAACCGGTTTGCCGTTTTCAACTGGATTCAGATTCGAAATATGAATTGCTGCTTCTTGTTTTACGATGCCACCCTGAGGATTCTTAGCATTAGGTTTGGTGCTCTTTGACACCATATTCACACCTTCTACGATAGCTCTCTGTTCTTTCACAAGTACTTCGAGTACACGACCGGTTTTGCCTTTGTCAACACCGGTGTTTACGTAAACGGTATCACCTTTTTTTATGTGTAATTTACTCATCACTAATTTTTTTTACGAAGATTAAAGCACTTCAGGTGCAAGTGAAATGATTTTCATATTAGTAGCGCGTAATTCACGGGCTACAGGGCCGAAAATACGGCTTCCACGGATTTCACCGGCATTGTTTAACAATACACAGGCATTGTCGTCGAAACGAATGTAAGAACCGTCGGCACGACGTACTTCTTTTTTCACACGTACTATCACAGCTTTCGAAACGATACCTTTCTTAATGTCCGACGAAGGGATTACACTCTTCACCGACACAACGATAATATCGCCCAGTGTGGCGTAACGTTTGCTGGTTCCTCCCAATACACGAATACAGAGGGCTTCTTTGGCACCACTATTGTCCGCTACTACGAGTCTTGATTCTTGTTGTATCATAATTACTTAACTCTTTCGATAATTTCAACTAATCTCCATCTTTTTAATTTACTCAGCGGACGGGTTTCCATGATACGTACTGTATCTCCAATGTTACAGTCGTTCTTCTCGTCATGAGCATGGTATTTTTTTGTCTTATTTACGAATTTACCGTAAATAGGGTGTTTTTCTTTCCACTTTACAGCTACTGTAATGGTTTTTTCCATTTTGTTGCTGAAAACGACACCCGTTCTTTCTTTTCTTAAATTTCTTTCCATCAGTGTTTAATTTTTTTATTGATTAATTTCACGCTGACGTAACTCAGTAGCAAGACGTGCGATAGTTCTGCGAACCACTTTAATTTGCAACGGATTGTCGAGCGGAGAAATAGCATGATTCATGCGCAGACGGTCAAGCTGCTCGTTTGCAGCATCTATGCGCTCCTGAATCTCTTTGTTGTTTAATTCTTTAATTTCTCTTGTTTTCATTTTTCCTTACACATTTTGGGTTGAATCATAATCGCGACGTACTACAAATTTGGTAGTTACGGGTAATTTCTGAGCAGCTAAGCGAAGTGCTTCTTTGGCAATTTCGAACGAAACACCTTCTACTTCGAATAGTATGCGACCAGGAGTGATAGGAGCCACGAATCCTTCGGGAGCACCTTTACCTTTACCCATACGAACCTCTGCAGGTTTTTTGGTGATTGGTTTGTCCGGGAACACACGGATCCAGATTTGACCCTGGCGTTGCATATAACGGGTTACAGCGATACGGGCAGCTTCAATTTGACGACCAGTGAGCCATTTGGATTCTAAAGATTTAATTCCAAAAGAACCGAACGCCAACTGATTACCTCTTTGGGCATTTCCTTTCATGCGCCCTTTCTGCTGTCTCCTGAACTTTGTTTTTTTAGGTTGTAACATAATTTCCTTAAATCAAATTCATTAATAACAGTTATTTCTTTCTCTTTTTGAATCCTTTTCCACCACGATCGTTAGGACGGTCGTTACTGTAACGCTCGCCACCGCGCGACACTTCTTTTGTTGCAGTGAAGTTAGGAGACAAGTCTTTTTTACCATAGATTTCGCCACGGCAAATCCAGACTTTCACACCAATGATACCTACTTTGGTCAAGGCTTCAGCGTGTGCGTAGTCGATGTCGGCTCTGAAAGTATGCAGGGGAGTACGTCCTTCTTTATACATTTCAGAACGTGCCATTTCGGCTCCGTTCAAACGGCCTGAAACCATGATTTTGATACCTTCAGCACCCATGCGCATTGTAGAAGCGATAGCCATTTTAGTCGCACGACGGTAAGCAATTTTACCTTCGATCTGACGGGCTACGTTGTTTGCCACAATTACAGCATCCAATTCAGGGCGTTTGATTTCAAAAATATTGATCTGGATATCCTTATCGGTTACCTTTTTCAATTCCTCTTTCAGTTTGTCAACTTCCTGTCCGCCTTTTCCGATAATAATACCGGGGCGTGCAGTACATACAGTAATAGTTACCAGTTTCAACGTACGTTCGATAACGATACGCGATACGCTCGCTTTTGCCAGACGGGCATTCAGGTATTTTCTGATTTTGCTGTCTTCAAGAATGGTATCACCATAATTGTTGCCACCATACCAGTTCGAATCCCATCCACGGATAATTCCCAAGCGGTTACTTATCGGATTAATTTTTTGTCCCATTCTAGCAATTAATTTTCGTTATCGTTAGTAATTTTGGTATCTACAAATATAGTTACGTGGTTCGAACGTTTACGAATACGATATCCGCGACCCTGAGGAGCGGTACGCAGACGTTTCAGCATGGTTGCTGAATCCACATAAATTTTGCTTACATATAAATTAGCATTGTCAGCTTTCTGTTCAGTTTTAGCTTCCCAGTTAGCAATGGCTGATTTAAGCAGTTTTTCAAGTCTGATTGAAGCCTCTTTCGAAGAGAACTTCAAAACGCTTAACGCTTTGTTTACTTCCATACCGCGGATTAAGTCGGCCAGCAGGCGCATTTTGCGGGGAGAAGTAGGAATGTCGTTGAGCTTGGCAAAATAAAGAGATTTATTTTCTTCTTTTCTTGCGTCGGCTGATATTTTTTTTCTTGCACCCATTTTCTTTGAAATGTTTATTTTTTTCTGATTAAAATTTCAATGGATTATTTTTTCTTACCACCGTGACCACGGAAGTTACGTGTGGGAGAGAATTCACCCAGTTTATGTCCTACCATATTTTCGGTAACATATACAGGGATAAATTTATTTCCATTGTGAACTGCAATTGTATGACCTACAAAATCAGGTGAAATCATTGTCGCACGAGACCATGTTTTGACTACGGTTTTTTTACCGCTTTCGTTCATGGCTAAAACTTTTTTCTCGAGCTTCAGATTGATAAAGGGTCCTTTTTTTAATGAACGGCTCATATTATTTACTTACTTTATTCTAATTATTTTTTCTTTCTTTCAATAATATACTGGCTCGATTGTTTTTTCTTAGCGCGGGTTTTGTAACCTTTAGCTAACAAGCCCTTACGTGAACGTGGGTGTCCTCCTGACGAACGTCCTTCACCACCACCCATTGGGTGATCGACAGGGTTCATAGCAACACCACGTACGCGAGGACGACGTCCCAGCCAGCGAGAGCGACCTGCTTTACCTGATCTTTCAAGTGCATGGTCAGAGTTTCCTACCGTACCAATTGTTGCTTTACATGAAGCAAGAACTTTACGGACTTCACCTGAAGGTAATTTGATAATTGCATATTTGTCTTCGCGAGAAGTCAACTGAGCAAATGTTCCTGCAGAGCGTACCATCGCGGCACCCTGACCCGGGCGTAATTCAACGTTGTGAATGATTGTTCCCAGTGGAATGTTTTGCAAAGGCAATGAATTACCTACTTCGGGAGCTGCTTCAGCTCCTGACAGTACAACCTGACCTACCTGCAATCCGTTTGGTGCAAGAATGTATCTTTTTTCCCCATCAGCATAAAACAACAATGCGATACGAGCCGAACGATTCGGGTCGTATTCAATGGTTTTAACAGTAGCGGGAACACCGTCTTTGTTGCGTTTAAAGTCAATTACTCTATATTTCTTCTTGTGTCCGCCACCTAAGTAGCGCATGGTCATTTTACCATCGTGGTTACGACCACCGGATTTTCCTCCTCCTACAACAAGAGATTTTTCTGGCGCGCTCGCAGTAATTGTGTCGAATGTGCCAATAATCTTGTGTCTCTGCCCCGGTGTTGTGGGCAATAATTTACGTACAGCCATTTATTAATTTACTGTTTTTAATATTTACAATTTAGCATTTACGTACCTTACAAAAATGTAGTACGTAAATGCATAAATTGTAAATCATTTTTTAGATATTGCTATAAAAATCAATTTGTTCTCCGTCTTTTACAGTGACAATGGCTTTTTTATACGCTGAAGTTTTACCATTAATAGCTCCGCTTTTGGTAAAACGGCTCTTTTGTTTTGGTGCTACGATCATCGTATTAACTTCTGTTACAGTCACATTGTACAAAGCTTCAACAGCTTTTTTAATCTCGATTTTGTTCGCGTCTTTTTGAACTCTAAAGCCATAGCGGTTCAGTTTTTCGCCCAGCTTCGTCATCTTTTCTGTAACGATTGGTTTTACTATAATTCCCATTTCTGTACCTCCTATGCCTTAAATAATTGTTCAATTGCCGATACCGAATCTTCGGTAAGTACAAGCGACTGAGCATTAAGCACCACATAAGTGTTTAATTCAGAAGCTGTTACGACATTTACGCGTGTCAAATTACGAGCCGACAAATATACGTTTTTATTTGCATCCGCTAAAACAATTAACGGTTTTTTATCGACTACCTGCAGATTTTTTGCAATTGACAACATTTCTTTAGTTTTCGGCGTTTCGAATTGAAGGCTTTCAACTACTGTAATCAGGTTGTTAGCTGCTTTATACGAAAGTGCCGATTTACGTGCCAATTGTTTTACTTTTTTATTCAGTTTGAAGCTGTAATCGCGTGGAGTAGGACCGAACATACGACCACCACCTACACGAACACCAGACTTGATGTCGCCCGGACGAGCTCCACCACCACCTTTTTGGCGGCCTAATTTACGGGTACTACCAGAAAGCTGGCTTCTTCCTTTTGAAGAGTGTGTTCCCTGACGTTGGTTGGCCAAATACTGTTTTACATCTAAATAAATAGCATGGTCGTTTGGCTCAATACCGAAGACTGCATCGCTGAGCGATACCACTCTTCCTGTGTCTTCTCCTTTAATATTTACTACTTTCAGTTCCATGATTATTTATTGATGATTACGATTGAACCTTTAGCTCCCGGCACCGATCCTTTGATAAGAATCAGATTGTGTTCGGGAATTACTTTTAAAACCTGAAGGTTTTGAACAGTCACCTGATCGCCACCGGTACGTCCGGCCATACGCATTCCTTTGAATACGCGCGAAGGATACGAAGAAGCACCCAACGAACCCGGAGCACGAAGACGGTTGTGCTGACCGTGAGTAGACTGACCTACCCCACCAAAACCATGACGTTTTACAACGCCCTGAAAACCTTTACCTTTTGAAGTTCCAACCACATCTACAAATGTGTCTGCCTCAAACATTTCTACGGTGATAGCATCACCTAATTTGAATTCCTGTTCGAATCCCTTGAACTCAACCAAGTGTCT
Source organism: Paludibacter sp. (assembly GCA_034004015.1). GTDB lineage: Bacteria > Bacteroidota > Bacteroidia > Bacteroidales > Paludibacteraceae > Paludibacter. Next base: position 24,360 of record JAVEXN010000024.1, read on the forward strand.
CTGAGCTGTTACTCCCGCTGCTTTAAAATGTCCGGCCTCTGCTTTGTTGGTGTGCTTTTCAGTTTTTGACTGAAAACCTACCTGCACAGCTTCGTAACCATCGCTATCCACAGTTTTAATTTGAGTAACAACACAAGGACCTGCTTCGATAACAGTGCATGGTACGTTTTTACCATCGGCACTGAAAACGGATGTCATTCCGATTTTTTTTCCTAATAATCCTGGCATTTCAATTGTTGTTTAAAGACCCCTAACCCCTAAAGGGGGAACGGCCTGTTTTTATTAAAGATATTTGTTTTTTCCCTTACTCCCCCTTTAGGGGTTGGGGGTTTATCACACTTTGATTTCTACTTCCACACCGCTTGGCAATTCAAGTTTCATCAACGCATCCACAGTTTTAGCTGTTGAGCTGTAAATGTCGATAAGACGTTTGTACGAACAAAGTTCGAATTGCTCACGCGATTTTTTGTTTACGAAAGTCGAACGGTTCACAGTAAAAATACGTTTGTGAGTTGGCAATGGAATTGGACCACTTACTACTGCACCTGTAGCTTTTACTGTTTTTACGATTTTTTCGGCCGATTTGTCAACCAGATTGTGATCGTAAGATTTCAGTTTGATACGGATTTTTTGACTCATGTCTGTTTTTATTGATTATAATTTATTGTTTTCTCCGGATAAGAGTCATTCACTATCCGGGTTTATCTTATACAACTACCGACAACAAAGCAAATCTGCTGACGGTAGTTTAATTGTTTTTTACAGAAGTTCTACTTTACCTTTGAATTCAGCTACTACTTCTTTAGCAATAGAGTTAGAAACTTCAGCATAGTGATCGAATTCCATCGACGAAGTAGCACGACCGGAAGTAATGGTACGCAAAGCTGTTACATAACCAAAGGTTTCAGCCAATGGTACTTTTGCTTTCACGATACGTGCGCCTGTACGGCTCGATTCCATTCCTTCAACCTGTCCGCGACGTTTGTTCAGGTCACCAATTACATCACCCATGCTTTCTTCCGGCGTAACCACTTCCATTTTCATGATAGGTTCCAGAAGAATTGGTTTTGCTTTGGCACAAGCTTCTTTATAAGCCATCTGAGCACAAATTTCGAACGACAACTGATCCGAGTCAACTGCGTGGAACGAACCATCGATCAAAGTTACTTTCAGTTTATCGAGAGGGAAACCGGCAAGTACACCATTTTTCATGGCAATCTGGAAACCTTTCTGGATAGAAGGGATATATTCTTTAGGGATATTACCACCTTTTACCACGTCAACAAATTGCAGACTTCCTTCAAAATCCTTGTCGGCTGGTTCAACACGTACAATAATGTCGGCAAATTTACCACGACCACCCGATTGCTTTTTGTAAACCTCGCGGATTTCAACAGCTTTCGAAATAGCCTCTTTGTACGATACCTGAGGACGACCCTGATTACATTCTACTTTGAACTCACGTTTCAAACGATCGATAATGATTTCGAGGTGAAGCTCACCCATACCACTAATAATAGTCTGACCCGATTGTTCCTGAGTGTGTACAGTAAATGTTGGATCCTCTTCGGACAGTTTAGCCAATCCCATACCAAGTTTATCAAGGTCTTTCTGAGTTTTAGGCTCAATAGAAATACCAATCACAGGAGCAGGGAAATCCATCGATTCGAGGGTGATAGGATGTGCTTCGTCGCACAAAGTATCTCCGGTACGAATATCTTTGAAACCAACACCGGCACCAATATCACCAGCCGAAATCAAATCAACAGGATTCTGTTTGTTTGAGTGCATCTGGAAGATACGTGAAATACGCTCTTTCTTTTCGGTACGTGTATTATAAATGTACGAACCAGCAGGAAGCTGACCTGAATATACGCGGAAGAAGCACAAGCGACCTACATAAGGGTCGGTAGCAATCTTAAATGCCAAAGCACACAATGGCTCTTTTGCATCAGGATGACGCACTACCTGCTTTTCAGGATCGCGCGGATCATTACCCACGATTTCAGGAGTATCCAGCGGGCTTGGAAGGAAAGCACAAACAGCATCGAGCATAGTTTGTACACCTTTGTTTTTGAACGACGAACCACAAATCATCGGATTGATTTCCATTGCAATGGTACCTTTACGGATAGCCGCTTTAATCTCATCTTCAGTAATTGTTGAAGGATCATCGAAGTATTTTTCCATCAGTACATCGTCGAACTCTGCAATAACTTCGAGCATTTTATCTCTCCATTCCTTAGCTTCATCGAGCAGGTCAGCAGGAATTTCTTCCACATCATAAGCCGCACCCATAGTTTCGTCGTGCCACAGAATGGCTTTCATTTTAATCAAATCAACAACGCCTTTGAATTTCTCTTCGGCGCCAATCGGAATCTGAATAGGGCAAGGTTTAGCGCCAAGCACCTCTTTTACCTGACGCACCACTTCGAAGAAGTCGGCACCAGATCGGTCCATTTTGTTCACGTAACCAATACGTGGCACATTATATTTGTCAGCCTGACGCCATACGGTTTCCGACTGAGGCTCCACACCACCTACGGCACAGAAAGCAGCAACTGCTCCATCGAGAATACGAAGCGAACGCTCTACCTCTACTGTAAAGTCCACGTGTCCCGGAGTGTCAATCAGGTTGATTTTGTATTTATCGCCCAGATAATTCCACGAAGTAGTGGTTGCAGCTGAAGTAATGGTAATACCACGCTCCTGCTCCTGCTCCATCCAGTCCATAGTAGCAGCACCATCGTGCACCTCACCAATTTTGTGAGTCAGACCGGTATAAAACAGGATACGTTCTGAAGTAGTTGTTTTACCGGCATCGATGTGCGCCATGATACCGATATTTCTGTTATAACTTAAATCTCCTTTAGCCATTTGTTAACTGTTGAATTTCTTTTTAAATGGTTGTGTATTCAATTAAAATCGGAAGTGTGCGAATGCGCGGTTAGCTTCAGCCATACGGTGCATATCTTCTTTACGTTTGAAGGCACCACCCTGGTTGTTGAAAGCATCAACGATTTCGGCAGCCAACTTATCGGCCATCGAACGTCCGCCACGTTTACGGGCATACAATATAAGATTCTTCATTGAAATTGATTCCTTGCGATCAGCACGGATTTCGGTAGGTACCTGAAAAGTAGCACCACCCACACGACGCGATTTAACTTCGACCAGTGGAGTAATATTTTCGAGTGCTTTTTTAAAGATATCGAGGGGAGCTTTTTCTTCGTTCGGAAGTTTGTTTTTTACAACTTCGAGCGATGAATAAAAAATGTCGAAGGCAGTAGATTTTTTGCCATCATACATTAAGTGGTTTACAAATTTTGTAACCATCGACTCATTGAAAACGGGATCGGGGAGAATGACCCGTTTTTTTGGTTTCGACTTTCTCATTTTTTACTAAAATTTCGTCTTTGTTTTTTTGGTTGCCTTAGTTTTGCTTCAACGATTCCTCCGAATCATTTACTCAACCTGTCATCTGCTACCTTGAAAACGCCAACAAGTGTTTAAACTTGATTTTGTTAATCTCTTTTGTTTGAAAAGAATTTTTTCTGAACTCAGGTATTATTTCTTTTTACCTTTTGCGGGTGCCCCTTTAGCAGCTGCCTGTCCTGGTTTCGGACGTTTAGCTCCGTATTTCGAACGACGCTGTGTACGGCCATTTACTCCGGCAGTATCCAAAGTTCCACGAACCACGTGATAACGCACACCCGGAAGGTCTTTTACACGACCACCACGTACCATTACGATAGAGTGTTCCTGTAAGTTGTGTCCTTCGCCCGGAATGTAAGCATTCACTTCTTTCTGGTTAGTCAAACGCACACGGGCTACTTTACGCATGGCCGAGTTTGGTTTTTTAGGAGTGGTAGTGTACACACGCACGCAAACACCACGACGTTGTGGACATGAATCCAGCGCCGGTGATTTACTTTTTTCAATGAGTTCTGCTCTTCCTTTTCTAACTAATTGTTGAATTGTAGGCATTTCTGTTTGTTTTTATAACTTTAATTACTTAATTTTCTGACCAAAATGGTTCTTATCCAAAATGGGTTGCAAAGGTACAAACTTTTTTCAGAAAAACAATGCTACCAACTAAAATTATTTGAGAGTGAGGAAAAAAGACTGATATTATCAGACTCAGCGGGTTACCCAAAAGCAAAGGGAATCGCATTTCCGGCAAAATCTGAAAACACACAGGCCCGACAGACTCCTAAAAAAACTGCCGGGCCTGTATAAATCTCAGTTGCATTTACCCTTTGGACTGTTGCTCCGGCAACACACAACACAAATCAGGACCTGAACTTAGCTGTAATATCTGCAATGTCGAATTTGCCATTAATGACCTGTATGTCTATTTTCCCACTCAGAATATCAAAAAAGAAATTACGGATACGGTCGAATGTGAGCGACACCGGCTTACCATCTTTGTCAATTCCCATATCGTAAGTTTTCAACAATTGAGAGCCTAAACTTGCAGCAGTAAGCAAGAAATGATTCTGAAATTTATCGGTATCGAGCAAATCGGCTGCCAGCACTTTTCCGACCACAGTATAACTTCGTAATGTTTTCTGAACCTCCTCATTGGTGAGTGTGGTTTTTACCTCATCTGTGTCTATATTCATTTCAATTTTCCCCGAATAGGGTGCCTGTGCCTCGCCTTTGAAAAGCGAACCTAAATCGGCCAGACTTAGATTATAAAGTTTTGCCTCTGCAGTGGCCAGCATTTTCTCAATCGAAAAAGCACTTGGCAAAAGCAAATCCACAACACCATCCACACGCACCGATGGCGTATTGAATGTACCAACAATACAATTTTTAAGGTCGATTTGCTGTGTGGCAAAAACACCACCCACCACTATACAATTTTCGAGTATCACTTCATCGGCATATACACTCCCCGCCACAAAAGCATTATAAAGCGTCACTGTTTTCGCATTTACATCCGAATAAAAAGTTGGTTTGAGGCCTGAGGCCCGCGACACAATCGAATTTGCCGAGCCCACACTTTTCATAAAAGTAACATTACCCTTTGCGCCGCTGTCGACATACAACTCGAGTTGTGTGAATACGGCACCCTTAATCTCAAGATCGCCATCCTGTATTTCCAACTTATGTGCATATACTGGACCTTCGATAACCGTATTTCCCTGTACTGTGATTGTGCGATTAAGCTCTGCCACTTTTTCGGGCAATATTGAACCTTTTACAAGATTATCCTTTAATTGTATATTGCTTTCATTAAAACGAAGTTCTTTTAATTCTTTCATATGTATATAAATTTATTTATTAGTTATCAGTTGAAACACACAAAACAAAATTTCGCCGATCCGGGCAGAACAATCATCTTACAGATCAAACAAAAATTATTTGATGTTGTCATGTTCGCCTCAACATATAGTATACTTACAATTACAAAACTCTGATTCGATTCATATCGAACATATTGATTATATTTTCACGGACACGTGTGCTGTGCACATTCCCATCTGAATAGTGCCTACTGACTTCGGCATAAAAATATCGCCCGATCTGAGTACTGTTTTCCACTGAAGGATTTTTCCATTCTCTACCCTGTAAGCCGTCAATCAAAGTACCTGTCTGCATTTTTGGCAAATAATTGGACTGAAACATGCTTTTATCAATCTGGCTATGCTCATTTTGTGTTTCGAGATAGCATACAGGCGAGTATTTTAGTGCTGCCAGGCTTTCCTCGAGCATACTATTATTGATAGTCGCATTCAAATACTTCTGTTTTACAAGAAATTTATTGGCTTTCAAAATGGTATCCAAAGCGCGTTTTTTAGCTACTGAAACACCAATACGAGCTTGCAGACTGCCATCCTCGGCAGCAAAAATTGTAGCAACACTCACCAAATCGTTTTCCGACGACCTGCTGTGCTGTGCATCGGCCTGTTTCTTGAAAACGAATGCAGGCTTATCGATCTCGAAAACTCTATTCATAAGCTCTTTATTCAAATCCGCAAAAATCTTCAGATAACGGCCCGAAATATTACTATAATCCGACTCCATCTGCTTTTGCTTTGCCACGCAACGCTTTGCCATTTCATGTAAATGCATCAGAGTAGCATCCATACGGCTTGACAACTCGGATATTTGCTGACTGATTTCAGAGCGGATTGTTTTGAAAAAACCATCCACTATGGTACTTCCAATCTTTTTCGCATTTTTATCGATGGTCACTATTTGTGCTGTCTCGGTAGCCACCACAGCACCGGTGAGCACATTCACCGTATTATTACACTGTGTTATACTACGATCGAAGGGAGTTGTCTCCACATCGATATTCACCTGCACATCTTCGTATTCGGTACCACTGTAGTTTACCGTCACCGAACGCTGCCCTTCAGCAACACTGACAGTTTTGGAACCTGAATAATGTACGGCAATTCTTTTACTAAAACTTTGTCTATAACTCATAATTCCGGATTTTAAAGTGTTTGAAAATTACTTGCCATAAACAATTTGTTAGTCAATTCCTTTACCCTGTCCGATGAGCCTGAGACTGAAAGATATTTACTAAACTCACTTCGTATTTCTTTATCTATTTCCTTTGATGCCCGCCAATGATAACTCCCCACACTCATGCTCACTGCATTTTTTATCTGCGACTGCGTTTGCCGGCTGAGAGCTTCAGTGCTCAGTTCCACATCGAGACTTTTGCTGTCCGACTTGTCGAAATTACTTTCAACAATCAACACAGGTACTGCCAGTTTCGAATTTTCAGCACAGCTTTTCTCCAGCAATATTTTATGCGTAAGTTTCTTCTGCTCTGCCATATCGGCAAGAAAGCTACGCATCGAATTTATCACCTTCAGCCCCCGATACTTAATATTGGACGCAATTATTTTCTGGCTGACAGCCAGCGATTCGAGCTGCGACACAGGCACTGTGGCCGTTAGGTGTTTTGTTCTGTTCGACACTTTTTCAATTTCACGTACTGCAAAATCGACTATGGGCCTGTCAAGTTCAAAAATCCGCAGTTTCAGATTTTGATTCAAACCATTAAACAGCTTCAGATACCGAGCCGATATCATATTGTAGTCGCGCTCCATCCTGTTTTTAATTGCAAGAAGCTGTTTGCGCTGTGCATTAAGCTGCATCAGATGCGAATCGACATCGCTCTGATGTTTGGCAATTTTTTGTGAAATCTGTGAGTGAATAAGGGTATAAAAGCCTTTGTTTACATTGTTGCAAACATGATCGGCAGCTTTGTTCTCGGCCAAAACAACAGCGGTTTGCATTGCCACAACCGCAGTTGTTGTGCCTTTGATATGACTGGAAACAGTACTTATTTCGGCAGCCATGGGCTTGGTATCTACCACGCAATCTATATATGCCATAATTTCTATTTTTAAGCGTTATCAATTTCGTCCTGCGCCCCAAGTATATCTGCAATAGCCTGTGCACGATCGAATGTATCGGCATCATATTCCAAATCGTATGCATCGAGTATTTCACGCAACACTTCGTCATCCAGTTCGCTAAGCTCTGCCTCAGTATAAATATAATCTGCTTCATCGTCAGCGTCATCGTCGTCAGCGTCATCGTCGCCTTCATCATCGTCTTCATCATCTTCTTCCTCATCCTCAACCTCATCCTCATCCTCATCCTCAACCGTTTCCTCTTCCTCAGCCTCCTCTTCCGGCTCACTTCCGGCATGCTTTTCATCCATTATTTCCGGAACATCCGATTCGGGATGTGCATCCTGCAACGCTTCGGCATCGGCTTCTTCATCGGCATCACTTTCGTCTCCCGATTCAGCAGCACTCAAATCTTCGAGTGCATTTTTAGCAAACACCGGCAAATTGAGCGATATATGTTCGAACGTTATTTCCTCTACATTTGGCGATGGTGGCAATTCGGATGTTTTGGCAAAAAGTGGGTTCACGAGCGAAAGAGGCTTCCGGCGTTCGTCCAGGTTATGCACCTCGTTGGCTGCCACAGCTATTTCATTGGAATGACCATCGCGTAGCTTAGCATCGTAAAATTCGATATGACCGAATTTCTCTGCTTTCTGATCGATATCTTCTTTGAGACGTTCGATATAATCTTCGAATTCCGTTTGTGTATTCTTAAATTCCTGCGATTGCATTTCGAAAGCGGCAAGTGTTTCGGCAGCATTATCCACCACATTTACCACTGTGGCATCCAAATTACCATCCGATTTCAGCATACTATCTTCGGTGCGTTGCAACGATACCAGGGTATTGTAAGCAGCTACATATTCGCGCAAACCAGCCTGCATCAAATTAATAATATCTGCACTCTCAGCACGATTCGAGCGATAGAAAGCATCAGTATCCTGATGCCATTTGTTTAGATAACTGATTTTCTGATCCTTGATATGATTGTAAATTTTAAGGCGCTCAATTCGGTTTTCCTGCATAAGATTCTGAACAACAGGCGCTACAATTTCCTCAAAAATTTGATGAACGCCAAAGGGCGAATTGGTGGTACTGCCATCCTCAGCAGTCCACAATCCCGACACAAGATTATATCGCACCCGCGAACTTGGCTTTAGCTGAAAAGGTTCGTAACCTTCGACCGATTCACTGTAATCGAACTTTTCATTGCGTATGCGGTCAATCTCCTCATGTTCGAGTATAGGCGAATAATGATTATAAGGCGCTTTCAATATCTGATAAAGCACTTTGTTCGATTCGAATATCACCTTATCGGTCGAAGCTATTTTCAACGCCGATATTGCCTGAACCGAATTGGCCATGGTCATCATCAAACCTTTCAACACATCTTCAAACTGTTGTGTCTTGTTCGACAGCGAATCTTTTAGTCTGTTAAGCTCCTGAAATTTATTAATACTGGCCGCATACTTTTGTTTGTCGAACACATCTACAACCGGCGCTCCTTCGGGAATATCGGAAGTAGCGTATTCGTTCAGAAATTCGAGATATTCACTTTTATCGGCCACCAGGGGCAAAGTCACTGAGCTCGTATCGAGATCGTCCATACAGTACGAAATGGTACGCAACGAACGCTCCAGCTTTCCGAAGTAATCGTGCTGATTGATTTCCTGAATCGAAGTAGAGTATGCATCCGTTTCAATGGACTCGGTCTCGATTGAAGTTTCCACAACAGGAGCTTCGGACGAGAGACTCTCCAAATCGGCAATGGTGTCGATAAGCAAATCGTTGCGACGCGAAAGTTGCAGCACCACCTCTGAGTCGTCCACCTTCCCGGTATAGTCCACTATAAAGCTTTTGTCTTCGTATCTTATCTGATCGGCCACAGGCACATAGGCCACAGCAAGCTTACTTACCTTGTAATCACGAAAAATCTCGCCATGCTGCTTTTTAAACTCTTCGATACGACTATCCTTTTCGGCAATTTCTTTGACAAGAGCATTTTTTTTGATAAAGTACACAAAAAACAGGATGATGGTCAGAAACCAAATCCAAAGACCTGCCACCTGTTTCTGAAGTACCGACTTTTCTTCTTCGAGCACGGCAATTTCACGCTCCAGACGTTCCTCTTCGGCAACTATTTTTTCAGCTGCCCGGCTGTAATAGTTAAACAATATCTTCGCCTGATCCTGGAAGACGTTGTTCGACTCAGAAAAAATTTTAGCTGTCATAATTCTGTGATTTTTAATTAGAATATATCGATTTCCTGTTTTGATACGTACGTTCTGCTTTTCTGAGATAAGCGTCTATCGCTTCTTCATTCAATGCATAGTCGGTTACAGCATAACTTATATCGCGTACAATTTGCGTAATGGCATGCTCCAGCTCATAGGCTTCAACGCTGTTGGCCGGTGCAATATACCGCAACCCTTCATCAAGGGTTTCCACCCGACGTACAAAACTATCGGGCAGACCGGGCAATTCATTTAACTTGTTCTTCAAATCGCGCATGGCATTTTTCAACTCTTCAATAGCACTGCGCTGCATAATTTCGTGACCATAAACCTCTTCCACCTTGTCTGAGGCCGCAAAAGAGGCCACAAAGCCCAGAGTGAGCATGAAAATCAGAATACTGTGCAAGATAAGCTGTAGCGTAAATACCCATGCGAAAGCCACATTAGCTAAAAGCATTAGTGCTATGGCTGCAAGGGCATATAACCAGCTAAAAAACCAACGTAAACCCAATGATCCAACCCTCTTCTGTGTTTTGTCCGACAAATCTACCCATGGAATCAGAATGTCGACAAACAAAAAACCAAAAATCAGCGAGCTAACTACAATATTCAGTACCAGGACATTGTCGGCCAGATTGCCTCTGAAAAGCACAAAGGCTGCAACAATAATCGCTTCGCCACCAAGCAAAGCAACCCACGATAATAACTTTCTCGTATTCATAACAATTTAGTTTTTTTGGAGGGGGGGGGTTATCGTTTATTTCCACATTTGGGACAGAATTTCACTGTAGGTGACAGTACTGTACCACAACGGCTGCAACTATCGCCCATCTGCGTCTGCTTTCCACAGTTTCCACAAAATGTAGCTCCCGCTATCAGTGCTGCGTTACAATGCGGACAATTGCCACCACCCGACTGTAAGGGAGTACCACAACTCACACAACGCCGGGCATTTTGATCGTTATCAGTACCACATTTGGGGCAGGGATTGTAAGGATCGCCACAGTGCGGACAAAAACGGGTTGTGTTTGGATATTTTTTTGAGCAGTTTGAGCAATACACCATTTTCATCTGAGGCTCTTTCGCGGCATTATCCGAAGCATTGCCCTGATTGTTGCCACCAAAATCGGGCTGATTAAACTGAGGATGCATCATACCACTACCCACAGCACCACCACCGCCCATTCCACCCATCATATTCATGGCCATCAGCCCGCCAATCAAGCCGCCATTTCCACTCCCCAAACCATCTACTGCATTGTTGGCTGTATTGAACATCTGTTCCTGCTGCCAGGTATGCCCTGTGATCGACATAGAAGCCTGCGTAGCAATGGCATTAGCCACTTTACGACCTTCTTCGGTAGCAGTATCAATATCAATATTGGTAATATTAAACTGTAGCAAATCGAGTCCCAGATTGTCCCAAAACGGATGAAGCACCCCTTTCAGATAGTCCGAAAGCTCATCGAGAAAAGCAGACAAATACTTAAAACCCACACGATGCTTTATGACATACTGCGCTATCTGCGATTTTGTTTTGGTGGAGAATTCGCCGAAAAACTGATCAGTCAGGTCGTCTTGCGAAAACTCAGTATTGGTACCAACCGATTTTATCAAAAACTTTTCGGCATCATTTACCTTCAAACCATAGCGCCCCCCGGCTACAAGAGGCAATTGCGTATTATAATCAGGATCGTGTATAGGCATCTTACTTACAGCCCAGTCGATACTAAAAGTTTGAATCCTGTTTACAAACCAGACCTCGGCAGTAAAGGGATTTTTTCCGCCAAAAGGAATACCAAAAAGATTTCGCAGCACAGGTAAGTTCTCGGTATTTAAAGTGTGCTTGCCCGGCCCGAATTTGCCCACAATCTGCCCCTTCGAAAACAACACAGCCTCCTGAGACTCCTGCACTATCAATTGCGTCAACGTGCTCAGATTGGTCTCCGGAAACCGCCACGCATACAGCACCTTACTCCCCTGCGGCGACCATCTTACTACATCAATTATTGCCATAATTATTAAATTTAAGGGTATAAGTAACAACAATTAAAAGTTACTTATATAAAAGTTTATAATTTTCATAAAATATCTGTCATAAGCACAAAAAATCCCGTAAAGTCACTGAACGCATCGATACAATACGCCAAATCCTTTACGGGAAAAAATTCCTTATTACCGGGAAAAGCTACACCCTCAACCCCGAGTCATCCACAAAATAATCAAACAATTAAACCTCATCACACTGTGCACTTTCCAGGCAAGAACCTGGCAGGCTTCAAAAGTAAAAATAATTATTTAAAAATACAACTTATTGTAGAATATAATCTGACAATATTTTTGAGAGACCCTAATTAATACACCCAAAACATTGATTAATTGCTACATTAGGCAGTACACAACACCAATACAATTTTCAAATTTTATGTCAAATCAATTTATTTTTAGTCATTGTTGTCAGATAAGTAACTGATAATTATTGCTGATATGTTTTCACCGCATATGGAACAGCCCGGGCATCGGGAGACACAGTAGTTTTAAAAACAACAGAAAAGACCAAGGACACATAGGATTATCCCGAAAACGGGATAATTTCAGAGCTATAAAAGTATCGTCAGATATTTTTTGCTATGTAAACTAAGTCTTTTTCCTTCATAATTTCTATGTTTACTATCATGTTAGAAACATATCATTAAATATTTCAATGTACTTAAAACCTGACAAATCATAAACTTTAATTCTATTTACTATGGCAAGATCAAAAAACATTCTTCAAGTTGAAGGAACAATTGGGTTATTGAGTTTTTATCGCCTGCATGGGCACGACGAAATGATTGTAAGAACAAAAGGTGGTCCTAAAAAGGAAGACATAAAAGAGAAGCCACAGTTTGAAGCGGTAAGGCGCAACAACGAAGAGTGGAGGGCCTGCACAAATATGACAAGTCATATACGCCTTAGCTTCTATCATCTGATACGCCTTGAAGATTACCCCGTCACAGGTGCACTCAACGCCATCTGCAAGCAGATACAAGAAGCAGACACAAAAGAGGAACACGGAAGTCATGAGGTAAAGCTGTCAGAGCACAGAGAAATGCTTGCGGGCTTTTCGCTAAGCAGAAAGCAGGTTTTTGAAAGTGCGGTGCGGGTACCGGTAACTGCCGAAATAGACAGAGTAACCGGTAAAGCGCAGATTGATATCGGCGAGGTGAACACCGAACTATATCTGTACAACTTCCGTCAGCTGCCGGTTTTCCGTATAGTGGCCATGCTGTCGCCGCTGGTGAATATTGTATATGGTGAAAAATCATACATTGAATATAATCAGTCGAACGAAAGGTTTTTTAACCGTAAAACAGGATGCTACGAAAGCGAATGGCTGCAAACCATGGGCACCCACCCTGCCATGCATATTGAGCTTGAGTACCCCATGAATATTAATCCCATCCCGCCAAACATTACACTTATGCTCACCATAGGTATCGAATTCGGGAAACCGGGCCCGGGCAACAGCTACGACCCTGTAAAATATGCGGGCACAGGGAAGATTGTGAAGTTGGGATAGGGACAGAGGTGAGAGGTGAGAAAGTAAATAGTCGACCCTTAAAAAGCCCATTTTCGTATTACATTATTGTTGATTTGGTAAAACATAGCTTTTATCAAGTCAACAATTTGTATTTTAAATTCGAGCCCAAAAGATGATTTCCATTTATTCA
>JAVEXN010000053.1:0-7461 GCA_034004015.1 Paludibacter sp.
AATCCTGTTCGCTCACCTTTATATGTAAATGTCCCTGTTCGGTTTTTCTGAATTCGAGCAATTCGTTGATCAGGTTTTGCATGGTAAGGGTGTTTCGCTTTATGTTCAGAATGCGGTTGTACACCGAGGGCTGAATGTTGTGCATTTGCAGCAGCATATCCACCTGCCCTTTGATTAGCGTAAGTGGAGTGCGGAATTCATGCGAGATATTGGTGAAAAAGCGCAGTTTCGACTGGTTTACTTCCTCGAGGTGGGCTTTTTCTTTTTTCTCGTATTCGAGCGAGGTTTTCAGCAGCAGTTTCGAGCGGCTGAAAACCGAAAACCGCCACGAAGCAAAACTGATAAGCAAAATATAGAGCAGATAAGCATACCAGGCACGGTAGAATGGCGGATAAACAGTAATGCCCAGTCCGGTGCGGGCTATCACTTCGCCATCGTTGGGCGAAAAGGCTTCCACCAGCAAACGGTATTTACCTTCGTTCAGATTCATGAAGTTTAGCTTGTTGATGCCCTGCGGCAAATCGGTCCATACATCCGAAAAACCCTCAAGGCGATAGCGATACACCGGTTGATTGGCTGCAATATAATTGTTTGATGCAAACTCAATGGTGATCATGGTCTGACGGTGATTGAGCTTTATGCTTTCGGTAAAAGGCAGCGAAATATCGAGTACATTGGTTTCATCGCCCGGTTCCACGGCTTTGTTGTTAATCCACAGCGAAGTCAGGTTCAGGTTGAAAGACCGGCGCGGACTCGAAAGATTTTCTTCGTTGAACGAAACCATGCCATTCATGCCGGCTATAAATATCTCGCCTTTGGCGGTGAGATGCATGCCTCCGTTGAAAAGTGAGTTTAGCGGAAATCCGTTTTCGGGACCGTAGTTCGAAATTTTATTATTCTCAGCATCGAGCATCGAAAAACCCTGTGTAGTAGCAATAAGCAAATAGCCATACCTGGACTCGGCCAGATTGCTGATATAATCGTTTTTCAGTCCGCTGTTGGCGCTGCTGTAACTTACAAAGCTGTTAGTCTCAGGTTTGTAAAGATTTACGCCACCTCCGTTGGTGGCAATCCATATTCGTTGCTTTGAGTCAACCAGAATCTTCATTGTGTTGTTGTTGCTCAGGCTGGTGCTGTCGCCCGCACTGAAAAACCATTTGTCGGTTTTTCCTGTTTTTGGGTTGTAGCGGTAAAGTCCCCTGCTGGCTATCCAAAAGTTGCCCCGCGCATCTATTTTCAAATCAACGCAGTAGCTTACGGTTTTGTGTAGCTTTTCCGAGAAAAGTGAAGTCTGTCCGGTAGTTTTGTTTAGCAGGAAGAGTCCGTTGTAGGTGGCTATCAGTAAATTTCCTTCGTAAGGTACAATGGCGCGCACAATGTCTGATTGTTCCCACTCGGGCTTCAGGTGGCGGAACTGCGTGATTTTTCCGCTACGGATATCCACTTTACTGACACCTCCCAGGTGCATTCCGAGCCAGAGTTCGTTGTTTGCTCTGTCGAAATAGCAGGTTTTAATGTTGTCGCTGGTGAGCGTGTGGGAATTTCCCGGAATATGCGAAATGGTTTTGTAGGTGCGTGTGGCGGGGTTGTAATGAATAAGTCCGTTGCCTTCGGTACAGAGGTAAAGCTGCTGCTGATTGTCCTCCACAATTTCGCTGATAATGGGAAAGGGTTTGTTGCGTAGTTCACCCGAGCGCAGATCGTGAAAACTGTAGAAATCGATGTCAGGATTGAAAAAGTTAACGCCACCGAAATAAGTACCCACCCAAATGCTGCCCTGATTGTCGCGCAGCAGTGCCCATACCGATTCGTTTGAAAGGCTGCGGTTGTTGTATTCGTCGGAGTCGTAATGTTTCAGGTTGCCCGATTCAGCACTGAGTCGATCGAGCCCTTTTTTGGTTCCCACCCAGATAAAGCCGTTGGAATCTTCGCAAATAGCCCGTACAAACTCCGACGAGATGCGGAAGTCGGTTTTGCCGGGGAGATATTGCACAATATTCCCGCTGCGTTCAATTTTGTAAAGACCTTCGAGCCAGGTGCCCACCCATATATTTTTCTTGCTATCCTCGAATACCGACGAAATCTGACTTGTGGTTTTCAGTACCTGACGGATTTTTTTGTTTTGGTCGATAATATAAAGTCCGGATGATACAGTACCCACGACCAATCGCTGGTCGGCAGTTTCGAGCAACACCCTTATTTGGATATCCGGATCAGAAATTTCTGTATAGAAATCCTTTTTGCTGGTATCGTAGGTGTAGATTTTGTTTTTCTCAGCCACCCATAGCTTGCTCACTCCCTGTGCAATGGCATCGATTTCTTCTTTTTGTATGCGTCGCATTTTTCGGCTGCGCAGGTTGAATTCGTTGAGCCCGTTTTGCGAATGAATGTAAATTAGTCCGTTTTTGTTACCGGTGATTTTTTTTATCAGACTTCCGTTCAGTGAGTTGCTGTCGTTGGGCTCGGGTCTGAATACTTCCATCGAATGACCGTTATAGCGGTTTACACCCTCGCGCGTACCAAACCACAGCGCCCCCAGCTCATCCTGATAAATGGTCATGACCGAGAGTTGCGACAAGCCCTGTTCGATGCCGATTTTAGAAAAATAGATGTCGTTGGCGGCAAATATTCCCATCGTGAGCCACGTCGCCAACAGTGGAAGTATGATTTTTATGCTTTTCATTCGTAGTGTTTACAGTATTAGGGGTTGTTTTTATTAAAACAAGCCACTGTGCTAAATGTTTCATTCACAAAGATAATAGAATTGAATAAACCAGTTCTAAGTCTCAGGTTGTATATTGTACGAATTTGGTGCGGAATTGTACTAAATTCTTATTATGAGGATTATTGGCACACAGCACAAACTGAAAATACAGAATAACACGTTGAATAAGGCTGTGCAGTCGGGGCGCGACTTCAGGTCGCACTCCGACTATTTGCGGCATTTCCATTATAGTCTCCTAACTCTTTGTTCTTTGCTCTTTGTTTATCCTAATCATATTATTATATAAAACGCATATAAAACACATATAAAACACATATAAAACGCATATAAAACGCTCTTATATATGCGTTTTATATCTTATTTATTATCTATTTAATTATGATTATAATGTTTTAGAAATAACTTTGTATATACAACCTGATCCCTCTAAACACAAAAAAAAGAGCCCCGAAAGGCTCTTTTTTTACTATGTTCAATCATTAGTGTCCACTTAAAATCATTGACCGTTCTTTGAAATCGTTTTCTATCAGTATTTTCCGAGCTAATTAGTTGCGTGACGATTTGAATTTTTTATCTTGCCTGAAATGTAAAAAATCGGGCAATGAATACAGGTAAATATATTTTTTCGCAAATGATTGAGTTTTTACCTCAACGTGTTTTTGACGGATTTGTCGCAAAGTATGAAGGCAATAAATATGTAAAGCATTTTAGTTGTTGGAATCAACTTTTAGTAATGATGTTTGGTCAACTTTCAAATCGTGACAACCTTCGGGGTTTGATCTTAGTCATAGAAGCACATAGTCAGAAGAAATTCCATTTGGGGTTTGGAAAAAATGTAACTCGAAGTAATCTTTCCAAAGCAAATGAAAAACGTAATAGTAAAATCTTTGAAGACTATGCTTATTATTTGATTGATATTGCCCGAAAGCGTCGGGCAAACAATAATTTTGAAATAGAAGGTAAAGTTTATGCTTTTGATTTTTCGACCATCGATTAATGTTTGTATGTGTTTTGGTGGGCAAAGTTTCGTACAACAAAAGCAGGTATTAAGCTTCACACGCTCTATGACATAACGACACAGATTCCGACATTCATTCATATTACAAATGCAACAGTAAATGATATGAATGCAATGGATGTAATTCCGTATGAGTCTGAGGCGTATTATATATTTGACCGTGGATATGTAGACTACAAAAGGCTTTATAATGTCACAAGGCATACAGCTTATTTTGTGATTAGACCCAAGAAAAATCTACAGTTCCAATACACTCAAATGAATCCCGTAAATGAAAAAAATGGAGTGATGAGTGATCAAATCGGTAAACTGACAGGATTTTATATATCGCAATTTTATCCGGATGAAATTAGCAAAGTTATTTATTACGACAAGGAGACAAACAGAACATTTGTTTATTTGACGAACAACATGAAGCTAACTTCTGAACAGATTGCATTGCTTTATAAAAACCGTTGGCAAGTAGAATTATTCTTCAAATGGATTAAACAGCATTTGAAAATTAAGTCGTTTTGGGGTATAACCGAAAATGCCATCAGGATACAAATATATACAGCAGTCATTTTATATTGTTTGGTGGCAATCATTGAAAGTGAACTTATGATTAAACGTTCAACATATGAAATTATGCAGATATTAGGAATATCACTATTAGACAAATCCCCAATTGGAGAATTGTTTTTTAATACAGACAGAAATGATGTCAAAGAACTTTCGTCAGAACAACTGACTCTTAATTTTTTTAGTGGACACTTATGAATAAATGTGATAATCATTATTTCTGTTTAGCCAGTCTGGTAGCTTGTGGTATTGTGAAAGGCGTATATTTCAATTTACCTGAAATATATGCCTTTCGTGTTTTTGTGTAGTATAATTTGTTGATTTGTAATTTTTGTCGCAAGATATCTGACAAATTATTGTGAAAATATGCGTATTTTCTGAAATATGTTTTATTTTTGCTACCGAAAGCATGTGTCTGATACTCTGTGTTAAAACATTCTTGGTGTTTAAATTTGTTTACTTAATTTTTATGCATACAGTCAGAATCTTAATTTTTCTGCTCATTATATCGGTATCTCAATCCTGCCAGCCCCCAAAATCCACTGATCCGGATATATTTAGTACGCATTTTGCCCGATTGCGTTCGCTCAACAATGCCGGCTTCGACAGTCTTCTGATTTTTTACCGGCAACTGGATTCACTAAACAAGGTTTCTCCATATCAGGGACTCGATTATCTGATTAAGTCTACCGAAGGACGAATGAATTTCCGCAAAGGAAATTATCCTGAAGCCATTGACTGCTTCCGGGAAGCCGGATATTTTTACGATGTTGATTCGCTTAAAGCGCTTTCGTATATGAGCATTGGGCTTGGATATATGCAAATGGCTGTTTTCGACTCGGCTTTTTATTACCTGGGTAAATCGGCTTCGGTTTACGAGCAATCCAAAAACATGAAAATGTGGCATGTGGCCAAAAGCAATATCGCGCAGGCCTACTACAACAAGCGCGAACCCGAAAAGGCTGTCGAAATCATTCGTCATGTTTTGCCACAAAAGCCTGAAGTTAGTGTGCGTCTTAATCTGTTGCATTTATAAGCCAATATCTTTGGAAGCACAGGCTTAATTGATAGCGCTATGTTACTTTCTCGTCAGGTGATTGCCGAATATGCGCATTCCGGAGAATACTATCTCTTGAGTTCGTTTTACAACAATATGGGGATGTGCTTTCTTGAAAAAGGCATGCCCGACAGTGCTTTGTTTTATTGTAATAAATCTTTTCAAACCGATTCACTTCAGGGCATGCGTATGAATATGGCCGCAAACCTAATGTTGATGGGCGACATTCACAAAATGCTGAGTCATAAAAATGAAGCCGACAAATTTTACATGAAGGCGCTCGAAATTTTCAGAACTGATGGCAATTTGGATAAACAATACTGGATTCTTGAGTCGCTTGAGGCCTCGGCGCGAAAGGATAACAAACTTGAATATGCCCTGCAATTGCAGGATTCAATGAAGGTGCTTTCGCAAAAGATAAACAGTAAGCAGATGAACGAAACCATCGAATTGCTCAATATCCGCTTCGAAACTGATAAGAAAGATCGGTTGCTTGGTTATCAGGAAAACTATATCCGGAGTCAGAAGGCCATTGTCTTTCTGTTGCTGATGTTTTTAGTGGAGGCTTTATTTTCGTTGTACCTGTATGTTAAAAACCGTCGCCGGCAGTTAATTTTGCTTCAGGCTGAGCACGATCGCAAACTGTCGGAAATGCTTGTGGAGGCTGAGCAAAACGAACGCGAACGCATTGCACGCGATTTGCACGACAGTGTTTGTCAAAAGCTTGCCGTTGTACAAATGCAGGTTTCAATGATTGATACTCCGCAGCAGGAAAAATTGTCCGAAATTGCTGATTTGCTCAGAGCCTCAGTCTCCGACGTACGAAATATCTCGCATAACCTGTTCCCACGCGATCTCGAAAAGGGAATTGTGGCTGCACTTACGCATCTGTGCGAGCAAAACAATTATCTGAATAAAAATCTGAAGTTTGAGTTTAAACCCGATGCGCAGTTTGTAAATCAAAGCTTTTCGCGTAATATCGAACTTGTACTTTATCGCATTGTGCAGGAACTTACCAATAATACTATAAAATATTCCGGAGCAAGTCATATTACAATTTCTCTGGGATTTCGTCAGCGTACAATATTGCTTGCTGTGGAAGATGATGGAGTCGGTTTTGATACAAATAAAATAGGAGAAAGTTCCGGTATTGGTCTGAAAAATATTTTTGAACGTATCAGGCGTATTAGCGGAAGTGTGTCAGTGGTTTCGAAAGAGTTGGGCGGAACGCATTTTAATATTGAAATACCAGTGTAATTTATGTCTGAAATTGAAAGTAGTATCAATGTACTTATTGTCGACGATCATCAGATTGTAATTGATGGCATAATAAGTATGCTCAGCACAAACAAAAGATTTGTGGTGAAGAACTTTGCACATACCGCAGAGGAGGCCTGGGCGCTTATAAGTGTCAATAGTCACGATTACGATTTGGTTATCACTGACATTTCGCTAGCCGGAAAAACAGGTATCAGACTTTGTTGCGAATTGAAAAATCTCGATCACCGTATCAAAGTGTTGATACTGACTATGCACAACGATGTGGCCTGTGTAAAGGAGGCACTCGCCTGCGAGGCCGACGGATATCTGCTCAAAAACAATGGACGCGACGATTTTCTGAGGGCGCTGGATAGCCTTATCGAACGTGGATCCTGTTTTTCGCACGAAATTGTTCCATTGCTTTATCAGGAAGTTAATCAAAGCAAACTGAAACAACCGTATGTGAAGCTTACTCACCGTGAACAGGAAGTGCTCGAACTTATCCTGCTCGAACTTACCAGTCGCGAAATTGCTGAAAAACTCTTTATCAGCAAGCAAACTGTGGATAGTCACCGTATAAGTCTTATGGAAAAAACCGGAAGCAAATCGGTTGTAGGCCTTATCAAATATGCTATACGCAACAGGCTGATTGAGATGAGCTGATTTTTTTTGCTGAAGCGAACTTAAAGGAACGTGTGCAGATCAACCGAAGGGTTGTGATGCGCACGTTCTTTTTTTTTATTATGTGTTTTTATATGTAATGAGCTAAAAATTAATATGTTTAATTGGAAATTCGATATTAGTATGAATTTCATTTTCCATATTTATATGGATGAATGC
>JAVEXN010000009.1:0-122072 GCA_034004015.1 Paludibacter sp.
GATACAGAAAATTATGCAGTTTGCTGCAAACTACAGGGTTCAGAAGGTCAACAAGAATCAGTTTGTTGAAATGTATTTGAGTTAGACACAAAAAAAAATCTTCCGCATAACGGAAGATTTTTTTTGTGTGTCAGAGTTTCAGAGTTCCAGAGTTTCAATTTGAAGATTTGAAGATTTGAAATTTGAAATTTGAAAATTTTGGACTACGGAAGTTATTCTCAATTAATCACGCGTCACACAGTCATTTGTCTTTCGTCTTGACTCCTGACTCTTGCCTCCTGACTCCTGACTCTTGGCTCCTGACTCTTGGCTCCTGACTCCTGACTCTTGCCTCCTGACTCCTGACTCCTGACTCCTGCCTCTTAATTATTCATTGTCAATTAAGCATTATCCCTCCACAAGCACAATTTCCGATGTCACTGGAATTGCTTTGCGATACAACGCTCCCACTCCGCAATATGTTTCTTCGGACATACGCACTGCCTTTTCAACTTTATCGAGCGGCAGATTACTTCCTGTGATTGTGTAAATTACGTGCATATTTTTGTAATACACAGGATGTTCGTCGGTAAGTTCGCCCTGCACTTCAATATCGAGCGCCTTAAACTCAACCCTCATCTTTTTTAGTATCGACACAATGTCCATTCCGGTACAACCACTGAGCGAAGCCAGCTGAAGTTTTTTAGGTCCCGGTCCCAGGTCTTTTCCTCCCGAAGCTTCAGGAGCATCCATCACCAGTTTATGTTCACCTATCTGAGCCTGAAAAGTCAAATCGCCTTTCCATTGCGTTTTAATTACATGTTTGTCTGCCATAAAATCTGTTTTAAAAATGATTACATGAAAAGTAACAGTCAGAAGGGGGAATTTGTTTCGCGTTCCAGGAGTTTCACAGTTTCAGAGTTTCAGGGTTTCACAGTTTCAGGGGTTTCAGGATTTCAGAGTTTCAGAGTTTCAGGGTTTCAAGAGTTTTGCATTTCGGAGACGATTCTCATAATCAGGATAAGAAGTCATCCTGCACCCGCCGCGGCGAGGGAGGGGTCTAAAGACTCCGGAAATTTTATAAGGTTTTAAAATGAGGATTGCAAAGTCATTTTCTACTAAGGTTTAACTTTGAAACTCTGAAACTCTGAAACACAGAACCCAAAACTCTGAAACCCTCTTTAATCCTACCTGTAAATCACTTCTACCCCATAAGCCGGCACTTTCACGCTGAGTTCGCTGTTTTTCAGCTCAAAAGCGTTTCCGTTAAATGCTTTCAGACCAGTGGCTTTCAGCACAGCAGGCAGTGTAACCTTTATTTCCTTTGCCTGATTGCTGTTGTTGAGTATTACAATGGCTTCGCTGCCGAAGTATTTGCGTGCATACACCCAGTTGTCGGCTTTTGTTTCCACATTGATAAAGCTGCCATACATAAACACAGGCTCGCTGCGACGAAGTTTGGCCAGGCGGCTTACATTGTTGAGAAGCTTCTCTTCGCGGGCATTGAGTCCGCTGAAACGCATCATGCGTCTGCTGTCGGGGTCGTTACCGCCGGTCAGACCAATTTCGTCGCCGTAATAAATTACAGGAACACCCGGAATGGTGAGGTTAAAGGCATGAAACAGTAGAAATTTATCGTAAGCAGTGGAGTCGGTTATGCCAATTTCGCGGTTCCAGCCTGCAGCTTTGGCATCTTCGCCAAACTTCACATCACCCGATGCATAAGCCATAAAGCGTGCTTTGTCGTGATTACCCGAAATGTAGCCCATCAGATTATGATTGCCATACATTTGCAAACTGGCATTCAGTACGCTGTACACGCGTGTCAAATCGCCACCGCCAACACCTGCAAAGGTTGTATTCGCAATATCGAACACATTAAAGTCGAACTGCCCATCGAGCATACCTGTGGTCAGATAACTCGCAATAAGCCGCGGACTGCCATAAGTTTCGCCAATCTGATAATTCATTTTATCAGGGAAATTTTGCTTCATCTTCAGCGTAAGCAGTCGCCAGAATTCGAGGTTTACATGCTTACATGCATCGTGACGGAAACCATCGAGTTTGAACTCCTTCATCCAATATATAGCCGAGTCGGTCATCAAATCCACCACTTCGGGGTTCGAATAGTCAAGCGAAGGCATAAAAGTATCGAACCAGGTGGTAAGACGCTGCTCGTCCCACTTCTCTACATTCAAAGTACCATCGGGCAAATACAAATCTGTTGCAAATTCGGGATGCTCTTTGTACAGAGGGTGTTCTTCGTGTACATGATTAGCCACATAGTCGAGCAATACATTTACCTGATGCTCATGGGCTTTGGTTACCAGCGTTTTCAGTTCATCATTTGTACCAAAGCGAAAATCCACTTTCGACGACGACACAGGCCAGTAACCATGATATCCTGAGAATTTTGTATTCTTTGGAGCATAAAAACCGTAAGGTTCGAGCGGATTCTGATTAAGTGGCGATACCCAAAGTGTATTTACGCCGAGTTTTTCAAAATATCCATCCTCAATCTTTTGTTGCAGTCCGGCAAGGTCGCCACCCCAGAAATCCACACGCGGATCCACATCGGGACGGTTGAGCGGTTTATCGTTCAGCGTATCGCCGTTCATAAAACGATCCACCAGCATAAAATACATAATTTGCGCATGTTTATCGGTACGGGTAAGCTGCTTGCTTTGCGTCAGCACATCGCCTTTGTGAAGGGGAATAAGCACATCGTTGCTCACGCCTTCGGCATTGGCTGCCCATACACGTATAAACGAGCGTTCGAGCGCTGTGGCTTCGGCAGGAATATCGAAAGTAATCTGACCATTCACCACTTTTACAAACTTATCGGGCAAACGGTAGTTTTGCCAGTATACGAACACATCGGTTACTTCGTTTTGAACGGTGAGCATAATCTTTTTATCAGCGGTTTTCTCCGTAAAAAGCACAGGGAACAGATGACTTTTTCCCGGCACTTCGAGAATGGAGTTATACTTTCCGAAACCATTGTCCACTTTCTGAGGATTATTGGCGTCGTGATTCTGATCACCATCTAAGTTCATTTGATACAGGTAAGTACCCGGACTAAGCTGAAGTTCCACTTCATACAATCCCTGAGCATTTGGTTGCAGATCGGGGGTGCGCGAGGGTGTCCAGTCATTCATCTGTCCTGCTATCTGAATGCGGTTATATTTTTTTCCCTGAGCGTCGAAAGTAAACATATAAGCCGTTTTATCAGTCTTCCGACATGGAACGGAATATGCCACACCTTTTACATGAATTTTCAGGTCAACAAACTGCTCCGTTTCGGGACTTACATCAACCGTGGCAATGGTTTTGTCTGCATTCATACTGATTTTTACAGTCTGCGAACTGCTGGTCACCGAGTCGATACTTTCAGGCTTCAGAATAAAATCCTGAAGATAAATGTCGTTTCCGCCCATTTCGAGTGTCAGCAGCGAGTTCAGATTGCGATTGTCGGGCGAAGTGGCCGGCTGTCGAAGTGCAGGCTGACAGGCTGTGAGTGCATAAGCAAGCAGCCCTGCGAACCATAAATGTTTTGTTTTGAATAACATATTTTTTTATTTACAATTTATTTATTTACAATCCGCCACGGCGGACAAGTTTTTCAATTGAGAATGTAGAATTGAGAGCCAGGAGTTAAGAGCCAAGAGTCAGGAGTCAAGACGAAAGACGAAAGACGAAAGACAAAAGACTGTGTGACGCGTGATTTATTGAGAATTACTTCCGTAGTCCAAAAATTTTCAAATATTCAAATTTCAAATCTTCAAATTTATCCCCTGAAACTTCTTTCATTCCACAAATAAAGCTAAAACTATCGACAATAAAAAGAAGCAGTTGTAAAATAGCTTTTACAGTTTATGCAAACGATTTCAGAAAAGAGTGAGGGTATTATAAAATAAGGGCATACTTTGTTGTACGCCCCTATTCTATAACTATTTAATCTGCCCGATTTACATATACACACTTTCAAGATACTTAATCTGTTCGATAAAGCCATTCACCCGTTCGGGCGTATATTCACTCTCGCCCACAGTAGCATATTGTGCCAGGAGCGCTTGTTGCTCGTCGTCGGAAAGCATTTTATCAGCCATGCGGAAAAGCACATTGTTTTCCTTGCCAATATGCGCCTGAAGCAAATCCACATATTGCTGCATGTTCAGCAATATATCACCCACAGCCGATTCATCGTCGGGTGTGAGTCGTGCAATGGCGTCGCTCATACCCTTTACATAGTTGCGCCCTTCCACATGTTCGGTAAGCATTACTCCTACCGGACCACCTTCGTTCGAAAAACCTTTCTCTACAAGTTTCGGGAAAAGTATTTTTTCTTCCTTGGCGTGATGAAATCCATCAGCAAAGTTGCGTATCAGGCTTACCACTGTTTCAAAATGCTCTTTATTGGTACTGTAATCAATTATCATTTGCTCCATTACATTAGTCAGACGAATGATATATTCGTGATCGTTTTCGAGATCCTTTGTTGCTGTCATCATAGAATTTTGTTTTCGTGTTTTTTATTTCTAACAATTCAACACTGCTGATTGTTGAATGTTTCGGCAATTTTATACAAGGCATGCAGACGCAAAAAAAAGGTGCCGGACATTCGCCCGACACCTCTCCTCACAATCATCTTTCTTTATACCTTTCTGATACGATAAAAATACTCTAAAAACCAATTACCTTTTTATTTCTGATTTCTTTTCTGCATCATATCGCCCCGGCGTTGGGTGTTATTGCCTCTTCGCTCTGACATTTTTGCTTTACGTTCGGCCATACGTTCGCGGCGTTCAGTCATTTGCGCTTTGTGCTGTGCAAATTTTTCAGGACCGAGAATTTTTTCCATTTCAGCTTCGTTGGCTTTGCGCATTTCTTCAGCTTTCAGGCGTTGCTGTTCGCGCACCTTTGCCATTTCAGCGCGATGTTCTTCGCGTTGTTTGTCCTGTTTTTCGAAAAACACTTCGAGCTTTTTGCGCTGCGCATCGGTCAGTTCCAAATCTACAGCCATATAGCCCGCGCGTTTCTGCGGTGTCAGTTTTTCTTTGTTTTCCTGACGCATTTCTTTACGTTCACCCTGACGGGCTTTCTGATTCGGACGTTGAGGCTGCTGAGCTATTATTACTGTGCTAAAGGCAAATATCATTGCCACTATTGCAATACCATACTTTTTCATAAATTATTCCTTTTAATAAGTTGTTTTTTGTTATGAACTCTCAATGACACATTCTGATTAACCCGGGTGTAAATAGTTTGTGTGCTGTACTCCTGTTTCGTTTTTCGAAAAAAAAACAGAAGCAATCGTTTTCTTTGTATGTATTGACTTGCAGCGATGCAAAAGGTTTAAAACGGCAGGAAGAAGTTTTTTTTGCCCCAGGTCTGTCCGCTGTGCCGGAGGTTTGGGGCAATTATAGTTTGTTCTTTTGAATATATAAAATAGATTTCATCTTTCTCCGCCCCAAGCCCCTAAAGGGGATGTAAGTTAGTATCGTCTCCTAAATTCAAATATAATGTTGGCTGTTCGTTATCAGAGCCGAAAAGTAATATAAATCCCCTTTAGGGGTTTGGGGCTATTATAGTAAGGTTTGTTTTTTTGAAACTTATAAAATACTTTTCATCTTCTCTGCCCCAAGCCCCTAAAGGGGATGTAAGTTAGTATTGTCTCCTAAATTCAAATATAATGTTGGCTGTTCGTTATCAGAGACGAAAGTAATCAAAATCCCCTTTAGGGGTTTGGGGCAAATATAGTTTGTTCTTTTGAATATATAAAATACATTTCGAATTCTTCTCTGCCCCAAGCCCCTAAAGGGGATGTAAGTTAGTATCGTCTCCTATATTCAAATATAAAATTGGCTGTTCGTTATCAGAGACGATGGTAATATAAATCCCCTTTAGGGGTTTGGGGCTATTAAAGTTTGTTCTTTTAAATATATAAAATAGATTTCATCTTTCTCTGCCCCAAGCCCCTAAAGGGGATGTAAGTTAGTATTGTCTCCTAAATTCAAATATAAAATTGGTTGTTCGTTATCAGAGACGAAATTAATATAAATCCCCTTTAGGGGTTTGGGGCAAATATAGTTTGTTCTTTTAAATATATAAAATAGATTTCATCTTTCTCTGCCCCAAGCCCCTAAAGGGGATGTAAGTTAGTATCGTCTCCTAAATTCAAATATAATGTTGGCTGTTCGTTATTCAAAGACGATGGTAATATAAATCCCCTTTAGGGGTTTGGGGCAAATATAGTTTGTTCTTTTGAATATATAAAATACATTTCGAATTCTTCTCTGCCCCAAGCCCCTAAAGGGGATGTGAGTTAGTATTGTCTCCTAAATTCAAATATAATGTTGGCTGTTCGTTATTCAAAGACGATGGTAATTAAAATCCCCTTTAGGGCCTGTCCGCCGTGGCGGAGGTTTGGGGCAATGTATAGAAGTTTGGGGCAGATTTTAAAGGACCTGAAACTATTGAAATTTATTGGTTTTAAATATCAATTCACTGCTCAACCCGAACTTTTAGATTTTCTTTGATCTCAGTTATTACATTTTCAATGTTAGTGAGCACTTCATTATTTGAAAATCTGATAACTTTCAGACCAAACCTTTCAAGTTCTGCCGTTCTGCCTTCATCATATTCTTTCCGGCTTAAATGGATTTCGCCATCCAGTTCAATCACTAACTTGCATTTATGACAATAAAAATCAACGATGAAAATATCTATTGGGTGCTGTGCTTTAAATCTATAATTTAATTGGTTTTTATTTAACCTCTCCCATAAAGTTAGTTCAGCAAGAGTCATGTGTTCTCTTAAATATTCCGCTTTCTGAAAGATGTCTCTATTAGCTCCATAAAACATTTCAGGTAGAAAAGAATTTTGCATAGGTGATTAAGTTTGTAATTTTGGATTTAAAAATTTCTTATCAAGATTTCTCTGCCCCAAGCCTCCGCCACGGCGGACAGGCTCTAAAGGGGATGTAAGTTAGTATCGTCTCCTAAATTCAAATATACGGGTTTTCTATTGAATGATTATAATAAGCTATCAGAGACGATGGTAATATAAATCCCCTTTAGGGGTTTGGGGCAATTATTATCAGGTTTGCTTAACTTGAAACTTATAAAATACTTTTCATCTTCTCTGCCCCAAGCCCCTAAAGGGGATGTAAGTTAGTATCGTCTCCTAAATTCAAATATACGGGGTTTCTATTGAATGATTATAATAAGCTATCAGAGACGATGGTAATATAAATCCCCTTTAGGGGCTTGGGGCAATTAAAGTTTGTTCTTTTAAATATATAAATATATTTCATCTTTCTCTGCCCCAAGCCCCTAAAGGGGATGTGAGTTAGTATCGTCTCCTAAATTCAAAATATACGGGTTTTCTATTGAATATTTACAATTTCTTTTCAGAGACGAAAGTAATATAAATCCCCTTTAGGGGTTTGGGGCTATTAAAGTAAGGTTTGTTTAACTTGAAACTTATAAAATACTTTTGATGTGCTCTACCCCACCTTACTTTTCAATCGCAAGAAGTAATCCTCGAACAGGTATTTCGACAGCGAGGCAATGATAAAGGTTAGTGCGCTTACAAGTACGTAAAACAGCAAATGTGCCGTTGCTGCATTGGTTTGTTGCAGGAATGGTTTCAGAAAATGTATGGTGATAAAAATGGCCAGCAAATGGTACATATAAATGCCGTAGGATATTTCGCCCAGAAACGACAAAGCTTTGCTGCGAAACTTTACAATGCTGTGATCCACTACCGACACGCAAAGTATCAGGTACAGAAAAAGCACATCCACCAGTAGCGACGACACTACAGGAGTGCTGAAAACAGCCTGCCACACCACATTGTCGATATTGATATGAAAAGTCAGAAAAGTGACCAGCACCGCAAATACAGCTATCTGCACAGGTATTTTAAACGCCACACTTTTTACAAACGCTTCGCCCTTAGTGAATACCAACCATGCTCCCAGACCGCCCACAGCCATTGCCTCGAATTTGAAAATGCTCATCAGGTAATGAAACAGCTCGTTGGTGATGTAGAAATGCCCGACAATGCTCAGCACAGTTTTCAGCACTATCACGCCGATAAGCAACCACAGAATATGCTGTTTGCTGATTTTAAACAGCGGAGCCCACATCAGATAAAACACCTCCTCCACTCCTATCGACCACAGCGGCTCCAGAAAGTGACTGCCATACAAAAAAGTAACCATACCGGGCAGAAAAAACACAAACCAGTACCAGGTTTGTCCAAGCGTATAAGGCATTTCGTAATCCACCTGCACAAAGCCAAAAGCCACTGGAAGCGCCACAGTGCCTATAAACACGAGCAGAAAGTACAGCGGCCATATACGGAGCACCCGCTTCAGGTAGAAGTTTTTAATGCTTGTGGTTGCTGTTTTGTGGCGTTCTTTGAGTAGCAGATAAGTAATCAGAAAACCGCTGAGCACAAAGAAGAAAGTCACCGCATTGCCACCATTTTTAAAGAGCCCCAGCCAGTCGAAGTTCACTATTCCGTGCTTGCTTTTTATTGTTTCGCTGTGGTGCATTAACACCAAAAAAGCTGCCATAAAGCGCAGCGAGTTCAATCCCGGAAATAGTTTTATGTTTTTGTAATCAGTTTGTTCTGACATTCTGTGGTTTCGCATTTTTTGCCGCAGGTGGCGGATAAGTATATTTTTATGAATCGGGCCATCAACAACCCGAAACATACACCATTCGGTATGCAAAGATAATCATCTGTTTTTATTCCTCAAATCCCGCTTCCCTGAGCGTTTCAAGATTCTTCGAACAGGCATAACTGTATTTGCCGGCCAGAGGGTAAGTGCCTTCGGTGATGTGGCTGTATGATATCCGGAATAAGAACAGACTATCTAACAAAAATATTTTTTAAATGCCAATCTAAAAACTCTGGCTGAGGTAGAAATTTATCAGGGAGAAGTATCGCCTTTTTTTCGTAAGCTATAAAGTTATTTTCCAATGCTGGGCTTATTAGTTTCTTTTGCATTAGTTTGCCAGAAAGAATGATGGTATAATCATCGGGGCGAATAGCAATTAATCCGCTATCGAAAGCCCTATCGTGCAAAGCATTCAGGCAAAGACCATTCATCGGATTTAATCTCAGCGATTCATTCTGACTCCAGGGCACTATATGACTGGCAATAAGTAATTCCGGCTGAGCTATGCCCGTAATGCAGCATCGGTTGTTGTAGGTTGCCAACACTATCTTGCGGAAAAGTGATTGATTCACCCTTGTTTTTATCAAACGCTCCTTTTCTTTACCATCTTTTGGGAGATATTCTAATGCTATTTCGTTGATTTTTTCTATCGTAGTATGATGCTTTTGTGCCAACAGCTCTTCACTCTGTAACAAAGCTTCGTCCCAGTTATTGTAAAACTCATCCCAAATGACTTTGTCCAACTTACTTGCATTGGGAGCGCCCTTTATGCCACGAGCCTTTAGAGTAGGGTCGAAGCTCGCAAAGTTACCAAGCTTTAAAGCTACCGACGAGGGCGTGCGACCTATTAACTCAGCTAATTGTACTATAGCTGCATTCGTTTTATGCATCTTGCCAAAAGGTAACTTGCAGTATAGATTAATCGCTAAGATTAATTCTTCACGTGTCCAAAGGGATTGACCGGGTTTCATCTATTAAATGCTATTAATTCGATTTTATAGAAGTTAGATGTATTTTCTTTACTTCTAATGAGGATTTTTCTTAAGCAAAAGTTCATTTCTAAAATCAAACAATAATTTAGACATTTGAATCCTCTTTTTATCATTCTTATCTAATAAAAGATTATTGATTTCTTTATTGATCAAAAACCGAAGATGTTTAGGAATATCAAAAAAATTAATCTTATCATTTATAAGCTTCCTAATAACTATTATAGAGGAATTTATATAAATATCATTGAACTTAGATATATCACTTTCAGTCAAGGATAATTCTGCATCATTTTGCTTATTATGTTTATCTAATTCAAACTTTGAACTTATTATATTTCCAAACCCAAGTGAAGAATTTGATTTGTATATTTTTTTTACATAGTCTTTGCTTTTACAGCTTAATAGAAATATGTCATGTTCATCAAAATAATGATTACCCCAAGTTGCATCAAGAAAGTATTTTTCGTATGTATGACTTTCATCGGGCTCGTAAAGACCAGATGAACTGCCGTGACCAAGATAAATTACTAATGATTTCGGCAGTAAGTCACCTAATAAGGTTTTTGCATTATTGATAGAATCTTTGCTAGAATCAAAAGAAAAATACATATCTTCAAACTCGTCTTTAAACACACTTAAAAAGGCTGTTGAACTGTCTAAAGCATGAAGTATTAATATTTTATTGTAATTACTCATTTAGTTTGGAATAGTGAGAAATAGACAGATCGATAAACTCCTTAATAAATTTCAGACCACCAAGGTCGATATTGCTAGTATTTAGTATTTCAGAAATCTTTTTGCCATCAAAATCTGAATTTCCTGTATTAATTATCATATTTGAGTCAAAGGTGAGAACTGAATCAAGGACTACGTTAGAAATGGTGTTTGATTCCTTCAAAAGTGTTTTTATTTCATCAAAACGCTGGTCATCTCTTTTGCAAAATTTTATTTTCAGTTCAATTATCTTACTCATGAATTCAAGTGAAGGAATTATATCATCTGGCTGATTTTCAACTTCATTTTTTATCTTTTCCACAACATATTTAGAAGCTTTTTTAATATCTGAGGAATAAATTAAAAATGTTCGGCTTTTCCATTTATCTTGTGTTTGTAATACTTTCTCAATGATATCCCAACCTTTAATTCCACTAAAACCGTCCTCATTCTCAGGTAATATATTCCAGTCAGTAATTATTAAATTTATATTTCGACCTTGTGATTTATAAATGATTTCTGATTCAAATTTTTCAAATTCAAACTTATTAGTCTCAACATCATACGAGTCTAATGGGTTTATCACAATAGCATTGACTTGACAGCCATCAATATGTATTTTGTTTAAGTACTGATTTGGCGCATCAGCATCGTCATCAAAGACTAGATAATTCAACTCGATTTGACTCATTATATTTTTATTTTAAAACAGACTCCTTTAAGTTTCTTATTATTGCCAACAAAGGTTATAGATCCTTTTAAGCCTTTAAGTCTTTTACTTACATCGAACATACCTATTCCTGATCCTTTCTCTTTTGAATCCCTGACGCCTAAATCAAAAATTGCATCTGGATTCTTTGTTAACAATTCAGACATTCCACTTCCATCATCTGAATAAAGGATTTCTAAAGCATTTTGATTTTTACTAAATTCAACTAGTATATTCTTCGCCTGAGCTTTTTTTGAGTTGGAAACTAAATTATCAAAAATGATATCAATTTCAATCGGATTGATAAGTACAAATTTATCAAATAAACCAATCGTGTCAATTTTTAAATTTTTATGTGAAATTTCTAAATCCTCCAAGTATTCTGAAATATATTTAGGTAAATTGACCCTTTGATCGGTATATTTATAATCAAAATTTGACTTAATGATAATCTGCGAAACTTTTATTGCTTTATCGATATTACTTTTAATCGAATATACTTTCGATTTAATTTGCTCATCAATATTAGAAGTCATTAATTCATTGACATAGGTTGAAGCATTTCCAACATACAAATCTATTGAATGGACTAATTGTTCTGCATCATCACTTAACGTTTTGCGAGTTGCGTTTAAGTATTGATTTTTCTTTGTTTCAAGACTTAATTTATCTGTTAAGTCTTTATTTTTTTCTTTTTCCTCTTTAGCTTTCTGTTCTGCTTTAAGTTTGGCTAATTCGGCAAGCGCTCTTTCCTTCTCTTTCCTTTCTGTTTCTAATTCAGCTCTTCTTCTCTTTTCCTCTTCTTCTCTTTGGCGTTTCTCTGCTTCAATTCGTTTAAGTTCTTCGTCTTTTGCTCGCTTCTCTGCTTCTTTTCTCTGCTGTTCTTCAAATTCTACACGTTTTAAAGCTTCAACTTTTTCTTGAAGAATTCGGTTGAAATTGTCCTCAGTAAGTTTAATTTGATTAAATAGTTCTGTATCGTTAGTTTTTTCGGCAATCTTTTCAAGTTCAGAAATAAACTTTGGTTGAATTACATCTAGTCGCTCGTTGACAAGATTCACAAGTTCTTTGTTATAATCAATAATTTCAACATTTTCATCCGATAATGATTTAATCAAATTGACAAAGTCAATTTTACTACCTAAGTTTTCCTTTATATCTTCATAAGAGTCCTTATCTTTATCCCCCGTAAGTTTGTCTCTATATTTTTGGGCTATACTAAAGTCCAAAAAATAGTTTTTTCTCGCAAAAGCTTCTCCCCAAAGCACTCCAACAACATATCTCTCTAATCTTTTTAAGGCCTTTTCCATAAATAGGTCAAAAAGAATTTTTTTTCCTGTTGTTTCTACCAACCCCCCATCACGGCTTGAAACTTCCTTGAATTCTTCAATATTGTCTGAAATTAAATTGACATTACCAAATAAATCACGAGTTCCTAAGAAACGATTATATCCTTGTTGCTTTCTTTGATCAATTTTCCAACTATCATCCCCAACTTCACCATATGGTTGTACTCTAAAACCATTTTTAAACAAGAAGACGCTACCATAGTTAATCACGGGCAATCCCATGATTTTAACAAAATTAATCTTGGCACTTCTGTTTAAGAAATATAATCCTATTTCTAATTTGTCAATTAAATTGCTGAATGGATTTGATTCTTCGATATGATAAATTAGACTACCTCTATCTGTTATTTTAGTAATTATTTTATCATTATTTACAACTAAATTTATTTCAGTAGTTTTAATTTTAAGAACACTTAATATACTGTTCTGTATTATACCATTAATTTGATAATACGGTTCTTTCCCCCAATCAGCAACAGTGTGTCTTTCAGCAATAATTTCTATTTTGAATTCATTCTCAGCTTCAGAAAAAGGATTTATCACCTTTTCAAGAGAGTGTTTTAAATCTAAAATACGTTTTTCAGTCCACTGTGAATTTAAGTTGGAAATTTTTAGAATTGTACCATGATTTTTAGAATTATTGTATGAAGGAATTGTATCAATTCTATAAAATGGAATTTCGATGGAATTAAAGCTCTGTTTTGGATCAGATTCAAAAACACTCCAATCTATTTCAATTTTATACGTGTTTTCAGATGATAAATGTGTTGTAATAAGTTCAAGTTTACTCCCTAGTCTATCACAGGAAAATCGACCAACACCTTTAGCCCCAGCATAGTATCGTCTAAGTTTTAATTTATTTAAATGACTGTATCTTTTTACATCATCATCATCATCCTCTGAGCCGTCCTTTTTAGCTGAATATGCAACAGCCAGCCATTTTTCTTTTATGTCAACCTCAGACATTCCTTTACCATTGTCTGCAATAATTATTTCATCATCATTAAATGTTATAGTAACATAATCAGCATATGCATCATATGAGTTTTTGACAAGTTCATATATAGCAATAAAATCATCGGTAATGAGATCCCTACCGATGATATTCTTCATGCCTGTTTTTATGTCGAAAGAAATTAATTCTTTATCCATTGATGAGTTCTTTTAATTTTATCCCCGCTTGTTCCGCAAATAACGGAGGTATTGCATTTCCTATTTGAGAGTATCTGGGGACTTCTTGTGTGCGGAGCTTTCCTCCAGTAGTATATTTGCCCCGGAATTGGTACCAATCAGGGAAAGATTGGATACGAGCATATTCACGTACTGTCAGAATTCGAGGTTCACAATAATGAATATAGTCGTCAGGAAGGGTTGTTATCGTTGGAGCTTTTGCCTGCTGATCTAATGGAATAATCGTGTGTTTTTTGATGTTATATCTGTCTCGTATGGTTTGATCAATGTCTTTATTTTTCCGAGTAGAACTTTGAATTATATCGTTGAATTTTTGCTCAATATCCGGGCGATGTTTTGCAAATCGATGGCTATCGGGAGTGTTGTTTTCGATACCTTCACGCATCATTTTCTGATACTCGGTTAAAGGCTCCGGCGTATAAATCCCGGACTGATAACTCGGGGTGTCTGGACAAATCACCTTTCCATTTTTGCTTAATAAATCTGATATGGCATCATTCAAGTTGGTTTCAACAGTAAGTTGTTTTGACTCGAGGAATGAATACTTATTGGCTTCAAGCTTTTTAAAAAAACTTTCAACCAATTCATGAGAAGATTTTTTTAAGTCTTTACGTACTCCAACTAATATAAAACGAGTTCTCTTTTGTGGAACTCCATATTCGCCAAAGTTTACCAACTTTCCTTTTACATAATAACCAAGATCATCTAACTTTTGCTCAACCAACGAAGCATACACTTCTCCCTTTTCTTTGTTTTTTTTGAACTCTTGTGTAAATCCTTTTACGTTTTCGAAAAAAAGTATTTTGGGTTGTACCAAGCTAATAAATTCAATATATTTCAGAACTAATTGATTGCGCTGATCATCCTCTTTTCTACGACCAGCCATTGAAAATCCTTGACAAGGAGGACCTCCTGCAACCAAATCAACCTTTCCTCGTAATTTCTTTAATTGATTGCTATAAGTTTCAATTACATGATTAATTTCAAGAGCCTGTTTTGGTAACCACTCTGGCCAATTAAAATGATCTTTTTTAGTGATAAGATTATATTCAAGAGTTTCGAAAGCATCCTTACTCTTTTCAATAGCAAATAAACCCTTCCAACCTGCTTTATGCAAACCAAGTGATAGGCCACCACAACCAGCAAAAAGATCAATATATTTAGGTGTTTTTCGAGGCATATAATAATTTTTTCGCAAATATACAAACAAAATATTCACTATTAATATATAAACAACAAAAATATTCAATAATGCTAGCATTATCATCAAGAATATAACAATCCACTCACATTTAAAATTTACAAGAAATTTGAATTATTTCAACGAAAACGCCATAGACTTTAATAAGACATGAGTAATGTATTGTCAACAGTCGATACTACAACCCTTAAACTACTCACATATTATTTACTCAATCCAATCCACATTTCAACACCTCTCCCCTTCCCCTATATTATATTTTTCGGCAAACAGGCAGCAGAGCAACATTGAACACGGCAGATAAATTGTGTAATGACCTGCTGTGCATTGTGGCGTTGAGTAGTTGTGGTAAGCAGAGCGGATAAATTCTGATGGCGGGATGTCAGTTACCTGCATTTCTTCAGCAATATGTAGCTGATTTGGAAAGACTACTTTGCTTCGTACAGCTACAGCGATTGCATTGAGGTGCGTTTTGTTGTCGACGACGAAGAAGGGAGGATAAATGGAAATATGTTTTTCGTCGTCGGCGAAGACACAAAACCATTAAGATGTATTAAGTTCGTCGTGAACGAAGACACAATTCGTTTAAGATGTATTCACTTCGTCGACGACAAAAAAAACAATATTGTGTTCGAAAATCGTCTTCGTCGTGAGCGAAAAGAGACAATTCAATTGAAAATAAAAATACCGTCGATACAAAAAATGATACACTGTAATGATTTTTTGTTTAGTAGAGTAACTCCTGTATCAGGTTCGGAGCATGTTGTATTTTCGTATAGTTTTACCTGGTAAATATGTATTTTTTTGCGGGTTTTAATGCTGTTTTATCTAAAAAACCATATACTAAAAATGTTATATACATACGCTATCTATGCTTTACAACACATTATATTGTAAATTATTGTAAACAACAAATTCGCAAAATATCAATATGACTATCAAACAGCATATTATCCAACGCCAAATCACTAATACATATTTATATTTACTAAATAACATTAATTTCGTTATCATTTATAATGCCATCTCGTATATTGCTAAAAAAATCACTACATTTGTGAAAAAGAAAAGGTATAGAGACCTCAGTTGTTGTAAGTTTTATTGCAACTGTTGTCAGACAAAAAGATGTTTTGAATAGTCACTCAGGTTGACAAAAAAGATATTTTTACTTTTTCAAATGTTACACTTTAAAATTCTTTTTAGAATGGAACAAATAGCAAAAGCTTTAGTCTCGCGAATGAGAAAGCAGGAGCTGTTGACTTTCGTAAAAGAAACAATACTGGTGATGGAAATGCACGATGCCGAAGCACTACATGTGAATGAAATGCTTGTGAGGTTGAAAGCACTCGAACCGGACTTCGACCTTATGGTTAAGAAGAACAGTCGATCCATTGCCGGCATAGCTCAGGCAAAAGAGCTGGAAAAAAGCATCAACAATGTGTTGCGTGCCTTAATGTTACAGCTTAAAGCCGGCAAACGAATGCAGTATTTGCTAAATGCAGATGAGGTGCAATTGATTCAGGAGTCGTTTGAATCAGTTTTGAAGGAAGCAATTCCCAAAAACCTTTCTGCCACGGTAAACATCTGTACCGCTTTGCTAAACGGGCTAACAGAGAACGCGGAGTTGCAGGCGGCAACTTCAAAACTGGGTTTGTCGATTTATCTCGATGAGCTACGGAATTTGTTGAACAATGAAAGTTTGCTACGCAAAGCTATATTGAAGCAGCAAAATGAACGTACAAAATCGATGGTTACCGAACTTAGTGCAAAGTTCTCGAAATGTGTTTCTGATTTGACGAAAGCGATTGAGGTGGAACGGATTAAACATCCTGAGCTCGACTACAATGCATTGACAAATGCTTTGAATGCTCTGAATGTAAGATACCGTACGGTGATAAAAGCCAGAACCACCCGATCGAAAACAGAGAGCCTGAACTTAAACGAAGCAACAGCTGCTACGTCGACCAAAACATTAGCAGCTGTTGAATGATGAAATGAAATGAATTTACATCCTTTTGAGGATGGTGTTTAAAAGAAAGTCTGCAAACCTGAGGTGCAGGCTTTTTTTGTTTTTACACTCCGCAAAATAAAGTGATTATTTTGATTTCTGTTTGCAAAAATAGCACTTAATATGTAAAATGCAAGAGTCTGACACATAAAATAGTAGTATTTAACCTATTTTTTCCCCGGAAAACAGTACAGAATGTGAATTAAGGGCTGAAATTGTTCTATTTAAATCTATGATGTCAGGGCTACGCCCCTAAAAATCATTCTTTTTACATTCTTTCTACCAAGCTATCAGGGCTACGCCCCTATAAATAAACTTGTAGCAGCGTAGCTGTGAAATCTTAATAGCCGGATAATTCATGCTATATCAGAGGGGCGTAGCCCTGATATCTGAATGGTATTAACAAATAATTTCCGTCTCGTGTGATTTGTAATCCTACGATGGCTATAAACGGATTTTTAATCCGTAAATATAATAGCTTCGGATTACCGCCCGGCTATGCCGCTTTGCTTGCAAAGAATTTTTCGCAAGCTCAAGACCGCTGGTTCCTCGCGTCAGGGATATGAATTTATGAAATTAGCAGCAGAGCTGTGATATCATAAGTAAACATAAGGAATTATTAACACCTTTCTTTATCCCGGAGGGATAACATATTTATAGAAAAAAAAATATAACATACACGTTCGACCCCAACGGGGTCGTATTATCATATCAAAACAATATCTATAAACATTTGAATCCTACGGATTCGAAATATATTATTAATGGCAATTCGTTACTTAGTAGCATAGGAATGAGAAGATTTAAATGTAGGTGGGTAGCCCTGTTATCTTATATCTTCCGTCTCGTGGGATTTGTAATCCTACGATGGCTATAAACGGATTTTAAATCCGTAAATATAATAGCTTCGGATTACCGCCCGGCTATGCCGCTTTGCTTGCAAAGAATTTTTCGCAAGCTCAAGACCGCTGGTTCCTCGCGTCAGGGGACAGCGGAATGATATAAACCAGGGTCGCTTATTGTTTGGCGAGAAACTGTCTCAAAAGAAAGCAGAACACAAATCCAGCGTAGCTAAATTTGCGTTCAAAAAAACACTTATGAGACAGCCTCATTGTGCAATTCCTCATTTATCTTTCGGTAATTAAATAGCTGAATTTTTGAAGTACATAAGTATCGGTTTGCTGCCATATATCCAGCAATTGCTGATATCGACCGAACAGCAAATTCAGATCGTCAACAACTTCCTGTTGGTTCAATGGATATTCGTGTGTCAGCAAATTGCGAATTTCGCGCAGCTGAAACCATTCTTCGGCGCTTCTGATCACTTTAAGTTTCTCTAGTTTTAAAACAATATCGATATAAGGCATAGCGCTGATATCTTCGCCCAGATTAATAAGAATGGACTTAAACAGTTTTACGCCTATGACATCCTGTAATTTGCTAAACCTGTAAATAAACTGATCGAAAAAGCACATTTCGTCTTCGGATATATCAGCGTATTTATCAATACTAAGAGGAAAGTAATTCCGAATTCGGGAATATGCAAACTGCATACGTACCAAATGTATGCGCGCTGTATGCAACGATTCGTTAAGCATATCGTTTTTTTCAAACAGTATCATGGCCTTCATTATTTAAAGGTTTAATGTGATCAAACTCCACACAGTTTGATGTAATTGAATGATAAAAAACCTGTCGTTTCCGGAGTGAGTCGGTGTCGAGCACAAGATCAATTTTACGGTCACCCACACTAAGTTTGAGGCTTACAAGAAAGCTGATTTTATTTTCGGGAGTCAGGGTTGACTTGTCGGTAGCTGTCACAAACAAATCAATATCTCCACCTTTAAGTTTATCGTTCACCCGCGACCCAAACAGAAACATGCGGGCAGTATCGCCAAAATGTTTTTTAGCGAGCGTTTGTATGATTTGTATTTGCTGAGCAGATAAACGCATAAACTATGGTGTTTTTTCAATACAAATATAAAGAGAATAGTTTGATTATAAAACAATAGCAGAAACAAAAGCCATGCACAGTGGACAACAGACATCCCTACAATAATATCACCAAGCCGGGGTTTATGGCGAGCCGGGGCACGACTTAAAGTCGCACTCCGGCTGTGTTGCAAATGTTTATCGTTTATACAATTTTCAAATTCTTCAAAACTTGTTCGCTCCGCTAAAGCGAGACAGGCTGGGGCGGGTTCTCAAATCTTCAAATCTTCAAATCATCAAATTTTCAAATCATCTCATCACCACATCTTCTCATCATCACATCATCACATCATCACATCAAGCCTGCCCCAAGCCTCCGCCAAGTCGGACAGGCTCTAAAGGGGATGTAAATTACTTTCGTCTCCTAAATTCCAGAGACCCGGAATAATTGCAAATCACTTTGCAGACCACTCTTTAAGCCCCTTTAGGGGTTTGGGGCTGAGAAGATGAAAAGTATTTTTTTTTATTTTCAAATCTTCTCATCATCACATCACCACATCATCTCATCATCACATCAAGCCTGCCCCAAGCCCCTAAAGGGGGTGTAAATTACTTTCGTCTCCTAAATTCCAGAGACCCGGAATAATTGCAAATCACTTTGCATACCACTCTTTAAGCCCCTTCAGGGGTTTGGGGTAAATAGTTTCGTCTCCTAAATTCCAGAATCTCGAATAATTGCAAATCACTTTGCAGACCACTCTTTAAGCCCCTTTAGAGCCTGTCCGCCGTGGTGGAGGTTTGGGGCGGAGAAGATGAAAAGTGTTTTTTTATTTTCAAATCTTCTCATCATCAAATCACCACATCACCACATCATCACATCAAGCCTGCCCCAAGCCCCTAAAGGGGATGTTGATTAGTTTCGTCTCCTAAATTCGAGAAACCTGAAATAATTGTAAATCACTTTGCATACCACTCTTTAAGCCCCTTCAGGGGTTTGGGGTAAATAGTTTCGTCTCCTAAATTCCAGAATCTCGAATAATTGCAAATCACTTTGCAGACCACTCTTTAAGCCCCTTTAGGGGTTTGGGGCGGAGAAGATGAAAAGTGTTTTTTTTATTTTCAAATTCTTCAAATCTTCTCATCATCACATCATCACATCAAATCTGCCCCCAACCCTCCGCAGCGTCGGACAGGCTCTAAATTGGAGCTGTAACTGTGTGCAAATGTTTATCGTTTATACAATTTTCAAATTCTTCAAATCTTCAAATCTTCAAATCTTCAAATCTTCAAATCTTCAAATTATCAAATCTTCAAATTATCAAATCTTCAAATCTTCAAATCTTCAAATCATCAAATTTTCAAATCATCTCATCATCACATCAACTTCACTTTCTCACATTAGGCAGTTCAATGCCATAACCTTTCTTTTTGTCTTCGGCTTTGAGCCAAATAGCTAAGAAGAAAGCCACTACACCCAGACTGGCAAATATCAGCATAGGCACAGTGTAGTTATATTTCAGCGCTTCGCCGGCTGCAATGCCATCGGCCACACCGGGATTTGTGGTCTTTAAAGCCCAGCCTATCAGCATAGGCGTAAGCATAAGTCCTATATTTTGTATCCAGAAAATAATGGAATAAGCAGAACCCAATACGCGGTTGTCGACCAGTTTTGGCACCGAAGGCCACAAAGCAGCAGGTACCAGCGAGAAAGAGATTCCCAACAAAATAATGGCGCTCAGTGCCACTGCAAATGTGAAACTTGCTGCAGGCGTAAGTGCAAATATCAGGTGACAAATTACCACCAGCAACGAGCCAAGCATCAACATTGTGCCCGCTTTACCTTTGTTGTCGATAAACCAACCCAGTAGCGGAGTAAGCACCATAGCGCCAATCGGGAAAAATGAGAAAAGTCCGCTGGCTTCGGAAGTAGTCATGCTCAGGCGGCTTTCGAGCATTCCGGTGGCAAATTTCTGGAACGGGAAAATGGCTGAATAAAACAGCACACAAAGTCCGGCCACAATCATAAATGTTTTGGAGGTAAAAATAGCTTTCAAATCGCTTATTTTGAATTCCTCTTCGGGATCGGCCTGGTCGCGTGCCGACGCATCCTGACGCTCAAGTGTGCGGTCCATAAAGAAATACACACTAAAACTCAGCAAGCCAATAAGCAGCAACAATGTACCTACCCCTACCGACATGCTTATACCACCATGCTCGGCCATAATTGGCGACAAGCGGAATACTGCAAACACACCCAGACGTGCAATGGCCATTTCGAGACCCATAGCCAGCGCCATTTCTTTGCCTTTGAACCATTTTACAATTCCTTTCGACACGGTTACGCCTGCCATTTCGACACCACAACCAAAGATAGCAAAACCAATCGACGCCATTTTGGCCGAAGCAGGGAACGAGGGCCAGAACGAATTCAGAAATTCGTAACCAAAACCGCCATTATTAAAAGCATCGCTGATACCATAAAGTTTTATGGAAGCACCCGCTACCATTACCACTGCCGCGAGTACAGCTGTGAAGCGCACTCCCATTTTGTCGAGAATAATTCCCGCAAAAATCAGGAAGAAAGCAAACACATTAAGGAAATACTCCGAGCCGGCTACCGAACCAAAAGTATCGGGTGTCCATTTCAGACTTTGTTCGAGCATGGTGCTCAGCGGTGCCAGTACGTCGATAAACATATAGGCAAAAAACATGGTGCTCGACAGCAGCAAAAGAGCAGCCCAGCGTGCTACGGACGATTCGCGCAGCGTTTTCGAAATTTTCTCTGTCATGATTTTATTTTTGTTATTTAGTTGTTTTGGGTTTCAGGGTTTCAGAGTTTCAGAGTTTCAGGGTTTCAGAGTTTCAGAGTTTCGGAGTTTTTATGAGTCAATAGATTTTATTTCGATTAAACAATTAAAAGCTTGATAATAAGAATTTAAACACAAAGACACGAAGACACAAACTCTTGTAAGAAATAAAAAGAAAAAATACAAGTATTTTATTATGTTCTCGTTATTGTGCTATAAATAAGACATTTATATTTTATGCTTTGTGTCTTTAATTATTAATCATTATTGCAATAGTTCGGTAAAAAATATTTATTTTCACGCAAAGGCGCTAAGTCGCCAATGCTACAATCCGGGAAACGGATGAAAACTGTTAAGTTTTCTCTTTGCGTCATTTTCAATTAAAACTAACTATCAAATAGTTATATTTGTAATTTGCGCCTTCGCGCCTTTGCGTGAGCATTAATACGCAAAGAATATCGAAAATCGATATTTATTATCTAAACATTTATCAATCAATTATATATTTGTTTTTATAACGAAGTATTGTTATTGAGATTATGTATTTATTTATTTATTTGTCTTTGTGTCTTTGTGTTTATATCTTAATTATTTGTTTTTTTGCCACATAACATCTTATTTCAAATAAACTTAAATATATCTAGATGCTAAATTGCCATATTGCTAAATTCTATTTATTCCCACTCAACTATTTTTACCTGTTTTCTGTTTAATTATTAAAACTGTAAGACTCATTTTGTATTTAACAGGTCTTCAAGCGGTTTTATACACTCACATTGCAGATAAAAACCTGCAAATCTACAGAAAAAATCTTATTTTGAATTCACAAACTGACATTTTTGCGTATAAAAAACCTATTTAACAGCTAACTGAGAAGTGGCACAGGGTTTGAGTATAATGGACAGTGGATCATCTTCGGAGGCAAGAGGTAAGAGCTAAGAGACAAGAAACAAGAGGTAAGACAAAAGACTGAGAGGAGGATGATTAATTGAGAATCACTTCCGTAGTACGAAATTTTCAAAACTTGTCCGCTCCGCTAAACGAGACAGGCTGTGGCGGATCTTCAAATTTCAAATTTCAAATTTTCAAATCTTCAAATTAAAACCCTAAACGCTGAATTTTTTCACTATATTTGTAAAGTCAATAAAAAAAGAAATAAGCATATGACAATCAACTATTCAGAACAATTACATAAAGTACTGACATATAGCACACAGGAAGCTGAACGCCTGGGAAATAATTATGTAGGGCCTGAACATTTGCTGCTCGGGCTGCTGCGTAACGGATCGGGCAAAGCCATCGAAATACTCAACCATTCGAATGTAAATCTTGTGCGCGTAAAGCAAAGCATCGAAAGTCAGATACGAACCGATATTGAACCCAGTGGACAGGAAATTCCCCTGTTGAAAAGCACTGAACGTATCAAAAAAATAATGGAACTCGAAACCCGTTCGATGGCTTCTGAGCTGGCCGATACCGAGCATCTGTTGCTGGCCATACTGAAAGATAAAAACAATCTGGCTGTTGATGTGCTGGGTAGCGAAAATATCAGCTACGAGCAGGCTAAGGCTTATATCGAAGCTCCCCGCGATGTACCTACTATGGGTCAGGCATTTCACGACGATGACGAAGAGGATGATCCACGCCGTAAGCAAAAGGCCAATCCGCAGGGAAATAAAACCAGCGACACGCCTGCTCTTGACACTTTTGGTGTGGACATAACAAAAGCGGCTATTGAAAACCGTCTCGATCCGATTGTGGGTCGCGAACGTGAAATTGAACGCCTGGCTCAAATTCTGAGTCGCCGCAAGAAAAACAATCCTGTGCTGATTGGCGACCCCGGTGTGGGTAAATCGGCCATTGTGGAAGGATTAGCACTGCGCATTATCCAACGTCGTGTGTCGCGCATATTGTTCGACAAACGTGTGGTTTCGCTGGATATGGCTTCAATTGTAGCCGGTACAAAATATCGCGGACAATTCGAGGAGCGTATCAAAGCCATTCTGAACGAATTGCAGAAAAATCCGAACATTATTCTGTTTATCG
Organism: Paludibacter sp.; assembly: GCA_034004015.1. Classification (GTDB taxonomy): domain Bacteria; phylum Bacteroidota; class Bacteroidia; order Bacteroidales; family Paludibacteraceae; genus Paludibacter. Next base: position 23,621 of record JAVEXN010000009.1, read on the forward strand.
ACGAGATACATACCATTGTAGGCGCAGGTGGTGCTCCGGGCTCGCTCGATGCTGCCAATATGCTGAAACCTGCTCTGGCACGTGGCGAAATACAATGCGTGGGCGCCACCACACTCGACGAATACCGTCAGAGTATAGAAAAGGATGGCGCTCTCGAACGTCGTTTCCAGAAAATAATGGTGGATCCTACTACTGCCGAGGAAACTTTACAGATTTTGCAGAACATTCAGGATCGCTACGAATATCATCACAATGTGCGTTACACACCCGAAGCCATTGCTGCCTGTGTACGCCTTACCGATCGTTACATTACCGAACGTTGCTTCCCCGATAAAGCCATTGATGCGTTGGACGAAGCCGGTTCGCGTGTACACATTGGCACTGTATCGGTTCCTGCCAATATTGAAGAACTCGAAAAGAAAATTGAGGAACTGCGCAAAGAAAAACTCCGTGTGCTGGGCGAACAAAAATACGAACTGGCCGGACCTATCCGAGATCAGGAAAAACAGGCTCAATATCAGCTCGACGATGCTATTAAACGCTGGGAACAGGAATCGGCGCTACATCCCGAAACTGTGGACGAGGAAAAAGTGGCTGAAGTAGTGGCTATGATGTCCGGAATTCCTGTACAGCGAATTGCGCAGGCCGAAGGTCTCAAATTGCGTCAGATGAAAGAGGCGCTGACAGGCAAAGTGATTGGTCAGGACGAAGCTGTGGCTAAAATTGTAAAAGCCATTCAACGTAACCGTATCGGTCTGAAAGATCCGAATAAACCCATTGGTTCATTTATTTTCATTGGCCCGACAGGAGTTGGTAAAACACATTTAGCCAAAATACTTGCCGAGTTTATGTTCGACAGTGCCGATGCGCTGATTCGCGTGGACATGAGCGAATATATGGAAAAATTCAGTGTATCGCGCCTTATCGGAGCGCCTCCGGGATATGTGGGCTACGAAGAAGGTGGACAGCTCACCGAAAAAGTGCGCCGTAAACCCTACTCTATCGTATTGCTCGACGAGATTGAAAAAGCGCATCCCGATGTATTCAATCTCCTGCTGCAAATGATGGACGAAGGACGATTGACCGACAGTCTTGGCCGTCGTATCGACTTTAAAAACACCATTATTATAATGACTTCGAATGTGGGTACACGACAGCTGAAAGATTTCGGCAAAGGTGTAGGCTTCAACACTTCCACCGAAGTAGCTATGGATTCAGAATTTTCGCGTGGCGTAATTCAAAAAGCACTGAACCGCACGTTTGCGCCCGAGTTCCTCAACCGTGTGGACGATATCGTGATGTTCGATCAGCTTAACCGCGATGCCATTAGCAAAATTATCGACATTGAGCTCAAAGGTATTCTGGGACGTGTAAAAGCCATGGGTTATACCCTCGAACTTACAGCCGATGCCAAAGACTTTATTGCCGACAAAGGCTACGATGTGCAGTTTGGTGCCCGTCCGCTGAAACGAGCCATTCAACAATATGTAGAAGATACGCTTGCCGATATCGTGCTTGGCAATACGCTTCACGAAGGCGATGTAATTGTAATGGATCTGGATAAGGAGAATATGAAAATTACAGGTGCAATAAAAGAAAATACTGTAAATAGTGCTTTAGAAAGCTAAGGATTTATTTGGTTGAATCACTGTTAATCAAAACGCAAATTACGCAAATAAACACAAATTCACAGATATGCAATTTATAAATTGTAAGGCAATGAAGTTTGTGTGAATTTGTGTAATTTGCGTTCATCATATTTCCCCGATTCACTCTCAATAAAATTTCAGTAATGGAAAAACACAGCACCATATACGAATTATATCATTCGGCATTTCCGGCAAATGAACGTCGGCCGTGGGCTGAAATGGAATTGCTGATACAGAATGACAAACGGTTTACCGTTAACAGTATTCAGCAGAATAATGTATTCTGTGGCTTTATGAACAGCTGGGATTTTGGCGATTTTGTGTACGTGGAGCATTTTGCTGTGGCCGACATCATGCGTGGGAAAGGTTTTGGAAGCGAAATTTTGGAAGAATTTTGTAACGCTGCCCATCGTCCTGTAGTTCTCGAGGTGGAACTTCCCAATACTACTGAAGCCATCCGGCGTATAGCTTTTTACGAGCGTCACGGTTTCGAAGTAATATCTCAAACTTACCTGCAACCTCCTTACGACAAAAAATCTTTTTATTTGCCAATGTTATTGTTGTGCAACAACAAGGATTTCGGACAAAAACACTTCAACAGCATAAAAAATACTTTGTACGTCGAAGTGTACGGAGTGAATATGCCGGAAAAGATGTGGTGATGTGAGGATGTGGTGATGTGAGGATGTGAGGATGAGAGGATGTGGTGATGAGAGGATGTGGTGATTTGAAGATTTGAAGATTTGAAAATAAAAAACACTTTTCATCTTCTCCGCCCCAAACCCCTAAAGGGGCTTAAAGACTGGTACGCAAAGTGATTTGCAATTATTCCAGATTCTGGAATTTAGGAGACGAAAGTAATTTACATCCCCTTTAGGGGTTGGGGGTAGCCGATTTATACATTTCCACTAATCCTTTCATAGGATTTTTTTCAATTTTATCTACACTCACGCCGCAATCGGCTGCTGCTTTTCGCAGAATATCAGCAAAATAAAAAGCCACCGAACCTGTAAAACTCACAGGATAACTGCTGTAGTCGTATTGCATCACATTGCGACGCAAGAAAGCCACAAAGGCATTGTAAATAAGATTGTAAACAGCAGGCTCGTGCTTATGTGCTGCCAGAAAAGGCATAAACGAAGCCAGAAAACGATTGGGAAATGGCTGTTTGTACACTCTGTCGAGGATAATGGCCGGCGTAAGCTGATATTCGTCCATAAACTTATCGCGAAGTGCTTCGGGCAGCTGGTTTTTCAGACAATCGCCAACAAACAATTTACCCAACACTGCTCCACTCCCTTCATCTCCCAGAATAAATCCCAGTGGCGAAACGTTATGCACAATATTTTCGCCATCGTAAAAACACGAATTCGAACCTGTGCCCAAAATGCAGGCTATACCCTTTTCGCTTCCAAGCAATGCACGCGCAGCACCCAGCAAATCGCTTTCCACACTGATTTCAGCTTCGGCAAAGAACACTTTAAGTGCATTGGCCACCTGTGCTTTTCGCTCGGGAAGCGCACAACCGGCTCCGAAAAAATGTATCTGATGTACTTTTACGCTTTCCAGTTGAGGAATCAATGTCACTTTCAATTCAGCACAAATCTCTTCCTCTGTCTGAAAAAACGGATTTATACCTTTAGTAATAAGCTGTTTCAGCACAGTACCTTTTTCTATCAGCATCCATTCGGTCTTTGTCGACCCGCTATCGGCAATAAGTTGCATATATTTGTCTCCCGGTGAATTATTATGAGTGTAGAATATTTTGTGCAAATTAACGCAAAATGATTGACGAGGCAAAATATGCGGAAGTTTTTTGTAGTTGCTGGTTCTGAGTAAGGAGTTTTGAAACTGTCTTTCACAAAACGAATAAAAATATTACTTTTACAATTCAGTTTTCGAATTACATTTTATTTTTATTTTGACATATTAAAGATTAATTTTTTACAGAAAGAAATTCAAAAGAATAGCAACGCGGATTTAACGGATAAAGCAGATATAACAGATATAAATTGAATAAAAACTGATTTAAATCGGATTTAAATTTTGACAAGTCAAAATTAGGATGATACGAAACGCAATAACTTCAATCTAAAAATTTCATTTATGAAATTTTATAATCCGTGTAGAAATCAGTTATCTTTAATCACTACTGACCGACTAAACATCTGAGATTCTTCGCTACGCTCTGAATGACGGTGTTTTATTTTGATTGTGAGTGGGAGGAGGTAGGTTGGCGGCTTCGCCGCCAACCTACCTCCTCCCGAGAGCTCAACCAGCTGATAGTCTGTCATTCCGATCCGCCGCGGCGGAGAGGAATCTAACGAGGAGAGAGAACTCATTCAACTTATTAAGTCGGTCAGTAATGATCTTTAATGAAAAATAATACGCTTAATCCGCGTTACTATTTGTTTTAAAATTAATCTGTCAAAGCAGAATCAAGTTAAAAAATAAAAAACATAATCCACAACAATATAATATGAAGCAAATCAATTGTTTTATTCCTTTTGAGAATGCCACGCAGGCGGCAAAAACCATCGAGAATCTATGTCAGTCGGCGCTGCTAAACAAAATATATTTACTTAGCACAAATGCCGAAAGTAGTTGCGAAGGTTGCGAAACCATATTAATCGACAATTTGCAAAGCAGCGCTACCATGCAGAAAATTGCAGCAAAATCGGATACCGAATACAGTCTGATTTACACCAAATACACCACACTCGAAACGGGGCAGTTTGCTTTGGAGCGCTTTGCACGTATTGCTTCCGACACCAAAGCCGGAATGGTTTATTCTGATTATTACGAAGTTAAAGAAGGAAACCGCTCGGCTCACCCTGTTATTGATTATCAGGAAGGCAGTCTGCGCGACGATTTCAATTTTGGCTCGGTGCTGTTTTACAATGCTGCTATGCTCCGAAAAGCTGTTGAAGCAAATCAAAACAATTATCAGTTTGCAGGACTTTACGATCTACGTCTGCGTGTATCGCAACAAGCTGAGCTTTTCCACATTAACGAATACCTCTACACCGAAGTGGAAACCGACACCCGCAAAAGTGGCGAAAAACAATTCGACTATGTCGATCCACGCAATCGTGCAGTGCAAATTGAAATGGAAATAGCCTGCACCGAACATCTGAAAATGATTGGCGCTTATCTGACTCCTGAATTCAAAGATATTGCATTCAACGAAAACCATTTTCCTGTGGAAGCATCGGTGATTATTCCTGTAAAAAACCGTGCGAAAACCATTGGCGATGCCATAAAGTCGGTTTTGATGCAAAAAAGCACATTTCCATTCAACCTGATTATTGTGGACAATTATTCGAACGATGGCACTTCTGAGCTTATTGATAACTTTGCAAAAAAGGATGCTCGCTTGATTCATATTGTGCCTGAACGTAAAGATTTGGGCATTGGTGGTTGCTGGAACGAAGGTGTGCACGACAGCCGTTGTGGAAAATTTGCAGTGCAACTAGACAGCGACGATGTGTATCAGGACGAAAATACGCTGCAAAAAATTGTGGATGCATTCTACGCTCAAAACTGCGCTATGGTAGTGGGTTCGTACACCATGACCAATTTCGCCATGGAAACAATCGCTCCCGGACTTATCGACCATAAAGAATGGACACCGGACAATGGTCGAAACAATGCACTTCGCATCAACGGATTGGGTGCACCACGCGCATTTTACACACCTGTGCTTCGCGATATAAAAGTGCCCAACACAAGCTATGGCGAAGATTACGCCCTCGGATTGCGCATCAGTCGTGAATATCAAATTGGTCGCATTTACGACTCCCTGTACCTTTGTCGCCGCTGGGACGAAAACTCGGATGCTTCGCTCGATGTGGTAAAAATGAACGGACATAATTTATACAAGGATAAAATCAGAACCATAGAGCTGAAGGCGAGAAAGAAGATTTAACAGATCATTCACAACCACAAAGTGGTTGAACATAAATAACCCCGAATGTAAATTCGGGGATAATAAAAATCGAAAAACGCCGGAACTCCGTAGGAGTTCAATGTATATGATATGATAATATTGAACTCTTTCAGAGTTAATTGATATACTACTATATAATGAAACAAAACGATAGTAAGCATATACTTCAAACCATAAATCTGAATGTAAAACAACTTTTTCAAGAGCAGGTTTCCAATTGGGAGCTTGCCCGTGTTAATTTTGCCGGACTGTAAACTATTAAATATATTAAAAAACTAATCAAATCGCGACAAACTAAGTTAATTTTCAGCCACCGATTAATACATTAACATTAACGGTATAAAAATTGTAGTTACACGGCTGTAATTTTAATAATAAACAAAATGAGAAAATTTATTTTTACTTCGCTTCTATGTATTTGTATGTCAGGCATTATAACTATTGTAAATGCTCAGGACTATAAAACCTACAATCTGAACAGTTATTATACTCCCGACATTGTGCGTAATTACCTTGATTTGAATGGTTTACTATCACAAGAATCTGATCTTGGTCATTATCAATCCACAAGTAAAATCAATGGTAACGTTTATGGCAGTTATTATCATTTAGTCAATACACGAAAAAAAATATGTGAACTAAGAAGTGGCATATCATTATCCGGTGGTGGTAACACTATGAAACGATTCTACGAGAAAATCATATCTAAAAACAACTCTTTTTCTAATGGAGATTTTATAAATATTAGATATAAGTTTTACAATAATTCAAAATATTTCTTGTCAACAGACACCCACATTAACTATTACTACGATAGTAACAGCAATAACAACACAGACAGTTTATTACGACGCGACTATAGCTCCTCTTCACAACACAACATTCTGGGAGGTTTAAGTGTGGGAATTGGTAAAGGAAGAATTGAGCACATAACCGATGCCGTACAAACAGTTTATTTAATAGAAGCATTACAAAATAAAGGGCTATTGAAGAAGGATTTTGATGATAACGACATCTTTGATTTATCACAGAAAATATCAACAATAAAAAACAAACGCTTTTTGGATTCGCGACAAAAACTAATCGAGGAAATTACTAAAGTAGATTCATTTATTGTCTCGAACAACAAAATAAACAAGCAAGATGCTGCATATTTTACAACATTGTATGATATATGGTTGAACGGCGCTAATTTCGAAAGGAAAACAGGCCGGATAATTGAATTAAAAATTCAACCAAATATTTATTTTAAGAATCAGTTTACTACAAATGTATCTCAAATCAACAATCAGAACGATTACACAGAACAATATAAAATTTCAGACAGGAATTATCGTTTGGGAATTTATTATTTAAACGAAAAATCGATAAACTACAAATGGCAAAAGTCTTTTAATGCTCAGGCAGAAGCTGCTATTTCCAATAATTATCAGCTTACAGACAAATCAACATCCACTAAAACAACTAATGAAAGTTTATATAAAACCGCAAATTCAAATGTATCGTATCGATTAGGTTATTATCCGAATACACGGACAAATATTTATGGACAACTGAGTAATCGCACTGATTTAAATTATTACAGCCAAATAAATAATAACAACTCCGAAACAATTTCCACTGCAAAGGATGTATATAATATTAGCGAAATCGCAATAGGAACATATTATTATTTCTCGCCCAATTTAAGATTATCAGCTAACGCAACAGTTAGAAATTATTTCAATATATATGATATTACAGCAAACATTAGCGCGAATAATAGATTCACAAACAATCTCACGCTAAGTATCACATATTTAGTATTTTGATAAATGAATGACATAAATAAAAATATCAAACAACTTTTTCACGAGCAGGTTTCCAACTGGGAGCTTGCCCGTGTTAATTTTGCAGGACTGACAACTGTAAAATCAAAATCTTTTTCGTTTGGTGATTTTGAAGTAAAAGTGCAGTTCAATCCGGCCCGAATAGTTTCGTCGGGAGCCAAAACCGATGCCAAAAGCATAGCCGCGCGCCCGTGCTTTCTGTGTGCAGCCAATCGCCCGCAGCAGCAGACAGCCATTGATTTCGGCGATTACGAAATTTTGGTCAACCCCTTCCCTATTTTCCCCGAGCATTTCACAATTCCCCGCAAAGAACATGTAGCTCAGCAGATTTTGCCTTACTTTGCAGACATGCTTCAGATTGCCGTGGCAATGGATGATTATCTGGTATTTTATAACGGACCGCAGTGTGGCGCTTCAGCTCCCGACCATATGCATTTTCAGGCTGGAACCAAAGACTTTCTGCCGTTGGTAAATGATTACAAACGACTGAAAGCTACGCATACCGATTTGCTTTCCGACAATGGAAAAACGCAAGTCTACAGGCTCAAAAACTATTTACGTACTGTCTATGCGATTGAATCAGTTGATTTGGAAAGTGCAAAACATGCTTTTGAAAGCCTCACCCTAACCCTCTCCAATGGAGAGGGAACAGAACCAATGCTCAATATTGTTTGTACATACGAAAACGACCATTGGACTGTATTTGTAATTCCGCGTAAAGCATTTCGACCGCTACAATACACAGCTCCCGAAAATGAACAACTGCTGATAAGTCCCGCTACAGTGGAAATGTGTGGTGTTTTAATTACGCCGGTGGAAGCCCATTTTGAAAGAATTACCAAAAATGACATTGAAAGTATTTTCGAACAGGTTTCTGTCTGATTTCATGTAGGGGATATAAATACAGAAAAGTATATGCTAAATAAAACAACAACTCCCCCTGCGGGGGTTAGGGGGCTTTCAGAACCCATTATACAGGTAGGGATATTATCGTCGGAAAAAATTGAATTTATTCTGAACGGCACTTTTGTGGATAATAATGGAAACAGCTTTACAGGCAGGCAAATTGCGCAGATTCAGGGCAATAGCATTCTGTTAAATAGCAATTTGTACAATGAAATAAACTTTGAATCTGTTTCAGAGAATGCATCGTTCGATTTAATTGATGTGGTGATTGGCATCAATTTTCACTGGGAACGAAAGGAAAATCAGCGTTTTAAAGGAGCTCTGAAACTGATAGTGGAGAATGGACAATTGACAGCTATCAATCGTATCGGAGTTGAGGACTACCTTACAAGCGTTATTTCGAGCGAAATGAGTGCCACCGCCTCCGATGAGCTTCTGAAAGCACATGCAGTTATTTCGCGCAGCTGGTTGTTGTATCCTATAACAACCTCTTCCCAACCCTCTCCAAAGGAGAGGGAGTTACCGGCATCCCAACAGTCGAAAAAAACTACAACAGACCCTCAGCTCCTCCCCTCCGGGGAGGCCGGGCGGGGTGTTATAAAATGGTACGAACGTGATGCGCACATCCACTTCGATGTATGCGCCGACGACCATTGTCAGCGTTATCAGGGTATAACCCGCGCTTCAACTCAGACTGTGGAAACAGCCATTGAAGCTACGCGTGGCGAAGTGCTAATGTATAACGAGAGTATTTGTGATGCCCGTTTTTCGAAATGCTGTGGTGGCGCTTCCGAAACTTTCGAAAATTGTTGGGCAGCTGTGCATCATCCTTATCTGGTAAAAGTATTCGATAGTGCAAAAACGCCTGATGGTTTCGAAACTAATCTGACAAACGAACAAAATGCTCAAAAATGGATCAGACTGGCTCCTGATGCATTTTGCAATACTTCCGACAAAAAGGTGTTGGCTCAGGTGCTTAACAATTACGACCAGGAAACTACCGATTTTTATCGCTGGAAAGTAGAATACAGTCAGGCTGAAATAGCGGAACTATTGCATCGTCGTTCGGGCATTGATTTCGGACAAATTATCGACTTAACTCCATTGAAACGTGGCGAATCAGGTCGTATCATTGAACTTAAAATTGTGGGAACGCTCCAAACTGTGGTTGTAGGTAAAGAGCTGGAAATACGCAAATGGTTATCGAATTCGCATCTCTACAGTTCGGCATTTGTCGTTGATAAGTATGAAACAACCGATAACATTCCTCAGAAATTTGTACTTAGCGGGGCAGGCTGGGGACATGGCGTAGGACTTTGTCAGATTGGTGCCGCCATGATGGGCGAAAAGGGATATTTTTATAAAGATATTTTGCTGCATTATTTCCGTGGGGCAGAATTGAAGAGGATATATTAACATGGTAAAATAATGGAGTACAGAAATCGCAAACGAAATCGTAAAAAAGGCTTTGATTATAGCTCTGAAAACATTTACTTTGTAACAATCTGCATACACGAATTTAAACATTGTTTTGGTTATGTCAAAAACAATGAAATGCTTTTAAACAACTATGGAGTTATTGCAAGTAATCAGATAAAATGGCTCGAAGAACAATATTCGTACGTTATCATACATAATTCTGTTATCATGCCGAATCATGTTCATATATTATTTGAAATAGACACAATATGTTTACCCTGCGAAATAAAAATCAAATCTGTTTCTGAATTGATAGGAGCTTATAAAACAACATGCTCTAAACAAATTCATTTGGCAGGAAATACTGAATTCCGATGGCATCGATCTTTTCACGACCATATTGTGCGCAGCCCGGAAGCTTATGAAAATATATTCAATTATATTACGAATAATCCGGCCCGCTGGCACACCGATACGCATAACGATGATGCCCGTACGGACAGGTCGTGACCTGTCCGGTTAATTTGAATTCAATGAATTGGGATTTGAATTCAAATCCCAATTCATTGAATTCAAATCCCAATTCATTAAGAATATATTCCCAATAAATTGGAAATATATTCTTAATGAATTGAAATCTTTTTCTTCATTTTGGACAGGTCACGACCTGTCCCTTCGGACACACAACTGAAAACACAACATGAATAAAAACAACACTTCTCCGTGGGCATGGATTCCCACTTTATATTTTGCACAGGGATTGCCATACGTGGTGGCCATGACCGTATCGGTAATTATGTACAAACGCATGGGCATTTCGAACACCGACATAGCCCTTTATACCAGCTGGTTGTATTTGCCATGGGTGATAAAACCCTTCTGGAGCCCGTTTGTGGATTTACTGAAAACTAAACGCTGGTGGGTTGTAATTATGCAATTGTTGATCGGAGCCGGTCTGGCAGGTGTCGCTTTTCTTATTCCCATGCCCTTTTTCTTTCAGGCCACATTAGCTGTTTTTTGGCTTATTGCATTTAGTTCGGCCACGCACGACATTGCAGCCGACGGATTTTACATGTTGGCACTCGACACTCCGCAACAATCTTTCTTTGTGGGCATCCGAAGCACGTTTTACCGTATTGCCATGATATCGGGACAGGGTCTGCTTATAATCCTGGCGGGAGTAATGGAACGCATTACCGGCGATATTAAACTATCCTGGAGCATTACCTTTTTTGTACTTGCAGGTGTTTTTATATTGATAATGATTTATCACCGTTATATTTTACCACGGCCCGATAGCGATACTTCAGGTTCCAAAACAAATGCAAGTGAAATTTTCCATGAATTTGGCATTACTTTCGAGAGTTTTTTTCAGAAAAAAGAACTTCTGATGGCTCTCACCTTTATGCTCGTTTATCGTTTGGGTGAGTCGATGCTGGTGAAAATTGCTTCGCCTTTTCTGCTCGACACACGCGAAACAGGTGGCCTGGGGCTTTCCACCGAACAGGTGGGAATAGTGTATGGTACTGTAGGCGTTATTGCACTCACATTGGGCGGTATTTTGGGTGGCATAGCAGCTTCGCGCGACGGACTGAAACGCTGGATAATGCCTATGGCGCTCAGCATCACATTGCCTAATATTGTATATGTGTATCTGTCGTTCTATCAGCCTGAAAGTTTTTGGCTTATCAGTGCCAGTGTAGCCATTGAGCAATTCGGATACGGATTTGGTTTTGCAGCCTATCTGCTTTACATGATGTATTTTGCCGATGGAGAACACAAAACAGCGCACTACGCCTTTTGTACAGGCTTTATGGCAGCAGGTATGATGCTTCCGGGCATGGCAGCAGGTTGGCTACAGGAAACGGTAGGTTATCAGAATTTCTTTCTGATCATTATTGCACTGACCATTCCCACGCTGGCTGTGATACCGTTTTTGAAAATTGATAAAGAATATGGGAAGAAGAGATAACACCTCACCCGCCCTGCGGGCACCCTCTCCATTGGGAGAGGGAAATGCAAACTAATGCAATGTTTTGTTGTGGCTATATGTTTTTTTGTTAGCTTCGTCTCCTATAAACCAATTAACCAATCAGCCGGGTTACAGATTAACTCTGAAACCTGAAACTTTGAAACTTTGAAACCTTCCTATAGCTGAATTCAAAAATTATCACTATCTTTGCAACCGCTTTTCGAGAAAAAGCATTAGGTATAATCAATTAAAAATTTAAAAAATGCCCGCAAAAATCAGATTGCAACGTCATGGTCGTAAAGGATATGCTTATTATCATATCGTTATTGCCGACAGTCGCGCGCCACGTGATGGCAAATTTATCGAACGAATCGGTTCGTACAACCCTAACACCAACCCTGCAACAATCGACCTGAAATTCGATCGTGCCCTTTATTGGATGCAGACTGGTGCTCAGCCAACCGACACTACACGCAACATTCTTTCAGCTGAAGGTGTGTTGATGATGAAACACTTGTTGGAAGGTGTGAAAAAGGGAGCCTTCGATGCTGCTGAAGCCGACAAACGTTTCGAAGCATGGAAAGCTGCTAAAGTGGCCAACGTAAACAAAACAAAAGAACAACTTGCTGCAGAGAAACAAGCCGACCTCAAAGCCCGTCTTGCTGCCGAAGCTGAAGTAAACAAAGTAAAAGCTGCCGAACTCGCTAAGAAAAAAGCTGAAGCCGTTGCCGCTGCTGCCGAAGCTGAAGCTGCTGCTAATGCTCCTGCGGAAGCCGAAGCACCTGCTGCTGAAGAAGCTGCTGCCGAGTAAGTTCTTTATTTACAGACATAAAAAACCCGAAAGCAATTTCGGGTTTTTTCATATAGAGCGGTACAATGTGAATTTTTTTACACACATTGTATATAATCAAATCTGATTCGGATTTTTTTTGATTCTCAATACAATTTTTCAGATTTCCGGACGTTATATTTTGATAGACAAATAAAGCTAATATCAATGAACAACACAGTCAATATAGCCCTGCAAATACTTCCAACCTCCAAAACCGTACATCCATACAGCATTGTGGATGCTGCGATTTCAGAGATTGCCGCATCAGGATTGAAATACCGCGTAACACCTTTCGAAACAGTAATGGAAGGTAACTACGACCGCATAATGGAAGTGGTAAAGCTTGCACAACAAGCCTGCTACGATGCCGGTGCCGAAAATCTGATGACATACCTCAAAATCCAAAGCAATGGTAACGGGGATGTGAGCATTGAGGGTAAAATGGGGAAATATGAGTAAGTTTGAATGATTAATTCAGAAAAAATATCAGATAAAACGGATTACAAAAGAATTAGTGGAAATGTGATTTCATTAATGCTTTTGAATGGTATTTATTTTTTATCTCCATTAATTCTTATTCCGTATTTGATGAAAACAATCGGAAGTGAACTTTATGGAGTTTACATCTTTTCATGGACATTTGTATATTATTTTATTTTTATCGTTAACTATGGTTTTGATTATAGTGCCACACGTGAAATTGCGATAAATAAATTCGATAATGAAAAAGTATCAGACATTTACTCTAACACGTTTTATTCAAGACTAATTCTTTTATCAGTAAGCATTGTGATTCTAATTTTATCAGTTATTTTTATTGATAAATTAGGTACAAATGCACAATTAATACTTCTAGGAATTGGTGTAATAGCGGGACAGGCATTTTTCCCAACCTGGCTTTTTCAGGGTATGGAAGAAATGAAATTTATCACTATTGTGAATTCATTAATCCGTATATCGCCAATAATTTTAATTTTTATATTTGTCAAATCAGGAAGTGATTTAAATTTTGTAATGTTATTCCAGTCATTAGGTTTTTTGATTGGGGGAATATTGAGCCATTTCTTTGCAATTAAGCGATTTAATATAAAGCTTGCCAAACCGAATATTACAAAAATATCAAGTAACTTAAAATCAGGTTGGAGCTTGTTTTTATCTACCGTTGGAATTTCACTTTACAGAGAAGTAAATACAGTTATTCTAGGATTTGTAACGAATAATTTTATTCTGGTGGGATATTATGCTTTGGCTGATAAATTCATTCGGGTTGTACAATTAATAGTAAACTCTTTTTCACAAGCATTGTTTCCGTATTTTGGTTATAAATTGATAGATGAAAGGCGTGAAACTATTAAAAGATTCACAAAAGTAGCAGGCTTTTACACTGCTTTTTTATCTCTTGTATCTGTAGTTTTTTACTTTGTAACTCCATTATTAGTAAGACTTTATTTAGGATCAGATTTTCCGGAGATTGTGAGAGATATCAGAATTATGTCCCCGATTATTTTGATTGGTGGTCTGAATTATTATTTTGGCGTAGCAGGTTTGGTAAATCTGAATCATAAAAATGCCTTTACTGCTTTTGTTCTTATTGCGGGTATCATTAATGTATCTCTATCTCTTATACTTACAAAAACTCATCTTGATGCAGGAGCTGCTGTGAGCCTTACTGTAGCAGAAAGTTTACTTTTAATATTAATTTTGAGTTATCTGCAAATAAAGGAGAGAGTCTTTTTATCTAAAAATAACACTTTATGATAATTGCCATTTTCACAACGACTATAAGCCTGCTATTGAGCCTGTTCCTTACAAAAAAGATTTTAGCTCCCAGCACAGTTGTATCTGCAATATGGTTTTTTTGTATATTGGCATTCTGTCTTTATCCACATGGCTACGTAAAATTAAATGAACAGTTTTACATTGCTATATCTTTGTGGGTTGGTTTCTTTAGCTTTTTTTCTTTATTGCGTCAAAGCATTTCTATCAGAGAGCGTCATACAACTGAGCCAGCAAAGGTTGTAAGAGATATCTACTTTATCATTGCTTTAATTTCATTTCCCCTTAGTGTTTGGAGTGTGTTTTCAATTATTCAGGACTATGGATTATCCGGTCACATCTACTCTGCATTACGAGACATTGCCATTGGTAATGTGAGGGGATTAGAAGAAGGGATTTCAAACAACTATTTTGCAACCTTATGGCTGGTTGCATATTGTATCGAATTAGTGCATTACAATAAAAAAAATCTTGCGCGAATTCTAATACTTTTTGCAATAAATTTTGGTTGGGCTTTTCTGGTCATGGCTAAAATGAATTTTCTGAATCTACTCATTTCAACCCTTACAATCCTGTTTTTCAAAAATGTGATAAAGCCAAAAGTTATATACATTTCTCTTGCAGTAGTTTTTGCTTTCTTTACATTCATTCAGGTAATCAGAACTGTTGGAGCAGAAGATAAAGACGACCTTAAATACGATTTCTTTTCGCAATATGTAATATCAGGAATGCCGGCATTTGAGAAGATAAAACCATCATCATCTGAATATTTTGGCCAAAGTTCATTCCGCTTCTTCTACAAAGTTGCAAACAAACTGGGTATAAGCAGTAAAACACCTGAAGATGCCTTGCAACCATTTACCAATGTTGGAAAAACAAAACCATCACATACAAATGTTTATACTACATTATATCCTTTCTTTAAGGACTTTGGATATTTAGGTGTTATCATATTCGGAGCACTTACAGGACTTTTATATGGATATCTATATAAAGGATTAATCAATAGTAACTATCCATTTTTCGTAACTTATGCAATATTGGGGACATCTCTTTTCATACAATTTATGTCGGACAATACGCTAAGTACTTTATCATTTGTAATACAAATTATTATTTTCAGTCATTTGCCTTATTGGACAACAAAATTGTTTCAAAAGACAAAGATATAAATTCAATGATATAAAAGATTATGGCGGATAGAAATAGAATTGTTATTGTTATTGTGCTGTATAAAACAAGTTTAGAGAATTCCAAAACTTATACATCACTCACAAAACATATACATTTATTCAAACATGAATATAGCTTAATTATATATAACAATTCAAGCGAAATATCGATACCGGAGGGGTACTACACACTAATCAATGCATCTGAGAATAACAAGCTTACAGGTGCCTACAATTTCGCGCTGAATTTTGCAGAAACAAATCTGGCCGAATGGTTGTTATTACTTGATCAGGATACCGAGATTACGGATGATTATTTCAATAAATTATCGGCCTGCCTATCCGCGAATTCAATAACAAATGACATTGTTGCAATAGTTCCTTTTTTAACTGAAAACAAAAGACAAATCTCTCCTCATAATATATTTTTCTTCAACAACTTGGTTAGTAAGGTAAAGAAACCTGGGGTACAACATAGGCATATAATAGCGTTAAATACTCTTTCGCTAATCAGAACGGAATTTATAAGTAAAATAGGTGGATTTTCGACAAAATATCCATTGGACATGCTCGATTATTGGACATACACCCAAATACATAAGCATCAAATGAAAATCTATGTATTAAATACTTATGTAGAACACAGTCTTTCTGTGTCTGATTTCGAAAAAAACATGTCGGTTTCGAGGTATGCTGATTTAGTTAAAGCTGAAAAAAACCTAATGTCTGAATCTGGATCTTTGCAGCTTTTAGTTTATAAATTTAAGCTGATTTTCAGGCTAATAAAGCAATATATGCTATTTAAAAACAAACATTTTTCTCAAATCACATTCAAACACATTTTCAGATAAACCATGATTTCAGTTTGTATCCCTACATATAATGGTGAAAAGTTTCTGAAACCACAAGTTGACAGTGTGCTATCACAACTCAGTCAGGACGACGAAATTATAGTTTCCGATGACGGTTCATCCGACAATACGATTGAGATTTTAGAGAGCTATAAAGATCGCAGGATAAAAATTTTCAAAAACTCCCGCAAAGGCGTTATCTCTAACATAGAAAATGCATTACAGAATAGTATTGGAGAATACATTTTCTTGTGCGATCAGGACGATGTCTGGGTTGAAAATAAAGTAAATAAAATGCTGGAAGCACTGAGCGAATCAGACCTTGCAGTGAGCGATTGTTATGTCGCTGACCAGGACTTGAATATAATATATGAATCGTTCTACAATCAAAATAATTCAAAAACGAATAAATGGTTGGCTTTACTGAAAAATCCTTATTTAGGATGCTGCATGGCTTTTAAACGTAAGATTTTAGACGTTGCATTACCTTTTCCAATTAAAATACCTATGCATGATAGTTGGCTAGGCAATATCGCAGCTTTCAAATTCAAGCTTGTTTTTATCTCTGATAAATTAATATATTACAGGAGACATGAGAACAATGCATCAACAACATCTGAGCCAACAAAGAACAGTGTTATTAAACAAATGAACTACCGGATGCAAATTATTGCAGGCCTCATGAGTCGTCTAATTATTGAAAAATAATTTCAATAAACATGCAACAACAATTCATTAGTTGCATCTGAAATTAAAAACCGTAATTAATTCTCCCCGTTACAACAATAAAGCAAATGTTTTCTCGTTTGTAACTCCAGAGGAGTTTAGCATTTATCTGAAACAGATTTTGTCGAAAATGGACGAGTTTGATGCAGAGTATTTGTTTATTAATGCATGGAATGAGTGGGCCGAAGGTGCATATCTTGAACCTGATACAAAGTTTAAGTTCGATTACCTGAGAGTTTTATTAAATAGTATTGAAAATGAGTAATTTTACAAATATAGTTAGTGCTTCAATTGTTGTATATAACAATCTTTTTTCTGAAATCGAAAGTCTGATCAATGTTTTACATTCAGTAAGAATAAAGACTTATATTATCGACAATTCAGCACAAAACAATATTCAATCTAATTTACCTTCAGATATTAATATTGAGTATATATTTACCGGCAAGAATCTTGGTTACGGTAAAGCTCATAATATTGCCATCAACAAAAGTATCGAGAATAAATACAAATATCACATTGTATTAAACCCTGACATAGAAGCAAAAGAAATTGTATTCGAGGAGTTATATCAGTTTATGGAAAGTAATACGAATACGGGTCTGAGCATGCCTGATATTGTTTATCCAAATCAAAAACGTCAGCATTTATGCAAACTTTTACCCACACCTTTCGATTTGTTTTTCAGAAGATTTATACCAATCAGACAATTTAAATGCTTACATAATAAAACATTTGAGTTACGGGGAGCCGACTATACAAAGAGTTTTAATGTACCAAGTCTGTCGGGCTGTTTTATGTTCATGCGGATAAGTACTTTGGAAAAAACAGGTTTATTCGATGAGAATATTTTTATGTATTGTGAAGATATTGACTTATCGAGGAGGATTGGGCAAATCTCAGAGACCCGTTTCGTACCAACTCACCCTGTAATACATCAATACAATAAGGAATCGTATAGAAGCAAAAAACTTTTAAAATTCCATATTAATTCAGCTATGTATTATTTTAATAAATGGGGATGGGTTTTTGATAGAGAAAGAAGGAAATTAAACAAAAAAACCCTCGCTTTTGTATATTCAAAAGGCAATTGCAGTGAAAATAAAGTCTCTTTTTCTTACAGTAACGAGAACAATCTTCAATTTAAAGGTGCTAAAAATGTTTCATAATTGACACTGACCTCACCCGCCGCATTCATCAACACTACAAAACCATCTTTTTTCCGGAGGTTTCGATAATACATCACCATGCTCAAAGTTCATATTCGAGCCCGAAAATGCTATGGATACATATTGTAAATATGATTCGATACTTCAACAAATGGGGATGGATATTTGACAGAGATAGAAAACGGATAAACGCCAATATATTAATCGGTAATACTCTACAAACGCACACATTTCAGCGCTAAATAGCAAAAAAATCACTTAAAAAACTTCTGATATTATTGTTTAACTGATATGGATTGTATACATTTGTAAAAAATCTATATCATGAAAAAACTAATTACCCTCCTTCTTTTGCTACAAAGCACATTAGCTTTTTGTTATAATCAGTTGACTGTCTCCGATGCCCGAAATTCATGGAATTCGTATCAGGGTACAATTGAAGAAGCCACATTGTCTGTTTCGCCTAAAGGTTTGTTTATGGAGTATGGTCTTTACCTTACCTTCTCGGCACGAGGGACTAATTTTAATCAGAACGATTCGGTTGAAGTAGTATTAGGCTTTGAGCTCCCGCAAAATGCAATTGTGATTGATTCGTGGTTATGGATTGGCGAAGATATTTCCAAAGCAATTATTATGGACAGGTGGTCAGCCTCTTCAATCTACGAAGATATTGTAAAACGCAGAAAAGATCCATCAATTCTCACAAAAGAGAATGCTACTCAATATAATTTACGAATTTTCCCAATGGTTGGAAATTCGACACGTAAGGTAAAAATCACATACCTTGTTCCGGTCGAAATGGATAATGATAAGATTTACACATCTTTACCTGTCAATATTTTTAAGACTTCATTAAATCCGCTTTATAAATTTCAGATACTATTGAAAGAAAATCTTATTGCGTCTGCGCCTTTCATTAGTAATTTTCCTACTGCTGAAATTAAGAATAAAACTGATATTGAATATGGCGATTATAAACAGGTGGAAATTCCATCAAGCTTGTATAATTCAGATCTAAAAGTTGCTTACACACTTAATCAACCCAGTGGTATATTTTTCTCAAAAACAAGTAATGGAAACGAAGGCGTTTATCAACTTGCATTCTCACCATCTAAATTTATGGACGAAGTTTCCGGAAAAAATGTGGCAGTACTGCTCGATTATGATATAGCCAATACCGGGCTGGTAAACACTACCATCATAAACAATCTGAAAGCAGAGCTTTTGTCGAAGCTTGGTTCAAAGGACTCTTTTGTAGTTATGTTTTCGAATATGAGTATAGCCCGAAGTAGTGAAAAGTGGCAATCGGCCAGTTTAGAAAATATTAATCAGGCATTTCAAACTCTAAACAATAACATAAGCAACTATAGTAATCTGACATCGTTGATCAGTAATGGTGTGGATTTTATAAAAAAGAACGGAAACGAAGGCATTATATTGCTTGTTTCAAATTCATCACAATATGGTGCATATGCCGTTGCCAATAATCTTATCAACGACATTGTGAATATGTCTGCTAAAAAAATTAGTTTTCACATTGCCGATTATCAAAGTCAGAATTATAATTACTATTACATCAATGGCACTAATTTTAGTGGTAATGAATACTTTTATCTGAACTTATCAAAAATTACCGGTGGTACCTATCAACGTGTACGAGATGGACTTAGTCAGTCTGGAGTAATAGCTGCGGCTATTAAAAATACAAATGGTATTTTTACTTCTTTCGATTTACACACAAAATTAGAAAGCGGATTCTGTTTCAGCAGATATAATATTGCACAGGATGAATCTGTTTCATTTAACGATATCATTCGTCAGACAGGTAAATTTAATGGCACATTCCCGTTTATTATTGAATTTTCAGGCCTTTACAACAATAAACCGTTTTCAAAATCTATTACAATTTACGATCAGCAAAGTATAAACGGAGATTCATCGATTTATAAAATATGGACAAGCCAGTTTATTAAATCACTTGAAAAGTCGAGTTACTCAAACAATACTGTAAATGAGATTATATATAACAGCATTAAAGAACGTGTATTATCTACTTATACAGCATTTTTGTGTTTAGAGAATGAAATTTATTACTGCGAGGATTGCGTTGATGAATCGGATTATGTAAATGTAATTTCCCCGGCTGAGAATATGTTCTCGTTAAAGGCATATCCAAATCCATTTGTGAACGAACTTTCAGTTGAGTTTAATTGTGAAAACCCCGACGATATTTCTGAAATATGTATTTACAATTTAAATGGTTCTGAAATATACAAATTTGAGACTTCAGGATTAAGCAGTGGTAAAAACACTCTGAAATGGAATGGCTTAATGCACAATGGCATGCAAGCACAATCGGGCGTTTATATTCTTAAACTGAAATCGAACAAGGAGATCATTACTTTGCGACTGATAAAAAGATAGTAAAGGTGATTTATAATATTATAGCTGTTAGTATTTAATAGTCTTATATTGAGAAAAAGGTTTGTTGAAATTAATTTAACAAACCTTTTTCTCAAATTTAACTACTATAAATCAGCACCCTGACGAAGTATAAGGCAAGCAAACACTTATAGTTTAAACATAAAAGTTTTTATAATCCCCAACTTCAATACAAAATAAATATACACGGCCGTTTATTCAGGTCAGGAAGTTGTTTTTTCCAGTCATTGACGGTTTTAGTATGGATAAATTCGGTTTCGAGGGTTATGTCGGCAGCAATGCAAAGGCGCGTAGTTGGCTGACATACAGAGATGATATCCTGCAACATTTTCATATTTCGATAAGGTGTTTCGATGAATATCTGCGATTGTTTTTCGTTGTGTGCACGATTCTCGAGGCGCTTAATGGCTTTCGTTCTGTCGGCTGGTTGCACAGGTAAATAACCATTGAAAGCAAAGCTCTGTCCATTGAAACCTGAAGCCATTAAAGCTAACAAAATCGACGACGGACCTACCAAAGGCACTACTTTAAAACCTTTTTCCTGCGCAATGGCCACTACATCGGCTCCGGGATCGGCAATGGCAGGACAGCCCGCCTCCGAAATTACGCCCACTTCCCTACCCTCGCTCAATGGTTTTAGGAAACCGGCGATCTCTTCAGTACGTGTATGTTGATTAAGCACATAAAATGTTTTGCTGTCAATATCGGTAGCGGGATTTATTTTTTTGAGAAAACGACGCGCTGTGCGCACATCTTCCACAATAAAAAAATCGAGCCGGTTTACAATTTCATTGTTGTAAGCCGGCAAAATTCTGTCTAAATCCGTTTCTCCCAACGAAGTGGGAATCAAATATAAAACCATATAAAGGTATGTACAATTTACAATATAATAATTTACCGACTGGTATGCCAACAAACTAATTAATTAATCAACACGAAACACGAAATAAACAATATTAAGCTGTCACCTTCTTTCTGTCAAGCTCTTCGTAAGGCGAATTTTTACTTATAAACTCAGGCACAAGGGCTTTCATAGCACTTACCGTTGCCATTACATTTACCATTTCGGCCTGATCAATCATATACAATATCTGTTCGCGCACATCTTCGAAATCGTATTCGCGAACCTGAGCCACCGTAATTTTTTCGTGACTGGTGGGTAGCGTTTTTTCTTTGTCGTTGAGCAGCTCTTCGTAAAGCTTTTCGCCCGGACGAAGTCCTGTGTATACAATTTCAATATCTTTATCGGGAACAAGTCCTGCCATTTCAATCATGCGACGTGCCAGGTCGGCAATCTTTACCGGCTGACCCATATCAAACACATAAATTTCGCCTGATCGACCAAACGATGCGGCTTCCATTACCAATCGGCAAGCCTCAGGAATGGTCATAAAGTAACGAATAATCTCAGGATGCGTGACTGTCACCGGACCTCCATTTTCAATTTGCTGACGGAAATGCGGTATAACCGAACCATTCGACCCGAGTACATTTCCGAAACGGGTAGTCACGAAACGCGTGATCAGTCCATCCCGTTGCGCTTTACGGGCCAGTGATTGGATATAAATCTCGGCAATGCGTTTAGATGCACCCATCACATTTGTTGGGTTCACCGCTTTGTCGGTCGAAATCATCACAAAACTCTCCACTTCATTTTCAACGGCTAATTTACTTAGCATTTTTGTGCCATACACATTTGTCATAATAGCCTCACAGGGATTTTCCTCCATCAACGGTACATGCTTATAAGCTGCAGCATGGAAAATCATCTGAGGTTTGAAATCGCGAAATATATATTCCAAACGTGGTAACTGGCGCATGTCGCCAATCACTGCTGTGAACTTCAAATCGGGAAATTTACATTCGAGTTCGAGACGTAAATTGTGAAGCGGAGTTTCAGCCGAATCAAAAATTACTATGTGGCCGGGCTTGAAGTGAGCCATTTGACGAATAAGTTCGCTGCCGATAGAACCTGCTCCACCTGTAACAAGTATTGTTTTGCCATTTGTTTGAGCAGCTATCTGTTCCAGATTTATTTTTATTTCATCGCGTCCCAGAAGGTCTTCGAGTTGAATAGGTTTGATGCGCATTGGTGCTTGTCCGTTTTCGGTAAGCCCTTCGAAAGGAGGACGCACCAGAAGCTTAATTCCGGTACGTATCAATAATTCAATAAAGTCTTTTTCACGTTTTACAGTTTCGTAATCGGGGAAAATCACTACTGAGATTTCAAATTTTCGGAAGATCCAATCGGGAAATTCAGCACCGCTATAAAAAACGGGTAGGTCGGAAATACGGGTTTTGTGTGAATTTGGATTCGGACTCAGAAAACCTCTTACCTGATACTGTCGGTTGCCACTTTTGTTAAGCCATTGTGCCAATGCAATGCTATGAGGTTCAGTACCAAATATAAAAGTATTTTTATAACTATTGCTCACATACGACATGCTGTAATTGAATATCAACACAATTGCAAAACGTATAAAGAAAAGGAGGAAAATATTGATCAGAAGTACAATGAGTGTAAAGAAGAAAGGATACTGAATAATCCCCATATGCCCCAGCGTAATATAAAGCACAAGACCTGAACCAATTACCGAAGCATATAAGCGCCACATTTCCATGAAATGCGAGTATCTGCTTAAACCGCGATACGACTTAAACAGCAGAAAAAACAAGCCGCACATAAGTACATACAAACCTCCGGCCATCCATAAGTCACTCACTCCTGCTGTAAGGCCACTGTATCGAGTTTGAATAATCCCTGCAAAGACAAATGCAAATAAACTTAGTAGTAAGTCAACTTCGAGTACTAAATGACGGTGACGCAACGAGACTTTTAAAATTCTCTTAAAAAATCCACGTAAGAAAAACTGTAAACTTTTCATTGATGTAAACTTAAAATGTAACAGAAACGGTTATTTTTCAAGACTAAAGACACATCAGGGCATCAAAAAAACGCTCACTGACAATATGGACTTTAGTAACAGGATACAAAGATAATAGAAAATATGTAAAGAAACTGCACTGAATGATTACAAACTTAATGTTTTGAGATTTTTTTCTTTCATTTTATCGCAAAACAAATCGCAAATATGCAAATTTATTTTACTATAGACAGTCATATTATCCATTGATTTTCACCTATATGCGTTAAGTATTGTCAGCCTGAAATTTAAAATCCGGATGAAACCATTTTAACATCTTATTTTCATCAACCAAAACAGCATTTCATATTCCTAAATTTGAAAGAAAATCCTTTGATAAATATATTACAATCGCCAGAAGCTCCATTAACCCGGTGGGGGAGAAAAATTATGTATATAAAATGAGTTGAAAGAATAACTAAATTGGCTCCGGTATTGAAGATAGTATCAGTGAAGGATGTTTTGTTTTCAGATGGCTTTCAGTAGCTTTATAAAGGGTAAAATACATGCTTTTGTATAAATTTGAAGAAAAAATATGATTTATGTACCTTAAAAACATTAAAAATAAGCCATCAGGCGTACACAGACAAACACCTGTTTATCAGCAGTCTATATTGAGAAGGTTGATTATTTAGAAATTTATGCAAAAAAATATTTATGGAAAGTGAATAAAAAACCGTCCAAAATGCTTTTAAGTTTTACTAAATTATTATATTTGCAAATAGTTTTTAGATAATAACCAAATAATAAATCAAAAATCAAACGTAAAAATGGAAGCAATTGTTAACAAAATCAAAGCTGAATTTGAAGCTTTTGTAAAAGATGCAAGTTTACAATCAGAAAAAGGTAATAAAGCAGCTGGTACACGCGCCCGCAAAAGCTCGCTCGACCTTGAAAAAATGTTGAAAGAATTCAGAAAAGTTTCTTTGGAAGATTCTAAAAAATAATTCCGAACTTCTATATGCAATTATTATAAACTGCATATCTATCAATTACAAAAAAACTCTTTTGGCATTTTTCCCAAAAGAGTTTTTTTTTATCCTTTATATCAGTGTTGTCAGGCAGAATTTTTTAAAATGATTAAAATGAGATCTCTCACTCCGTTCGAGATGACAATCAGCTAATTATATATTTTGGAGAGGGTAGGTTGGCGGCTTCGCCGCCAACCTACCCTCTCCAAACCAAATTCAATACAAATTAACACAAAACATTGTCATTCAGAGCGAAGCGAAGAATCTAATAATTTTCACCGGACAACAGTGCCTTTATATATAGAAAAGGAAAAGATTGTAAGTGAATTATCTCACAGCATTTTCAATAATTCTCAAAAGTAGCTTCTCCTCGTTTTCCCAACAAAATTGTTTGGCTAATTCGGGAAAATGAGTTACAGGCATGGGCTCACTGAGCATACGATTCAGTAATTTGGCAATTTCTGAGGGCTGAGTGCTCATGGTGAGTAGCCCTGTACGATGTTTTTGTACTATGTTACGAATTTCAGGAAAACCAGTTGCCAATACTGGTACACCTGCTTGTATTAAATCGAAAATGCGGTTCGGAAGTGCATAATAATAACTAAGCCCCTGATCTTCGAGAAGACATAAACCCACATCGGCCGACGAAGTATAACGATAAAGTTCGCTTCCACTAATTCGTCCCATAAAATACACGCGACTTGTTAAACCTGCGTTACGGGCTCTTTCTTCGAGTTGCTTGCGTATATCTCCATCACCAATAATTACCAACACGGCCTTTTCCACCATTGGCATTGCATCGATAACCCACTCGAGACCACGACCGGTATTAAGCGCACCCTGATAAAGTATAATACGATCGGGGCTATAATTTAAAAGCTTTTCGTGAGGAGCTCTGAAATACGGCATATTGCGCACCACCTGCATATTAATATTGTATTTCTTCTCGTAGTGCTTTGCAATCGAATCGCATACAGTATAAGCATTTTTGAGTTTCGGGAAGATAAGGTTTTCGATACGTTCCCAAAAAGCTTTCACACGCGGTCGCCCCTGTAGTTCAGGAACTTCAGGAAAAAGCTCGTGTGCATCAAATATCAGCACTTTACGCTTTAGCATAGATGCCAGCCTGGCTGCAGGAAGGGTATCGGTATCGTTGGCCAGTACAATATCGAAATGTGAACGCATCAACATCCAGAAAAAGCGGATATTGAGTTCGGCATAAAAAAGAAATGAATTATTAAATTTCAGAGATTTACGAATACAATCGTAGGGTTGATTGATAGGTGCACTAAATGGAAGCATTCGCCCGGCTAAATGTACCTCGTAGCCATGACGGTGACAGCTACCTGCCACTTTCAGGACCCGCTGATCGGTAATCAGGTCGCTCGAAACGAGCATGTATATTATTCTTTTTTTCACTGAAACTAATGTGGTTTGATCAGAATTTGTCGAGCAGAAATTATTGTATTTTCTTTGATCAGGGCCTTCATTTCTCTGACAGATAATCGAGTAACTGCTGATAAAGCTGCCGGTGATACGAAATGGATAATTTTTCGACAGAATTATTATGCCAAAGCAAAGTCAGTTCGCCATTGTAGGTAGCAATCATTTCGATAAGCTGCACGCAATACTGAAATGCATCGTGAGCATTCATATACATATAGCGTTTATCGTCGAGTGTGCGATCCATTATATTCAGACTGTGGAGCGTCAAATTATGGTCGACAAGGCCAGTGAGCGGATTAATTGATTGCACCGGTCGACATGTGCCCAACCGAAATCCTGCCATATCTGCATAGCCAAGCGAAAAATCGTGTTGAAAACCAGCCCTTGATATATATTGCATATCCTGCGGTTTACGGGCATTCAGAAAATGATGACGATTATATTTAATTTCCATGCCCACAAATTTCTCAAGCTTGGCTTTTTCAGCATTTGCCAGCGAAGGATCTATTCCGGCTTCGTAACTTGTATGAAGGCCAATGGATATATCTTTCTTTTTACAATAACGTATCAACATTTTGTAATCAGGATGCATCAGGTCCGGAAAAGGCTTATCTTCCTTCAGCTTTGCTCCCGACGAACGAATGAAAGTAATATTTTCGCATCGCTCCTCTCCCAGTTTTTTGCGCAAATCGTTGTCGAGTTTAAATAAAAACGGGAAAGTGTACCACGGGTCGTCCCAGAGATTTCCAAAATAGCTTTTCAGGGCCCGGCTACCTTCCTTACGGCGCTTCAATCCACGCAAAACACCCCCCAGCATGCCACGCACATTGCGGAAATGAGCCATCTGATCCACATCGTGTGTAAGATATATTTTTTTGATAACAGCGGGAGGCTCCGGAACTTCAATGCCCTGATTTCGTAAAAGTTGCCTTAATATACGACCATATTCATCCACCAAAGGACGATCGATAAAACCGGCACGATAAGGCAGCGATTCTTTGCCCGGAAAGCGCTGATGCGCATCGCGCACATCGGGACGCACTATTTCTTCGTACCGGCTGAGCAGAAAATAGGATGAAGCCACTATATCAGCATTCAAAACCAATTTTCCATCAATTATTTCCGACCTTTCGTCTCCGTAGATCAGTGGAGTTTCTTCCCAGATACGAAGTGGCATTTGCGGAATAGTTTCGGGTGTTCCGTACACTTCAGGATTGAAAAATCCGGAAGGCCGGATGATGATTTTGTGTTTAGGTTCCGCAGCTTCGGGTTGGCAGTAAGCTATCGTTTCGGCAACGGAAGCAGACACCTGCGGACCTAATAAAAACTGAATAATATATTGTATGGTTTCCTGCATGAATTTTGTAAGCTGTGGCTGAGTTATATACCAAAGCCGGAGAACCACAAAAATCGGCTTTTATCGCAAAGCCGAAAATTGTAGGGCTAAATACTCCGTATGTATACTTATTTATTGTTGTTTCTTCTTTCGTTCACGATTAAATGTCACCAATGCTGCAACGGCTACGCCCAAAAGCAAATCGGTTTCAGAAAATAGTCCGAGTATCAGACCCTCTTCGCTTTGTTGCCCCGATACAAGTTTAAGTACTGTGGCCAATATCATAAATACGGCAAAAACACTTATTGCGAACAAAATTTTCTTTGCAAATGGAGACATATTAAAATTGAATGAATTAATTATAAAAAAAATCGGACTCCAAAGATACGAAATTTATTTTCATTCCATAGCCGGACATTATCCCATTCAAAGTAAAATGTATAAAAGGGTTGTAAATGTTTGTAAACAATTTATCTGAAAGGCATCTCAAACTAAACCGAATTTTAAAAAACAAGAAAATAAACATTGTTCTGAAAACTCACATGCGATATTTATTTACCTTTGAAAGCAAAATAATACGTTCAAGAAAAACTAATTCCATACAAATGAAAAAGACATTTCTGATAATTACAACCTTACTGATTTTGAATAACCTTGAGGCACAACATTTATGGAAAATAAACAGCGGTGGCCTCAAAAAATCATCTTACATATTTGCCACACATCCTTATGTAAGCAGTACTTTTCTGGATTATAAATCGGATGTTTTTAAATACTTCAACCAAACGGGCAAAGTATTGGGCGAGTTCGATTCGCAGGATTTTGACGGTCTGAAGGTAATTCAGCAAAATGCATTTCTGGCCGGAAAAAAATCGCTGAAGTATTTTATGAGCGAAGAAGATTTCAGGTTTGCAGATACATTCCTTTCGGAAAATGCCGGCTTTACACTCGAAAGTGTGGCGCTGCTGAAACCACAATTTGTGCTTGCGCTGTACAAAGAACAACTGGCCCGCACATTTCCTTATAATAAAGATGGTATTTTTCTGGATGCCTGGTTTCAGTGGTATGCCAGCGAAAAAGGCAAAGCTGTAGGTGGTTTGGAAAATCTTGGAGAATATCTTAAATATAGTATTGATACCACTTCAATAGAAAAACAAGTTGGGGAAATGCTTAATGTAATGAAAAAAAATGAGGCATTTAAGCAACTGTTTACTGCTGAAATCAACGAATATATGGCAGGCAATATTCAGGCATTATCGCAAAACGACAATGCTTTGTACGAGCGAAATAAAAAAAGAGCCACTGTCATTGAAAATGAAATTCAGAAAACAAGCTGTTTTATAACTGTAAATGCAGCCACTTTAACCGGTGAAAATGGTTTACTGAAAACACTTGAATCGAAAGGTTATACAGTTACTGCTGTAGAATTGAAAAAATAAAAAAACGCCACAAATAATGTCAGCTGCTTCTGAGCTTTCATTATTTGTGACGTTATTATGTTCAATTGATTTTATTCGAAAGTTCCCGAACCATCCCAGCAGTGCGTGCAGAGCTTTTCGCGTGGTAATCCGATGGCTTCCACCAGGTCTTCAATTTTCTGAAAAGTAAGTGTGGTAAGTCCTAAATCGAGTCTGATTTGCTCCACCATAGCTTTATATTCCGGAGTATTACTGTCTGAATATTTCTTCATATCCACATTGTCGCGGCCTTCGAGTTTATGCACCACCTTGTGCGTAACCAAATCAAGACTCGAACGCGAACGGCTAAAATTCAAAAAGTCGCAGGGATAAGTCAATGGCGGACAGGCAATTCGCATATTTACTTCGCGAATACCCGCCTGATGTAGATCGAGCACATTATCTCTGAGCTGTGTGCCTCTCACAATGGAATCGTCGAGAAAAACACCACTTTGATTGGATATAACCGATTTATTGGGAATAAGCTTCATTTTGGCTACCAACTCGCGCATATTCTGACTTTGCGGCATAAAACTTCGTGGCCAGGTGGGTGTGTATTTTGCGTAAGGACGTTTCAGGGGAATACCGGTTGCATGACTGTAACCCATGGCATGACCAATACCCGAATCGGGAATGCCTGCCACAAAATCGGCTTGTACATTGTCGTTTTCGGCCAGTTTAGCACCGCAACGATAGCGACTTTCATCCACATTAATACCTTCGTAAAACGATGGCGGATATCCGTAATACACCCAAAGGAACGAGCATATCTGCATTTTTTCGTTGGGTTTACGCCATTGTGTATAAGCTTCGGGAGTAATAAACATAACTTCGCCCGGACCGATAAAATGCTCAATTTCGTAACCCAGATTCGAGAAAGCACAGGTTTCGAAAGCCAGTCCGTAGCCATTTTCCTTTTTACCAATAACAATTGGCGTACGCCCCATTTTATCGCGTGCAGCAATAATACCATCGTCGGTGAGAATAAGCATGGAGCACGAACCTTTTACGCGCTTGTACACATTTTCAATTCCTTCGAGAAAGTTGGAACCTTCGGCAATAAGCATGGCCACAAGCTCCGTAGGATTTACAGTACCCTGACTTGTTTCAGAGAAAGTATGATGTTTGGCAAGAAAATAAGCTTCCAGTTCGTCGATATTGGCTACGCGCGACACTGTTGCCACTGCAAAGCGTCCGAGGTGCGAATTTACAACTATGGGCTGTGCTTCGGTATCGCTGATCACTCCTATCCCACTCGTTCCGCTGAATTTTTGTATATCGTTTTCGAATTTGTTCCGAAAATAGCCATCTTCAAGACTATGAATTGCACGCTGATACCCTTTTTTAGGTGAGAAAAATGCCATTCCGGCACGCTTAGTACCTAAATGTGAATGATAATCGGTGCCGTAAAACACATCATTCACACAGTCGGCCGACAAAACACTTCCAAAAAAACCACTCATGGATAATTGTTATTATAAAAATTTTATCAAGTCGCAAAATTACTTTAATAAACTGTGAATGCAAAACAGAATTTCTTATTTACAGAAATTATAAATAGACTCATATTAATAGGAAGACAAACGGCTGGCAACGCATAATAACATAAGAGAGATACGCACAAAACTTACACAAAGTAGTACTATGGCTGCGGGAGCACGATGCAAGAAGAGCAAAAAACAAACAAATTCAGGTACTTACAGTTATAATCTCATTCAAATTGGTGGTATAACGGGGCGAAAGCCTTTCCTGTTTCATTTTCCACACTCTGCCGGGCTCCTGTGCGGCCAACCGGACTTTTTGCTGACCCATTGAACGATTTATATTGTCCACAGCTTTCATCAGCTCAATATGTTTTACATTACGGCTATCAAACAGAGTTAATTGTTGATTACCCTCAGGCGAAAAATCACTTACAATTACTCCGGCCTTTTTATATCCGTAACCTTCGCGAAAAATCTGTTCAAGACCCATTACTGCAAATTTCACAATTTCGATGGATGAATTGGTGGCAAAAGGCAGTTTTATCACTATATTTTTACTGTATTGAGGCTGATCTTCCCTGAAACCATTGGTATGCAAAAAAACCATCACCGATTGACAACAACAGCGCTGACGGCGTAACTTTTCGGCACACGACACTGCAAAGCTGGCTACACGTTCTTTTATCAGAGTCAGATCTTTATAATTATGGTCGAATGAACGTGTGGTGGCAATACTCTTCTTATCTCTGACATCCTCAAGTTGCAATGTAGGCTCGCCTTGCAAATCGAGTTTAAGCCTCAGCCCCACCACAGTCATCATATCGCGCACCCAGCGGTCGGTAAGTTGCGTAAACTGATATGCATTCAGCACATTCATTTCTTTGAGGCGTCGGGCATGTTGCCGACCAATTCCCCATACATCTTCAATTTTGAGCCATTTCAGAGCTTTTATGCGCTGTTCTTCAGTATCAATTGTGTATACGCCACCGGTACGATCAGTAAATTTTTTAGCAATTCGGTTAGCGACTTTAGCAAGCGCTTTGGTGTGTGCAAATCCTACAGACACAGGAATTCCGGTCCATTGCAACACCCGTTTGCGGATTTCACAGCCAAGTGCTTCAAGATCGTACAAATCAAAACCTGAGAAATCGAGAAAGGCTTCGTCGATGCTGTATATTTCCATTTTCGGACAAAAAGTTCCCAAAATGGTCATTACCCGATTACTCATGTCGCCATAAAGTGCAAAATTCGACGAAAACACATGTACCTCGCCATTTTCAATCACTTCCTTAAACTTAAAAGCAGGTGCACCCATCGGAATGCCCAGCGCTTTTGCTTCGTTGCTACGTGCAATTACACAACCGTCGTTATTCGAAAGAATCAACACCGGCTTGCCATTGAGCGAAGGATTAAACACTCTTTCGCAGGAGGCATAAAAATTATTGCAATCAATCAGCGCAAACATTTCAAAGAGATTTAATTACATGCGTTACTATCCCCCAAATTGTCAGGCTACTGCCCTCCTCCATTTTAATGGGTTGATAAGCTGTGTTGGCAGGAAT
The DNA here is from genome assembly GCA_034004015.1 of Paludibacter sp. Taxonomy (GTDB): domain Bacteria; phylum Bacteroidota; class Bacteroidia; order Bacteroidales; family Paludibacteraceae; genus Paludibacter. Next base: position 55,493 of record JAVEXN010000009.1, read on the forward strand.
CAGCCATACTTCATCTTTATCTTTTTTGATTCGTTTTACTGTAAACTCGCCATCTAGATAGCAAATGGCTATTCTTCCATCGGCCGGATCGATGCTTTTATCCACAATAAGCAAATCGCCATCGAAAATGCCGGCATCTTTCATCGAATCGCCCTTTGCCCGTGCATAAAAAGTAGCTGAAGGATGTTTGATTAAATGTTTATTCAGGTCGATACTTACATCAATAAAATCGGCAGCAGGCGAAGGAAATCCGGCACGGACTCCTTCAAACAAAGGCAGATTGAGCTCAGTATCAGTCTGAGCCGAATATATATCTAAATGTGCAGAGGAGTGTAATTGTAAAGCAGTCATAATCAATTATAAAATCGGCCTGTAAGTATTAGCGATTTATGACTGTAAAGATAGAATTTAAATAAGATTTCCAAGCCTGTTTCAGGGATAAAACTTTCGGAAAATTTTGAGATCCCCAAATAATTGTATCGACCCATAACCTGCAACGCATTCACTTCAAATCCATACAGATAAAGTGAATGCGTTGGGAATAAAACGGGGAAATGTCTTTTTATTTGAAAATTTCCTTATACATCTTTTCGAGTGCTGCAGCATTCGCTTTTTGTACTTTTTGTATTTCAATTTTTGACAGTGCATCATTTTTCTTGCGATCGTCCATTTCTTTTTGCCAGGTACGGCCGGGCTCGATATCGCGCAAAAAACGTGACTGTACACTATAGCTAAAGTATACATTTTTCGACAGCTTTACAGCATCCAGCTCATACTCAAATGCTGTAAACAAATCGTTGTAACCAGCTGCTCCCGAAACATCAAAATCAGGTTTTTTAATATTTGCATCCACCACTTTTTCGTAGCTATGCCATACATAAGTTGGCTCACCGCCACCAAACGAAAGTCTGTAAAAACCTTTTTTTCTGTTCAACACCTCGCCAATAGAGAAATTATTTGGATTCTGGTCAGTTGGCGCTGTTGGCTTTGTTTTAGAATTCGACTGATTTACAATTGCATAATCGGCAAATTTCACTCCGTCGTTCCAAAAACGATATAATTTGTCAAGCACCACATCGGTTTGTTGCGGAACCTTTTCGATATACGATACACTGATTACATATTCTTCGTTGGATGCCCATGCTTTTGGCCCGCAATTCTGCAATCCATTGATGTAAAACCATATCCATGAATTATCAGTAAGCTGATACATCAATCCACCATTTGGTAAACGTGTATTCTTAAACATTTTCTTAATGGTTTTTTCGTTCATCGGCACCAGACCTTTTTTGGCTGCCAGTTCCTTAACCACTTCGGGACGGTACCCTACCCAATCGCGTATCTCTGTCAAAATACATTTGTAATTGGTTTTGGGGACATTGCCCGGTGCATAACAATAATAAGTTCCCGGTCCGTAATTTTTGCTTTTCAGGGTATAGCCGGGTACTTCAGGCGCGAAGCCACATGTCGGTGTGGGTGCCAGATCAGGAAGTGGTTCATAAAGCGTGAAGGTACTCTTACCGTATGTAACCTTCTTTTGAGCCTGAACATTTACCAACATTAAAATAAATAATGCGGCAAATGTAATTCTTAGATAATTTTTCATTTGCATTTCTCCTTTTTTTATTATGTTTTTTTTCAAGAATATGTCTCAAATGTATAATTGAGCTCTTTTAAACTTCCAATTACAATCATGTCAACCCTACGGGCTTTTCTTCTGCTATTTCGTCTATTCATCTATAATTATTTCGGTCAAAGGGACTGTTAATGCTTTTCCGAATATTCTTTTACAAATCAGTGTTGTCCGGTAAAAAAAAATATGAATGACTAAAATGAGATCTCTCACTTCGTTCGAGATGACAATCAGCTAGTTATATTTTTGTGAGGGGTAGGTTGGCGGCGAAGCCGCCAACCTACCCCCTCACAATCAAATTCAACACAAAGCACTGTCATTCAGATCCGCCGCGGCGGAGAAGAATCCAATGCTTTTTACCGGGCAACAACATTTACAAATATATAATTTGCAAATATATATAATTTATTTAAAATACGAATTAACTTATTTGTTTTTATTATCCGAAAAAATTGTATCGGTGTATCAGTGTTTAGCTTTGGTCGTATCGTAGTATTATATACACTATATATATCCTTTATACTACCTAATATATACCTATATATAAGCTATATCTAAATAAAGATAGTATAAATAAAGATAACATAATATGTATATAAATTTACATTAGATTTTTGGTATGGAGTTGATAAATTGTTGGGCAAAGTGAGCCCGTATCACTAACGGAGATGCAAAAAAGAAGCAATGCGGGTTTTGTTGAAAAACTTAAGTGCTTTGCGGGAATTATAATTCATTTCTGAATTTCGGGAAACCGGATTCATATTTCCCATGAGATTTACATATGGCAAACAGGGATTAAAGCCAGAATTATAGGCACGCCACCAATACATCGGCCAGGTGAATCCCTTTGATGGGTAGTTTGTGCTTCTGTATATAGCCATTGATATTCATCAGACACGAAGCTTCGGTGCTAATGATAAATTCAGCGCCGGTTTCGAGTGCATTGCGAACTTTCTTTTCGTCCATAGCTGTCGAGATGGCTGCATTTTTCACGGCAAAAGTTCCGCCAAAACCACAGCAGGTATCACTTTCGCACATTTCAATCAGTTCGAGTCCCTTTACTTTTCGGAGCAACTGGCGGGGTTCATCTTTTATTCCATACTCGCGCAGGGCAGAACATGAATCGTGAAATGTCACTTTATGTGGAAACTCAGCGCCCAAATCAGTTACTTTCAAAACATTTACCAGAAAATCGGACAGTTCGAAAATCTGCGGATAAAGCGCATCGAGCTGAGCCAGCTTTTCAGGCTGACCTTCGAAAAGTTTGCGATAATGATTGCGAATATAGCCTGTACACGAACCCGAAGGCGACACTACAGGCATTCCGGGCTTAAAGTCAACCATGAATTTTGCAGCCAATGATCGTGCTTCATCCCAGTACCCACTATTGAAAGCCGGCTGTCCGCAACAGGTTTGTTCGTGGTTGTAATGCACAGTGCAACCTGCTTTTTCGAGTACCTTTACAGTATTGAAAGCAGTTTCGGGATAAAGCTGGTCGATATAACAGGGTATAAATAGTTGAATGTTCATTACTAAAATTTGAAGATTACGGATTGCGGACATGATTCTCAATTAATCCCGCACCCCAGCACTCTTAATTATTAATTATATATTATCAATTATACATTATTCATTGTCTTAGTTCTGCTACGGATTACAAATCCGTGAATAGAAAAGCTTCGGATTACAAATCCTCGCGGCTTATATTTGAGATTTGTTCTTGTTTCAGGGTTTCAGAGTTTCAGAGTTTCAGAGTTTCGGAAATGATTCTCAATTAATCATGCGTCGGGTTTTCTTTGCTCTTTGTTGTCTTTTGTCTTTATTCTTTACTGTCTTTCGACTTTTGTCTTTTGTCTTTTCTCTTTCGTCTTTTGTCTTCTAATACCACAAATCAACAAACACAGGCAAATGATCGGAAAATCCCCCCTTATAAGTCATACCCACATAAGTGCGGGCAGGTTGTTTACCCAGAAAATTCTTATCCTCTTCGAGCAAAAAAGGCGCTTCAAAAATCTGAGCATCAGCCGCTGTTGTAAAAGCCTGTTTTTTCATATTCAACAAACTGCCTGAAACGATAATCTGATCAAGTGCACCCCATTCACCGGCATGCTTATGCGAACCTTTGCCCGATTTGTGTATCGGGAACATCAGGTTGTAAAGTTTCTCACTCACAGTATGCTGATCGGGTGGATTTGCGCCCAGCACAGATAGCATACTTTTATTATCAGGGTAATCATTGAAATCGCCCATGATGATAACCGCTGCATCAGCACATTGACTGAATACACTGTCGATCTCAGCCCGTAAAACCGAAGCTACAAACATTCGCTTTTGCTCTGACTCCAGTTCGCCTCCGAGGCGCGATGGAAAATGACAGACAAACACATGCAGGGTATCGCCCGTTGGCATTTTCCCTGAAGCATACAAAATATCGCGCGTTTTACTTTCAGGAAATTCAGGATTTACAACTGTAATTGGTTTACTGCATATCACTTTAAACTTTGAAGGCTGATAAAGCAAAGCCACATCAACACCACGTGCATCAGGCGATTCGTAATGAATATATTTATACTTTAAGCTCTTAAGCCCTGAAAACACAGTCAGATCGCGCAAAGCCCGCTCCGACTCCACTTCGCAAAGTCCAACCAATGCAGGCGCTTCCCAACCACCCAAAGCAGTGATAACCTTGCCAATGTTAGCTTGTTTTTGCTGATATTTCTGATAATTCCAGCCGCGCATTCCTCCGGGAAGGTATTCCTCATCATGAGTCGTACTGTCGTCGACACAGTCGAAATAATTCTCCACATTATAGCACATAATGCGCATGTATTTCTTTTCTGACATTTGAGCATTTGCGAGCAAAAATGCTAACAAAAGCACTATTGTAAAGCGGATTTTCATCATAGTAACAGATTAGAATAATAAGGTTTGCAAAGTTATAAAAAAAAGTGTGCCCTACTTAAATATGTACGTTGAAGCGCTGTTTTTTTTCATACAATTCCAACATCAGGAAATTTTGACCTTAAAATACTCAAAAATGAAACATATAGCACTGTTTTTGTTACAATGACATTACATATTTTACAACAGCTTTAACTAACTTTGTATACTGAAAACCAAAGGCTTTTATACTTATAAAAGTCAAGATCAAATAAAATGAAAAAAACGATTTCTATTTTCCTGCTTTTTATTCCATTTTTCGCTTTTTCACAATTGAAGATTAATGAGATAATGACCAATAATGTGTCGGCTAATATGGACGACACCTACAATTACAGTATGTGGGTTGAACTTTACAATTCGAGTACCTCAACAACCTACAATCAGGCGGCCTGTTACTTTACCGACAACCTGAGCGAACCCCGCAAATGGAACCCTTCCTACAAACTTATCGGGCCCAAAAGCTATTCTTTACTTTGGTTTGAACAGCCCGATAAAGCAGGTCACGCCAGTTTTAAATTAAAACCGGAAGGCGGCATCCTTTATTTATTAAATGCATCGGCTCAAATACTCGACAGCGTGGTTTATCCCGCACAATATCGTAACATTTCGTACGGACGAAAAAACGATGGAGCTGCCGAATGGGTGTTTTTTGAACAGTTCAGCCCCGGACTGCCCAACGACAACAAAGCTTATGCAGCAGAGCAATGTGCAGTTCCGGTTTACAAACTTCCCGCAGGATTTTACACCGGAACAAAAAATGTGTCGTTCGAAAATCCTGCACCCGGCGACACTATTTATTATAGTCGCAACGGCGAAGAGCCTACGCGGAAAAGCAGCCGATACACTCCCGGATATGTAGTTACTATCAGTAATACAAGTATTTTTCGCGCCCGCACCTTTTCGGCAGGAAAATTGCCCAGCAATATTGTTACGGCTACTTATTTTATGAACGAAAGAAATTTCAAACTGCCTGTAGTATCTATCGTCACCGAACAAAAGAATCTGACCGACAACACAATAGGCATTTATGTGGAAGGAACAAACGGCATTACAGGCAACGGAATGAACACACCCGCCAACTGGAATCAGGACTGGTGGCGCCCGGCCAACTTTGAACTGTACGATACCACACTTATCGTGCGACTCAATCAGGAGCTCGACATTCAGATTGCCGGAGGCTGGACACGCATGAACAAACAGAAGTCGCTGAAAATAAATCCGCGAAACAAGTTTGGAGAAAATATGCTGCGCTATGATATTTTTGCCGCCACAAAACCCAACATGAAATTCCGCAGTATAATGCTGCGAAACTCGGGAAACGACTTCGACCATTCGATGATGCGCGATGGGTTTATGCAATCGCTCGTAATGAAACGTATGAATCTCGATTATGTGGCCTATGAACCAGCTGTATGCTTTATGAACGGTGTTTATTATGGTATACAAAACCTTCGCGAACGTACCGATGACGATTATATTTATTCGAATTACGGATACGAAGAAGATGAAATAATACTTGTAGAATCGGCTGAAATGGACAGCAATACTGAATTCAAAAAACTTACAAATTATGTTACTAACAATGACATAACTCAAAATGCCATTTACAACAATGTGTGTAATATGATGGACATGGAGAATTTCATGGATTATTTTATGACTGAAATTTATCTCCGTAATACCGACTGGCCTCACAACAATATAAAAGCCTGGAAGAAAAAAGAAGGAGGGAAATGGCGTTGGATTCTGTACGACACAGACTTTGGATACAATATCTGGAGCAACGACCATACTCATAATACCCTTACATGGGCTTTGGGCGAACAATCAGGATCTAATCCTGCCAATGCACAATGGTCGACCATACTGCTCAGACGATTGGTTCTAAATGACACTTTCCGTAAAAGCTTTATCGATAAATTCTGCATTCACATGTCGTCGACTTTCGAAGCCACGCGTGCCAATGCAATTCTCGACAGTCTGGCTGCCAAAATTGCTAACGAAATTGTATATCATAAAAACAAATGGGGATCGGCGCGGACGCTTACCAACGATGTGAGTATTATGAAAGGTTTTTCGGCCAATCGCCCGAATTCGATGATGAACTTTATTGGTTCGAGGTTTCTCAACAATCCCGGCACGGCTGAAATTCAAATCAATTCGAACAACCCGCGAGCCACATACACATTCAACTCGGAAATCATCAATGATGCTAAGATTAATCTGAAACACTTTAAAAATCAGACCTACAGTATTAAAGCCAATGAGGTAGGTGGATATAAATTCAAACACTGGCTGCTTTCCGCCGGAACCGGCACGGTTACGCTTATTGCGAACAACAATAACTGGAAATACTGGGATGGAAATACTACACCTGCAGTAAACTGGTTTGCAAAAAGTTACAGCGACACAAACTGGAAAAATGGAAATGCACCTTTAGGATATGGAAGTCTGGGACACACAACCACCATTGGTTACGGATCAGATGCAAACAACAAATATACTACAGCATATTTCCGCAAAACAGTAAATATTACAAACTTAAGTTCAAAAGATAATTTTGTAATCAGCACTTTTGTTGACGATGGAGCTGCTGTGTATGTAAACGGAACCGAAGTAGGACGTGTGAATATGCCTGCCGGAGCACTTACTTTCAGCACTTATTCCACCACGTACAACAATGGAGTTACCGGAACTTTTAATGTACCTAAAAACCTTCTGACCGAAGGCGATAATGTAATTGCTGTAGAAGTACATCAAACCAATGCCAATAGCTCCGATCTGATTTTCGACCTGCAAATGACCTGTAGCGCTGCTACCAACGAGCAAACAATAACCACAGCAGTATATTCAGGAACTTTAAACAGTTCGTTCAGTTTGCAGGCAATTTATGAACAAACAGTTTTCGAAGATCCTGACAAAGACATGAGCGTATTTATAAACGAAGTAGTCTCCACCAACAATGTAATTCAGGATGAAAACGGTGAAACAGATGATTATATCGAAATTTACAATGCCGGCGACAAAGATGTAAATATCGGAGGTTGGTATATAACCGACACGCCCTACAACCCCACATTTATTCAGTTACCTGCAAATCAGCCCACACTCACCACAATTCCGGCAAAAGGATATCTGGTACTTTGGGCCGATGATCAGCCCGAACAGGGAGCACTGCATTTGAATTTCAAACTCAGCAAAGACGGTGAAAAACTGGTGCTTTCGCGCTACAACTATCTGAACACCCTTGTAGTTGTCGATTCGGTCAGCGTACCTGCATTGACTCAGAATCTGAGTTACTCAAGAGTGCCCGACGGCAGCAGCATTTGGACTATTAAATCGATGACCTGCAACTATAGCAACAGTTTCGGAGCAGATGTACCATCGACAATTGAAAATGAAATAAGAGTATATCCAAGTCTGGTAAGCGATATGATTATTGTGGAAAATGCAATGGGTGAAAATATAGAAATTTACGATCTGTCGGGCCACAAAGTATTTAGCAGCCGCAGTGAAAGTAACCGCGAAACCATTTCGGCCGGACATTTAGAGAAAGGCATTTATATACTTACTACCGGAAGTTACAAAACGAAGATTGTAAAAATGTAAATACGAACCAAAAAAGGTATAATACAAACACATAAAAACATAAAGCACAAAAAAAGCACATTCGGCGAAACAGCCAAATGTGCTTTATACAATAACTTATAGTCTGACGATCAAATAATGCCCAGCATTTTGCTACGTGCCAACATACAAGCCCCTACAACTCCCGCACTTTCGCCAAGCTGCGTCAAACGAAGAGTGGTGTCACTTCCGATCAGATTCAGCGAGTATTTACGAATAGCGCTTTGTATTGGCAACATCAGGTAATCGCCCGTTTTTGCCATTAAACCACCAATAATTACCATTTCGGGATTGAGCAGATTTATGAGTCCTGCAATATATTTTCCGAGTGTAAATCCGACTTCCTCCACCAGTTCAATAGCAAGCATATCGCCGGCCAATGTGGCATAAATAATATCGGACAAGAACAGCGGTTGTCCACCCTGAACTTTATTCTGCAAAATAGAGGTTTGTCCCTCGGCAATTTTCTCAAGAATGCGGCGGTGTATGTACGAGCCTGAAGCCTGTGTTTCGAGACAACCTTTTTTTCCGCAATGACACATTACCTCATTATCGAACACGCTGTTGTGACCAAATTCACCCGAGAAGCCTGATTTTCCGTAATTGAGTTCTCCATCGGTAATAATACCTAAACCAAGTCCCCAGCCCACATTGACAAACAGTACGTTTTTCTCGCCTTTTACAACTCCACTGATGTACTCGCCGTAAGCCATTGCGCGCGAATCGTTGTCAATGGTCACAAAAAGTCCCAAACGCTGTTTCAGAACTTCACTGATAGGTGTTTCACTAAAATAGTAGCGGGTATAACTATGTCCGGTTTCAGCATTTACACGACCGGAAATATTCACTCCCACATTTAGAATTTTATCTTTTGATACCGGCAGTTTAGAAGTAAAGTCGGAAATTATATCGCACAATAAATCAATCGATTGTGCATCATTACTTTGTTTGAATGGCACATCCATTTGCGAATATACGATATTGCCATTGAAGTTGATCAAAGCCAGATTCACACTATGATCGAGCATGTCCACGCCCATAAAATATCCGGAATCGGGATTCACACCGTAACGACTCGGACGACGACCACCTGCGGTTTCCTGTTTACCGAAGTCCACTACATATCCATCTTCCATTAATTCAGCTACCAGTTTAGTCACAGTAGGCACACTCAAATCCATTTCGCGTCCGAGTTCGGCAAGCGTATTGGCGCCGTTGAGAATATAATAACGAATAATATTGATTTTCAGCGAAGCACTTTTGGTCCCCGACTGGATTTCTTCAGCTAACGTTTGTTTCATACGATGTTTTTTTTGCACCGAACCAAAGTTTACTTAGCAGTAAAATCCGGTATTTAAACGGTTTATATTTATAATGTATGTTTTAAAACTCTTTTTGAATTAAATATGACTAAGCATTTTGCTACGTGCCAGCATACATGCGCCAATCACACCGGCAGTATCGCCGAGTTTGCTCAGTTTTACAGCGGTGTCGTTTCCAACCAGATTGAGAGCGTATTTTCGTATGGCACTTTTTATAGGAAAAAGCAGATAATCGCCTGTTTGAGCCACTGCACCGCCAACAATCACCAATTCGGGATTTAACAAGTTGATTAATCCGGCAATGTGTTTACCAAGTGTATATCCTACTTCTTCTACAAGTTCAATGGCCAGCATATCACCTTTTAAAGTTGCTTTCACAATATCGTCGAGCATAAGAGCTTCACCTTTTGCCACTTTTTTCTGAAGTACCGAAGAGTTTCCCTTTGCAATTTCCTCGAGCACGCGACGCTGAATATATGAACCAGAAGCCTGTGTTTCGAGACAACCTTTTTTGCCACAGTGACACATAACTTCATTGTCGAAAACACTCATGTGTCCAAATTCGCCGGCATAACCCGACTTGCCGTAATACAATTTGCCATTATTGATAATCCCCATACCAAGACCCCAGCTTACGTCCACAAAAATCACATTGCGCTCGCTGTTTCCGGCACCACACATGTACTCGCCATAAGCCATAGCACGAGAGTCATTGTCGATAGTTACGTGTAATCCGAGTTTTTGCTTGAAAATTTCGCTAAGAGGCTGTTCGTTAAAGAAGTAACGACTATATTTATGACCATTATCGGTAGCTACAAGTCCGGTGGCATTGATACCCACATTCAGGATTTTCTCCTTTGGAATGCTGAGTTTATGCATAAAGCTGTTGATGATTTCGCACAGCACATCGAGACTTTCAGGGGTATTTTGCTGTTTATAAGGAATTTCCTTCTGCGAAGCTACAATAACACCATTGAAATTAATCAAGGCTATGTTAACTCCAAAGTCGCGTATATCCACACCCATAAAATAACCGGAATCGGGTTTTATACCGTACATATTAGGGCGACGGCCGCCGGCAGTTTCCTGTTTTCCAAAATCGGCTACAAAACCGTCTTCCATTAATTCACTTACCAGTTTGGTAACTGTAGGCACACTCAGATTAAGCTCTTTGCTCAGTTCGGCAATTGTATTGTTGCCATTCAGAATGTAGTATCGGATAATTTCAACTTTAAGAGAAGCTCCTTTTGAACCTGATCGAATTTCATCAACGAAGGATTGTTTCATACGATAATAATTATTTTTTAAAGGTCGTATATTAATCTGATCTGTTTATTACTGTTTGTACCTAAAACTATATAAGGTGTTGTTCAAGCCTGTAATTTCAGTTTATGACAATAACAAAAAAAACACTGTGTAAGCTGCAAAATCAATTCAGAAGTCTTAATTTACTGACAAATTTCCAAATGATTTTGCAAATAAAGATACATATTCGTTCTGTAAGATACGCGCAAACAGAATAAGTGAATATAAATAAATTTTATAATATGATGCAAAAGTAGCTTTTTTTTTTTTAATTATATTACTTTGGCATCCAAAACAACAAAAATAGAACATTGTGTCAGAATAACAGAATAAGACCGGCAATTAGTTTAAAATTACACAAAAAGCTGAATGTGAATATAAAACTGTACCGACTCACTCCATATTTACATTATTATCCAAACAAAAAGCACCTTGTATGAAGAATACAGATGCTTAGTGTTTTTAAAACTTTCACATGACTACTCTGAGTGCTATTATGAAATTCCGTCCACCGGCTACAAGCCCCGAACTATAAGGGCGGTACCGCTGATCGGTAATACTCTCGACTCCGGCCGTGACAGCCAACTGAGAACTAAACTGATACTTGGCTTTAAAGTTAAGGGTGTACCAGGCTGGCGAATATGGATTTCCATTGGTGTCAATGGCATAAATCACAGGTTTTTGTCGCTCCTCTTCGTTCAGGTTTTCGTAACTGACGGCAGCGCTGTAAAGAGCATACAACTGCAAATGAATATTTTCGCGCTGATAAGTGAAACGTGTTGCACCATAAGCAGGCGCTGCATGTCGCGACCGGGACACTGTTTCATTATCCATTTCCTCGGTGCCCAATTGATAATTGTATCGCGAAAGAATACTAAAACCCGAAGGTAATTTCAAATCCACACCCGCATTAAAACCAAATACAGCTCCATAGGCAGCATTCTGAATGGCATACACTTTACTCATTTCGCAATTATACAAAATACTATCATTGCCATTTACCTGATATTCGCGACGTACCATGGCATTGTCCAGATAAGTATAAAAGGCATTGAAATCAATTTTCAGCATTTCACTCATAATTTTCGAAACCGAAAACTCTGCATTGTAAGCATATTCGGCGCCGAGTGCTGTGTTAGGCACCACCACTTCAGCAGCACCAAAATCAAATATTTTACCCATATCGTCCACATTGGGCGCTCTGAATCCGGTACTCGTGTTGAGGCTCAGTTTTAATCTTTCATCGAGACGAAAAACCAGTCCTAAACTACCTGTAACAGCTGACTTTCTGATTTCAGAATTTTTCAACGCCAAGAGGATAAAAAGTCAGCATACGCGTAAAATCAGAGTAAATGCCAAAGGCTGCAAAACGTGTACCAGCCTGCAACAACAACTTTTCGTTTAGCTGATTCTGGTAACTCAGATAAACAGCCGAACTATTCCATTGCGAAGCCGGATATCTGTCGGACACAGCAATCTCATTTTCATTTCTGATGTCCACTGCCGAACCAGTTGATTCCACATCATTCATTACATATTCGGCTCCATAATTGAATTTATGCTGAAATACAATGATTGTGTTTTACGTAAAAAGGGAAACAAAAAAGGGTGAAATCATTTCTGACTTCACCCTTTGCTAAATTATTGATATCTTAATTAACGAACCACTACTTTGGTTGCATAATCGTTGATACGTACAATATACACACCCGGATTCACATCAATTTGTGAACGGTTTGCAGTACTGATACGACGACCGGAAAGATCGACAACCGATACTCTATCGGAGCTTTCGAGTCCGCGAACTTCAATACGACCTTTTTCACCGACCACAACAAAGCGTGACTGACCAATAGATTTCAGTGCATTCACACCTTCGCTGTAAGCTACATTCAAAAGATTAATCGTTTCATTAATATTCAATTTTGTAGTCTGAATTTCCTCAGCATTCAATGCACGACTGTAAATACGGAAATCGTAGAGCATTGTATTTTTCAGATAAACATCACCTGAATAACAAGAGCGGCCTAACCAGTTGTACAATGTACCAAGATATTCGGGACGAGCCAGCGTGTTGGCGGGGGTATTTGTAATTTCTCCAGTGTTCATTTGCATTCCATCAATCCAGATAGTACCTGTAGTACCTTCCTGAGTATATGCAAAGTGGTGCCAGTCACCCTTGAGTGCAGGGGTGGCAGGGTTAGCAGAGCTTAGAGCCTGTTGACCGGTAGCGCTGTCCCAGTTTTTGGGCGAAATATTAATGCTCTGATCTTTCAGAATACCAATCAGATAACCTTTTGCATTATTGTGAGGATCAACAGTATTTGAGAATGTCCAGAAGAAACTACCTTTTGCTGTCAAATCATGTGATTCATCGATACGGAAATAACCACCCATGGTATAATCATTCTGGTGATACATTACTTTACCAATATTTTCACCCAAATCGAGATATCCGTTTTCAGTACCTAAGTCGAGTACTTTATAAGTATTGGTTGTACCAATAGTAACCACTTTAGCTCCGTTTTTCATTACAGCAGGTAACTGTTTTTCAGCTGCATCGTACACAATTGAGTCTGCAAAGTTTGCAAAGTCATGTTTCAACAACAAATCGCCTGTATACGCAGTACCTTCTTTGGCTGCTACACGCACTGTAAAGTCACGGGTAACTTTCTGACCACCTTTTGTAAAGTTGGCAGTAAGAATCACATTGTATGCATAATAATCAGGACGTGTTACTTTACCTGTATTGTCGATAATTTCGGTGTTCGACGATGTCCAGGTTACTGCAACAGTCGCATCAGTTTGTCCGACAGTTGGAAGTGTAATATCTGTTGTTACATCGCCTTCAACATTCAACGTGAAATTCTGTTGCTCGGTAGTAAGCTCAGGCAAAATCACATCCGGATTTTCGGCATAAGCATTATTCAACTGATCAAGTGTAAGAGCCACTGCAGGTAGTCCATCAATGCCATCATTAATATCGCTTGCAGTAAGCGGAACTCTAAGCAACTGGAAGTCGTAAATAAGCGTTTTTCTCAGATACACATCTGTTACATAGTTTGATCTGCCCAACCAGTTATGAAGAGTACCTTTACGTCCGGCCTGGAGCAGAGCTGTTGCGGGAAGATTGGTTATAGTACCTGTAGCTCTTTCCACCCCATCCACATATATTGTGCCGGTTGTACCGGTCTGAACATACGCAAAATGGTGCCATCCACCCTTTTCGGCTTGAGCGTTTGCTCCTACAGCCTGATTTCCTAGTTCCCAATAATTGGTGGATACTGATTGGCTCAATGCTCTGAGCGAACCAATAATATATCCATTTTTATCGGTCATTACATCGTTGGTATTTGAGAAAGTCCAGATAAAATTACCATTACTGCCTAATTCAGAATAATCTTCATCAATTCTGAAATATCCGCACATGGTATAATCGGTAAGGGAATAAACAACCTCACCAATCCCAGCACCCATATCAAAATACCCTGTTCCGTTACCTAAATCAAGCACATTAAATTGTTCCGTTGTTCCTATGGTTCTTATACGGGCATCGTTTTTCACAGTTCCCACAAATCCACTTTCAGAATCGTCAAGGACTTTTATTTCACCATTCTCAACCGAAATATTATCAGAATTAAATGTCCATTTAGCCAAACGTTCGCCAGCCATATTCAATGCAGGGACAGTAGCCAAGAACTCTTTGGTAAGTGTATAAGTAGTTTCACCCACAGTCATATTAAGAGTGGCGGTAAGTTTCACTGACGCATCGTATTTATCCGGACGGTTTACTTTTCCGTCAATAGCAATATATTCAGGCATTGTGGAGGCCCATGTAACAGGCACCTGAGCAGTACCAACAGTGGCTGGCAAAGTGATATCTGAAACCACAGCAGTTAAATCGCCCAACACAAGTGCATTATAAGCCTGAATAAGGTCGGCCGGATAGCCATTCAACATCAACACTTCGTCAGAACTAAGTCCGCGATTGTAAATACGGAAATCGCTCAACTGCGTATCCTGAAGATATAAATCACCCGAATAAGAAGGTTTTGCAATCATATTGTATGGTGTTGTACCCAACGACGAAGGTGTAAGCGTAATATTGTTGTTGGTCTGTTTCAAAACTCCATCCACATAGAATTTACCTACATTGCCTGTCTGTGTGTATGTTAAATGCACCCATTTGCCTAATGCCACATCAGTACCACCCTGTGCATATTCTTCTGCTTCGTAACGATCGGTAGTAATAGAATAACGACTACGTTTTGCCTGAAGGAACATATAACCCTCGCGCTCGTTGTAACTGTCGAGTGAATTACTAAAAGTAGCAATCATATTACCATCATTCCCTAAACGCGTGTATGAACTATTCACCCAAACATAGGTCGACATTGAAAAGTCTGTCAGTGAAGCCACCAGATTTCCGGTGTTAGCACCCATGTCCAGCCAGTCGGTACCGGCTGCACTCAGAATTAATGAGGGCTTTCCGTTAGTAACACCAACAGTTGCTCCCATAAGCAAACCATTATAACCATTACCCGAAACATCAGGTACTTCGGTTCCATTTGCAGACTCGAAAGTATAATGCAACTTCAGACCCTCGGTCAGATTTTGAGCCTGCAAAGAAATGAAGCCGGCCGTCAGCATCATTGTGCCCGCCAGAAGAGCTTTTTTGTACAGCCCTGTAAAAAAGTGAAATTTTCTCATGCGATTACATTTAATAATTAGTAAATCATTTTTTCGATAAAGTGTATTCAATACACTACAAAATTAGATTTAAAACCAAATCACAGGGGATAAAAAAAAAGCAAATAAGTGTACAATTCGTTTAAGCGTTAAAATAAAAGCTTTATATTGCTCATTTACAATCAATAAATTTACAATATTGTTAATGAGATTATTTGAATATAAAAAAAGCAGACAGATACATTTATCTGTCTGCTCGCAAAATAATCGAAATAATTATTGCTTATTCGTGCCAGTCACCATGCGATTTGATAAGTTCAATAAGTTTATCTACCGCTTCATCTTCAGCGATATTGCGCTCCACACATTCTTTTTTCCTGTAAAGACTCACTTTTCCACGACCTGCACCCACATATCCGTAATCGGAGTCAGCCATTTCGCCAGGACCATTTACAATACAGCCCATGATACCAATTTTAAGTCCTTTCAGGTGCGAAGTACGCGCTTTTATACGAGCAATTACAGTTTGCAGGTTGAACATTGTGCGTCCACAGCTGGGGCAAGACACATATTCGGTCTTCGAAATGCGCACACGTGCAGCCTGCAATATTCCAAATGCTACCGAGTTGAGTTCTTCAACCGTGACCGTTCCTTTATTGGTAAGAAAAATTCCATCGCCAAAGCCATCAATAAGCAAAATACCCAGATCGGCTGCCGACTTAATCTGTAAATGGTCGAGTGCTGATTCGGAATACTCACGGGTCAGAATAACCGGCACGCGACAATCAGCATTCAGCAAAGTATGGAAAAATGCACGCATCTCTCCAACTCCATCGGCATGCTCCGACGAAAGAAGTACCACCACATCATTTCTGTCTTTCAGGAACGAAAGCATATCTTCAGTCAAATCAGGATATTGCAAACGCACAAACTTCACAGCCGAATCATCAGTCTGAATAGTTTGTACATAATCAGCTTCATACACAGGGAATACATCACCATCAGTGCTCAACACGCGGTTGTCGACCAGTAAAAAATCCGGAATAGTGGCAAAGCCTCCATCTTTCGAAGCCAGCACTACAGGTGCATTTTCACCTCCTATTTTACCTACAGCAGTTGTTTCACGACGTTTGTATTCGTAACGTGAGCAAAGCAGACTTTCAACCGCTTCCACAGCCGGAGCATGTTTACGTTTTCCGGTATGCTCTACCAGAAGGCGTGCTACAGGAATTTCGGCTTCAGGCTCTTCGCTCAGCGACACACGAATGGTATCACCAATGCCATCGAGCAACAAGCCTCCAATGCCCACCGACGATTTAATACGTCCATCTTCGCCATCACCAGCTTCAGTAACTCCCAAATGAAGTGGATAATGCAAATCTTCAGCTTCCATTCGGTCAACCAACAGGCGCATTACCTGCACCATCATCACTGTGTTCGAGGTTTTCATCGAAATCACCACGTTGTGAAAATCCTGTTCGCGACAAATATGCAAAAACTCCATACACGACTCCACCATGCCAAGCGGAGTATCGCCATAGCGATTCATCATGCGTTCGCTCAGCGAACCGTGATTCACACCAATACGAATAGCTGTATTATTCTCTTTGCAGATATTCAGAAAAGGAATAAAACGTGTTCTGATTTTTTCGTATTCGCGGGCAAATTCCTCATCGGTATAATCCGAATTGTCGCCAATCTTTACGCTTCCCACATAATTTCCGGGGTTGATGCGCACTTTCTCAACCTTTGTGGCTGCCACATCTGCCGCATTGGCATTGAAATGAATATCGGCCACAAGTGGTGTTTCATATCCTTTCTCTCTTATTTTCTGACGAATAACACCAGCACTTTCGGCCTCACGAATGCCCTGAGTAGTAAAACGAACCAAATCGGCACCGGCTTCCACTATTCTGATACATTGATCTACAGAATTTTCGATATCATTTGTATCGGTATTAGCCATCGACTGCACGCGAACCGGATTGGCTCCACCAAGTTTCAAATTTCCAATCAGCACTTGCTCCGAAGGACGGCGACTGTATTTAAAAGGATTAACTTTCCACATATATCTATATTAGTTAGTATAATTATAATCGTTTACTTATTCTCAATAATAAATCTTACAGACTGAGCATTATAAACCAGACATTCTGTTTCATTAAACAACAAACCGACTAAAAAGTTATGAAGTTTCGGACTTCTTTTCATTTAAAAAACCAATATTTTCTTTCAGCTTCGCAAAACCGGCTCTTTTAATGGCCGAATGTTTAAAAATCTGATTAAATTCAGCTGATTCCAAACCACTCCATTCATCTCTTTTCCAGGCGGATATTACATCATTGGCTTTTAAATGCGAGTGAATATACGGAACAGCTTTTTTTCTGTTCCAGGGACACACCTCCACACAAATATCACAGCCCAAAGCAAAACCCGACAAAAGCGGACGAATCTCCTCAGCCACAGTTGCTTTCAACTCAATGGTTTGATATGAAATACAGCGCGTAGCATTCAGCAAATGTGGTTCAAGTGCCTGCGTCGGACAAGCATCGATGCAACGCGTGCAACTTCCGCAACGATCAGTCACCGGAATATCATACTCAGTTTCCACATTCAGCATTAGTACGCCAATAAAAAACCACGAACCCATTTCGGGCGAAATAAGCTGTGTATGCTTACCTATCCAGCCCAATCCTGCCCTTTGTGCCCACCGACGCTCAAGCACAGGCGCTGAATCCACAAAACTATGTTGTACGTTACTGTTTATACACTCCGAACCATAATTTTCCACGATGGCTGCTTCGAGTTTTGCCAGCAAACCTTTGATAACTGTATGATAATCGATTTCAGAAAATGCATAGCGGGCAATACGTGGCGCATCAGCAGGCTGACTTACAGGTGGGCAATAATTGAGCAGCACAGTTACAACCGATTTACATCCGGGCACAAGCTCGCGGGGATCGGTACGTTTTTCGAAGTTACGGGCCAGATACGACATTTCGCCATGCATTCCGGCATCGAGCCACGAACGTAAAAAAACGGCATCTTCAGTCAGAGCCTCTGCCCGGGCTATTCCGCAGGCATCGAAACCGAGTGAAAGTGCCGTTTCTTTTATAAATTGCTGCATATTTTTGTTGATTCGAATCAGCAACATTTAGCAAAAATGAAAATCAACGATCTTCATCCTCACACATTGAATTCATTTATAACAATTTAGCAATGGAAGCATCCAGTGTGCTAAAGTCAGGATTTCGTGCAATAATCTCACCTTTGCGGTTCATCAGGAACACTGTGGGCGCACTTTGCACATTGTAAGTGCTTACAGCCACCGACTCAGGACCATTTTCGTCGCGCACACAAACCCAGGGTATATTCGCAACCGATTCTTCCCAAAGCAGTTTGCTACGGTCAAGCGACACCTGATAAATTTCGAAACCGCGTCCGCTGTATTTGTTGTAAAGTTCACGAAGTTCGAATGTGTATTGCACACTTTTCTCCATCTGATATGCCGAGAAATCGATCAACACAACCTTACCTTCGAGTTCAGAAAGTTTACGCACATTTCCGCTACGATCAGGAAGCTCAATATCAATATATCCGGCCGATGCATTGTCGAGCACCTCACGCCATGCCTGACTGTCTTTGGCTTTTCGCTCAGCTTTTATGGCATCCATTACCAAACCATACAAATTTTTTGTACGGATATAATCGGGCATAAAGGCATTGTAAGCAGTAGCCACAGCCGCACAGTAAGGTTTATCGGCTTTTACATAAGGCGAGAACAGATAAGTATTCCCGATTTTCTGATAAATAGCAAAATAAGCTGCCGATGAACGCGGATTTGTCAGAATAATTTTGCGGGCCATTTCTTTGTGTTTCTCAATATCAGCTTCCACATCAGCCAGCAAAGCATTTCGTTCCGAAGCACTCAACTGCGGAGTAAGTTTATTTGCTTTTGCCTGAATAAAAGAAAGCGACTGACGCAACTCTTTGATTTGCAAATTCATCTCGGAACCTTCGACTGAATATCCTGTGGCAAAATTCTTAAATGCAGCTTTTATCACCAAATGTTCTGTCGAGTCGATGGCAAAATTAATCACCTTATCTTCCACGCGAAGTCTGTAAAATTCGGGATACTCGGGCGAAGCCAGTTTAAATTTATAAGCACCATCAGCTTTCAGTTTTACAGAGTCAAGCGCCACAGTTTTCAGTAGTCCGGTTTGCTCAATGTAAAGCATTTTTCCTTCTGCATCTGTTACTTCACCTTCAATTTTAAACTTACCCTGCTGCGAACAACCCACAATAGCCGGCAACAAAATGAAAAATAAATACTTGATTTTCATATATATGTATTATAATTTACTAAGCTCTCCCACAAATCCACTAATCACCAATCACTAATTACTAATTTCCCTCCAACTGTTCCTCACCGGCTTCCACCGATTTAAGAACCAGTTTTTTCACTATCATGATAAAGAATCCTGTCAAAATAAGGTTCAACACAATGGTCAGTACCGAAATAGCCAGCAGCGGTCCTCCGATATTATATCCAATTGCTATAAAAATAATCCCCGCTCCCACTTCACCACGTGTAAACATACCAATCGACAAAGCCAAACGTTCGCGTAAACTGCGATCGCGATAATAAAACATTGGAACCATTTTACCCAGATTGGAAAGCAACGATACCACTACCACATGAATGGCAATTTGCCCCCACGAAAGGTCGGGCATTACCACTCCGGCATCGGTTACCGAAACAGTATGGATTTGTCCCATAAACACCGGCATACTTATACCTACCAGGAACATAAAAATATATGAAATCAAATTCGCTGCACTTTGGTCGGTCTTGGACTCATTGTGATTGGTTTTAATTACCATCCCCAGAATAAAAGCAGGCAAAAGCACTTCGATATGCACACCATTTTCTGAAATTATTTTTGATGTCCGATATATAAATTCGCTTGTAAACACCACTACAGCAGCATACGACAATATATGATACCACTTTTGAGGCAAATTAAATGCATTGATTTTTTTCCAACCAATAAACAAAAGCAGAAAAACAACGACCAGAATAATGTGCAACTCCCACTGAAGTCCAACCATTAAAATCTGAAGCGGAATCATCAACAAAATAGTATCAAGGTCGTCGAAAATAGCCAATGTTTGAATTTTTTTATAAAACCAGCTCTTTTTCAAACCAATAGCAGCCAGCATTGTAAATAAAATACCCGCAGAAGTAGGTGCGGCAAAACGGCTCAGCAACAAATTGGCTTTCCACGACTCCCAATCCCAAAACATTCCTTCGGGCATCAACCACATATAATACACAGCCACAAGTAACCAGGGAGCAGCAGCTGTGATCATTGCCACAAAATAATCGGTGCGGTAACTGCGCCACTGACTTTTATCAAGTTCGAACTCGCGGCCCACATTTATCATAATAAACGAAAGTGCAACCGAAAGAAGCAAACCATTTACCGACCTGAAACTTCCATAATTTCCCCCGAGCAGATCAGGTAAAATTTGTGAAATAACCAACCCCGTAACGAGGCAAATAGAAAAAATAATAATCTTTTTCATAAGTTTGTAATCTGATTTATACTGAAATATATTTCAATGTTTAAATAATGAATACGGAAAACTCTCTTTCCGGTTATAAATCAGCTTTTTGTCCTAAAAAAACTGATTGCAAAGATAGTAAAAACCATTGTTTTACCAAATATAAAATATGCTCCTGTACATACATAACAGGGAAAATATCCAAGCAAGTTAAACACACATATATTATTTTTAGTTCGATACAGCTATCTAAAAATCTTTTTCTCAAACATTTATAAATATTCAGAAAACATTCTGTAGCATACTAAAAAAATAATTTGTTTAAAAGACAAAATAATTAAAGAAATTTTTCCGCAATCAATAAATAATTGCTATCTTTGCCATACAAAAAACGAGGAATAATTAACTAACAATAACTCAACAAGAATTATGTCAAAAGTAACGGTAGTAGGTGCCGGAAATGTAGGCGCCACATGTGCAAATGTACTTGCATTCAACGAAGTAGCTGACGAAGTAGTAATGCTCGACGTAAAAGAAGGCATTTCGGAAGGTAAAGCCCTCGATATGTTCCAAACAGCAGCTTTACTTGGTTTCGATTCAAAAATCACAGGTTGCACCAACGATTATGCACAAACAGCAGGTTCAGATGTAGTGGTAATCACTTCAGGTATTCCACGCAAACCGGGTATGACCCGCGAAGAGCTTATCGGCGTAAATGCCGGCATCGTTAAAAGCGTAGCCGAAAACATCCTGAAATATTCACCAGAAGCCATCATTGTGGTTGTAAGTAACCCAATGGACACCATGACTTATCTGGCATTGAAAGCAACAGGTCTGCCAAAAAACAAAGTAATTGGTATGGGTGGTGCACTCGACAGCGCTCGTTTCCGTTGCTACCTGAGTAAAGCGCTCAATGTAAATCCTAACGAAATTGAAGCTATGGTAATTGGCGGACACGGCGATACAACCATGATTCCTTTGGCTCGTTACGCTTCATACAAAGGTCGTCCCGTATCGGAACTACTCAGCAAAGAAGCCCTCGACAAAGTTGTTGCCGACACAATGGTGGGCGGAGCCACACTTACCGGTCTGCTCGGAACTTCAGCATGGTATGCTCCGGGAGCTGCTGCAGCTTACCTTGTTGAATCAATTATCCACAACCAGAAAAAAGTAATCCCTTGCTGTGTATCACTCGAAGGCGAATATGGTCAGAACGATATTTGCATCGGTGTTCCTTGCGTAATTGGCAAAGATGGTCTCGAAGAAATTCTGGATTACAAACTGAACGCTGAAGAATCTGCCCTGTTCGTAAAAAGTGCAGCAGCTGTTCGCGGAACAAATGATGTATTGAAAGAGATCAACGTATTGTAATCTGTTTCAAATTTTATTGCAAAAAGCTGTTCGGTTTTCTCCGGACAGCTTTTTTTATGCTGCAAACCGAAAAAACACTGAAAATGAAAGCGCTAAACATTATCAGCACTGTGAATAATATTTAAAATCCACAACTTTTTACTACAAATCTGAATATTTATCCTCTGTTTTAGTTTTTATTCTATGTGATTGTTTTATCTTTGTACTCGTTATAAAATTAATTCATTTACGGTTTAAATTATAGTATGAATAACTATCTTCAAACGCATCGCTATTTACTGCAATATTCAATAAAACCATCTGTTCAGCGAACTGCAGTAATGGATTACCTGCTGAAAAACAGAACCCATCCAACTATCGACGAAATTTACTCTGCTTTGAGTCCTTCGATGCCCACTTTGTCGAAAACCACTGTGTACAACACATTAAACCTTTTCCTCGAAAAAGGCGCAGTGCAACAACTTGTTATCGATGAAAAAAACGCACGTTACGATATCGATATGTCATTGCACGCACATTTCATTTGCAAACAGTGTGGCAAAGTACACGATATTTTCAATCTGAAACCAGAGCTTTTTGAGAAACCGGAGAACACAGGCTTCAGCATTCAGAATGTTGAAATCTCTTATTCAGGCATTTGCAATAGTTGTAAAGGAAACTAACACCCACGTACACTCAGATATTTTAAAAGCACACCAAACCGGATGTGCTTTTTTTCGTTTCTATTTCATATCTTTGAACACCGATTGTTCAGAAAAATGAAATAATACAAACTTTTATTGATCCTCATAAAACAGCAGAAAATGAGAAAACTCACACTTATAATCGCTTCTCTATTGGTCATTTCAATGACATACGGACAACAAAAAGTAAAAAAAGGTCTGGGATTTGGCGCGTTGCCCGCCATTTCGTACGATTCCGACCTTGGTTTTCAATATGGTGCGCTGGTTAATCTGTACCATTATGGCGATGGTTCGCGCTTTCCAAAATACGATCATTCCATGTATTTCGAATGGTCACGTTACACCAGAGGCACTGGTATCAATCGCTTTATGTACGATTCCGACAAACTGCTTCGTGGTGTTCGTACGACTGTGGATGTGACCTATCTTACCGACCAAATGATGGATTTTTACGGCTTTAACGGATATCAGACCAACTACGATGCCGATCTGAGCAAAACCTACCGTCATTTTTATAAAAATGAGCGTAATATGTTCCGCATAAAAGCAGATTTTCAGGGAAATTTCAAAGAATCAAAATTAGGTTGGGTAGCCGGATATACCTTTTACAATTTTGCCAACGATACTGTGGACATTGCAAAACTCGGACTGCCGGCAGCTCCGGGCGGAACGCTTTATCAACGCTATCTGAACTATGACATTATAAGCCCTACCGAAGCCGATGGCGGAAGCATCAACTACATTAAACTTGGATTAAAATACGATAGCCGCGACCGGCTTCAGGGACCAATGAAAGGCATCTGGACCGAAGCTGTAATTCAGACTGCACCTTCGTTCATAAACGAATTCGGACATACCAAATTTGCACTCATTCACCGTCAGTATTTTACCCTGATGAAAGATATGTCGTTTGCATACCGACTGGATTACCAAACAACCCTTGGCGACAGTTATGTACCTCATTACGCATAACCACTGCTGATTACAAGCTTCCTCACAGCCGCTTCCAATCAAGGTCTGGGAGGAAAAAACTCTATTCGCGGCGTACTTCGCAATCGCGTGGTGGGCGATGGCGTAGCTTTTGGTAACTTCGAGTTCCGTTATAAATTTCTGCGTTTCGATTGGCTGAAACAAAACTTTTACGTGGGCACTAATATTTTCTTCGATTCGGGAATTATTCTCGATCCGATTGATATAGAAGCAAACAGAAAAAAAGAAAATCTGTCTCCACTTAACGATCTTGAAAAATCGGATTTGGGACTAAACGATTATGAATCAGGTAAATTTCATTCGGCCATTGGTGCCGGTCTGAAAATTGGCTGGAACGAGAATTTTGTGATTTCTGCCGACTTTGGTAAAGCTTTGAACAAACAGGACGGTAAAACCGGATTTTACATTGGCCTGAATTATCTTTTTTAAATGACACTTATCCTTATTTCTATTCCCGCTTTTGCAATATTGGGAAGCTATTTGGCGCTTATCGGTATTTTTGGCAGAGGCTGGAAAAAAATTCCGTATTTTTTGGCTGAGGAGCTTACATCTTCAGCCAAAACTGTTTCTGTAGTGGTAGCCTGTCGCAACGAAGAAAACAACCTGCCTCACCTGCTGCGTGCTTTACGCTGGCAAAGCATCAGCGATTTTGAACTGATACTTGTCAACGATCACTCCACCGACCGTACTGCCGAAATTATGCAGGATGCCACACTGCATTTCGATAATATCCGTATTATTCAGGCACAAAAACAGGGTAAAAAAGCCGCTTTACGCGAAGCAATACTGGCTGCCAAAGGAAATCTGATTATCACTACCGATGCCGACTGCATTCCGACAGAAAAATGGGTTGAAACGCTACTGGCTTTTCAGGTGAAAAACGATTGTGATCTGATTATTGCTCCGGTACGAATGGCTGAAAACGATACTATCTTCAGCAAGATAGAAAGTCTGGAATTCAGCACGCTGATTGCCTCAGGAGCAGGTGCTGCAGGCAGTGGCATGCCTGTAATGTGCAACGGTGCAAACCTCGCCTTTCGCAAGCAAAGTTGGTTGGATGCATGGCCCTATATAAATTTGGATGAAATGTCGGGCGACGATATTTTTCTACTTTTGAGTATCAAAAAAAGAGGTGGAAAAATTCGTTTTCTAAAATCGGAAAATGCTTTTGTAAGCACAAAATCAGCCGAAAACATGGCGGCATTCTTCAAACAACGACAACGCTGGACTGCAAAATCTAAATCATACAACGACCTGCAAATCATTGTAGTAGCCATAGTGGTTTTACTTGCTTCGCTAATGCAGGTAATGCTTTTTGCAGGTTCGGTTTTCGTTTCTGAATTATGGTTTGCCACAGCAATCTATTTTCTGATAAAATATCTGATTGATGTAAGTTTTTTGCTGACAGCAAATGATCTATTTAAAACAAAAAAACTCCTTTTCAGGAGTTTCATTTTGTCTGTTTTCTATCCTTTTTACATTAGCTTTACAGCCTTGAGCGGACTAATAAAAAGTCCGAAGGCCTGGAAATAATCATTTGGGCAAAACTGTCAGATAATCACCACTAATGGTCACACGATAACGTTTCAGTATTTCGGTAGAAGGACCTGTTTCTGTGTCGGGATCACCAAAGCCATATCCTACATTGTATTCTGTGCCGCATTTTTCGCATTTCACACGTCCAAGTCCTTCTTCCATAGGATAAACCCGGACTTTCAGATCGGCTTCGTACGGACAAGCCATATCATAAGCATAATAAAGTGAATTTCCAAAATCATCCGTCATTAAGCCTGTACAAAGCAAAATACCACCAAAACCAAGGCGATCTATATCGAGTTTTCGTTCGGTAAAAGTCAGAATCTGACCGGTTGAATTTTTAAAATTCGGATAATCAGTAGTCAAATTAATACGCATTCCGACAGGATAATTCGGAATCGACGACACATAATTCCGTTCGCATGAAACAAAAGCCACATGCAATAAAACAATTATGAGTATGCGGAAGTATTTTACTGAATTAAACACCTGTAAATGCAGAATTTTGAATGTAGAATGTAGAATGTAGAATTTTAAAATTGAATGCATTGTCGCAAATCTCGGAATCAACCCGAAACTCAGAACTCGAAACTCAAAACTTGAAACTCCGAACTTTGAAACACGGAACGCGAAACACGGAACGCGAAACACGGAACCCGAAACACGCTCCCCTACCCCAATTCTCCTATTTTCCAGAGTTCTTCGTCGCTGAAGTGCGTATTTTCAAGCGCTGCGATATTATCCTGCAACTGTTTTACCGAGCTTGTTCCCACAATCACTGAATTAACCTGTGGCTTATGAAAACACCAAGCCAATGCCATTTGAGCAAGCGTCTGACCGCGTTGCTGAGCAATATCGTTCAGTTTCACTAATCGTTCCACCAACTCAGGCGTAATCTGACTTTTCTGCAAAAATCCGTGACTCAGCGCTGCACGGGAATGCTCGGGAATGCCATTCAGATATTTGTCGCTGAGCATGCCCTGCGCCAATGGAGAAAAGCCAATAAAGCCCACGCCCTCTTCGGCTGCCAGAGGTAATACTTCGGTTTCAATTTCGCGCGAAAGAATGCTGTAGCGACCCTGATAAATAAGGCAGGGCGTACCGTTTTCGCGCAAAATCCGATAAGCTTCACGCGCTTTATCTTCGGGATACTTCGAAATGCCCACATAAAGCGCTTTGCCTTGCTTTACCATGTCGGACAAAGCGCCCATGGTTTCTTCGAGTGGCGTATTTTCATCGTAGCGATGCGAGTAGAAAATATCCACATAGTCCAGCTTCATGCGCGAAAGACTCTGATCGAGACTGGCCATCAGATATTTGCGTGAACCACCATCACCATAAGGACCGGGCCACATTTCGTGTCCGGCTTTGGAACTGATGATCATTTCGTCTCGATAACTTCCGAAATTATTTTTCAGCATTTTGCCAAAATTCTTTTCAGCGCTGCCAAATGGTGTTCCGTAATTATTGGCCAGATCGAAATGGGTAATACCTTTATCGAAGGCATATTTCAACATATTCAGTGCTTCGGTGGCATCGTCCACATCGCCGAAGTTATGCCACAATCCGAGCGAAAGTCGGGGCAATTTTAATCCGCTTTTTCCGCAGAAATTATAACCCACAGAGTTGGTATAACGATCGGGCGAAGCGTTGTATTTTTCCTTATCTGACATGACAATAGCTTTTTATCGAAATTAAAACTTCACTTCGGGAGCTTTTTCGCTACCGTCTTCAGCTTCAAAATAATTGCGTTTTTCGAAACCTGTCATCGAAGCAATGATATTCGTTGGGAAACGACGAATTGAAGCATTAAACTCTTTTGAAAGATCGTTGAATTTAGTGCGTTCGGTTGAGATACGATTCTCAGTACCCTCGAGTTGCGCCTGAAGTTCAATAAAATTCTGATTTGCTTTCAGGTCAGGATAGTTTTCGGTAATCATAAGTAATTTACCAAGCGCTGAACTCAATTCGCCCTGTGCAGCCTGATACTGTTGAAGTTTTTCAGGTGTCATTTTATCAGGATCAATGGTTACCTGCGTAGCTTTGGCGCGGGCAGCAATTACTCCTTCGAGTGTTTCACTTTCGTGAGCTGCATAGCCTTTTACTGTTGCTACAAGGTTCGGGATAAGGTCGGCACGACGTTGATACTGATTTTCAACATTGGCCCACTGACCACTCACTGCTTCATCATTATTCACAAGACCATTATATTTAGAAACACCCCAAAGTGCTGTGATTACAAGTAATCCGACTATGGCAATACTGATAATTGTTTTTCTGTTCATAATTTGTTATTTTATTTGTTTTATTTATGGTTGATTGGTTATTTTGTTGATTGGTTGATAAAAAAGAAAGTAATAAATGATTAATAGTAAATGATTAAATAGTAAATAAAATCACCATCCACTGGTCGATCCGCCACCGCCAAAACTTCCGCCACCAAAGCTTCCGCCACTAAATCCACCACCACCGCCACCAAAGCCACCGCGACCACTAAAGATACTTCCGGCAGCAGCTCCGCCTACAAAAGCAGCACTGCTTTGACGCTGCAAACGTGGAATCTGATCGTTGTGATGCTCTTCGTAACCGCAAAACTTGCAGTGATAAGTGGTTCGCTCTGTGCCTGCACTGATATAAGTGGGCGCCACAATGGTGCGTTTATCCTTCAGAATGAATGCTTTCGTGTCGCAACGCGGACATTTACTGTATGGACTCGGTTTATCGAGCATAAAAATGGCTTCGTTCTGACAACTATCGCATACAAACACATCGTAATCGGCCGAATGAAGCTCTTCTTCGAACTGCTGCGACATTTTCAGAAAGGCATCTTCCTTTTTCTCGGATTGCAAATGCATACTAGCGCCACATTCGTTACAAACGATAGGAGCACGACGAATACGTCTCATGGCAATTCGTCCGTAAATATTGGCGGGAATAGTTGTAAAAGGTACGGGCAATACAAGCAGAAGCCAGTGCATGGGCAATTTAAACAGGAAAACAGCCACAATAGCTAAAAATGGTACAACCATGGAAATAAGCATGGTTACCCCGGCTTTTTCTGATTTTATGGCTTTATAGCGCGCAATATTGTGTGGAATTTTTGGATCCGATTTTATGCGGGCAATTTTTCGCCCAATCCATACAATCGAAATAATCATCAGAAACAGATAAACACCCAGCGCAACGGGAATAATCTCGTTCCAGTGAATCTCCACTTTTTCGTCGAAAGGTTCGTTTTGCGAAAGCGATTTTACTTTCTCAACACCTTTGATAAAACCTGCATCGAAATCACCTTTTTTGAATTCCGGAATCATGATTTCGGTAGATATACGCTTGGTAATGGCATCAGGCAATACACCTTCGAGCCCGTAACCCACTTCGAAACGTATTTTTTTCTGGTCGCCCACAAAAAGTATCAGCAGTCCGTTGTCGCTTTTTTTACCGCCAATGCCCCATTTTGTGGCCAGGTCGTACGAAAAAGTATTGATATCGTTCTGTCCGATAGATTGCAAAACTACCACAGCTGCCTGTACACCGTTTTTTGCTTCGAGCGAGTCGAGCATCACATTTATGTTGTAAACTGTGGACTCGGAAAGAATACCATCGGGGTTGCTCACATACGAATTGTTGAGCGTTTTCGGATTAGGCACAGTTTCAACCGTATATGCCGCACCCGAAACCATTGCAGCATATAAAAATAAACTCAGAAAAGCTATTTGCCTGAATATGTTCATATTATTTAATCATTAGGTAACTGATCGTCGGAACCGTCAAGCGTGATATCGAAAATCAGGGTTGAATAAGGAGGAATAGAACCTGATCCATCCTCACCGTAAGCCAGTTCGTAAGGAATATAAAATATATATCTGCCTCCGACATTCATTTTGGTCACTCCCTCAATCCAGCCCGGCATAAGGCTTGAAAGCTGAAAATTTATCACTTTATCTTCAGTGTCTTCAAATACTTTACCGGTAACGAGTTTGCCATTGTATTTCACATAAATAATGCTGCTTGAATTCGGGCGACGGGTCGCTCCCTGATGAATTACTCTGTAACACAATCCACTTTCGGTTTGAAAAAAATCAGGATCATTTTTATGTTGTTCCTTATATTGTTCGAGCCATGTTTCATTCAGATATTTCCATTCAAGATACTTATCCTCATCGCACGACGACAGAACAAAAGTCAATGTAAGCAAAACAAAAGCACTGTATATCAATCTTTTCATTGTAAATTATTTATTTAGTCTTGTTTTTATCTTTATATTGTTGTGAAAACGATTTTTTAGCAAACTCAGGCATTTCGCGTTTGGGTCCCCAGGCCATAAAATTAAACGGACGGGTAGCCGCAGTTTTGAAAATTCCCGGCACAAAATCCATTTTTTTACGATCCGAAGTCACATATTCGAAACCTTTCATGATCAGTTTTTCAGCCGTTGGGCGCAAACCTTTCTCCACTGTTTTCCGGCGATTGGCCAACAGAATATCAGTCAGCGGAATGCGCACCGGACAAACTTCGACACATTTCCCGCAAAGCGTGGAAGCAAAACTCAAATGCGAGAAATCATTAAACCCACGCAGAAACGGCGTCAGTACCGAACCTATCGGACCGCTGTAAGTCGTATCGTAAGTGTAACCACCAATCGTTTTGTACACCGGACAGGCATTCAGACAAGCACCACAACGGATACAGGCCAGCGACTCGTAACCTTCGGCATCGGCAAATACATCAGTACGACCATTATCAAGCAAAATCACATACATTTTCTCAGGGCCATCCACTTCGTCTCCTTTGCGCGGACCTGTAAAAATGGTATTGTATGCCGTCATTTGCTGACCGGTTCCATGTGCTGCCAGCAAAGGATAAAAAAGTCCCAGCTGACTCATACGTGGTATCAGCTTTTCGATACCGGCAATTACAATATGCACTTTGGGGAAGGCGGTGGTCATTAAACCATTTCCTTCATTTTCCGTTACAGAAATTCCTCCGATATCGGCAATCAGAAAATTTGCACCCGTCACTCCTACTTCGGCAGAAGTATATTTTTTACGTAACATCTGACGCACATATTCGGTCATTTCCTCTGGTGTACTGTCGATGGGCGTATTGAATTTTTCGTTAAAAAGTTTTGCAATATCACCTTTGGACTTGTGCATAGCGGGCGTCACAATATGATAAGGACGCTCACCGGCCACCTGTACAATAAATTCGCCTAAATCCGTCTCCACCGATTCACAGCCCATACTTTCGGCCACATGATTCAACTCAATTTCCTCAGTGGTCATCGATTTGCTTTTCACCAACAGTCGCGCCTGATTATCAGTGAGAATTTTTCGCAAATAATCAGTAGCCTCATTCGTATCGCTTGCCCAGAGCACTTCAGCTCCGTTAGCAGTAATATTTTTCTCGAATTCGAGCAGATAAGTGTCCCATTTCGCCAACACGTCACGCTTTATTTGCGCAGCCATTTCCTTCGCTTTCTCCACATCGCGATAGCGTGCCATGCCTTTGGCAACGGCCGTATCGTAACGCGAAATATTGAACCGAATAGTATTCCGGTGCTTTTCATCGAAAGCAATGGCTTCGGCAGCCTGCGTAAACTTTGAACTTTGCGACATTTATACTGCTGATCAGAATTTTTATTTTATAGGGAAATCAAAACTTCCCACAAGATTGCCATCGGTAAAAAACTCAGCCCTGTAAGTTCCCTTTTCGAGCACTTCCTCCACTTTCCAGTAAATTACGTCAGCAAGCGATTCGCCTTCGTACTCATAAGTTTTTTTAGCCGAATAAGCAATATTTTTGTTTTCGAACGGAAAAACATTCGAAGTACTTTTAGTCAACACATCGCCATTTGGTTTTGTAATACGCAGATACATGGTTTTATGACCCGACTCTGCTGTAATGTTCTTAGCCACTGTATAATTAAACTGAAGGTTTGCAATCTGCGAAAACCACGAAGTTTTACGTCCCTTGCTATTCAGTGTTACCACACCGAAGTTCACCACATCCAGTTTCGAAGCACGCGTTACCACTTCATTAAGCGTTTCCTTTTCCTTTGTAAGCTTTTCGGCCACCTGAGTTACCTCGTTATAGCGACGTTTCACTTCCACATTTTCGGTCTTAAGCACCTTGTTTTCAGCATTCAGTGAGTCAATTTGGTTCACATAATGAATCATGACCGAACGAACAGTAGCAAGTTCCTTTTTAAGTTCAGTAATTCTACGGGCATTTGTAGCTTTAGTCACTCTCAGCTCTTCGAGCAGTTGCTGCACTTTTACCTTTTCGGTTTCGAGCAGTTTAAAGAGTGAATCGTTTTTTATATTGACAGTGTAACCCGAAAGTTCGTAATTAAGATCCTGAAATTCCTGTTCCACCTGTTCCTTTTCGAAAGTCATCATTTCCACCACTTCGGCAATCTCCGCTTCTTTCTGTTTGGCTTTGTTCATGTAAAACAGCACAGCTCCGATAAGTGCCAATATTACAACAGATAAAGCCACCAGAATAGTCACATTTTGTTTTTTCATTCCTAAAAATAATATATTTAACTATAATAATTCTATCACTTTTTCGAGCTTAATACCTCTCGAACCTTTTATAAGCACATAATATGCTTCAATAGGATTGTTTTCCAAAAACACACGTGCCTCTTCAACTTTCTCAAAAGTATGAAAACCGCTCTTACAAGCCACAAATTCCGGGCCAACAAGCACTACCTGTTCGAAACCGGCTTTTTCCAGTTCACTTACAATTGCCTGATGTTCGTCAGCCGAATATTCGCCCAACTCAAGCATATCGCCCAAAATAGCGGCTTTAGGACTTACCTGCATAGTTGCAAAATTGCCAATGGCAGCCTTCATGCTTGTAGGATTGGCATTATAAGCATCCACAATCAGCTTGTTTTTGTCGGTTACCATCAACTGCGAACGATTGTTTTTGGGCTCGTAAGTTTCAAGTCCGCGTTTTATTTCATCGTTGCTCAGTCCGAAATAGTTACCAATAGTAGCAGCTGCAAGTATATTTTCGGCATTGTAATCGCCTATCAATCTTGTATCAGCATTAAATTCACCCTGATTTGTAACACAACTCAACGATACAAAAGGAGCGCTTGCAGTTACTTTTCCGTTCACATTGGCAGCCGAACCATTCAGATTATATTTTATCAGGTGCTTATCATCTGCTTCGAAACCGGCCTTTTGAACCATTTCCATTAAAAAATGATTGCCGCTGTTGATAAACAATCCGGCTCCGTGGGTGCGCGCGTAATCGTACAATTCACCTTTTGTTTTCTTCACTCCTTCGAACGAACCAAAACCCTCAAGATGTGCTTTTCCCACGTTGGTGATTATACCAAAATCGGGACATGCAATTTCCGACAATATTTTTATTTCGCCGGGATGATTGGCACCCATTTCAATAACTGCCATTTCGTGAGCAGCTGTAAGCTGTAGCAAAGTGAGCGGCACTCCAATGTGATTGTTGAGATTGCCCTGCGTGAAATGCACATTAAACTTTTGTTTCAGCACCGAAGCAATCAGCTCTTTGGTCGTCGTTTTACCGTTTGTGCCGGTGATTCCTACAATTTTTGTCCCCAATGCCTGTCGGTGTTCGCGCGCAAGTTGCTGCAATGCTTCGAGCACATTTTCAACCAGAATATAGCGTTCGTCGGTCACAACTTCGGGGTTATCCACCACAGCAAAAGCGCAACCATTCTGTAAAGCTTTGGCTGCAAATAAATTGGCATCAAAATTATCGCCACGCAGCGCAAAAAAAACTGAACCTTCGGGACAATTGCGGCTATCGGTGCAAACCACAGGGTGTTGCTGAAAAACAGAATACAAATTCATGCTTGTTTCAAAAATTTATTTTGGGAATCAAATGCAAAAATAAGCATAAAATCACGACCTTAGGGTATATGACTTATAATAATCAAAAAAAAAAGCTAAACACAAAGATTTCGTGAATAGCTTTTACTTTGTTTTATGGGATTTATCAGAATTCGTACACCAACGACACATACCAACCGCTGTGGCGTAATATACGATTCGAATCTACTTTATTGATACTGTTGATTCCGAAATCGTATCCACCCTTTAGCTGATAATTTTTCCACTGAATACCGGCTCCGGCTCCAAGTTGAAAATTCAGTCGGCTGATTTTAGCCATTTTATAAAGATCGTTTTCATAATATTCTTTTTTT
Organism: Paludibacter sp.; assembly: GCA_034004015.1. GTDB lineage: Bacteria > Bacteroidota > Bacteroidia > Bacteroidales > Paludibacteraceae > Paludibacter. The sequence continues at coordinate 89,360 of JAVEXN010000009.1, forward strand.
TCGATACCTGTAAAATCCTCCATATCCTTCGAAAGGGCCGAAATGACTTTCTGAGGCTGTGCAAGACCAAAATTGATATTCGGACCGGCAAAAGCAAAGAGTTTGAAATCTTTTTTGAGCTTCAGATTATATTGAATACGCAAAGGCACATCCACATAATGTCCCCATGTTTTGTATGTAACCGAATCGGAAGTAACGCCGAAACGCTGTACTTTGCTGTCGTATACCGCCGAATAAAGAGCTCCGGTAAGGAAACTGAAGTTATATTTCAGATCGAACTCGGCTGTGGCACCTAATCGAACACCATTGAAAATGTTTGTACTCGAATTTTTGCCCGACTGACGAGCCTGTACATTACCAATTTCGACACGATAAGTTTGTGCTACGAGGGTTGAAACCGCAAAAACAAGGAGCAGCAATGTAACGCCGCATTTCATTTTAATATTCATTCGGAAAAAATTTTTTCGTAAAATATGAGCTGCAAAGATAGCCTTTTTTAATACAATCCTCATTTATTAAAACTGTCTTTTTGCTCAAAAATTGCAAAAAAAAGGATAATTCACAAACTTTATAATTTGAGTTCGAGCGCAATAGCAATCGTTAACATTAAACACAATCCAGCGCTCAGACCATATGAACCACGATCAAAACTTCTGAACATCGCCCTTATGCACACTCAGCTTTTGCGAACTGTAAATACCCGAATGCCCGCTGAAATAATATGCCACAAAGCACGCCACTGCAAAATACAACATATATTCGCCTCCAAAAAGCTCCACACCCATAATGGTGCAGGCAAGCGGCGTATTTGTAGCTCCGGCAAAAACTGCAATAAAACCCATTCCGGCGAATAAATCTACCGGCATTCCTGTATGAAAAGCAAAGACACTACCCAGCGTAGCACCAATAAAGAACAAAGGCGTTACCTCACCCCCTTTAAAGCCTGTACTCAGAGTAATAACTGTAAAAATCAGTTTCCACAGCCAGCTGAAATTGTCCACTTCCCCTGCTCTGAATGCATTCACAATGGAATTTCCCTCACCCGAAGCTGTTTCCACTCCAAGACCAAGATAGTCGTTTGTGCCAAGAATAAAAGTCAGTGCAATAATCGATAATCCACCCAAAACAGGAATTAAAAGTTTCCATTTAATATATTTATGAAAAACCTGCTTCAGACTCTTTATTGAAAATGCAAACAAATGACTTGTAAGTCCGAAAAGCATACCTGCCAAAACGCCAAAAATCAGAATTTTATAATCGACGTGGAAATTCAGAAAACCTGCAGCTGTCTGTAGTTGAGAAGAAATATGATAATGCGTATGCGTAATTCCATAAGCAGAACAAACCATGTCGGCCATCACAGCAGCCATCAATGCGGGTAGTAAGGCATCGTATTTTATCCTGCCAATGGCCAACACTTCGAGCGCGAAAATCGCTCCGGCCACCGGAGTTCCAAACACAGCTCCGAAACCCGCTGCCACACCTGTCATCAGCAAAATACGCATATCTTCGGGTTTAAGCTTCAGAAGTTTCCCAATGAAATTCGAAATGCTGCCTCCGATTTGCACCGCAGTACCTTCACGACCGGCTGAACCTCCAAATAAATGCGTCATCACTGTGGAAATAAGCACAAATGGTGTCATTCGAAACGGCACACCGCCCCCGGGTTTATGAATTTCATCCATCACCAGATTGTTGCCCGCTTCCGAATTTTTGCCTTTAAATTTATACGCAGCCACAATAACCACCCCAATCACCGGAAGCAGATACAGCAACCATTCGTTGGCAAAACGCAATTCGGTAGCCTTTTCGAGCAACCACAAAAACAAAGCAATAAGCGAACCGACCACTATTGAAACAGGCAGCACATAAAGAAACCATCTGATAATATATCTCAGAACACGAAACTGGTCAAAATTACGAAAGCTGTTTTTATCCATACTAATTCAGCATTATAAAATAGTGTCATGACTTTTCAAAAATAAAATAATTTCGCTCCCAACGGAGCTCTGAAAACACATAACAATCATTATTCTATCATAATAACACTTCTCTGAAGCTAAGGAATTGCTCCGTTAGGAGTATAACTATGGTAGTAATTATTAACGTGAGTTCGAAATAAATTATGATTTTTGGTAATTAAAATTTACACTGAGGTCATTAGGAGAAATTTCTGAGACACACTGAGAGCAAAAGAAAACTCATTATAAATCAAAACTTTACTCATTTTTCATCAGTGTAATTTGTTTTTCTTCCATATTATACTCTAAATAGTCGTAATACATTCTTACATCGAACTCACGTTATTATTAGTTCTTTGTACAAAAATAGCTTCGTAGGAGTGACATTACAAAAAAGTCAGGACAACCATATATTCAACAGTACCTAAAACTAATGTTTAACACCTGATGACAGACATATATTTACAAGAATACCTGCATTTTAGCACAATTCTTTAACCACAGGGCAAGTATTGTACTAAAACACAGGTATTATCAGCCTTTGAAGGCGGTTCAGGGTGAATACCATCACCAAAAATAAAAATTCTGTTCCAACAATACGGAACTTTTTTTTGTGGAGCTGGAGGGAGTCGAACCCTCGTCCAAACAAGGAAAAAATAAGCTTTCTACATGTTTATCTTCGCCTTAATTTTCGTGTACCGGCAAGACCGAAGCCACCAACCGATACCTTATCCTTTTTATTTCATTACGCCCCCAAGGCTGAGCGCAACTATCTTCGATTTATCCGCACTTCCTGATCATCGGCCTCGAAGCGACGGCCTTTGGGAAGTGTCTCGTTCTGGTACCTGGTACCTGAATTAAGTTTAATCTACTTTATTCGATTAAGCAGCAAGAGCGTAGTTTTCTTCGCCAGTTATAATTTTAAGAACCTGGATTTACGAGCTGTTTTCTCAAAGCTCGACATGCTTACATATCAGTTCTGCCTGCTGTCAAAACCAAACAGCCCCGTTTTATTCGAAATAGACAACCGTTGTTGCTATTTTTCGCTACAAAGATAAAGCTAATAATTGAACTGAAAAAATCGACCGGACAATTATTCTCAACGAACATCTGTTTTTTGAAGAATATCTGTAAAAAACAATAAGCAATTGCCTTTACACTTCACTCCCACTATGTACACAATATCAGCAATTCACAGCCGCTATAATACGTCGTATTTTCTCCTCCGAACTAATAGTAAGTCCGTGTTCGGCAGGGCATTTACTGGCACCCAGCAATACGCGGTTTATCAGGGCATCAAAATCACTTTCCACCTTAATGCCTGTACTAAAATGAAATTCAGTGACATTTGTACTCGCGGCAACACGCTGAATATTATGCTCATTAATTCCCGCCCCAGCCATAATACTAATTCTGCCCGCTGCCTGCTGATGCAACTTTTTAATCTGATCCATTCCCTGTTCGGCAGTAGAACTCAGACCTGATGTGAGCACACGCGCACAACCCAGCCCGATAATATCTTCGAGAGCCTGTTCGGGTGCAGAACACAAATCAAAAGCACGATGAAAAGTCACCGACATTCCTTCCGCAGCTGCCATAAGCGTGCTCATAGTACCAACATCCACCGTTCCGTCATTTCGCAGACAGCCCATTACCACACCGTCGACACCTTCCTTTCTGCACAATTCGATGTCTTTTAGCATACTTTTAAACTCGTACATATCATAAGTAAAATCTCCGGCGCGCGGTCTTATCAAAACATGTAACTTAATCTGCAGAAGTTCACGCGCAAGTAAAATCTCGCCGTACGAAGGCGTAAGACCTCCCACCGACAATGCGCCACACAACTCCACCCTGTGTGCTCCTGCCAACTGAGCTGCGAGAGCACTTTTAACCGAATTGCAGCACACTTCAAATGTCATCATATTGTCAACTTTAAAAATAACTAACTTGTTTCAATCCGGTAAATGTATACTTTTTTCTTGAATTGAACGAAAAATAAAGCATCTCTAAGAAAAAAAAAGAACCACCATCACGGTGATTCTTTTCTCAATTCTAAAAAAAGTGTCCTGAAAATCCAGGCATATATTATGATAAAGCTTCCTGATATCTTTTGCTTACCACATCCCAGTTAATCAAACTGAAAAATGCTTCCACATAATCGGGACGTTTGTTCTGATATTTGAGGTAATAAGCATGTTCCCATACGTCCATACCCAAAATCGGAGTTCCCTGTTTTTCGGCCACGTCCATGTAAGGATTATCCTGATTTGGAGTTGAGCTTACAAAAAGTTTTCCTTCAGCATCCACACTCAACCATGCCCAACCACTACCAAAACGGGTTTTTCCGGCATCGCTGAACTGAGTTTTGAAAGCTTCGAACGAACCAAAAGTTTTGTCGATAGCTTCTGCCAATGCGCCCGAAGGTGTGCCACCGCCATTGGCTTTCATATTTTCCCAATAAAGCACGTGATTAATATAACCACCACCATTGTTACGAACCGCAGCAGGATATTTGCTTATGTTTTTGAACAGTGAAATGAAATCGAGATTCTCAGTTTCCGTTCCTTTAACTGCATTCTGCACATTGTCAAAATATGCTTTGTGGTGACGGCTGTAGTGGATTTCTACTGTAAGTGCATCGATAAATGGTTCGAGTGCATTGTATGCGTAAGGCAAAGCCTGAAATTCGGTGTTTTTGATTGTAGCCATAATCTTATATATTTTATAGTTTGTATTAATTTTTAATTACAATGCAAAGGTACATGCGTACGTTTTCAAAAACAACTGATACAATCTATAGGCTTATAGAAACTAACAATTAAAAACAAAAACAGGTGATTGTACATTTGTACAACCACCTGCATTTATTGAGCTTAATGACAATTACTTGGCGTAACTTACAGCACGTGTTTCACGTATTACTGTAATTTTCACCTGACCGGGATAAGTCATTTCGTCCTGAATTTTTTTAGCAATATCGAACGACAGCAATTCGGTTTCTTTATCGTCAATCTTATCAGCACCCACAATTACGCGCAACTCGCGACCAGCCTGAATGGCGTAAGTTTTAAGTACACCGGGATACGAAAGTGCAAGATTTTCGAGATCGTTAAGACGTTTGATATAAGCTTCCACAATTTCGCGACGGGCACCGGGACGCGCGCCTGAAATAGCATCACAAACCTGCACAATGGGCGCAATAAGCGTTTCCACTTCTACTTCGTCGTGGTGAGCACCAATAGCATTGCAAATGTCCGGTTTCTCTTTGTATTTCTCGGCCAAACGCATACCCAGAATAGCATGTGGCAATTCCGGTTCATCATCGGGCACTTTACCAATATCGTGCAACAGTCCGGCACGTTTGGCTTTTTTAGGGTTCAAACCAAGCTCCGAAGCCATAGTAGCACAAAGATTTGCCACCTCACGCGAGTGTTGCAGCAGGTTTTGACCATACGACGAACGGTATTTCATTTTTCCCACCATACGAATCAGCTCAGGATGCAATCCGTGAATTCCAAGGTCGATAGTAGTACGTTTACCAATTTCGATAATTTCTTCTTCCACCTGTTTGCGGACTTTGTTTACCACTTCCTCAATGCGGGCAGGGTGAATACGTCCGTCGGTTACAAGTTGGTGAAGCGACAAGCGGGCGATTTCGCGACGCACAGGATCGAAAGCTGAAAGCACAATGGCTTCAGGGGTATCGTCCACAATAATTTCAACACCCGTAGCAGCTTCGAGCGCACGAATGTTACGACCTTCGCGACCAATAATACGGCCTTTGATTTCGTCGGATTCGATATGAAACACAGTCACAGAGTTTTCGATGGCTGTTTCGGTAGCTACACGCTGAATGCTCTGCACCACAATTTTCTTAGCCTCTTTGTTGGCAGTCATTTTGGCCTCTTCCATAATATCGTTGATATACGACATTGCCTCGGTTTTGGCTTCTTCTTTCAGCGCTTCAATTAGTCGTTCTTTGGCTTGTTCGGCCGAAAGCCCTGAGATAGTTTCGAGCTGTTCGTGAGCCTGACGACTGAGGTGATCGAGTTCTTTACGTTTTGCTTCACAAACTGTGAGTTGTTGTTCATGTGTTTCGCGCAACACATCAAGTTCGTTCATTTTGCGTTGCAATTCCCCCTGACGTTGGTTAATCTGCATTTCGCGTTGCTGAAGTTTCACTTCGCGCTCCTGTACTTTTGCATTACGCTGCTGTACCTGTTGTTCGTGTTCGGCTTTCAGAGCAATAAATTTCTCTTTAGCCTCTATCATTTTGTTTTTCTTGAGTAGTTCGGCTTCTGCTTCTGCTTCCATGAGGGCTTTCTTGTTCAGCACCCTGAACACGAAGAAAGTTCCACCCACACCCAGCACAAAAGCCACAACTCCTATGATGATACTTACCATATTATGAATTGATTATTAAGTGAATGATTAGAATTTAATTATGTATGTTTTATTAGTTTTTAAAATAAAAAAAAATCGCATTACGAAGACAGAAGCGCAGGCATCGCCCCGAAGGGAAAAGCACAACACATTCATTGTCGACGAAATGCGGTCAATAACAATCGATAAAAACAAGCTCAGACTTACACAGCAAGCAGGGTTTTCAGTTCCTCGTCCAGATTTTTGATCTTTTCGGCCAAAGGCACCAGATCGCGATCCAATTCCTGCTTCGAGAGGGCTACAGCTAACCTGAAAGCCACCAGAATCAGCAGCTCTTCCGAAGCCCGTTGATTGTAAACTCTCTGATATTCATCAAGATATTTCACAACCAGTCTCTCGGCTTTTCGATATACTTCCTCGTCCTTACGGTTTATATTCATTGGAATACGGAAACCGCTTATTTGTACGTGGATTTTTAATTTATCGTGTTCACTCATATGCTCTATTCATCCAAAAGAGCCAGACATTTATCGATTTCCCGCACCATTTTATCAATACGCTTCTTCGACTCGGCTTTTTCCGCGTCGGTAGCAGCTAATGTACGCGCCATGCGCAAATGGTCGTAATTTTGGCGAAGTTCAAGAATCTCCCTGTGTGCCAGCATTAAATCGTTCTGCCGGCGTTCCAGTTCCGACACCAAAATGGCGTTTTTTTCCTGTAATGACTTGTAGCCCGAAATAAGAGTTCTCAGTCTTAATTCAAAGCCTTTTATTAAATCTTCGTAATTGTGAGTCATTTTATCGCTAAATTGCTTACAAAAATACACTTTTGCTTTGAATTGATAAAATGAAATGAAGCTTTTTCGATGAAAAATATAATTTTTATAGCTAATTGTTTTGCTGCTCAGTCACAAACCTACACAAATTCTTTGCTTTATGTTTGAGATATTTTCCTCCCTGAATAAAAATCAGACAAAATGTAAGTTTTGAGAAAGTGTTTTTTGGAATTTATAAGAATGCAACAGATCGCTTATCAAAACAAAACGCCCTCTACTCAAACACAGAGCAAAGGGCGCTAATATTTTACAATTCCACACGAAGTGGTTTCTATGAATTACACCACATAAGTGGTTGAAGCAGTATCGCCACCTCGACCAGTCCAGTTGGTGTGGAAGAATTCGCCACGTGGCTTATCGATGCGTTCGTAGGTATGTGCTCCGAAGTAGTCGCGCTGGGCCTGAAGCAGGTTAGCAGGCAGACGTTCGCTGCGGAAGCCGTCGAAATAGCAAAGTGCCGAAGTAAGTGCAGGTACAGGAATTCCGTTGGTAAGCGCGGCTGCACAAACCCTGCGCCATCCTGCCTGAGCTTTTTCTACAATATTTTTGAAATGCGGGTCGAGCAGCAGATTTTCGAGTTCCGGATTTACATCGAATGCTTTTTTGATATCGCCCAAGAAAGTGGAACGAATAATACAACCGCCACGCCACATAAGGGCAATGCCACCGTAATTCAGATTCCAGCCATATTCTTTGGCAGCTTCCATCATCAGGTTATAGCCCTGCGCATACGAAATAATTTTAGCTCCGAAAAGGGCATCTTTCAGGTCGTCGATCATTTGTTTTTTGTCGCCTGTGAAGTTTACAGCAGGTCCGCTGATCACTTTCGAAGCTTTTACACGAATGTCTTTCTGAGCCGACAGACAACGTGAAAATACCGATTCGCCAATCAACGTCAAAGGCACACCAAGATCGAGGGCTGAAACGCCTGTCCATTTTCCGGTGCCTTTTTGTCCGGCTGTATCCAGAATTTTGTCCACCAAAGGTTGACCATCTTCGTCCTTCACCGCCAGAATATCGCGGGTAATTTCAATCAGATACGAATCGAGATCGCCTTTGTTCCATTCTTTGAAAACTTCGTGCATTTCGTCGGCACTCATACCCATCATATCTTTCATTACCTGATAGGCTTCGTTGATAATCTGCATATCGCCGTATTCAATACCGTTGTGCACCATTTTCACAAAATGTCCGGCACCGCCTTCGCCTACCCAATCGCAACATGGTGAACCATCTTCCACCTTAGCTGCAACAGCCTGGAAAATATCTTTCACATAAGGCCATGCTTCGGGCGAACCACCGGGCATCATCGAAGGACCCAGCAAGGCACCTTCCTCGCCACCCGAAACACCTGTTCCCACATAAAGCAATCCTTTGCTTTCCACATATTTGGCACGGCGAACAGTATCGGGGAAGTGTGTATTTCCACCATCGATAATAATATCGCCCGGCTCGAGATGCGGAATAAGCTGCTCGATAAAATCATCCACAGCCTGTCCGGCTTTTACCAGCATCATCACTTTGCGCGGACGCTCCAGTGAGTCGCAGAGTTCTTTTACCGAATGTGCTCCGATAAAGTTTTTATTGGCACCACGTCCTGTAATAAACTTGTCCACTTTTTCGACTGAACGATTGAAAACAGCCACAGTAAAGCCTTTGCTTTCCATGTTCAGCACCAGGTTTTCGCCCATCACGGCCAAACCTATTAACCCAATATCAGCTTTTTGTTTCATTTTATTGTTTTTTTGAACCACATAGGCACATAGAACACAGTAGTATTTTATGGCATGTGTTTAATTATTTTGTTTATATTATTTCTATTTTTTGAACTTATTTTGAACCACATAGACACATAGAACACAGTAGTATTTATTCAAATAAAATTACAATTTTCTATGTGAACTATGTGCCTATGTGGTTAGATATCTATATAGTTCAGATATCTTAAACCGGTAAATCCCGATAAAGTTCTGTCACAAAAGTTCGCTGTCCTTCTTTAAAGATATTTGTGCAATTAAAATTAATCAAAATCCCTTTTGGCTTTTTCAATAATTTCAGATATGTGAGCAATTGAGCCTCGTGAATTGGAATAAGTTCTTCAACTGTTTTAAGCTCGACAACAATCGTATCATCAACCAACAAATCATATCTCAATTCACAATCCAACTCCAAACCTCTGAAATTTAAAGGAACTGTTTGCTGTCTTGTTACTTTATATCCGTTTTGAATAAGCAAATGGGCCAGACATTTTTCGTAGATACTTTCTAACAACCCGGGTCCCAACTCTTTGTGAACCTCAATTGCGTATCCAATAATATCATAACTAAGGCGGTTAACTTCCTTTTGTGTCATAGTATTTGTTTTTTTAGGTTTAATATTCTTTTAACCACATAGGCACATAGAACACATAGTATTTCTATTTTCTGTGATTAATTATTTATTTTGTTATATTTATTGTTATTCGAACTTTTTTTGAACCACATAGGCACATAGAACACAGTAGTATTTTATGGCATGTGTTTAATTATTTTGTTTATATTATTTCTATTTTTTGAACTTATTTTGAACCACATAGACACATAGAACACAGTAGTATTTATTCAAATAAAATTACAATTTTCTATGTGAACTATGTGCCTATGTGGTTAATACAAAACCTAACGACTTTAATTTAGCAACCGTTTCAGCATCAACGTTTTTTGTTTTTATTGTAAATGCCGGAAATTCTCTGCGGGTAGGATAATCGCCGCGTAGTTGCTCAAAAAGTACAGTATTTTTACGAAAGGCTGCATCATCGTTGCGAATATCGTAAGTATGCAAAATGGCTTTGGCAATGATTTGTTGTTCCGACAATCCGGTTCCATCAATTTCAATCATAGGATTCGACGGTAATTCAACCCCTGAAGGCTGCCAATTGTTCAGTCCTAAGCCAAAAAAAGCGTTAATTGCCTGCACACTCATCTGCGTCCCGGTGGCCTTTCCATCTTTTGAATAACCTGCAATATGTGGAGTAGCAATGCATGTTTTGGCAAGCAAATCCAGGTCTAAATCCGGTTCATTTTCCCAGCAATCGCATACAAAATCAGAGATCAGCCCCTCGTCGAGCGCACGTTTCACCGCTTGCGTTTCGGTCACTTCACCGCGGCATGAATTAATCAATACAGGCTTTTTAACCAGTGCATTCAGGAATGTATCGTTGGCCAAATGATAAGTTGCATCTTCGCCTTTCATATTCAGAGGCACATGCAATGTAATGATATCTGCTTCGTGCTGAATGGTTTGCAAACTCACAAAACCGTCACTTCCTTCGGCACGTTCGCGCGGAGGGTCGTTGAGCAACACACGCATTCCAAGAATTTCGCACACCCGGGCCACCTTACTTCCCACATTTCCGACACCCACCACACCAATGGTCTTTTCTGTCAGATTCCAGCCTTTGGTGTCAGCCAGCACCATAAGCGTAGAAGCAATGTATTGCTCCACCGATTTTGAATTACAACCCGGTGCATTTGTCCAACGTATGCCGGCAGAATCGCAGTAATCCGTGTCGATATGGTCGTAGCCAATGGTGGCAGTGGCAATAAATTTCACGCTGCTGTCTTTCAGCAATAGTTCATTGCAAATGGTGCGCGTACGGGTTACAATAGCGTCAGCATCCTTCACCACATCGGGTGTGGTTTTGGCTCCGGGTAAATAAACCACCTCGGCCACCGGCTCAAAGGCTCCACGTATATACGGAATTTTATCGTCGATAATTATTTTCATGAAAACATTTACAATTTTATCATTTACAATTTACAATTGTGTTGAAGAGCCAGTATAATAATCCTTTACAATTTCTTCCAAAACCCAACTTGTTCGTGCAGCGGAATACATGGTGCTTACACATTCCGCTGTTCCCTGCAAAGCATGCGTCACTTGCTCCACCAGATTAAATGAGATATTTTCCGGATTCTGAAATTCCATAGAAATTACTTCCGTTCCTTTTATCAGCGTCATAGGCTTTTTGTCGAAACACGACAACTCAATTTTGCCTTCGGTTCCGGTGATTTCAATCACATCCTCCTCTGCACCTTTGTCCACCACAAAGCTCCAGCTTCCGGTGCCAGTTACTCTATTTTCAAAAGCATAGACAGCCGAAACTGTATCTTCGGCTTCGTAGAAACCTGCCACATTTCGCGCTTCACCTTTTACTGCTGTCACAGGACCAAACAAAAAATCGAGATAATCGAACTGGTGCGAGGCCAGATCGTAGAAATGTCCTGCACCGGAGATAAGCGGTTTTACATGCCAGCTTTGTTTTTCAGGAAAACGGTCGCGCTCCCCGAAAGCTTTATGAAGCCTCATATTCACTGTTAACACACGGCCAATTTCTGCTCCTTCAATCATTTCCTTTACTTTCAGAAATCCGGGCAACGTCCGTCGGTAATACGCCACATAAAGCGGCTGACCGGTTTGTTCTGATACACGAATCATTTCCTCACATTCGGCAAAAGTCCGCGCCATGGGTTTTTCCACATACACGGGTTTTCCGGCTTTCATGGCCTGAATGGCATACAAAGCATGCGTATCAGGCGGAGTGGCAATGTACACAGCATTTACTTCAGGGTCATTTATCAACGCCGACGCATCTGCATACCAACGTGCGACACCATGCCTCTGCGCATAATCGGCGGCCAGCGCGGTATTGCGACGCATGACAGACACAAGTTCCGAACCCGGTACTTTCTGAAAAGCCGGACCGCTTTTGAGCTCCGTCACATTTCCGCATCCTATTATTCCCCAGCGAATGTTTTTCATAAATAACCCCCGGAACAACCCCCAACCCCTAAAGGGGAGTGAGAGATGTTAGTATTGTTTTTAATAATTATTTTTTAAACCCTTTCCAAAAACAAGAAACCGCCTCTTAAAGCCCCTTTAGGGGTTTGGGGTTCTTCAATATTTAAATCTCTCCCTGTATGCCCACAAGCCCAGCGCAGGATTCGAAATATAGAAAATCTCCTCACCATCGGGCATGATATTGAAACCATCCTTCAGCACTTCGGGATTGTAGCGTGCAGTTACTTCCTCAATATCGGCATAGGCAAAGCCCACACTTTCAATTTCGGCCTGTGTCAGGTTCTCTGCTCCTTTTCCCGGACAATAAGTCACGCTGAAACGCCCTTCGGACGAACCGTGAATAAGATGCGCCGCAGCTCCGAGATTCCGACGTAACTCTTCGTTTTCGTCACAGGCTTTCAGGGTTTGAGGCGTTCCAAAATAGCCGTATTTTCTGATCAACCGATCAATTTCCCTGTCTTCGCCAAATTCCTTCAGCGCAGGGGCAATCACTATCAGTTCACCACCATCGTCGATGGCCATGCGGGTGCGGTAAATGGATTTATTGCCCAGCCAGGTGCTTTTAAACTCGGTAGGATCGAGATACACCACCACTTTTTTCAGCGGTCGGTCGAGCAAATCGAAATTCACTTCGAGTGCCAGTTTAGCCGCTTTATCGAAAACTGAATAATCGTCGCCCACAAAAAGTCCGCGACATTTTACTTTTCCGTCGGTTTTGTCGAGTCCCACCACAGTCTGCACATACACAATGGGTAAATGACCTGCAAAATGATCCGAAGCATAATTAAAAATGCGTCGCACAGGCGTATCAGCATGTCCCATCATTCGCTCCATGCCATAGGCTGCACCCACAAAATGACTTTTATTGATACCTTCCGAGCCACCTGTTCCCACAAAGATATTCTTATTGTAGTTGGCCATTCCCACCACTTCGTGCGGCACTACCTGTCCGATCGACAAAATTAAGTCAAATTTTCCATCAATCAAAAGCTTATTCACCTGTGCAGGCCACGAGAATTCCACAGCACCTTCGGAAACTTCCTTTACAAACTCAGCAGGCACTTGTCCGAGCGTCACCACATCGTTGCGCCAGTCGTGTTCACGAATAAGCGAAGCAGGCAACGTACCAAACATATGTTCAATCTGATGCGGCGTCATGGGCGAATGCGTCCCCAGCGCCGGAAGCACATCGGTCATTGCATCGCCGTAAAACTGCCATGCATATTCGGTTAACTCCCCTGCCCTGCTCGGCAAACGTGTATAGTCAGGCGGAATAGCAAGCACCTTGTACTTCTTTCCCATTTTCTCCAAAGCTTCAAAAAGACCTTTTTTCAGATCATCGGAAGAAAACTCCTGATAAATTGAACCACTTTCAAAATAAATCATATAATGTTTTTTATTTTATCTGTATATTTTGAACTACATAGATTTTTAACCACATAGACACATAGGACACATAGAATATTGTGTATGTGTATTAATAAACACTATTGTGATCTATGTGCCTATGTGGTTTAAAAATCATCTTTTCACTCTCGCATTTCCACCCCACACGCTCCATACCTGCTCTTCGTCGGCTGGTTGTGCGTAGTCGGTCAGGAATGTGGTGGCTAACGCGCCCGAAGCCCAACCGAATTGTGGCCATTGTTCAGCCGGCCAGCCTTTCAGAATGGCATAAAGCAGTCCGCCCACAAATCCATCGCCTCCGCCAATACGGTCGAGCACATTAATTTTGCGTGGCATAATCACCTGCCAATCGTCGCCTTGGAGCATAATAGCGCCCCACATATGTTCGTTCACACTAATCACTTCTCGCAATGTGGTGGCATACACCGAAGCATTCGGGAAAGCCGCCTTCACACGGTTGATCATGGCTTTGAAACCTTCAATTTCGGCTTCGATGCCTTTTCCACCAGCTTCAGGACCTTCAACACCCAGACAAAGCTGGAAATCTTCCTCATTACCAATCAGAATATCCGATACAGAAGCAATTTCTGTAAATATTTCCCGCAACTCTTTTTCGCGTCCTTTCCAGAAGGAAGCACGATAGTTCAGGTCGAACGAAATGCGCGTACCTGTTTTTTTTGCGTACCGAGCCAGTTGCAGACAAAACTCACTTGTTTCGGGCGAAAGCGCTCCAATCAGCCCCGAAAGATGTAATATCTGAACGCCCTCTTTTACAAAAAGTTTTTCGAGATCGAAATCTTTCACATTCAGCGTGCGTCCCACTTCTCCGGCACGGTCGTTGAGCACACGTGGCCCGCGTGTTCCGAACCCACTGTCGGCAATATTAAACTGATGACGATATCCCCACGGATCGCCCTGAGCTACTTCAGGCCCTTCGAATTCCATATTACGGGCTCGAAGATCTGCTTTTATAAGTTGTGCAATGGGGCTGTCCTTTACAAAAGTGGTAAGTACTTTCACCGGAAGTCCCAAGTGCGAAGCTATGCTTGCCACATTGGTTTCGGCACTTGTGGCCTGCATTTCGAACAGTTTACTGCTGTGTACCGGCTGTCCGTTCACCGGCGTAATGCGAATGCCCATGCTGGTGGCTACCATCAGCGAGTATTTAAAATCGGATTTAAGTGTTATCATATCTTTTTAATTTACAATTTATTCATTTACAACTTACAATTGAAATGTGAACCATTAGTTGTATTTATAGCGAAACTGATTTAAAACAAAGTTCTCGAAATTCCCATTTCCAGTCCGCGAAGCTCGGCAAGTCCTTTCAGGCGACCAATGGCTGAATAACCCGGATTGGTCTTTTTGTGCAAATCGTCGAGCATTTGATGACCGTGATCGGGGCGTACCGGGATATTGCGTTTGTAGGTATATTGCACCACCAGCAAAGCTTTCATGGCTTCGTACATATCCACATCGCTATTGAGGTGATCGGCTTCGTAGAAATCGCCATCGGCACTGCGTTTGGTACCACGTAAATGTGCAAAATAAATTCTGTCGCCAAATTCGCGGATCATTTCAGCAATGTGATTATCGGCCGAAACGCCCAGCGAACCTGTACACATGCAAAGTCCGTTGGCTTTGAGCGGCACTGCGCTAAACAGTTTGCGGATATCATCGGCATTGCTCACTATTCGTGGCAAACCGAAAAGTGCACGCGGTGGATCGTCTGGGTGAATAGCCAGCACCACACCCGCTTCTTCGGCCACATAAGCCACTTCATTGATAAAATAAAACAGATTGTTGCGTAACTCCGTGTCGTTGATATCCTTATAAGCATCGAGTGCTGCCTGAAACTGAGTAAGGTTAAAGCTTTCCTCTGCGCCCGGCAAACCTGCAATAATATTCTGCGTAATGGTTGCAATTTCCTTATCGCTCATTTTATCAAAACGGGCTTTGGCCTTCGAAATCTGATCCACAGTATAATCATTCTCAGCTCCGGGACGTTTCAGAATGTAAAGGTCGAAAGCCACAAAAGCAGCCATCTCGAAATAAAGTGCACGCGAGCGGTCGGGCAGTTCGTAAGCCAGATCGGTGCGGGTCCAGTCGAGCACCGGCATAAAGTTGTAAGTCACGATACGAATGTCGCAGGCAGCCAGATTGCGGATGGTTTGCTTGTAGTTTTCGATATACAGTTTGTAGTCGCCAGTACGCCTTTTGATGTCCTCGTGCACCGGCACACTTTCCACAACCGACCATTGAAGACCAGCCTCGGCAATCATACGTTTTCTGAACTGAATGGCTTCCACAGGCCACACTTCTCCGTTTGGAATATGGTGTAATGCCGTTACTATTTCGGTAGCTCCGGCCTGCCGAATATCCCACAAGGTCACAGGATCATTGGGCCCGTACCATCTCCACGATTGTTTACATAGATACATAAAAGAGAATTTACAATTTAAAGATGCTTTCTCAAAAGTCAAAAGGAAACATATAAACCGAAACTGTCATCTGCCCCCAACCCCCTGAAGGGAGCTGTAACATTGTGCAGGCTCATTGATTACGTTGCACGAACTAAGTCCCCTTTAGGGGATATAGGGGCAAAACGAAAAAGTTCTTTACAATTTATAAGTCTGACAGTAGTCAAAATACTTTTAATTCAGCGTCTTTGGTTATATTTATTTTGTTGACATCACAATTAAATACAAAAAGCATCGAATCCGCCATCGATCACGGTAAGCGTTCCGGTCACAAATTTCGAAGCATCGCTGGCAAGCCAGTGAAGTGTCCCCAGTAATTCCTCAGGCTCGCCAAAACGACCAAAAGGTGTATGAGCTACAATGGTATTTCCACGCGCAGTAAGCGATCCATCAGGATTGGTGAGCAAGGCACGGTTTTGTTCCGAAATAAAAAATCCCGGTGCGAAAGCATTTACGCGCAATCCTTCGCCATATTTAGTAGCTAATTCTATGGCCATATATTTTGTAAAATTAGTCACTGCCGCTTTGGCTGCTGCATATCCCACCACACGCGTGAGTGGACGAATGGCTGCTTCCGACGAGATATTGATGATATTTCCCTGCTTCTGATCGGCCATGATTTTAGCAAAAACCATAGTTGGAATTACTGTTCCGAAAAGATTCAGATCGACCACCTGTTTAAATGCTTCCACATTCAGATCGAAAATCGTTTTATCGGGACCTATCGTTGCGCCGGGCTGATTACCACCGGCTCCGTTTACCAACACATCCACACGCCCATATTTTGCCATAATGGCATCAGCCGTTTGCTGCACATTTTCCACATTGTTTACATCCGTCTGAAAAAAAGCAGCTTCGTAGCCTTTGTCCGTGACGCTTTTTACAAGCGCCTCACCTTTTTCGCGGTTACGGGCAAGCACAGCCACTTTTGCACCCTGCTCGGCCAGATATTCCACCATGGCAGCCCCGAGCACACCGGATCCACCTGTCACCACCATTACGCGGTTTTTTATATCAAATAAGTTTCGCATATTATTTATTTTAAAAAGTCAGAATCCCTTTAGAGTTTATATAAGTTTGAATATTATGCAGATAATAGAACGCGGATTCACCCTGATTAAAACATCGCTCGTAAATCTTCCATGATTTATCAGGGATAAAATCCGTTATTTGCCACGTTTTTTTTATTTAATCAGTGAATATCTGCCTAATCAGCGTCAATCCGCGTTCCTATTCTTTTTTCTTATATAAAATTCAATTTATCAGATACATATAACTTGTATAATATCTGTTTTACAAATTAAACAATCTCTTCAAATGACGATCGTAGATATTTTCCTCCACGCAGTTACCAATCACATCCGAATATTTTTTCAGCATATCATAATACTCATCGCCCAGTTCGGCAGCCACTTTGTAGGCCACATGAATCAACTGACGGAAGTTTGAATTATAATCCGGGTGTCCCGGAATATGACGGAGCGTATTGGCAAATTTCTCGCCACTCCAGTCCTTTACCTCTTCCACTGTGGGCAGTTGAGCAGTATCAATATCAATCACATCGGCATAAGGCGCACAAAGTTCTTCGCTACGATTCAGCGAATTTGCATAAATCTTTTTGGCAAGTTCCAGACCATCACCTCCGGCCACAGCCAACCCTATCACTTCTTCGAGCCATGTAGTCCCGGCTGTTTTCAGGTGCAGACCTTTGTCGTGTTTTTTGATAATGTCGGCCATAATCGGATAAATAGAAAACTTATCGCTACCCGAATGCACACTCAGTTTCAGTTCTTCGGGCAAACCGAATTCCTTTACCGCATAGTCAATCACCAGCACATCTTCTTCAAATTCCTTAGCAAACTGTTGCAAATCGCCACGATAATCCACACCTTTGTTGAATCGTCCTGTAAATTTTGGAGCTATGGTTTGAGCAGGAACGCCTTTATCGGCCAGCATTTTCAGAATAAACAACAGATACACGGGCGTTTGCGGACTTTCCACTTCGTCCATCGATACTTCGGTCACAAAGTTTCCTACACCTTTCTTTTCGGCCAGATACTGATATATTTCAGAAGCCTGTTGGGTAGCAGCCAGAAACTTCGAAGCTATTTCTTCGAGCAATCCGGCAGACACATGCAAGGGTTTTTCGATGCCGGGAATAACCAGATCGCCCATATACTTAGAGCACGAAGCCACAAAAGCCTTTACATCGGCTTCGGCGCTGGGTTTTCCGATAAAGGCAGCCACATCGAGCGTAAAAAAGTCGGCTGTCTCCACAAAAGGAGCCACAGTCGTCAGATTGATATGGTCGGCATCCACAAAATATTTTCCTTTAAATCCCAACGCAGCTACAGCCGCATCGGCTTCTTTGCGCACATCTTCCGGTTTCGAATGCACGTATATATGTTCACGGTTCGACTTATTCCACACCGGACTGATGTCGAGACCAAACGAATTCGCTTTTACAATAGCCCTGAGTTGAGCCACTCCCTGATGCGCGAAACGATCGCCCATCCCGATACTAAATTTTGCAAGTTTCATGTTTTTAAATTTTAAAAGGTTATTATTGATTGATTTTGAATAAATTGTCTTATTCTTTAAAATGCAGATAATCCTCAATATTCTCTTTCATCAGAATATCAATGGGCATATAATTTACTTTATTGACTTTCTGTTTAAAAATCAGCTCAGTACATAAGTCGCGTACCGACAGATAAGCCTGTTTATCTGGTCGTTGTGCAATAAGGAAAGAAATCACACCCTGTTGCAGGTACTTCACATTTTCGTTTAAAAGGTCGTAACCAATCAAACGCACGTCGGAATAATTCAACTCCTGCAAATGCATAGCAAGCCTGTAAACTTTCGAATTAAAGGTAATGGCCGCACGGATATTTTCATGTCTTTCAAATACTTCGGCAAGCGTTTTCAGATTAGCCGTTTCGTCTTTATCGTTCATTTCCACGTTGATAAGCTCAAGACTCTGAAGCCCGTGATCGTCAATATATTTCAGAAATCCGCTTTTACGTGCCAGTGTCTGATTCGACACCGCACCTTTGCGCTGAGTACGCAAAAAAATCACTTTCGAATCGGCAGGTAAATCTTCGAGCAAAAGCCGTGCAGCCACATAACCGCTCTGAAACGAGTTCTGACCATAATATGTGAGGAAATCAGCTTCCTCAATCATCGAATCGATAAACGAAAACGGAATGCTCTTTTCCTTCAGAGTTTTCGTAAACATCAATGTTTCATCCCTGAAAATGGGTGCCATAAGCACTGCATCGGGCAAACTGTCGGAAATTTCCTCACAGGCAGCTGTAAATGTGGCAGCATCGAACTGATTAAAATACCGTTTATCGAGTACTATATTATATTGCAGAAATTCAGCAGCAGCCTGATCGAATCCACGCTCCACATTTGCCCAGTAATCGGCTTTTGCATGCTCGGGAATAAGACAAATAAAGCGGTACGACTTTTTGGAAGCCAGCGAGCGGGCTATCAGATTAGGCGAATAATTGATCTCGGTCAGCACTTTCTCAACCATTTCGCGACTTTTAGCCGACACTTCACCCCTGTTGTGCAATACCCTGTCCACTGTACCTTCCGATACACCCGCAAGTTCTGCAATGTCTTTTATTCTGATTTTTGAATTACTCTCTTTCATTTTACTAAAATCATAAATCCGTGTGCGTACACAGTAACAATCTCTCACAAAAGTAATATATATTTTGAGAATATAGAATTATTTGTATCTTCGTGGGCGAACACGGTGATCAATACCGGTATTCATAAAAACAATTAAGTATTATATATCAACAACTTACAATCAAACTTACAGTTTCAGGCATTCAAATCATGTTGAAAAACATAAAATTGAGCTATAAATTCCCTGTGAAGACCGAAAACTAGCATTGTGAGAAAGTGTATTTTTTGACAGAATAGATATAAAAAAATGACGGCACAGGACTCGAATCAAAAATTGAAATAAAAACAAAATCACAAAAAAACATAAAGAATTATGAAGAACTTTTTAGACGAGAATTTCGTACTGCAGACCGAAACTGCACAGAAGTTGTACCACGAACACGCAGCCAAAATGCCGATTATCGACTATCATTGTCACCTTGTACCCTCAATGGTTGCCAACGACCATCAGTTCCGTTCCATTACCGAAGCCTGGCTCGGTGGCGACCACTACAAATGGCGCGCTATGCGTACCAATGGCATCGACGAGAAATACTGCACCGGCAAAGACACCAGCGATTGGGAAAAATTCGAGAAATGGGCCGAAACTGTGCCTTACACCATGCGTAACCCGCTCTACCACTGGACACACCTCGAACTGAAAACTGCTTTTGGTATTGAAAAACTGCTTTCGCCCAAAACAGCACGCGAAATTTTCGACGAGTGCAACGAAAAACTCGCCTCTCCCGAATACACTGCCCGCAACCTGATGCGCAAATACAAAGTGGAAGTGGTTTGTACCACCGACGATCCTGTGGATACACTCGAACATCATATCAAAACCCGCAACGATGGCTTCGAAATAAAAATGCTGCCCACATGGCGCCCCGACAAAGCTATGGCTGTGGAGAGCGCATCATCTTTCCGTTCGTATGTAGAGCAATTGGCCGGAGTTTCCGACAGCAGCATTTCCACTTTCGACGATATGATTCTGGCACTTCGCAAACGTCAGGACTTCTTTGCTGCACAGGGTTGTAAGCTTTCCGATCACGGTATCGAAGAGTTTTACGCCGAAGATTATACCGAAGCTGAGATTAAAGCCATTTTCAATAAAATATATGGCGGGAAAGAACTTACTCACGAGGAAATTCTGAAATTCAAATCGGCCATGATGGTGATTTTTGCCGAAATGGACTGGGAAAAAGGCTGGACACAGCAGTTCCACTACGGCGCTATCCGCAACAACAATACACGCCTGTTCAATCAGCTCGGCCCCGATACCGGATTCGACTCTATCGGCACTTTCAACACTGCAAAAGCCATGTCAAAATTCCTCAATCGCCTCGACACCAACAACAAACTGGCTAAAACCATTCTATACAACCTCAATCCTGCCGACAACGAAATGATTGCCACCATGATTGGTAATTTTCAGGACGGCACTGTAGCCGGAAAAATTCAGTTTGGCTCGGGCTGGTGGTTCCTCGATCAGAAAGACGGTATGGAGAAACAAATGAACTCGCTCTCGGTGCTCGGACTGCTCAGCCGCTTTGTGGGCATGCTCACCGATTCGCGCAGCTTCCTCTCCTACCCGCGTCACGAGTATTTCCGTCGCACGCTGTGTAACCTCCTCGGAAACGATGTGGAACAGGGATTACTTCCGCATCAGGAACTGGATTTTATCGGAAAAATAGTGGAAGACATTAGCTACAACAATGCTAAAAACTTCTTTAAATTCTGATTTAGTACAATAATGACACTTTTATAACCAAATAATGAACATCTTTGAGAAAATAAGAAGCTAATTTTGCAACGAAGAAATAATTCATTACTTTTGGTCAACCAATTTAAAATATATTTATTTTTATACAGAAAATGAGCAAAAAGATTGTAACATTAGGAGAAATTATGCTCCGTTTGTCGACTCCGGGTAACACACGTTTCGTTCAGTCGGATGTTTTTGATGTGGTTTATGGCGGTGGCGAAGCCAATGTAGCCGTAAGTTGTGCCAACTATGGTCACGAGGCTTACTTCGTAACTAAACTTCCGAAACACGAAATTGGTCAGTCGGCTGTGAATGCTTTGCGCAAATATGGTGTAAAAACCGATTTCATTGCACGTGGTGGCGATCGCGTAGGTATTTACTACCTCGAAACAGGAGCTTCGATGCGTCCGAGCAAAGTAATTTACGACCGTGCACATTCTGCCATTGCCGAAGCCGATGCTGCCGATTTCGATTTCGATGCCATCATGAAAGGCGCTGACTGGTTTCACTGGTCGGGCATTACACCTGCCATTTCCGACAAAGCTGCCGAACTTACAAAACTGGCCTGCGAAGCTGCCAAACGCAATGGTGTAACAGTATCTGTCGATCTCAACTTCCGCAAAAAACTCTGGTCAACTCAGAAAGCACAATCTATCATGCGCCCGCTTATGCAATATGTGGATGTTTGTATTGGTAACGAGGAAGATGCTGACCTTTGCTTAGGTTTCAAACCCGATGCCGACGTCGAAGGCGGACATACCGATGCCGAAGGTTACAAAGGTATTTTTATTCAAATGGCCAAAGAATTCGGTTTTAAATATGTCATTTCCACTTTGCGCGAATCGTTCTCGGCTTCGCACAACGGCTGGAAAGCCATGATTTACAATGGTAACGAATTCTACACGTCAAAACGCTACGACATCGACCCTATCATCGACCGTGTTGGTGGTGGCGACTCATTCTCGGGCGGTATTATCCATGGTTTACTTACAAAACCCAACCAAGGCGAAGCCCTCGAATTTGCAGTAGCAGCCTCTGCCCTCAAACACACCATCAACGGCGACTTCAACTTAGTTTCGATTGAAGAAGTGGAAGCCCTTGCCGGTGGCGATGCAAGCGGTAGAGTACAACGATAAAACATTTACTGTTTTTTCATTTACCATTTACTATTTTCGAGAAAAACAACTTTCAGGTAGTAAATGGTAAATGATTTAGTTTTAAATGATAAATCCGGTTACATGACAAACAAAAATTTAGTTCAGTATCAGTAACGATAAATGTCTTATCTGCTTTTTACGAAGTAAATAAATCAGTATTAAATTCGCTCTTATAACTTATAAATCAGCACATATCTGCCTTATCAGTTTTATCTGCGTTCCTGTTTTTAGTCATGTATTTAAATGGTAAATAGTAAATAATTAAATAGTAAATAATATTATGCGATTTTCAAAACTACAGGTTCTCACAGCCATGAAAGAAACCGGCATGGTGCCCGTTTTCTACAACAGCGACCTTGAGACTTCGAAACAGGTAGTGAAAGCCTGCTACGAAGGTGGCGTTCGTGCTTTCGAATTTACCAATCGTGGCGACTTTGCACACGAAGTATTTGGCGAACTGGTAAAATTTGCTGCCAAAGAATGTCCTGAAATGATTATGGGCATTGGTTCCATTGTGGACGCTCCTACCGCAGCACTTTACATTCAGCTGGGTGCTAACTTCCTCGTTGGACCGCTCTTCAACCCCGAAGTGGCTAAAATTGCTAATCGTCGTCTTATCCCTTACGCTCCGGGCTGTGGTTCGGTGAGCGAAGTGGGTTTTGCACAGGAAGCTGGTTGCGATATTTGCAAGGTTTTCCCCGGCGATGTGTTGGGTGCGGGCTTTGTAAAAGGACTCAAAGCGCCAATGCCATGGTCGAACCTTATGGTTACCGGCGGCGTAAAACCCGAAGAAGCCAACCTGAAAAGCTGGTTCGATGCAGGTGTTACCTGCGTGGGAATGGGCTCAAATCTTTTCCCTGCCGACATGATGAAAGCAAAAGACTGGGCAGGAATTACCAAACTTTGCAGTGATGCACTGGAAATTATACGGAAAGTTCGTAAATAATTAATAAAAATCTAATTTCAAAAAGAATGACATGAGTAAATTGAATGAAGCAACTCAAAAAATGTCGCAGTACAGATGGACGATAGTAGCAATGCTGTTTTTTGCTACTACTATCAACTATCTCGACCGACAGGTTCTTTCTCTCACGTGGAAAGACTTTATTGCGCCGGAGTTTCACTGGACGAACACCCATTATGGCACAATAACCTCTTTATTTTCATTATTCTATGCCGTAAGCATGTTGCTGGCCGGACGATTTGTGGATTGGCTCGACACTAAAAAAGGTTTTATGTGGGCCATTTTTGTATGGTCGATTGGTGCTGTACTTCATGCCTTTTGTGGTATTGCCACTTCAGGTATCCTTACCGGCGAATGGTTTGTGGGTTTCGAGGAAGCCCGTCATATTATCGGTGGCGTGCAGGACGTTACAAAAATTCTGAATGTGAGTGTAACACTCTTTATCTTTGCACGTTTGGTACTTGCAGTGGGTGAAGCAGGAAACTTCCCTGCGGCCATCAAAGCTACTGCCGAATATTTCCCTAAAAAAGACCGCGCACTTGCCACCAGTATTTTCAATGCGGGTGCTACAGTAGGTGCATTGGCCGCTCCGGTTACCATTCCTCTCATTGCCAAATACTGGGGATGGGAATCGGCATTTGTTGTCATCGGAGCACTTGGATTTGTATGGATGGGCTGGTGGCAGTTTGGCTATCAGAAACCTGATAAACATCCGAAGGTAAACAAAGCCGAGCTCGACTATATCAATCAGGATCAGATCAATGCCGAAGGTGGCGAAGAAGCTGCCCGTAAAGCCGATGCCAAAAAAATTGGTTTTGGGAAAATCCTCAAATACAAACAAACATGGGCCTTTGCTTTTGGTAAATTTATGACCGATGGCGTATGGTGGTTCTACCTGTTCTGGACACCGGCTTACCTTAGCTCGGTTTACGGCATGCAATCGTCAGACCCTAAAGCTCAGATTGCGCTGTTTGTACTTTATATGATTACGCTGCTTTCTATTGTGGGCGGTTGGTTACCCAGTTTCTTTGTGGACAAAAAAGGTATGCACCCTTACGCCGGACGAATGAAAGCCATGTTGATTTTTGCTTTCTTCCCGCTTTTAGCACTTATGGCACAACCGCTGGGCGCTATCTCGTACTGGTTCCCTGTCATCATTATTGGTATTGCAGGCGCTGCACACCAGGCATGGTCGGCTAATATATTCTCTACCATTGGCGACATGTTCCCCAAAAGTGCCATTGCCACAGTTACAGGTATTGGTGGTATGGCCGGAGGTCTTGGCTCGGTTCTTATCAACAAAGGATCGGGTATTCTGTTCGACTTCACACGTGGCACTACCATGGAAAACAACGAAGTAGTGGTTATGACTCAGGAACTCCTCGACAAAGGATATCAATATGTGACTCAGCCTATGCAACTCTTCGGTTTCGAAGGCGAAAAAGCAGGTTATCTCATTGTATTCTCATTCTGTGCAGTAGCTTACCTGATAGGATGGATAGTAATGAAAACGCTTGTTCCAAAATATTCACCTATTGTGATTGAGGATTAAAATCTTCTCTTTAATAGTAATAATTTAAAAGGCTGACGCGGAATCTCCGGTCAGCCTATTTTTTATGTTTAAGTTCAGTATTTCTATACTGCTTCAGTAAGATGCCTCACCACCATCGAAGCAATCGTCATACCAAACATAGCCGGCATATACGAAGTAGTACCGTTGATACGGGCTTTTTTATGACTCCAGTTATCCGCCTTTAATTCATTCGAATTATCATTATCGGACAGTTCGGGTGGCAGAATTTCATCGCCACAGTTTTGCAACACTTCGTCGCTGTACACACACATAAACTTTGAGGTCAGTCCGCCAAACTTTTTGATACGGCTACGGAGTGCAGCAGCCAGCGGGCAACCCTGCACTTTCCAAAACTCGGCCACTTTTATACGTGTCGGGTCAGTTTTCAGTGCAGCACCCATCGACGAGAAGAATACCGCATTCGTTTTTGTAGCCTGTTGTATGAGGTAAACCTTGTTCGAAAGGCTGTCGATAGCATCAATAATATAATCGTAGTTTTCAAGTCCGAAGGAAGCGTGCGTTTCCGGACTATAAATTTGTTGCAGAGCCAGAATATCGAGCTGTGGATTGATCTCCAGAAAGCGTTCGCGCAACACATCCACTTTTACCATATCTACTGTACGTGTGGTAGCCATAAGCTGACGATTGATATTGGTTACACTTACACGGTCGGAGTCGACAATAGTGATATGACCAATACCTGAACGCACCAAGCTCTCGGCACACCAGCTACCAACACCACCAACCCCAAAAACAATCACTCTGGCCTTTGCAGCCTTTTCAATAAAATCTCTTCCCAGCAGCAACTGCGTCCGTTGAAAAATATCCCCTTCTATACCCATTAAAATAAATACTTATTCTCTTTAATTATTAACTCTCAATTATCAATTGTCAATTATGAAATGTCAATTATGAATTATCAACTGTCAATTTCCTTTTCTCCACAAATTAGATTACTCAGATTTACACAGATATTATTGCTTCACAAGTGGGGAGTTGCCCCAAGCCTCCACCTCGGCGGACAAGCTCTAAAGGGATAGTATATTACTTTCGTCTCCTAAATCTAAAAACACATCTAAAAAATGTATATTATCTTGCACACCACTCTTTAAGCCCCTTTAGAGCTTGTCCGCCGAGGTGGAGGTTTGGGGCAGGAAAATTACAGATGATATTGCTATCGCAATAAATCAGAGAGTTAACTACCAATTATTCGAATTACACATATTTCACGAATTAGTAATATCAATTATGCATTATCATTTATCCATTGTCAATTTCCTTTTTATCCACAGATTAGATTACTCAGATTTACACAGATATTATTGCTTCACAAGTGGGGAGTTGCCCCAAGCCTCCACCTCGGCGGACAAGCTCTAAAGGGATAGTATATTACTTTCGTCTCCTAAATCTATAACACATCAAAAAAATGTATATTATCTTGCACACCACTCTTTAAGCCCCTTTAGGGGTTTGAGGCAGGAAAATCACAGATGCTATTGCTATCGCAATAAATCAGAGAGTTAACTACCAATTATTCGAATTACACATATTTCACGAATTAGTAATATCAATTATGCATTGTCAATTGTCCATTGAATTGTAAATTGTAAATGAATAAATTGTAAATGAATGTCATCCATTCTGGCTAATCAGCCTCAGCGACTTTTTATTCAGAATCTCAATTCTCTTTCCTTCCAGACTAATCAATCCATCTTTGTCGAACTCGCCCAGCACGCGGCTTACACTTTCGCGACTGGTATCCACCAGATTAGCCAGTTCCGATTGCGAAATGGGTAGCGTAAAACTGTCCGCCTGAAAAATTTTCTCGGCAAATTCTATCAGCACATCAGCCATATTTCCCCGTATCTGCTTTTGAGTGCGGTTGGCACAGCGCCTGAACGACTCCAGTTCGTTCTGACATAATTCGATAATGATTTCATTTGAGAAATCACGGTTCTCATTCAGTATCTTCTGAAAAATATGCACATCGATATAACACACCTCTGTTTCGGTCACCGCAGTTACCGAATACTGATTTACCTTGTCGCCAAAGGTAGTGGGTAATCCCAGGTAGGTAGGCGCTTTCACGAGTCGTACAATCTGTTCGTGGTACGGGCCGTTGAGGTGAATCTTGGCCAACCCTCTGCGCAGAAAAACCACATTGGTCGAAAACATACCTTGCTTGATAATGGTATCACCCTTTTTAAATTTCAATTCAAGGTGATTTTCCGAAAGCTGAACGAAACTGTCCTCACTCAGCATTTTAGTAGCACGGGTATTAAACGGACATGACCTACAGTCGCTTTGCATATATAGTAGCTTTTGGTGATTACTCCGGGTATTGTCAACTATCAATTACCAACTGTCATTTGTCAACTCCCCGTTTAAGCCCTGCAAATATAATTATTGTGATGCATATCACAAAATAATGCAAGCTATAGCACAGCTATTTTCAGCATATTAATACATTAATCCGATACATTTGTAGAAATAATTCTTTAATCAATAAAAACGATTCAACATGGAAAAAACATCTCCTGTCAGCACAGAGCATTTACAGGCTCAAATAGCTGAACTGCAAGGAAAAATTGAGCGTCTCGAAAATGCACGCAAGGATCAGCTTTCAATAGCTGTGGTATCGGGTGACCTGGATAAGGTATTGGCTGCCATGGTCATTTCTATAGCCGCAGCTGCTATGGACACACAGGTAAAACTCTTTTTTTCATTTTGGTCATTATCAGCACTTCGCGACCCAAAGAAATCACCCAAAGGAAAGGATGTCATATCAAAAATGTTTGGTTGGATGCTTCCGAACGGTACAAAAAAACTGAAACTCTCAAACATGAACATGGGCGGCATGGGTCCTGTAATGATATCGTACCTTATGAAAAAGCAAAATGTAATGTCGCTTCAGCAGATGTTCAAAGAAGCAGGCGAATTGGGTATCGAAATTGTGATTTGCGAAATGTCGATGGGACTTATGGGCTTCAAAAAAGAAGAGTTTATCGACTATCCGCATCTGAGCTATGCAGGCGCAGCTACCTTCGTGGCCGATGCCGGCGAAAGTTCGATACAGCTTTTCATTTAGACAAAAGATAAAAGAACAAAGAGTAAAGACAAAAGAACAAAGACAAAAGATTGTGAGTTGCTGAATTAGTTTCGAATCACTGCCGAAACGCACAACACGAAACACGAAACAATCTTCAAATCTCAAATTTTCAAATTTTCAAATCATCAAATAATAAAGTTATGACAGCAGACGAATTAAAATCAGTAGCAGTAGCAAAATCGGTTGACGCACGCGGAACAGCTTGCCCGGGTCCACTTCTCGAAGCAAAAAAAGCCATCGGCACTATCAAAAGCGGAGACGTAATGGAAATCCTTTCGTCGGACGAAGGTACCAAACAAGACATTCCAAAATGGTGTGGCAAACAGGGTCATGAGTACCTTGGCTTTATGGAAGAAAACGGCTACTTCAAAGTTTACATGAAAAAACAGTAATTCTTAATGAACAAACTGTTCTCCGGAACCGGCAGTACCGATAGACTGATACTGCCGCTTCCTGAGTATCCTTTATCTCACATTTTTTTCTTTAAATCAGAAAACATGGGCAACATACAAACAAATAGTGCGAAAATACTCGTATTTTCCACCGAAAAAATTTCAGATCCTGCTATTGACATGGCTGGCTTGCTGAAACTTCATTACCCGCCTACAGTATATAGCATTTCCATCCCCTGCTCAAGCGGAATCAAACCCTCGTGGATACTGTATGCCTACGAAAAAGGCTTCGATGGCGTATTCATTGCCGCCGACGGTTCCGACTGTGTGTACGGAGAATCGTGTACCGAAAAAACCGGAAACCTTGTGGGCAAAACACACGAACTAATGAAATCGAAAAACATTGACCCTGCACGTCTGCGTATGGCAGCTATTTGCTCTGTTTGCAGTGAATCATTTGTAAAACAAATGCGCGGATTTAATGAATACTTACTCAAAACATTACACACCTGATGGAACAAATACTGAAAAACATTAGTTACGATGCACTGGTTATCGGCGCCGGAATTGCCGGTGGCGAAGCTGCCCTCAACCTTGCCAACACTGGTTATAAGGTACTGGTGGTGGAAAAAGATTTGTCGGTAGGTGGTAAAATGATTATGCTGAGTAAGGTTTTCCCTACGCTCGACTGCTCGGCCTGTATTACCACACCAAAGGTTTCCGAAATATCGCGCCACCCTAACATTACCATATTTACCGAAAGCAAAGTCAGTAACATACAGCGCGTAAGCGATGTGGAATTTATGGCCACAGTGCGCCGTCGTCCGCGCTATGTACATGTGGAGGATTGTACTTCGTGTCAGCTCTGCGAAAAAGCATGCCCGGTAAGTGTCACAGATGAGTATCAGTATGGGCTTGTCGGACGTAAGGCCGCTTTTATTCCTTTCAGCATTTGCAGTCCGAAAGCTGCTGCCATCGACATTGAAAACTGTACACTCTGTGGCGCCTGCGAAAAAGTATGCCCTACCAATTGCATCGACTTTACTATGCAGCCCGAAGAAATGACCCTGCATGTACGCACAGTAATTGTGGCTACCGGCTTCAATATGTTCGACCCAAAAAAAATGCCGCGCTATGGCTTTGGCGAATACAAAAATGTAATCACCGCCCTGCAAATGGAACGTCAGCTCGCTCCTACCCGTCCGTTCAACACCATTCTCCGCCCCGGCGACGGCAAAGTTCCCGACAAAATTGCCTATGTGCTTTGCGTGGGTTCGCGCGATGCCTCGGTTGGTAACCCCATCTGTTCGCAAATTTGCTGCATGTACTCTATCAAACAGGCGCAGTTGCTTATGGGTGCACTTCCTATGGCCGATGTCACCATTTATTATATCAACATACGTTCGTTTGGTAAAGGTTTCGAAGAATTCTACCAACAGGCCAAAGGTATGGGCGTAAACTTTGTGAAAGGCAAAATTGGTCGTATCAAGGCCAAAGAAAACGGAAATCTCATTCTCCGTTACGAAGACATTAACGAAGGTCGCCTGCGCGAATCGGAACACGACATGGTAGTATTGGCCAACGGCGTACTTCCCAACGACGAAGTAAATAATATCTTCGGAAAAGAAAAGCTCAAATTAGATCAGTTTAACTTCGTGGGACAAACCGATATGCTGGCCAGCCCCGCACGCACAAGCATGGAAGGCGTATTTGTAGCTGGTACCGCCACCGGGCCAATGGATATCCCAGATTCCATTCTGTCGGCAGGAGCTGCATCAGCCGAAGCCATCAGTTACCTAATTCAGAAAACAGTTTAAACATTTACTATTTATTCATTTACCATTTACTATTTAGCAGTGCTAAAACAGTTATAAATTACAATGCACTTGTGTATCATCTGAATGGTAAATAGTAAATGGCTAAATGATAAATAACAAGATATTTATGGAAAAGAAACCAAAAAAAATAGGCGTATATATCTGCCACTGTGGCGGAAACATTTCCGATTATGTGGATGTGGAAAAGGTGCGTCAGGCTGTGGAAGGCGACGAGATTGTATTTCTCTCCAAAACAACCATGTTTGCCTGCTCGGATGCCAATCAGCGCGATATGGTCGACGATATCAAAGCCAATGGCCTCGATGGCGTGGTAGTGGCTTCGTGCTCGCCAAAACTTCACCTCACCACCTTCCGAAACGTTTCGGAACGGGCCGATCTCAACAAATACACTTATGTGCATGCCAACATTCGCGAACAGGCTTCGTGGGCGCACTCCGACAATAAAATGGGTGCAACCGAAAAAGCCATTCATCTTGTAAAAGCTGCCATTGCCAAATCGCACTATGCCGAAGCGCTCGAAACCAACAAGATAAAAGCTGTAAAAGCTGTGGCTGTCATCGGTGCAGGTGTGGCCGGAATAAAGGCTGCTATTTCACTTGCCGAGAAAAATACCGAAGTGGTGCTTATCGAACGTGAATCGGAAGTGGGCGGACGAGTAGCACAATGGGGTCCACTGTTTTCCACTCAGGAAACAGGCCGTGAAATGATCGACCGCCTGAGCTCTCAGTTGAAGCAGCATAAAAACATCAACCTGCTCACCAATAGCGAAGTGGTTGAAAATAAAGGCAGCGTGGGAAATATCGCTTTGAAAATCCGTCGAAAAGATCCGGAAACAGGCGCAGAAGTGATGACCGAAATTACCGTAGGCTCAGTGCTTATGGCTACCGGTTTCGATTATTATACACCTCAGCAGGCCGAATTTGGTTATGGCACTTCCGACAAAGTAATTACACTGCCTGAGTTTAAGAAAATGATTGATTCACAAACCGGAGCAAAACTCACACACAACGGTCGTGAAGTGAAAAACATTGCGTATATCTACTGTGTGGGAAGCCGTCAGACCGATGGAGAAAACACTTACTGCTCACGCAACTGTTGTACTTCCACCATTCATGCAGCAGTAACTGCACGGCAGAAATTCAGCCATATTCAGAATTATCACTTCAATCGTGGATTACGCACTTACGGAAAACAGGAAATTCTGTATGCCGACTCCCTTCGTCAGGGCGATATCTATTTCCAGTCCTATGAAGATGGACTTCCGGTGGTAAGTGTCGAAGGTAAAAAGACCATTGTAAAAGTAAACGATATTCTGACCAATAATCGTGAGATAGAACTGGAAGCTGATTTGGTAGTATTGGTGACAGGCATGGTTCCCCGTGCTGACAATTCGGTTGGCTCGTTGTTTAAACTTCCCAAAGGACGCGATAAGTTCTACAACGAAGTACACATGAAACTGCGCCCGGTGGAAACTGTGATCGATGGTATCACCATTGCCGGCGCCTGTCAGGGACCGAAAAACATTGCCGAGTCGGTGAACTCAGCACTTTCGGCAGCCACAAAATCGTACAGCATTATCAGCAAGGGCGAAGTTGAATCGCAACCACTTGTAGCTACTATCGACCCGGCAAAATGCAGCTGGTGTGGTGCCTGCGAGGAAGCATGTCCGTTCGACGCCATACTCAAAGTAGACAAAGACGGAAAAACCATAGCCGAAATAAACAACACAGTTTGTAAAGGTTGCGGCATGTGTGCCCCGGTCTGCGAACCCGATGCAGTCGATCTGATTGCCTGCTCGAGCGCCGAGATAATGAGTATGATTGACGCTTTAGTGTGATTTACAATTTATTCATTTACAATTTACAATTGAAAACATGGAAGCAGAAAAAGGAAAAACAGCCAAATACCTGCGCGAACAACTGGGAGGAATTCCGGAGCAGGCCAAAGATAATCTGAAGGAATTCAACAGAGTGAAGAAAACTTTGCTCGAAGCGCTTAAAGAAGGTGAACTTACAGTCACACAAATTGCCGATAAAGTGAATATGCCTGCACACGAGGTTATGTTTTATCTGATGTCGCTTGTGAAATACGGCTTTGTAAAAACCGGAACCATCGACGATATGGATGAGTATTTTACTTATAAATTAAGTAATTAATTTTTTCACAAACCACATAGACACATAGAACACATAGTATATATGATAGTTTCTATATGACCTATGTGCCTATGTGGTTCAATTAAAAAAACAGTCAAATATCAACCTAACAGACATATAGAATTCATAAAGAAAATTGTTTATGTGACCTATGTGCCTATGTGGTTCAA
>JAVEXN010000054.1:0-7086 GCA_034004015.1 Paludibacter sp.
AAAACAAAAAAAGAGAATCAGATAAGTTTCTGATTCTCTTTTTGTTGGTGGAGATTACCGGACTCGAACCGGTCACCTCAACACTGCCAGTGTTGCGCTCTAGCCAGATGAGCTAAACCCCCAAAACATGATTTTAAATTGCGGTGCAAAGATAAGGAAGTTTTCGAAATTATACGTACATTTGTATGAAATTTTTCACTCCTGTAACGAAATTATTTATGGAGTAAAGATTTTATTTTGTAACTGAATATTTAAACTAAACAGCAACGTAACCAAAGAAGCTGAAAACAATATATTTATGCTAATTTTCAACACAACATACCTGGTGTCCGACAAAGTGTATGGCAAATGGATAAAATGGATTCGCGAAGAGAATATCCCCTACATGCTCCAAAGTGGCTATTTCGACAAACCTCAAATTGCTAAGGTTTATGCCAATGAAGAGCAGGAAGGTGAGTCATTCTCGGTACAGTATCATGTAGCAGGACTTGACGAACTGGAACAATGGCATTTGAAGTATGCCGCTGAATTTCAGTCGGATTTCAAAAGCAAATTTGGCGAAGAAGTGATTTTTTTTGCTACTGTGCTCGAAATTATGGATTTATGACAGGCGAACAAATCATATTGGGCATCGACCCGGGAACAACGGTAATGGGTTACGGAATTCTGAAAGTAACAGGAAACCGTACTGAATTGCTGGCTATGGGTGTGCTCGATTTGAAAAAATATAAAGATCATTACCTGAAACTGCAAAGGATTTTTGCACGGACACTTTCGCTGATCGACGAGTTTCATCCCGATTGTCTGGCTATTGAAGCTCCATTTTTTGGAAAAAATGTACAATCGATGCTCAAACTCGGGCGCGCACAGGGAGTAGCAATGTCGGCTGCCTTGTATCGCGACATTCCTATAACTGAATATGCTCCGCTAAAGATTAAAATGGCCATCACAGGCAGCGGAAGCGCTTCGAAAGAGCAAGTGGCAGATATGCTGCGACGATTTCTGAAAATCCCGCAGGAGCATATGCTTCCTCAACTCGATGCTACTGACGGACTGGCAGCAGCATATTGTCACTTTCTGCAAATGGGAAACCCAAGCTCCGAAAAATCCTTCTCGGGCTGGAAAGATTATATCAGCAAGAACAAAGAAAAAGTAAAGAACGATTCCCGCAAAATATCTGAATAACAAAAGGGCTATCCAAACGGATAGCCCTTCATTTTTCCTTAAAAAACTAAATCTAAAACCAAGTTACCTTTTTACAAAACTATTATACAATCTTTAGCAAACAACTTTTACAATACACTTGCAAAAATACAAAGCCAAAGAAAAAGCAGCGGTCAAATTTCAATCAAAAAAGTAGAACATCCGATTATCTGACCGCTTTATGTGCTTTTAATGAATAGTTTGGTATTGAAATCTACTTTATCTGATTACTTTCACTACAGTTTGATTTACACGTACAAAGTAAACTCCTCTGCCCACAGTAAAGCTTGTTTGGTGGTTAGCAGCAACCTTTTCGGCCATTAGCTGACCATTTACATTGTACACACTTATTTTATTTCCGGCTTCAACACCGCTAACAAGCAATTCCTGAGCTTTCGAAACCACAGTAAATTTGTCTGCCACATTTTTATCCACAGATGTTTCGAGTCCAACAATTTCGAGATCGGCAACAGCGGCCAGAATAGTGGCATCGCTGGCTATGGTCAGGTAGTAAATGCCTGTAGCAGGTACCGAGAATGCAAATTCAGCATTGAACAGCTCTTGCAGCTTGGTGCTTTCCACCGAATATTCATTCGACGATACAATAGTACCAGAATTATCGGCCAGTGAATTAAATCCAATGGTAAGTTTTGTAGTGGTTACATCTGCAGGGATTACAGAATTCCATGCATATTTAGCTTTGAATGTGTAGTTTTTACCTTCCTGAAGCATTACAGGATAGCTGTATACACCTGTTGTAGTCACATTTCCATCCCAGCGGATATACATAATTCTTCCTTTGTATTTTACAGTATCAGTAGGAGTACCTGTGTTCAGTGTATCGCCAATGAAATAGTATCCGGCAGGATTGTCGATATAGCGTACTGTTCCGGCAGCTGTTGAGTTAGCTCCAACCCAGCTCGCATTCGGACATTTCCAACCCCACTGACTTGGCACCGAGCGTGAAGCAGTTGTTTCGCCACGTGCATCCCAGTCAAATCCAAGCGCTTTGTAGTTGAATGTATAAGGAGTAGTGCTGCTACCATCACCCGATACTCCGCTAATTACCACGCTTCCGGGTGTTGCTTCGAGCAGTGCATCGTTGTTGTCGATAATGGTTGCAAGCGAAGTTGCTTTGGCACTAATTGTGATCTGATTTACATCAACAGGCGACAAAACATCATAGGTTGTAACTTCGGGACTGAAAACAGGATTGAGTAAACCTGCGCTGAGCGTCACAGCCGACAAACTTGAACTTGTTTCGTCGAACATATCTTCAACAGCTACAAAAAACCATTCGCTGTAAGGTTTTCCGGCAGCATTCAGCACAAACGATTTATCGTCGTACAAACGACTATCCACAGTAAGGCCATCAGTTCCCAGCCATTTTTTGGTTACGTTGTTTATTACTTCCCAAATGCCATCTGTACGCTGATATACTTTCCATACCGATCCCGGAGAAAAATAACCCCATTCCACATCCCAATTGTTCGAAGGCACTTTACGCATCATTGCATAAGTTCCCTCCTGCACGATGTAGAACAAGCTGTCGTCTACACCCGGATTTACTTTGCGGAGCATTACTCTTTGCAAATATCCACCTTCTTCGATATTTGTATTAATTTCGGTAAGAGCAGGATGACTTGCATTGGCCGAATGATTTCCTACAACAAGGTTGCTGGGTTTGTGTTTCATATAGAAACGTTCAAAAATATCAACAGGACGCAGTTGAATTGTATCCAGATACATTGTAACGCCACCACGTTCCTAGCTGAATGTCAGTGGATGTAGTTGATCTTTTGCTGCATCGGTGAGCGCAAACACATCTACTTTAATAGTACCCGAACCAGCAGCAAAGTCGGCCGGAGTATAAGTGGTTTTGTCCACATAGAAACCTGTAGGTACATTTACCTTAATGTCATAAGTATGATCTTTACCAAATACTTTAACCGGATAAGGATTGCCATCAATTTCAATCTCGTAAATCATACCCTTTTCGAGCACAATAAACTCGGGACGGTCGTCGATAGTAGCCACCTGAGCTTTAAACAAACCATTGGCATTATCAACAGCTTTGTCAGTGTAAAGTGCAGATCCGTCGGTAATGTTGTCGGATGCAAGATAAAGGCTGTTATGGCTCAGTTTCAAACGGAAACCAGCTTCATTGTCGCCTTCGATGGTCCACTCAGAGAAAAGGTCACTGGTCGCAGGTTCGAAAACCGATGTCCAGTAGTTTTCTGTAGGATTTGTAGAAAGCATATTCAGATACATACCTTCACCATTCAACATGTAGTATGTTCCTGGTTTTCCATCAACAGGAATAAACTCAAAAGCCTGCGATTTTTTGTTGGTAAGTGCCACCACCGAAGGTTGGGTACTTGAAATACCTCCACTTACCGATGGACCAATCACCAGTTCTGAAACTGTTTGTTTAACGTTGTAAAACACACCTGCTTCGGGTGTAAAATTTTGGGCATTACCCAAAAGCCAGGCCAATGCAAGGCCTAAAGTAAGTAATAGTCTTTTCATGATATTAAATTTATAATAATTGTGAAGTGAATAACAACACAAATGTATTTTAAATTAAACCAATCATGGTGGAAAATTAAATCAAATAGGCATATAAAACGTTGTCGCAACTGCTTAACAGAATAATGTGAAAAGAAAAAAGCCTCTCCGATAATCTAGGAAAGGCTTTATAAATATTTGGAATTCAGCATTTATTTGTCTGAAAAACTCTTAAATAGTCCATTACAGGCATCTTCGAGTAAGTCAATCACATTTTCGAAGCCCTGATCGCCGCCATAGTATGGATCGGGAATATAGTCGGGATTGAGATAGCGCGAAAAACTCACCATTCGGTGAATCTTATTACGATGCTCCTCGGTGCGTGCAATGGATTCGAGACCGGCAATATTCTTTTCGTCCATACCAATGATCATGTCGTAATAATCGAAATCCGCACGGGTAACAGGGCGCGAAAGATGCGTGAGTTCGTATCCACGTCGCGAGGCATGATAGCACATACGCGCATCGGGCATTTCACCCTGATGCACACTGATTAGTCCGGCTGAGTCAATTTCAAACGCATCTTCCAGTCCGTTTTCTTCCACCAAACGTCTGAAAACACCCTCGGCCATTGGCGAACGACAGATATTTCCCAGACAAACAAAAAGTATTTTCTTTTTCGACATTATTGCGACTGAATTTTAAATCGAAAGAATTTGCAAAACGCCCAAAAGATTTTCGTTAACAGGCTTATCATCTTTAATAGCTTTTGTGAAAGGCACATGTACAATTTCGTTGTTCACAATACCAATCATAATGCTGCGTTGCTCGTCGAGCAAAGCATCGATGGCTGCCACCCCCATGCGACTGGCCAAAATACGGTCGTAAGCAGTAGGACTGCCTCCGCGCTGTATGTGTCCGAGAATGGTCACCCGCACATCATAGTCAGGATGCTCCTTGTGCATACGTTCGGCGAGACCATTGGCTCCTCCGGTTACTTCACTTTCGGCCACAATTACAATGCTACTGTTTTTCGATTTGCGGAAACCATTCTTTACAAGTTCCTCAAGTTGATCCACTTTGGTTTCGCGTTCGGGAATAATGGCAGCCTCAGCACCTGAAGCCAGAGCGCTGTTCAAAGCCAGAAAACCTGCATCGCGACCCATAACTTCAATAAAAAACAGACGTTCGTGCGAAGTAGCAGTGTCACGGATTTTATCCACCGCATCCACAATGGTATTCATGGCCGTATCGTAGCCAATTGTAGAGTCAGTTCCATAAAGGTCGTTGTCAATAGTTCCCGGCAAACCAATAATGGGCACATTAAATTCCTGAGCGAAAATGCGTGCTCCGGTAAAAGTTCCATCGCCGCCAATCACCACCAGCGCATCGATTCCTTCTTTTTTCATATTTTCGAAAGCCTGCTGACGACCTTCCTTAGTGCGGAACTCCTGACAACGGGCACTTTTCAGAATTGTACCTCCCTGCTGAATAATATTGCTCACATTTTGAGTCTGAAATTCAACAATTTCACCCGTAATTAATCCTTTGTATCCTCTGTAAATGGCTTTTACTCTGATGCCATTGAAAATAGCTGCACGTGTCACCGAGCGAATGGCCGCATTCATTCCGGGCGCATCTCCACCCGAAGTAAGCAAACCGATACATTTAATTCCGTATTCCATATATTATAATATTTTGATTCTCAAGTTGAATAAAAACAAAAATCCCTCATGTGTCATTCAGTAATAAATTTCACAGGAGGGAAGTTTTTTATGCATTTATGAATGTTCAATGCTTACTGAGTTCAATAAGCTTTGCTTCGACCTGCTCCATTTGCCAGCGTGGTGTGGAAGTGGCTCCGCAAATACCGATTTTCTTGCTGAAATCAAACTGAATGTTTTCCAGCTCTTTAGCTTCCGAAACTATGTAAGTGTTCGGATTTATCGATTTGGCATGTTCGTACAAAACCCTGCCGTTTGAGCTTTTTTTGCCACTGACAAAAATTACTATATCATTTTCGTGTGCAAAGGTAGTAATATTTGGAATTCTATTGGCCACCTGACGGCAAATTGTATCGGAATATTCAAAATTCACCTTATCAGCAGTGCGTTCTTTCACTGTTTCCACAAGATGATTGAAACCGTCGAGCGATTTGGTGGTTTGCGAAAACAAACGGATTTTTTTGTTGAAGTCAACTCTGTCGAGCTCCGATTCATCCTCTATCACAATGGCTTTTCCTTCGGTTTGCCCGACGAGTCCGTTTACTTCGGCATGTCCGTGATGTCCGTAAATCACAATTTGTGTATCTTCCTCAACACCTGTCACATAAGCCGTTTTTATACGCGACTGTAGTTTAAGCACAACAGGGCACGAAGCATCAATTAATGTAATATTGTTTGCTTTGGCCAGTTCGTAAGTCGAAGGCGGTTCGCCATGTGCACGCAGCAACACTTTTACATTGTGTAGCTTCGCCATTTGCTCATGATTTATGGTGATCATTCCCATCTTTTCCAATCGGCTTACTTCCTCACCATTGTGTACAATATCGCCAAGACAGTATAATGTCTCGCCTTTGGCAAGTTCTTCTTCGGCTTTTGTAATGGCTTTTACAACGCCAAAGCAAAAACCTGATTTTTTATCAATTTCAATATTGGGTGTCATAAAAAAGATTCTGTTTTTAATGTAAAGCCATTTTCATGGCATTATGTGAGTATGAACAAATAAATTGCTGAATAGTTTTAAGCAAGGCATGCTTTAACGAAAGATGATATTTGTTTGAAGTGAATAATCAACACTTCGTTATAAAATATATTTTTCATCACGCAAAGTCGCGAAGACGCGAAGAGAAACCTTCGGTTTCTCTTCAATGCGACTTAAAAAACACTCTGGAACGCAGAAGGTTATATCAACTTTGCGACTCCGCGTCTTTGCGTGAAATAAATAAGGCGCAGAAGAAAACGATAAATCGCTTTCTTTAGTTATCAAGCAGATATATTTCATTATAGTCTATTCTACAATAACTCGTTAAATAATATAGAACAGAGAAATCCGAATGCGAAATTACAAAAAAAAATGACTATAGAGCATGTTCGGAATAACCGATGCGGACAAAATTTGCAGTTTATTACAACATATTCTGTCAAACTGTCACACTAATGATAATGGCATTTTTTTTGACAATACAGGAAACCGTAAGGAGTAAAATACGAATTGTAACAGGTATTGATATTTCTATTTGACTTATAACAATAGTTCGTTAATCTTTATGTTAATTCTTTGATAATGAGAAAAATAACCTTATTTTTATTTGTATAAGTCATTGGAAATCAGTATCTTTATAGATAATTCAACCCCTACAAAGACATGATTTCC
>JAVEXN010000010.1:0-115598 GCA_034004015.1 Paludibacter sp.
CTTTCGACGAACTATACAATATATATAAACAAGCCCATCCCCGGGCAAAATAAAAAGGAGGTATTTATGAAACTCAGGATTCAATCCATCAATTTTGATGCTACTACTGCTTTGGAAGCTTATATTGCAAAAAAAACTTCCAAGCTCGAAAAATTCTTTGACGAAATAGTAAATGTCGAAGTATATTTAAAGGTTGTAAAGCCCGAAACGGCTGCCAATAAAGAAGCTGAAATAAAAATATCAATACCCGGAGTGGATTTTTTCGCCTCGAAAACATGCGATACTTTTGAGGAAGCTGTTGATCTTACGGTAGATGCTGTGGATAAACAAATCAGGAAGTACAAGGAAAAGATAGCGAATAAATAAAATATTGAGCGAAATGTTTTGTAATTCAAAATATATTCGTACATTTGCAAGCCGTTTGAATAGCAGTATTTAAACGGCTTTTTAAACTCTAATAACCTGAAAAGTCAGGAGTTTGCCTCTTTAGCTCAGTTGGCCAGAGCACGTGATTTGTAATCTCGGGGTCGTTGGTTCGAATCCGACAAGAGGCTCAAAATAGGGGAGAAACCCTTTGCCACTAAAGGGGAAAAGTGTAAAAATGAGTTTTTTTACACTTTGCAGAGTTTTTTTTACAAAAATGATACCTTCCGGCTTTCCTTTAGGTGTTTGAGGGTAATTAATAGATTGAATTTTTTTTTTTTTTGGGCAGTTACCAAAGTGGCCAACTGGGGCTGACTGTAACTCAGCTGTCTTTCGACTTCGGAGGTTCGAATCCTTCACTGCCCACCAATCAAATTTGAAGATTTGAATAGATTTTAAATTTGAAGATTAATTTTCAAATTTTCAAACTCTCAAATTTTGAAATGTATTGATTGAATTTGCGGAAGTAGCTCAGTTGATAGAGCATTAGCCTTCCAAGCTGAGGGTCGCGGGTTTGAGCCCCGTCTTCCGCTCTGTGAAAAGAGCGAATGATTTTCGGTAAAAAAAACCGGTTTTTCGCTCTCACTTGCTGTTGTAGCTCAGTGGTAGAGCACTTCCTTGGTAAGGAAGAGGTCACGGGTTCAACTCCCGTCAACAGCTCAACTTTGTAAGCTTTTATAAAACATATAAATTAATTATTAAATAATCTTTGAGTTATGGCAAAAGAAAAATTTGACAGGTCAAAACCTCACGTAAACGTAGGTACCATTGGTCACGTTGACCACGGTAAAACTACTTTGACTGCTGCAATTACTACTGTACTTGCTAAAAAAGGACTTTCTGAATTGCGTTCGTTCGATTCAATTGATAATGCTCCTGAAGAAAAAGAACGTGGTATTACTATCAATACTTCACACGTTGAATACCAAACTGCTTCACGTCACTATGCACACGTTGACTGTCCGGGTCACGCTGACTACGTGAAGAACATGGTTACCGGTGCTGCTCAGATGGACGGTGCTATCATTGTAGTAGCTGCTACTGATGGTCCTATGCCTCAGACTCGCGAGCACATCCTTTTGGCTCGTCAGGTAAACGTTCCCCGTCTGGTTATTTTCATGAACAAATGTGATCAGGTTGATGACGAAGAAATGCTTGAACTTGTAGAAATGGAAATGCGTGAACTGCTTTCATTCTACGATTTCGATGGCGACAATACACCAGTAATCCGTGGATCTGCTCTTGGTGGATTGAATGGTGTTCCACAGTGGGAAGACAAAATCATGGAACTGATGGATGCAGTTGATACCTGGATCGAACTTCCTCCACGTGCGGTTGATAAACCTTTCCTTATGCCTGTTGAAGACGTATTCTCGATCACTGGTCGTGGTACTGTAGCAACTGGTCGTATTGAAACCGGAATTATCAAAACAGGTGAAGAGGTTCAGATTATTGGTCTTGGACAGGGAGCTAAAAAATCAGTTGTTACCGGTGTGGAAATGTTCCGCAAAATTCTAGATGAAGGTCAGGCTGGTGATAACGTAGGTCTTCTTCTCCGTGGTATCGACAAAGAAGAAATCAAACGTGGTATGGTTATTACTCACCCGGGTAAAGTAACTCC
The DNA here is from genome assembly GCA_034004015.1 of Paludibacter sp. GTDB lineage: Bacteria > Bacteroidota > Bacteroidia > Bacteroidales > Paludibacteraceae > Paludibacter. The sequence continues at coordinate 2,045 of JAVEXN010000010.1, forward strand.
TCACACTTCTTTCAAGGCTGCGGCTTATATCCTGAAAAAAGAAGAAGGTGGTCGTCACACTCCATTCCATAACCGCTATCGTCCACAGTTCTATATCCGTACATTGGACGTAACAGGTGAGATCACTCTTCCTGAAGGAACTGAAATGGTAATGCCAGGTGACAACCTTGAAATTACAGTAACTCTTATCTACCCAGTAGCTTGTAACGTAGGTCTTCGTTTCGCTATCCGCGAAGGTGGTCGTACAGTAGGTTCAGGTCAGATTACAGAACTGTTAGACTAATTAGCCCCCTAACCCCCTAAAGGGGTAATTAGAGAGCAAATAACATCAACCCTACTAATCAAAGCCCTCCCTTTTAGGGGAGGGTTTGGGTGGGGCTGTTAATACACGGGCGTAGCTCAGTTGGTAGAGCACTGGTCTCCAAAACCAGGTGTCGGGAGTTCGAGCCTCTCTGCCCGTGCAAATTCTATTTATATATGAATCCAATTAACTATATCAAAGAGTCTTATTCAGAACTTGTTCAGAAAGTTTCCTGGCCTACAAGCAAGGAACTTACTAACAGCGCTGTTGTGGTATTGGTAGCTTCCATCATTATCGCATTGGTTGTTTGGGCTATGGACCTGAGTTTTGAAGCTATCATGACATTTATCTACGAGAAGCTGTTGTAATTAAATTTTTAGGAGGGAAAGAAGTGTCTGAGACAACAAATTTTAAATGGTACGTGATGCGTGCTATTAGTGGAAAAGAGAACAAGGTGAAAGAGTATATCGAGGCCGATATACGTAATTCTGATCTTGGTCATTATGTTGCACAGGTATTAATTCCTACTGAAAAGGTTTACCAGATTCGTAACGGCAAAAAAATTACAAAAGAACGTAGTTGCATGCCGGGATATGTGCTGATAGAAGCTGATCTGAATGGTGAAGTTTCTCACCGCTTAAGAAATACCCCTAACGTTATCGGTTTTCTCGAAGAAAAAAACCACACACCAATTCCGGTTCGTCAATCGGAAGTGAATCGTATTCTCGGTACTGTGGATGAAATGCAGGAAACAGGCGAAGAAATGCTAACACCATACTTCGTGGGTGAAAGCGTAAAGGTTATTTTTGGCCCGTTTTCGGGTTTCAGCGGCGTAATCGAAGAAGTCAATTCAGAGAAGAAAAAACTCAAAGTTATGGTTATGATATTCGGACGGAAAACTCCGCTCGAATTATCGTTTACGCAAGTAGAAAAGGAATAATCCCGACCTTGTTACAAGTCGGTCATTCCTGTTTTAACATCAAAAATTAAACAATTATGGCTAAAGAGATTGCTGGACTTATTAAATTGCAGATTAAAGGAGGTGCGGCAAACCCATCTCCCCCTGTAGGACCTGCACTTGGTTCGAAAGGGATCAATATTATGGAGTTTTGCAAACAATTTAATGCCAGAACCCAGGACAAACCAGGTAAAGTATTGCCTGTTGTCATCACCTATTATACTGACAAATCATTCGACTTTGTGGTAAAAACTCCTCCTGTTGCTATTCAACTTATGGAGGTTGCTAAACTTAAAGGTGGTTCAGCCGAACCTAACCGTAAGAAAGTAGCCGAAATCAGCTGGGAGCAGGTAGAAGTGATTGCCAAAGACAAAATGGTCGATTTGAATTGTTTTGAATTAAATGCAGCTATGAAAATGGTTGCAGGTACAGCTAGAAGTATGGGTATTACCGTAAAAGGTATATTTCCGGGTATTAATTAACAAACACTTCAATTCAAAATGAGTAAACTGACAAAAAATCAAAGGTTAGCTTTAGAAAAAATTGAAGCAGGAAAAACCTATTCACTAAAGGAAGCAGCTGCACTGGTTAAAGAAATTTCTACAACCAAGTTCGATGCCTCCGTAGATATTGATGTACGCTTAGGTGTTGACCCACGTAAAGCCAACCAAATGGTTCGCGGTGTTGTATCGCTGCCAAATGGTACCGGAAAACAAGTAAGGGTTCTTGCATTATGTACTCCTGATCAGGAAGCTGCTGCTAAAGAAGCTGGAGCTGACTACGTTGGTCTCGATGAATATATCGAAAAGATTAAAGGAGGCTGGACTGATGTGGATGTAATCATCACTATGCCTGCTATTATGGGTAAATTAGGAGCTTTAGGTCGTGTGCTCGGTCCACGTGGATTGATGCCAAACCCTAAAAGTGGTACTGTTACCAATGAAGTAGGCAAAGCAGTAAGAGAAGTAAAACAAGGTAAAATCGACTTCAAGGTAGATAAATATGGTATCGTACATACTTCGGTAGGTAAAGTATCGTTTACTGCTGATCAGGTTGTGGAAAATGCCAAAGAATTTATTTCTACACTGATGAAACTGAAACCAACTTCAGCAAAAGGTACTTATGTAAAGAGCATTTATCTTTCAAGCACAATGAGTGCGGGTATTAAAATTGACCCAAAATCAGTTGAAGAATAAAATTAAAAGTTTATGAAAAAGGAAGATAAAAGCGCTATTATATCGCAACTCGAGTCAACAATCAGTGAGTATGCACACTTCTATCTGGCTGACATTGCCGGCTTAAACGCCGCACAAACCAGCGAATTGAGAAGAGTATGCTACAAACAGGATGTGAAGCTCGTTGTTGTAAAAAACACATTGCTTAAAAAAGCACTTGACAACTCCGGAGTAGATTTCAGCGAACTTTATGGCTCGTTGAAAGGTGAAACTTCACTTATGCTTTCTAATACAGGTAATGTCCCTGCTAAGCTCATACAGGAGTTCAGCAAGGCTAATAAAAGCAAAAAACCTGTACTCAAAGCTGCATATGTAGAGCAGAGCTTCTATATCGGCGAAAATCAACTTGAAGCACTCATCCACGTGAAGAGCAAAAACGATCTTATTGCCGACGTTATTGCATTGCTGCAATCGCCTGCTAAGAACGTTGTGTCCGCACTCCAGTCAGGAGGTAATACTATCCACGGCGTGTTGAAAACACTGGCCGAAAGATAAATTTCAAGTAAAAAATAAAAAAATAAAATCATAAAAAATAAGTAAAATGGCAGATTTGAAAGCTTTTGCAGAACAATTGGTTAATCTCACAGTTAAAGAAGTAAATGAGTTAGCTCAAATTTTGAAAGATGAATATGGTATTGAACCAGCCGCTGCAGCTGTTGCTGTTGCTGCAGGTCCTGCAGCTGCTGCTGAAGTAGCAGAAGAAAAAACTTCTTTCGATGTAGTATTGAAAGCAGCTGGTGCTAATAAATTGGCTATCGTGAAACTGGTTAAAGAACTTACCGGTCTTGGCCTGAAAGAAGCTAAAGATTTAGTTGATGCCGCTCCTTCAGTAGTGAAAGAAGGTGCATCTAAAGACGAAGCTGAAGCCTTGAAAAAAGCGTTGACTGAAGGCGGAGCTGAAGTTGAACTTAAATAATATCGCCTGATAATCAGGTTTTTGGTTTAGATTCCCTCTCATTGAGGGATTCTAAACCTTTTGTTGTCTATAAAATAATTGAGTTCACCGCATTCAAATAACCCTCTTTGAAAATGTCTTCAATAACCCAAAATCAAAGAATCAATTTTGCTTCGATTAAGAATCAGTTGGAATATCCTGATTTCTTGGAAGTACAATTAAAATCTTTCCAGGACTTTTTTCAGATGGACACCGCCCCTGAAGAAAGAAAAAAAGAAGGTTTGTATAAGGTTTTTACCGAAAACTTTCCCATCGCCGATACACGTAATAATTTTATTCTCGAATTCCTCGACTATTACGTCGATCCTCCCCGTTATTCAATCGATGAATGTATCGACCGTGGTCTGACTTACAGCGTGCCGCTGAAAGCCAAATTAAAACTCTACTGTACCGATCCGGATCACGAAGATTTTGACACAGTAATTCAGGATGTATATCTTGGTCCTGTGCCTTATATGACTCCTAAAGGAACATTTGTGATCAATGGAGCCGAACGCGTAATCGTTTCGCAGCTTCACCGTTCGCCAGGTGTGTTCTTCGGACAGAGTGTGCATGCTAATGGTACAAAACTTTATTCGGCTCGTATTATTCCTTTCCGTGGATCATGGATCGAGTTTGCTACCGACATCAACAATGTGATGTATGCATATATCGATCGTAAAAAGAAATTACCCGTAACTACGCTGTTGCGTGCAATCGGATTTGAGAGCGATAAAGATATTCTCGAAATTTTCAATCTTGCAGAGGAAATCAAGGTTAATAAAACAAGTCTCAAAAAAGCTGTAGGTCAAACGCTTGCTGCTCGTGTGTTGAAAACATGGATTGAAGACTTTGTGGATGAAGATACCGGCGAGGTGGTAAGTATCGAGCGTAATGAGGTGATTATCGATCGTGAAACTGTACTTGAAAACAGTCACATCGACGAAATTATTGAATCGGGAACTCAGACCATTCTTATTCACCGTCCTGATGCAAATCAGAACGACTATGCGATTATTTACAATACATTGCAGAAAGACCCGAGTAACTCGGAAAAAGAAGCTGTGTTGTACATCTATCGTCAGTTGCGTAACGCGGTTCCTGCCGATGATTCGTCAGCAAGAGAGGTTATCAACAACCTTTTCTTCTCTGAAAAGCGTTACGACTTGGGTGATGTGGGTCGTTTCCGTATCAACCGTAAACTGAATCTGAATATCAATCCTGATGTAAAGGTTCTGACCAAAGAAGATATTATCGAGATCATCAAATACCTCATCGAACTTATCAACTCGAAAGCCGATGTGGATGATATCGACCACTTGAGTAACCGTCGTGTACGTACTGTGGGTGAGCAGCTCTACAACCAGTTTGGTGTAGGTCTTTCGCGTATGGCACGTACTATCCGCGAACGTATGAATGTACGCGACAACGAGGTGTTTACTCCTATTGATCTGATCAATGCCAAAAGCATTTCGTCAGTAATCAATTCGTTCTTCGGAACAAATGCGTTATCGCAGTTTATGGATCAGCAAAACCCGCTGGCCGAGATTACGCACAAACGTCGTATGTCGGCTCTCGGACCTGGTGGTCTTTCGCGTGAACGTGCAGGTTTCGAGGTTCGTGACGTACACTATACACACTACGGTCGTCTTTGCCCTATTGAAACGCCTGAGGGACCAAACATTGGTCTTATCTCGTCGCTTTGTATTTATGCAAAGATCAACGAACTCGGATTTATCGAAACTCCTTATCGTAATGTTGAAAACGGTAAAGTAGATCTTACTCCTGAAGGAATTCAGTATTTTACTGCCGAAGAAGAGGAAAATCTTGTGGTTGCTCAGGGTAATGCTCCATTGAATGATGATGGGACATTTATACGTACAAAAGTAAAATCGCGTCTTGAAGCCGATTTCCCTGTAGTGGCGCCCAATGAGGTGAACCTTATGGATGTGGCTCCATCGCAGATTGCATCTATTGCTGCTGCACTTATTCCTTTCCTTGAGCATGACGATGCCAACCGTGCACTCATGGGCTCGAACATGATGCGCCAGGCTGTACCTTTGCTTCGTTGCGAAGCTCCGATTATCGGAACCGGTATCGAAGGCCAGCTTATTCGCGACTCAAGAACTCAGGTTGTTGCCGAAGGCGCCGGAGTGGTGGAATATGTAGATGCTAATTGCATTAAAATTAAATATGATCGCACCGAAGATGAGGACTTTGTAAGCTTCGATTCGGCTGTGAAAGAATATAAACTGCCAAAATTCCAGAAAACCAATCAGAATACAACCATCGACCTTCGTCCTATCGTAAGAAAAGGCGACAGAGTGGAAGCTGGTATGATTATGACCGAGGGTTATTCGACCGAAGGTGGTGAGCTGGCTATTGGTAAAAACCTGAAAGTGGCTTTCATGCCATGGAAAGGTTACAATTTTGAGGATGCTATCGTAATCAACGAACGTGTGGTACGCGAAGATGTCTTTACTTCTATTCATGTGGTTGAGCAATTGCTGGATGTGCGCGAAACAAAACGCGGTGTTGAGGAATTTACCAACGATATTCCGAATGTGAGCGAAGAAGCAACAAAAGACCTCGACGAAGCAGGTATTATCCGTATCGGTGCACGTATTGAACCGGGCGATATTATTATTGGCAAGATTACACCAAAAGGTGAATCTGATCCTTCGCCCGAAGAAAAACTACTTCGTGCAATATTTGGTGATAAAGCCGGCGATGTGAAAGATGCTTCTCTGAAAGCGACTCCTTCGTTGTCGGGTGTGGTTATCGGAAAACGTCTGTATTCAAAAGCACAGAAAAACCGTAAATCAAAACTCGCCGACAAAGCTGTATTGCCACGTCTCGATGAAGAATTCGAAACACAGGCTGCAGTATTACGCGAAACACTGGTGGATAAACTGATGGTACTTCTGGCAGATAAAACATCAGCAGGCGTAAAAGATTTCCTGGGATCTGATGTGGTTTCGCGTAACAGCAAATTTACACCTGAGCGTCTTCGTGAAATCGATTACACTACTGTTCAGTTAAGCAAATGGACTTCGGATAATCATAAAAATGAACTGGTAAAACAGCTTATTCTGAATTATCTGAAAAAATATAAAGAACTCGACGCACAAATTAAACGTCAGAAATTCAATATCACTATTGGTGATGAACTGCCCAATGGTATTGTGCAGATAGCCAAAGTGTATATTGCCAAAAAACGTAAGATTCGTGTTGGTGATAAAATGGCGGGTCGTCACGGTAACAAAGGTATCGTTTCGCGTATTGTCCGTCAGGAAGATATGCCATTCCTTGCCGATGGAACTCCTGTGGATATTGTACTTAATCCGCTTGGTGTACCTTCGCGTATGAACCTTGGACAGATTTTCGAAACTGTACTTGGTTGGGCAGGAAAAGAACTCGGTGTGAAGTTTGCAACACCGATTTTCGATGGTGCAAGCCTTGATGATCTGAATGAATGGACTGACAAAGCCGGAGTTCCACGTTATGGTAAAACTTATCTTCACGATGGTGGTACAGGAGAACGATTCGACCAACCTGCTACTGTAGGTATTATCTACATGCTGAAACTTGGACACATGGTTGAAGATAAAATGCATGCCCGTTCAATCGGACCATATTCACTTATTACTCAGCAGCCTCTCGGAGGTAAAGCTCAGTTTGGTGGACAGCGTTTCGGGGAAATGGAGGTTTGGGCACTCGAAGCTTTCGGGGCTGCTCATATTCTGCAGGAAATCCTTACGGTAAAATCCGACGACGTAATGGGACGCGCCCGTACTTACGAAGCTATTGTAAAAGGCGACCCAATGCCAACACCGGGTATTCCTGAATCGCTCAATGTATTACTTCACGAACTCAGAGGTTTAGGTTTGAGTATTAATTTGGACTAATAAGCTTGTCAACCTCCCCGAAAAGGGGAGGCTGACTTGTTTAGTAATGTTCCGGATTGTAAATTATCAATTGTAAATTGTAAATTAGAAAAATATGGCTTTTAAAAACGATAATAAGCTAAAGACTAATTTTAATAAGATTTCTATCGGGCTTGCATCTCCCGAAGAAGTCCTGAAATTATCGAGCGGCGAGGTACTCAAACCTGAAACTATCAACTATCGTACTTACAAACCCGAGCGTGATGGTTTGTTCTGCGAGCGCATTTTTGGTCCTACCAAGGATTTTGAATGTCATTGCGGTAAATACAAACGTATTCGTTATAAAGGGATTGTTTGCGACCGTTGCGGGGTTGAAGTAACCGAGAAAAAAGTTCGTCGTGAGCGTATGGGACACATTCAACTAGTGGTTCCTGTGGCTCATATCTGGTATTTCCGTTCGTTGCCGAATAAAATCGGTTATCTGCTCGGTATGCCAACTAAAAAACTCGATGCAATTATTTATTACGAGAAATATGTGATTATTCAGGCTGGTGAAGCTCACAACGGGGAAAATGTCGTGAATGGAGAGCTTCTTACCGAAGAAGAATATCTTGATATCCTGGATGCTCTTCCACGCGAAAACCAATTGCTAGAAGACAGCGATCCAAATAAATTTATTGCCAAAATGGGTGCAGATGCGATCCACGATTTACTGACACGTCTCGATTTGGATGTGCTTTCGTATGATCTGCGTCACCGTGCCAATACCGATACATCGCAACAACGCAAAAACGAAGCTTTGAAGCGTCTTCAGATTGTGGAGTCGTTCCGTGCTTCCCGAAATCGTAACAAACCGGAATGGATGATTGTAAAAATCGTTCCTGTAATTCCACCTGAGTTACGTCCTTTGGTTCCTTTGGATGGTGGACGTTTTGCAACTTCCGACCTCAACGACCTTTATCGTCGTGTGATTATTCGTAACAATCGTCTGAAACGTCTGATCGAAATTAAAGCACCCGAAGTGATTCTACGTAACGAAAAACGTATGCTTCAGGAAGCTGTGGATTCGTTGTTCGATAACTCACGTAAATCGAGTGCTGTAAAAACCGATGCCAACCGTCCGTTGAAATCTCTTTCGGATTCGTTGAAAGGTAAACAGGGTCGTTTCCGTCAGAACCTCCTCGGTAAACGTGTGGATTATTCAGCACGTTCGGTAATTGTGGTAGGTCCTGAACTTAAAATGCACGAATGCGGTTTGCCAAAAGATATGGCTGCCGAACTTTATAAACCGTTTGTGATCCGCAAACTTATTGAGCGCGGTATTGTAAAAACGGTAAAATCAGCGAAAAAAATCGTTGACCGTAAAGACCCGGTGATCTGGGATATTTTAGAGTACGTGATGAAAGGACATCCCGTATTGCTAAACCGTGCCCCAACGCTTCACCGTCTTGGTATTCAGGCATTCCAGCCTAAAATGATTGAAGGTAAAGCTATTCAGTTGCACCCGCTTTCATGTACCGCGTTCAATGCCGACTTCGACGGTGACCAGATGGCTGTTCACCTTCCGCTTGGAAACGAGGCTGTGCTCGAAGCGCAGATGCTTATGCTTGCTTCGCACAATATTTTGAATCCTGCCAATGGTGCGCCTATTACAGTTCCTTCGCAGGACATGGTGCTTGGTTTGTACTATATTACAAAACCACGTACAGGTGCAAAAGGTGAAGGTCTTATTTTCTATTCGCCCGAAGAAGCTGAAATTGCATACAACGAGAAAAAAGTTGCGTTGCATGCTCCTATCAAAGTGAGAACTTTTGACGTGATCGATGGCGAACGCAAACTTACCATGATTGAAACTACTGTAGGACGTATTTTATTTAATAAATGTGTGCCCGAACAGGTAGGTTATATCAATGAGTTGCTTTCAAAAAAATCACTTCGCGATATTATCGGTAATGTGATCGAAATTTGTGGTGTGGCCCGTACAGCTGCATTCCTTGATGATATTAAGGATCTTGGTTATTATATGGCCTTCAAAGGAGGTCTGTCGTTTAACCTTGGTGACGTAATTATTCCAGAGGAAAAAGAACAACTTGTAAAAGAAGGTAACGCTGAGGTTGAAGAGATTTTGAATAACTATAACATGGGATTCATTACCTACAACGAACGTTACAATCAGATTATTGATACCTGGACACACGTCAATTCAAAATTATCGAATATCCTTATGAAACAGCTTTCGAGCGACAATCAGGGATTCAACTCGGTATATATGATGCTTGACTCCGGTGCCCGTGGTTCGAAAGAACAGATTCGTCAGCTTTCGGGTATGCGTGGTCTTATGGCCAAGCCTCAAAAGTCTGGTGCTGAGGGTGGACAGATTATTGAAAACCCGATTCTTTCAAACTTTAAAGAAGGTCTTTCAGTACTTGAGTACTTTATTTCTACCCACGGTGCGCGTAAAGGTCTTGCGGATACTGCCCTTAAAACTGCTGATGCCGGTTATCTGACCCGTCGTCTTGTGGACGTGTCGCAGGATGTAATTATCAATGAGGACGACTGTGGTACTCTTCGTGGATTGATTGCTACTGAGATGAAAAACAACGAAGAAGTTATTTCGTCGCTTTACGAGCGTATTTTGGGGCGTGTTTCTGTCCATGATATTTATCATCCGCTTACAGGTGAGTTGATTGTTTCATCGGGTGAGCAAATTGTAGAAGCCCTGGCTAAAAAGATTCAGGACTCTCCGATTGAACGTGTTGAAATTCGTTCGGTTTTAACCTGCGAATCGAAAAAAGGTGTTTGTGCCAAATGTTATGGCCGTAACCTTGCAACCAACAAAATGGTACACATTGGTGAAGCGGTAGGTGTGATTGCAGCTCAGTCGATTGGTGAGCCGGGTACTCAGCTTACTCTTCGTACGTTCCACGTTGGGGGTATTGCTTCGAACATTGCAGCCGAATCGAAAATCGTTCTTCGTTACGATGGACGTCTCGAATTCGATGAACTTCGTACTGTAGAAGCAGCCGACGAATCAGAAAATGCTTATCAGGTAGTTGTAAGCCGTCTTGCTGAAATGCGTGTAATTGATACTCATACAGGAATTGCACTTACAACTCAGAATATTCCTTACGGTTCTAAACTCTATGTGAAAAACGGGGAAATGGCAACCAAAGGTCAGCTTGTCTGCGAATGGGATCCGTTTAATGCCGTAATTATTTCGGAAACTGAAGGTACGATTGCTTTTGAAGATGTGGTTGAAAACGTTACGTTTAAAACTGAAACCGACGAGGCAACCGGATTACGTGAGAAAATTATTATTGAATCGAAAGACCGTAATAAAGTGCCAAGTGCACACATTCTTGACGCTTCAGGTAATATTCTTCGTACTTATAACCTTCCGGTGGGAGCTCACTTAGTACTTGATAACGGCGATAAAATCCGCAGTGGTCAGATGCTTGTGAAAATTCCACGTGCTGTAGGTAAAGCTGGTGATATCACCGGTGGTCTTCCACGTGTAACTGAATTGTTTGAAGCACGTAATCCATCGAATCCGGCTGTAGTAGCTGAAATTGATGGAGAAGTAAACTTCGGAAAAATCAAACGTGGTAACCGCGAACTGAGTGTAACTTCGAAAACTGGAGAGGTTAAGAAATATATGATTCCGCTGTCGAAACAAATTCTTGTACAGGAAAATGACTTCGTTCGTGCCGGAACTCCACTTTCGGATGGTGCTATTACTCCAACTGATATTTTGATGATTAAAGGTCCGACTGCAGTTCAGGATTATATTGTGAACGAGGTTCAGGATGTATATCGTCTGCAGGGTGTGAAAATCAACGACAAGCACTTTGAGGTTATTGTACGTCAGATGATGCGTAAAGTTGAAATTCTCGAACAGGGCGATACCCGTTTCCTTGAAAAACAAATTGTGGATAAACATGAGTTTATGGAGGAAAACGATCGTATCTGGGGTAAAAAAGTAATCCTCGATGCCGGTGATTCAGCTACTCTGAAACCAGGACAGATTATTACAGCCCGTAAACTTCGTGATGAAAACAGTGCTTTGAAACGCCGCGATCTTCGTCCGGTTGTGACACGTGAAGCTGTTGCTGCCACTTCGAATCAGATTCTGCAGGGTATTACCCGTGCTGCATTGCAGACAACAAGCTTTATGTCGGCTGCTTCGTTCCAGGAAACTACAAAAGTACTGAACGATGCTGCAATCAACGGAAAAGTGGATCGTTTGGAAGGTCTTAAGGAAAATGTGATCTGTGGTCACCTGATTCCTGCCGGTACCGGACAGCGTGAAATTGATAAGCTGGTGGTTTATTCGCGCGACGAATATGATAAAAAAGTAGATGCGCGACGCAATGTGATTGAAATGTCGGAAGGTGAATCGGAAGAATAATTATTCCGTATTAATATATAAAAAAGGGTCAGCTTGCAAAGCTGACCCTTTTTTTATCGGTGAAATTTGCAGGAAGTCAAGTGATCGTTTATCATACCCGAAGCCTGCATAAATGCATAGCAAATAGTCGAACCCACAAATTTGAAGCCTTCTTTGCGTAATGCTTTGCTCATATTGTCCGATACCGTTGTGGTGGCAGGAATTTCCCTGGCGTTTGCAATTTTATGGTCAATGGTTTTGTAGTTGGTGAATTGCCATATGTACTTGTCGAATGAGCCGTATTCCTTCTGAATTCTCAAGAATTGCCTGGCATTGATAATTGTAGCTTCAATTTTGAGTCTGTTTCTTACAATTCCTGCATCCTGCATTAGCGATTCAATTTTCTTTTGATCATACAGTGCGATTATTTCAGGATTGAAGATGTCAAAGGCTTTTCTGAAATTCTCTCTTTTGTATAAAATTGTTTTCCAGCTTAATCCCGCCTGGAATGCATCGAGTATTATGAATTCAAACAATTTCTGATCATCGTGTAAAGCAACTCCCCATTCCTCGTCATGGTATTTTTGCATCAATGCATCATTGCCCGGCCATTCGCAGTTATAATTTCCTGTTTCCATAATCAATATTTTTCTACAAATATAATGTCATTTACGACAAATAAAAAACGGACAAATTTTCTTTGTCCGTTTTTTCTAGTTCACAGTTCAGAACTGTGCTTTTTTGTTTTGCTGTTATCTATTAAAGTACGCCCTGGGCCATCATGGCTTTGGCAACTTTCATGAATCCTGCAATGTTAGCGCCTTTTACATAATTTACATAACCATCCTTTTCAGTTCCGTATTTTACACACGACTCGTGAATGGCATACATAATATCTTTTAGTTTCTGATCAACTTCTTCGCGTGTCCAGCTGATCTTCATTGAGTTCTGAGTCATTTCGAGACCTGAAACTGATACACCACCAGCGTTAGCTGCCTTGCCCGGTGCATACAGAATTTTGTTTTTCAGGAATACTTCCACAGCTTCGGGAGTCGATGGCATATTAGCGCCTTCTGAGACAGCGAAACAACCATTTTTTATCAATGTCTCGGCATCATCTCCGTTAAGTTCGTTCTGAGTCGCAGAAGGAAGCGCAATTGTACATACCTCATTCCATGGACGTCCACCCTCTACATATTTGCAACCATATTTGTCTGCATATTCTTTGATACGTCCGCGATAAATGTTCTTAAGTTCGAAAATATATTGTAGTTTTTCGCTGTCAATTCCTTCCGGATCGTAAATGTAACCACTGCTGTCCGACAAGGTAACTACCTTACCGCCCAATTCAAGCACCTTTTCAGCTGTATATGTAGCCACGTTACCTGAACCTGATATTGCAACAACCTGACCTTTCAAATCATTTATTCCTTTTGCTTTCAGCATATTCATCAAAAAGTAAATGTTTCCGTATCCTGTAGCTTCAGGGCGAATCAGTGAGCCACCGAATTCGATACCTTTACCAGTGAATGTTCCAGTGTTTTCGCGCGAGAGTTTACGATACATACCATACATATATGCCACCTCGCGGCCACCTACACCTATATCTCCGGCAGGAACATCCGTTTCAGGACCAATGTGGCGCCACAGTTCGAGCATAAATGCCTGGCAGAAACGCATAATTTCAGCATTCGATTTTCCTTTTGGGTTAAAATCAGAACCACCTTTACCACCACCCATAGGCAATGTAGTCAGTGCATTTTTAAATGTTTGTTCGAAAGCGAGGAATTTCAAAATGGAGGGATTCACTGACGCATGGAAACGCATACCACCTTTGTAAGGTCCGATAGCATTGTTGTGCTGTACGCGATAAGCCATGTTAGTATTTACACGACCCTGATCGTCAACCCATGTGACGCGGAATGTAAAGATTCTTTCAGGGATGCAAAGTCTTTCGATAAGGTTCTGTTTGTCGAACTCCGGATGGTCGTTGTAAACCTCTTCAATTGACTCTAAAACTTCGTGTACTGCCTGATGGTACTCTGGTTCGTTCGGAAAACGTCTTTTCAGATTGTCTAAGACTTCTGCTACTTTCATAAATGTATATTTTTTAGTTTTATTGTTGCGGCTGCAAAGGTAGTAAAAACTATTGACTTTTTATTCTGTTTTATCAATCAAAAATATAAAAAAACCGTATTGTGGCATAAAATGTGACCAATTGAAATTAAAACGTGCTATAAAGTTGCACAATGTAATGTGGGCTTCTGTCCGGTGTGCAGTTTTTTAGCGCCCTTATCATTGTATTTGTTGTTAAAATATCCATTTTTAATGTATGTGTATGCATAATTGGTCTTTTTTTGTATTTTTTATTATGCGTTTTTTCTTTTTTGATATTGCCTTTACTTATGATTTGTTGTTATAAATATTCTATCTGTGTAAAAATGGATAAATCGGGCTTTGAATTGTTGTATTGTGTAAGTTGTAAGTTCTTCGAAATTGATTTTATAGTTGTGGATTTGGTTGATATTAAAATATGTTTATATTTGTCGCCATCATTTTATAATTGGATAAAAAAACGTATCCGATGTACATGTTTTAACAATAAAGTGAATATGATTTAAATTATGAGTGTGTGTGTGATGTCAATAGCCTTTCTAAACCTTTGATAAGCATATTCGTTATTTCTTTTTGATGTTTTTATTCTGATTTTAATTATTTATTCTCAATCTTTAGTGTTAATCTATTTTAAGTGTCAGGCTATATTTATAATGAATTTATTACACAAGACTGCCTCTGTTTTGATAGAAAAACATGTTGTTCAACATAAACAATATGTAAGTTGAAGCCCTTTTTTGGTGACATAAATATAATTATTTACTCTTTTTTGATTGAAAAATGAGTTTTATGGTTAAAAATATTCTGTGTTTTTCATATTCCCAAATATTTTTTTCAACTTTCTGAGCTTCATTTGAATTAATTGTAAATCTATTGGTATTACTTTTTGAATCGATCTTAAGTCGTTGATAGACAAATGAATAAAAAAGTTTTTTTAGTGTTTAGATATGTAAAAATATGATTTAAAACTCGTTTTTTGATCCATTTGCCTACATATTGAAAGAAATTACATGTATATTTTTTCTTTTTATCAGCAAAAATGCTTGTTTTTTAATTTTTAATACTTTATTTTTGTGAGCTATTTTTATCTCAGAAATGGGAAGCGTAAATTAAACAAGATTAATAAACAAAATGTAAATTTATGAGAAAACTAACGTTCTTATTGGCCTGTCTGTTTCTGATAGGCGTAGGTTTGGTTAATGCTCAATCTCGTACAGTGTCGGGTAAAGTACTATCGGCTGAAGATGGGCAACCTGTAATCGGAGCATCTGTTATGGTAAAGGGATCAACTACTGGTACAATTACTGGTGTAAGTGGTGACTTTGCGATAACTTTGCAAGGTGGTGCAAAAACTTTAATTATTTCGTATGTAGGTATGAAAACTGTGGAGTTAGATGCAGTAAATAACATGATCGTAAGATTAGTAAACGAGGCTTCTGAACTTGATGAAGTTTTAGTTGTTGCCTATGGTACTGCCACTAAAGGCTCTTACACGGGTTCTGCTGCTGTTATGAAATCTGACAAAATTGAAAAACGTCAGGTGTCAAACGTTTCGAATGCACTTGCAGGTGCAGTAGCCGGTGTTCAGGTTTTGAGTGCCAACGGTCAGCCCGGAACTTCAGCCACAGTACGTGTGCGTGGTGTAGGTTCTATCAATGCAGGTTCAAATCCACTTTATGTTGTGGATGGTGTTCCTTTTGATGGCGATCTTTCTTCACTAAACACTTCCGATATTGAATCGATGACTGTTTTGAAGGATGCTGCTTCTACTGCTCTTTATGGTGCACGTGGTGCAAACGGTATCATTATGATTACAACTAAAAAAGGTGTAAAGGGCGAAGCCAGTATTAAGTTTGATTCGAAATGGGGTGTGAACTCTCGTTCTATCAAAAACTACGATGTGATGACAAGTCCTCAAAATTATCTTGAGACATCTTATCAGGCAATCTATAATGCTGGTATTTACAATCTCAACTATACTCCTTCACAGGCTAACGCATATGCCAACTCAAAAATTACATCGGGCACTGAAGGTGGATCGGGATACAAAGTATTCACAGTTCCAACCGGTGAGTTACTTATAGGGACTAATGGAAAACTCAATCCTAATGCAACTCTGGGTTATTCTGATGCAGATTATTATTATACTCCAGATAACTGGGCTGATGAAACATTCCAAAACAATATGCGTCAGGAATACAATCTTTCGATTTCCGGAGCATCTGATAAGAGTAACTATTATATGTCGTTTGGTTATTTAGATGATGAGGGAGTTATTTCAGGTTCAGGATTTAATCGTCTTTCAGGACGTTTTAAAGGAGATTATCAGGTGAAAGAATGGTTGAAAGTTGGTGCAAACGTAAACTACAACTATTCAAACAGTAATTACCCGGGTGAACAGATTACTACCAACTCTTCAGGTAACGCATTCTTTATTGCCAATAACGTGGCTCCAATTTATCCTATGTATGTAAGAAGTGCAGCAGATAAAAATATCATGCTTAATAATGGTCGTAAAGTTTATGATTATGGTGATGGTACTAGTACTAATATGTCACGTCGCTTTATGTCAATTGCAAACCCTGCCGGTGACCTTGTTTATAATAAAACAAATTACTTAATGGATATATTGAATACAACCTGGTTTGCAGAAATAACTCCGATGAAGGGGCTTACACTTACTGCTCGCTATGGTTTGAATGTTGATAATACCCGTTATAACGACCTTGGAAATGTTTATATGGGTCAGAGTGCTTCTTATGGTGGTACTGCATATCAGGAACAGACAAGGGTTTTCGGTGTGAATCAGCAATATATTGCAAGTTACCAAACTCAAATTTCAGATCTTCAGCATTTAGAAGCTACTTTGGGTTATGATGGTTATTCATACAGATCAGAGTATGTATTTGCAAGTGGTCAGAACCTTTACAATCCGGAAAGCTACTATGTAAGTAATGCCATTGATCAGCTTCGTGGAGGTGGTGCAAAATCCGTATATTCTACAAAAGGTATTTTTGGGCGTGTGAATTATTCATATGACGACAAGTATTTTGGAAATGTGTCTTACAGACGTGATGCTTCATCTCGTTTTAGCCCTGATAATCGTTGGGGTGATTTTTATTCAGCAAGTGCAGCATGGCTGATGAACAAGGAAACCTTTATGGCTGATGTAAGCTGGGTTGATATGCTTAAATTAAAAGCTTCTTTTGGTCAACAGGGTAACGATAACGTAGGTAACTATTATGCTTGGCTCGACCAATATCGTTTGACTGGTGCTGATGGTGTTTTTGCAGATGGTACGTTGGTTTACAAGGGTAATCCGGATTTGACATGGGAAACATCTACCTCTTATAATGTTGGTGTTGATTTTGCCTTGTTAAAAGATAAACTTTCGGGTAGTGTTGAATATTTCGGACGTACTTCAAGTGATATGCTTTACTACAAACCTGTTGCAGGCAGTCTTGGTTATACTTCTATCCCAATGAATGTGGGTGCAATGACTAACTCAGGTGTTGAAATTGATTTGAACTGGAATGTGTTGAAAAACAAAAACATTTCATGGAATGTAAATGCTAATGCCACATTCATTAAGAATGTAATTAATGAGTTGCATCCTGATCTTCAGGGTAAACTGATTGACGGAACCCGAATTTATGAAGAAGGTTATTCAATGTATCGTATGTATCTCGTTGAATTTGCTGGTGTTGATCCTGAAAAAGGTTTGGCTCAGTATTGGGCAAAAGATGTTGATGGCAACCCAACAAAAGTAACCGACTATAACGTGGCTTTGAATCACAGAACTGCAACTGAGAATCTTCTTCCAAAAGTTTATGGTGGTTTTGGTACTACTATTGATGCCTATGGTTTTGATGCTTCTGTACAATGTTCGTATCAGTTAGGCGGAACAATTTACGATTCAGGTTATCAGGGCTTGATGCACGGTGGTACAGCTTCAAATGGCGGTCGTAACTGGCACAAAGATATTTACAATGCGTGGACTCCACAGAATACAGAAACAAATGTACCTCGTTTGAATGCAAATGATCAGTATGCAAGTTCAACTTCTACCCGTTTCCTTACAAGTTCAAATTATCTTAGCTTGAATAACATTACAGTAGGTTATACATTGCCTTCTAATCTTGTTCGTAAAATTGATGTAAATAAACTACGTGTTTATTTTGCAGCTGATAATGTGGCTTTGCTTTCAGCAAGAAAAGGTCTTGATCCACGTCAGAGCTATATTTCTGCTACTACAGCGCTATATACTCCTATTCGTACTATTTCAGGTGGTATTAGTTTGACATTTTAATTATAATTAAAACATAAAATATATGAAAAGAAAATATATCTATGCTTTATCAGCATTGCTTTATTTAGGTTTTACCGGATGTGAAAATCTGGATACCTTGCCTGAGGGTAATACTTTGACTTCCACTCAGAAGGAAGAAGTGGCAGGTTTAGATCCCAAAAAAGCTGAGGCGGGTGTAAATGCAATTTTTGCACAGTTTAATCAGTACATGCCGAACGCTGGAGCTTTGGGTGCTGAACGCCACAATGACTTTGGTTACCCTTCAGTAATGTTTTTTACTGATGCTAATGGTCTTGACATGGTTTCTGAAGATAACGGTTACAACTGGGCTGGTAACAGTCTGGATTTTTCTGACCGTGTAAAAACTGCACGCGAAGCTCAGATTGTATGGAATGACATGTATTCAATTATATATGCTACCAACAACGTAATCAATTCAATCTCTATGGAAACTGAGGAAAAAGCTTCAAAATACTATCTTGCTCAGGGTCTTGCTACCCGTGCATTCAGCTATTTTGTTTTGGCTCAATTATATCAGTTCAACTATGTAGAGAACAAGGATAAACCTTGTGTTCCTCTGATTACAAATGAAAATTCGAACATTGCTGCTCTTGAAGGTATGGGACGTGCCACTGTAGAAGAGGTGTACACCCAGGTATTATCTGATATTAACAATGCTATCACATTGTTGACTGATGCACAGCAGCCCCGTGCTGATAAACGCTATATTAGTCTTGCTGTAGCTTATGGTCTTCGTGCTCGTATTAATTTGACAATGCAAAAATGGGAGGCTGCTGCAGCTGATGCCCAAAGTGCAATAGACGAAGCGGGTGCAGAATCAATAAGTCCTGCTGCAATTGCTGATGTTAGCAAACCAACTTTTAGTGATGCAACAGAGAAAAACTGGATGTGGGCTATTATTATTTCTGAAACCGACCGCGTGGTTACTTCAGGTATAGTGAACTGGATTTCGCATATGGGTTCATTGAATTATGGTTATGCCAACTTCTCTGGAGGTATGCAAATTAATAAGAAGTTGTATAATACAATTCCTGCAAGTGATGTTAGAAAAAATTGGTGGTTAGCTACCGATAGTACTTCTTCTATATTGACTGCTACTCAACAAGCATGGATGAAGACGTATAAATATAGAGCTTACACTCAGGTTAAATTTGCTCCTTATGCAGATGAGGTAGGTACTTCGACCAATGCAAATGATATTCCATTGATGCGTATTGAAGAGATGTATCTGATTAAAGCTGAGGCTGAAGCTATGTCTGGTGGCGCAGGTAAAACTACGCTTGAAAACTTCATTAAAACACATCGTGATCCTGATTATGTTTGCTCAGTGTCAGCACCAGCTGATGTGCAGGCTGAAGTAATCCGTCAAAGAAGAATTGAATTCTGGGGTGAAGGTTTAAGTTGGTTCGACTTGATGAGAACTAATTCAGGTATTGATCGTCGTGGTGGAGGATATCCAAATGCTACAATGATATTCAATATCCCTGCCAAAGATCCTTTGATGTTGTGGCCAATTCCTGAAGCAGAGATACAGGCAAATCCTAAATTGGAAGATACTGATAACAATCCTTCTGCTCCAACTCCACAACCGGTAGCTGATTTGTAATTATTAATCAATAAAATTTTGAGATATGAAATTATATAAATTATTTATAGCAACTCTGTTAGCAACTGCATTTACTGCTTGTGCTGACTATGAAGATGTAGTAGTTTCAAGCCCGGTAGTTGGTGCTGATGTGCAGGCTGTTCGTTTTGCTTCTACAAATAAAACGACTTTCGAACTTGATCCATCTAAAGAACTATCTGTGGTGTTAACTGTTATTCGTGATAAAGCGGATGCTGCTGCAGATATTCCTGTTGAAGTTGTTTCAAACAACGACGATAACTTTGTTATACCTTCTACTGTTAGTTTTGCAGCTGGTGACTCAACTACTACTTTAAAAGTAATGGCTTCTGCGTCAGCTCCTATTGGTGAAGATTTGACTTTTGAAATAAAACTTAGTGATGCTCAGGTAAATCCTTATAAGGTAGAGTATGCTGCTTATAAAGCAAAAGTTACTATTCTGAAATGGGACTTGGTGGGTACTGGTCAGTTTTACGACTCTTTCACTTTGTATAGTGCTCCGGCAATTGATATTTATTATTCAGAGGTGAAAAAGCAATACCGATTTGCTAATCCATACACTGTTGCTTTATTGGAAGAAGCTGAGTGGGAAAACTGGATAGGAGGTCCAACATCTGATTTTATTATCTTTGAAATCACAGCAACAGGATTTGTGAAATGGAAATCGTGGTATACAGGTTTAAATTACAAGGGAAATGTAGGACAACCGGTGGAAGCGTTCTTCCCTTCCTATTTGGGTGATATAAGAGGTGTCACAACATATGATGCTGAGGATGCCTTAAGTAAAGTTTCGGAGACTGATAACAAACTCTTGATACTTAACCCCAGAATATATATTCTTGGTGTAGGAGGTTATGGACTCAAACCATGTTATATTTCAATGCCTGGTGGTCCAAATCTGACTACTCTTCTTGAACTGTAAATTATAGATTCTTATACTACAAAGGCTGTCTCATGTGAGACAGCCTTTGTTCTTTTGTGAGTATTTATATCTTTTTTCTACATTATCTCCCTCAGCTCTCTCAGTGACTTAATCCTGTAAGTCGTTTTTTTATTTTCGGCATCGGCACTCAAAGGGTAATAAACCTGATCGATTTCTGCATTTTGGGCTCCCAGTATGTCGGCTTCGTAGCTATCGCCAATCATAATGCACTCTTTGGGGTTGCTACAGCCATTTAGCTGCATGGCATATTCAAATATACGTTTGTCGGGCTTGAGTGCTCCAGCGGCTTCAGAAAGCACGATGTAGCTAAAGTAGTGCCCTATATTACTGCTTCTGATTTTTCGGTACTGCACTTCTGTAAATCCGTTTGAGATAATTGTAAGCGGATACTTTGACGATAAATAATCGAGTGTTTCGATAGCGTAAGGCATTAAAGCTGTTTTTGTGGGCAGAATTTCAAGATATTGGTGTCCGATTTCCTCAGCCAGTTCCTGATCGTTTACACCCATGCGTGCTAAAGGATACCGGAAACGTTCGGCCATAAGGAAATCTTTTGTGATTTCTCCTTTGCCATATGCTTCCCAAAGTTCAATATTCTTTTTTGCGTAAATGCTGAAAAATTCTTCAAAGTCACTAAAATATCTGTCGAGTCTGCGACCGGTGAACATGTCAGCAAGTGATAAGCGTGCATTTTCGTGAAAGTCCCAAATAGTGTCGTCTAAATCGATAAAAATAAATTTATACATATTATTTTGTTTATATAAATAACAATGCGTTTTCCGGTCTGAACGGAAAACGCATTGCAATGAGTATTTAAAAAGAAGTTTTGCGTCAGAAAATCAGTCTACCTCTATCACCAGATACTTGCTTACACTCCAGAATGCATCTGTGTCCACAATCAGTAGTACAAAATTACTGCTTTCTTTTTCAAGTGTGTACGAAGATTTTGGGTGCGATGTAAGTATTTTTGCTCTGCTCGAGTAAAGCGGAATAGACTTGGTTTTGCGTGCATCGATGCGTACAAAATAGTTTTTGTTGAAATCGCTTTCGAGTACTCTTTTGGGGCGGAAAATACCGTCCGAAGTTACAATGTTCTGCTCTCTGAGTTCTTTGCGTGTGCCAAATACGTACCAGGCTGTGTGTATAGCTTCATCCTGTTCCTGAATTTTCGATTCCTTAGTCTCGACATTTGTTTTCAGATTCTCAATGTCTTTCCCAAGTACTTCTACAGTGCTTCCCAGTTCGGCTATCAGTGAGTCCTTTTTAGCGAGTTCAGTTTCCAGTAGGGCTATTTTGCTCGATTCTTCTTCGAGGGCTTTGGTGAGTCGCGCCAGAGTACGCTCGAGTTCGGTTGACTTTACAGCACTGTTTTTTATACGGCGTTTCAGTTTGGCCAGTTCTTCCTTATTGGTTTTAAGCAGATCGTTAAGGTAGATCAAATCTTCGTTGATTTTGCTTCGTCCCTCTGAATCAAGCTCAGGGTCGCCCGACGAGGTAGAGATGACGCCTTCAGTTTCCTTGATTTTCTCTATATTTTGTTCAATCTGATTCATGGTCGAAAAGTAATCGTCCAATTCCTCCTGCATAGATTGTTTTGCTCTGAGAAGTGAGTCATTTTGAGCCTTCAGTGCTTTGTATTCTTCCGACTGAAAGTTGCAGGCAGTAAAGAATAATGTCAGGGTTAAGATAAGAAAAGCAGGTTTCATTTGTTCTGATTGATTTTAGTTGTAGGCTGTAACTTGCAGTAAAACATTTCTTTGGATAAAAGAGTTCGTTTGTTGAGCGAGTTTCTGTTTATTTTAATTTAGTGAATAAAAAGTAGCTGAATATGAGTGATATATGCTTTGAAATATGCTGCAAATTTAGTGTTATTCTTCTAAACCTGCAACAATAATTACTATTTCTCCTTTTGGGGTATTAATATTGTAATATTCAGCAAGTTCACTCAATGTCCCTCTTTTTGTTTCTTCGAAAACTTTGGATATTTCGCGTGAAACCGAAGCGCGGCGTTCTCCTCCGAATATTTCGCCGAGTTGACTCAGCGTTTTGGCCAAACGAAATGGAGATTCGTAAAAAATCATTGTTCGGGTTTCTTCAGCCAGTCTGTTGATTTTTGTCTGTCGGCCTTTTTTTTGTGGCAGAAAACCTTCGAAACAGAACCTGTCGTTTGGAAGTCCTGAGCAGACTAATGCAGGTACAAAAGCTGTAGCTCCGGGCAAACATTCTACATCTATTTCGTTTGCAATGCACTCACGAACAACCAGAAAGCCGGGGTCGGAAATGGCCGGTGTTCCTGCATCCGATATCAGTGCTACGCATTGCCCATTCTTAATTCGTTGTATAACAGCTTCGACGGTTTTGTGCTCGTTGAATTTGTGGTGCGAATGCATGGGCGTTTCAATGCCGAAATGTTTCAGCAGAAAACCGCTGGTACGTGTGTCTTCGGCAAGGATTAAATCGGCTTCCTTCAAAACCCTTATGGCTCTGAAAGTCATGTCCTCGAGATTTCCTATCGGTGTAGGTACTACAAAAAGCTTCATTGGCCTGTCGGTTATTTTTTTTAGGGTTTTAGTTTTTGATAATCAGTAAATGATAGATGCCTGCTCGCATTAGATGAACTTCCTTTTTGCAATCTGATAAAAATCCTCTACATTATCGTTTTCTTCGTCCCAACTGTATTTCGATTGCAGAAATGAATGTACTTCGTCGAAAGTGGCCAGCTGATTGATATAGTTGAGGGTTTTGTTCATGTCTTCTCCATTTCCGCGAAATAATTCACGCTGGAACCGAAAACGGTCGCCAATGCTGATAGCCGTTTTGATATCGCTGATTTTTTTGTTGGCAATGCTCGCACTCAGTGAATTGTCGTTGTTCTTCGAGTGAGCTTCGTTTCGCGATACGGTTGGTTGGATAATTTTGTCGGCAATGGTGGTTTTGCGTGTTTCCTCGGTGACTGTTTTGATTTCAATTTCTTCGATTTTAGTCGCCTCAGGTGCACTCTCCGATTTCAGTTCGGCCGTAAAAGTCTCGGTTGTTTTGGTTGTTTCCACCAAAGTGTCGGGTTCCTGCGTTTCTACCGTAGTACTTGTGATTTCTTCAATTTCAACTTCAGCTTCGAAAGTCTCAGGTTCCGGAGCTTTTTCTTCCTCTTTTATTGTTATCGGCTGAGGAATGACTACTTCCGGTATATTATTTTTTTCAACAGGTATTTCGGGAGTTGCAATTACTGCTGAATTTGGTTGATTATTGTTTATTACAGTGGTTTCCGGGACCTGTTTTGTGATGATTGAAAGCTTTTTTTCTTCAGAAACTCCTGCGAGTTGTTCGATAAGTAGTTGTATATCTTCTGTTTTTCGTTTGGCGATATGTACAATGGCAGCGGGATATTCTTCCATCTCCATAAAGCTTTCGGTAATCATGCTGAGTTCTTCAATGTTCTTGTGAAGCAGTGTGACAATGAGTTTTCTGTTCATATCTTTTTTTCTAAAACAATTTCATTACTTGTAAATTTATTTATTTTTGTGCTTGGAATTTCATTCCGGCTGTAAAGTTACAATTTTAAGAAGAAACAGTAAAGAAATAAGTACTTAATTACAATTAAATAGCATGATTTATTCAGAAAGAAATCATCCGATACAACAGAAGCGGGGGAGTATAGAAGTGATTTGTGGTTCAATGTTTTCGGGAAAAACTGAAGAGCTTATCAGAAGGTTGAAGCGGGCGAAGTTTGCCAAACAACGTGTGGAGATTTTTAAGCCCAAAATTGATACCCGATATTCTGAAGATGAGGTGGTTTCGCACGATCGTACTTCCATACGTTCAACTCCGGTAGAATCGTCGGGGAGTATCATGCTTATGTCGGGTGAAGTGGATGTGATTGGTATTGATGAAGCTCAGTTTTTCGATGATGGATTGGTGGATGTGTGTACACAGCTTGCCAATCAGGGTATTCGTGTGATTATTGCCGGTTTGGATATGGATTTTCGTGGTGTGCCTTTTGGACCGATGCCAGCGCTTTGTGCTGTGGCCGAGGATGTGTATAAGGTTCATGCCATTTGTGTGCGTTGCGGAGCATTGGCTTATGTGTCGCATCGTTTAGTGGAAAGCGATAAACGGGTTCTGTTGGGCGAAATGGCCGAGTATGAGCCCATTTGCCGCGACTGTTTCAATAAAACAAAGGAAGAAAAGTTGCAGACGGAATAAACACGAATCTGATTTTGAAATATAAAACTGTTACCGTAACACTGAATTATTATGAATAGTACACGTCCTTATACTTTCGACAGAGTTGTCCGTATCCTTATCGGGCTGACAGTGATTTTGCTGCTTTTTTTGCTCACACGGCGTTTGAGTGCAGTTTTATTTCCTTTTTTGCTGGCATGGTTGCTGGCTTATATGTTGCACCCGATTGTGAGTTTTTTTCAGCATAAAATAAAGCTGCGAAGCAGAATCTTGTCGGTGCTGGTTACCTTAATTTTGATTGGAGGCGTGTTGACGGGACTAATTATGCTTATCTCTCCAATGATAAGTAAGGAAGTGTTGCGAATGTCGGAACTTATTTCGTTATATGTGCAGGGCGTCAATGTGGATACGATATTGCCCGTTGCATGGCAAAATGAGATTCGCGACTATCTTTCGCAGTTTAATGTGCAATCCTTGTTCTCTGATCCTGCTCTTCGATCGGTTATCGAAAAAGTAGCTCCTCAGCTTTGGAATATTGTGGACAATTCAATTAGTCTGTTGCTCGGACTGACGGTAATTTTGCTGATATTTCTTTACACTATTTTTATACTGCTCGATTACGAAAAGGTTACACAGGGTTGGTACAGCATAATTCCGAATAAATTCCGGCCACTTATTGTGGGAATCATGGAAGATATTGAAGATGGAATGAACCGTTATTTTCGTGGTCAGGCTTTGGTGGCTTTGCTCGTAGGTGTTTTGTTTAGTATCGGATTTGTAATTACAGGCCTGCCAATGGCCATTTTATTCGGGCTTTTTGTGGGCTTGCTTAATCTGGTGCCTTACTTGCAGACTGTTGCGCTAGTGCCCGGTGTTTTCCTGGTACTAATGAAGTCGATAGAGTCGGGTAGTAGTTTTGGGACTGAGTTGATATGGATGCTGGTTGTTTTTGCAGTGGTGCAGACTATTCAGGATATGGTGCTTGTGCCGAAAATTATGGGTAAGGTAACAGGGCTGAAACCTGCCGTGATTCTATTGTCGCTTTCGGTATGGGGTTCGCTTATGGGAATGGTGGGGCTGATCATTGCTCTACCGCTCACTACACTTATAATATCGTATTATAAACGCTTTGTGTTGAACGAAGAAGGTCTTCCGGTAGAACAACAGGCAACGGCTAGCGATACGGTTGTGGGCGAAGCCGAAACGGATGTATAATAAATCAGATTAAACTCGTCTCTGTTTTATACCGAAATTCTTACAAGTTCAATACGATTGTTGGTCACTTTAATGCATTTAATGCTGAAGTGATCGATGCGGATAATCTCATTCAGCTTTGGAAAATGCTGGTGATGATGAAGGATGAATCCTGCAATGGTTTCGTAGTCGTCTGATTCGGGAATGTCGAGATTGAATTTTTGATTGGCAGCTTTCACCTCCAATCGCCCTGAGAAAAGATATTCATTTTCGGCTGTTTGTTCCGCAGTATAATCGCGCACATCGTGCTCATCCTCAATTTCTCCGAATATTTCCTCAATAATATCTTCGAGGGTTACAATTCCGGCGGTACCACCAAACTCGTCAACTACCACAGCAATACTTTTTTTCTGAAGCATAAAGAGTTTCATGAGTTTTTGAGCGGCCATGTTTTCGGGCACAATCGGTATCTGATTGATATATTTGCGCCAATCTTTCTGATGCTCAAACATCTCGGATGTATGAATATATCCGATAATATTGTCGATGTCGTTTTTGTAGATAGGAATTTTCGACAATCCTGTTTCAATAAAAGTTTGTTTCAGAACTTCCACATCGGTATTGTATTCCAATGCAATAATTTCAGTACGCGGCAACGAACAGTCGCGAAGTCGCACTTTCGAGAAATCGAGTGCATTCTGAAATATTTTTACCTCGTTTTCAAATTCCTTTTCGCTTTCTTTGTTTTCGAAGCTCTCCTGTATCAGGTAGTTTAAATCGATACGCGAAAATACGTTTTCCTGAGCAGAGGAGCTGAATCCAATACCGGACAGTTTCATGAGTTTTACCGAAATCCACGTGCTGAAGCTGGAAATAGGGTAGAGGATAATGTAGAAGAACATCAAAAGCCATGAAAATAGCTTCAACCAAAGATTAGGGTTGACTCTGAAAATGGTTTTCGGAATAAATTCTCCCGTAAAAAGTACTATAATGGTTGCCAGTATAGTCTGAACAAGCGTTATGAGAAACTGACTCCCCAGGGCTGAAAGCCAGGGTGTAAGCAATTCGGCCATCATAAGTCCGTAGATTACCAGGCAAACATTATTTCCAACCAGCATAGTGGAAATATATTGCTGAGGATTTCGGTAAAATACTGAAAGTATTGAGGAGGATAGGCTTCGTTGCTTTTTGTCGAGTTCGAAACGAAGTTTGTTTGACGACACAAATGCAATCTCCATACCGGAAAAGAAGGCGGAGAATACCAGTGTCCAAAGTATTAAGGGGATGTTTTCCAAAACTTTTTATGAAATAATTAATTTCTGAGTGCAAATATACAATTTCCATGCGGATATTGTTTCTGTTCAGTACCGAAAGCATTATTTTTTTTATTAAAATGAATTGCCTTGTGCCTAAATGTTAGCTTTACGTTGTTTTATTGCGGAATAACTCTGAACTTTTGGTCGAAATGTTTGTAGTTTGTCGTATGTGGCCTTGGTGTGTTTAAATGCAAGATAATTAGCTCTATATGTATTTCTGGCATGAGTTTGCTGTTTGTAAGTGGAAGTGTGATGAAAACTTTTTTTCAATAAATTCAATGAGCTAAATATTCAGATTATCAGTATGTAATGTGGTTTTGGAAGTGCCGCTGCCTCTGAAAAATGAGTTGATGGCTTTGAATTTTCGAAAATAGTCCGTATCTTTGCAACCGCTTTTCGAAAAAAGATTCAGTAGCTCAGCTGGTAGAGCACATCCCTTTTAAGGATGGGGTCCTGGGTTCGAA
Source organism: Paludibacter sp. (assembly GCA_034004015.1). Classification (GTDB taxonomy): domain Bacteria; phylum Bacteroidota; class Bacteroidia; order Bacteroidales; family Paludibacteraceae; genus Paludibacter. Next base: position 29,915 of record JAVEXN010000010.1, read on the forward strand.
CCCCAGCTGAATCACTTAAATCGAAAGCGGCATACAAAGTTGTTGATTCAGTAGCTCAGCTGGTAGAGCACATCCCTTTTAAGGATGGGGTCCTGGGTTCGAACCCCAGCTGAATCACGAAAAAGAGGATATTTCATGCGAAATATCCTCTTTTGTTTTGTGTCCGTGACTCCTTATTTCAGGCGTAGCCCAACAGTGAGATTTACCATGCCTCCATTGCTGATAAAATATTCCAATTGTTCAGAGCCCGATTGATCGTTGTTTTTGAAAGTATAACGAATGTCGGTAGTGATAAAGCCCAGAATGTTACCGCCAATACCTGCTTCCCACCGCCATGTGCCGTCGGTTGTTCCGGAAATTTCTTTGGTATAGGTAGGGCCTGTACTCAGGTGGCAGCTGATAAGTCCGAGGTCGAGTAATTTATAGCCAATCATGAGTGGAGCCTTGAAGAAATTGATGGCGCTGGAGTTGCTGCTGTCGGGCTCTCGCATTTTGTAAGTGGCAAAATAAGCTTCGGGCTGAAAATATAGTTTCCTGCCAAATTGCAAAAAGCCTCCAATTTGATAGTTGGTTTCGAGTTGACTGCTGATCTGATCTAAATTGCGGGTCGATGTACTTAGGTCGAGGCCTATTTTCGGACCATACCAAACGTTTTTTCGCTCTTTTGAGCCAGCATGCTGTTCGATATAATGAGGGTTGAAATTATGATCAGTATTATTGTTTTGGTTTTCATGTGTTTGTTTTTTTTGTTTATAACATAGATGTTTCAGAATACTCAATTTTGTAAACCATTACACTGTTGCCGCCTCCTCCTGATTTTCCCTGCGAAGTCACAATGAGTGTTTTTCCGTCGCTGCTAATGTCCAACCCAACAGGATAGCTGTCGGCCGGGCACTGAGCTACTACTTTCATATCGCTGGTACGCACTACCGATATTGTGCTTTTGTTGTTTGCAGCAGCGAAAATGTACTTGCCTGAAGGGTCGGCTACAATGGTCCGGGCGCCTTCGCCTACAAATACGCTTTGCCATTTCGAATAGATCTTATTCCTTTTTCCGTGTTCGTTGAATAGCAGAAGATCTTTCAGATTGGCTTTTTGTACATATCCGGTTTTGTTGATACTCAGGTACAAATTGCCTTTGCTGATAATCAAATGTCGCATGTTGTTCCTCATTCCAAAAATCGAGCCAATGTGTTTTTGAGTCTCTACATCGACTACAGCCACACTGTTACTTCCCATTTTGCCTACAAGTACATATTTGTTGTCGGGCGTAAAAACTGTCCCGCGCAGGCAATTGCCGCAATTATTGTCACGATCGATGGTGTCGTTCTCAGCAAAACTGAGCGATAGTCTGCGGTCGATAGCTATGTTTTTCAGGTATTTGAAATCGGCCGGGTTGTCCGATTGAATATCGATAAGTGCTATGGTGTTGTCGCCCCAATGCGTTACAGCAATGGTGCGGTTGTCGGGCGAACATGAAATCATTTTGGGGAGTGGAGCAGTGGGCATTACCCGTACAATGGTGTCGGCTTCGGTGTCGATAATGCAAACAGCCGATGGGTCGATTGCATTGAGATCGTAAGTGCGTCGGTAGTAAGTCACCCAAAGATATTTCCCGTTGTGCGAAAAACAGCTTTCCACTGGTTTGCCGCTGAAATAATTCAGATTTTTATCTTTTGTGCGATATTTATAATCGAAATAATCGGTTTCGCTGAACAGGTATTGGTTTGATGCATTAAATACGTGAGGAATGGATTTTATTAGTTTAAAGTCGGACAGGCGATATACTGAGGTTCGGCAGCCCTCAAGTGAATGCACGTAAAATTTGTCGCTCTGGTCGAGAATGTTGACTGACTTTGGAGAGTTGATGGTAGTGTCGAATTTATCGTTTGTATGCGTAGCTTTCTGATTGTATTGCTGAAAACGTTGTACCAGTTTTAGTCTTATTTCGGCATTTGCCGGGGTGGAAGCGGTGTTTATTTCAATACGTTGTACCTGAGCAGTTGTAAGCAGGTTGATGCTAAATAGCAGACTACTTAGCAAAAGGATTTTTATTTTCATTTGTATGAATCAATATGGTTTATTATTTTACAAAGGTAAAAATAATTCTCAATTTACATGATGTAAACAGATTGTTTACAGATGTTTAATGTTTTTAATAATGGAAAAAAGTAACTCCGGAAATTCAATCTGATTTCCGGAGTTGTTTGTGTATAAAAAAAAGTGTGTATTAAATAGAAGTTTCCTTGTTGCTGTCGGTTTTCCTGTCGATAAATGATGTGATTATTCGGGAGTTCGTGATCAGGATATAGCCCAGGATGGTTTTTACAAAGTAGAAGATGATCCAACCGGCCGACTGTTGTTCATTCATGATGTTTTTAAACTGAAAGAAGGTAAATATCTGCTTGCAAAGTTCGGGAAGACTGTCAATGATAAGCATGGCACCGCATACGATGATGACTATGTTTAAAATGTGGTTTAGTTGAAAACCTAAATCGACTTTGTCTTCGGGAAATCCTTCTTCTAAATGCAGCACTTTTATCAACCATGCTGTTTTGAATACAAACAGCCAAAGAATGAAAAAATATATAGCTAATGTGGCAAGGACAGTCACAGATGTGAGCAGGGCTATATTCGTTATTTCTGTTCCGTATACCTGCATCGACGATAGTGTGGTTATGGAATGTAGAATAATGTTTATACCTTTTAAGACCAGACTAATTCCGATAATTTTCAATACGATTAGCCAAAATGTTCTGATGTTCATGTTTGTATAGATTTTTAGGGTTTGTATGGCACAAAAGTACGAAATTATTTCACAGTTAACGGTATTTTAGTATTCGTGCCTCTTTTATCTGGATGTAATTGTATGATTACAATCAGGGTTGTCTGGTTGAAATTTCGAAAAAGAAGGAATTTGAGATATCTTACTCTGTTCGGGCTGACAATCATTATAAATTATTGTCATTCAGATCGGCTAGGGCGGAGAAGAATGCAATTTGTTTGCCGTAAAGCGCTGAATTACAATAAAATGTGAGTTGTGGTAGGTCTATAAAAAACTCCGGAGCTTAATGTGAATTAAACTCCGGAGTTAGTTTTTTTGCAAGCGGGCAAATTGACTTATTTATTCAACAATGCTTTTACTTTTTCTGAAATAAGTCTTCCTTCGGTTTTACCGGCAAGCTGTTTGGTGGCTACGCCCATTACTTTGCCCATGTCCTGTGGTCCATTGGCACCAACCTGAGCAACAATAGCGGCTATTGTAGCTTCGAGTTCAGCATCGCTCATTTGAGCGGGTAGGTAGCGTTCGATTACAGCAGCTTCGGCCATTTCGTTTTCTGCCAGTTCAGGACGGTTTTGCTCTTTGTATATTTGAGCCGATTCTTTGCGCTGTTTCTGCATTTTTTGCAGTATTTTAATGGCAGCTTCGTCACTCAGGTTACCATCGCTACCTTTGGCAGTTTTGGCTTCGATAAATTCTTTTTTTATTCCGCGCAATGCTTCCAGCGTCACTTTTTCGCGTGCAAGCATGGCTGTTTTTATATCGGCGCTAATCTGATCGAATAGTTCATTCATAATGCTTCGTGTTTTAAAGATTACTTTTTAAATTTACGCATCCACGCAGGGATGTTTTCCAGTTTTTTCAGTTCGTTGTCGTCTTCCAGATCGTCGAGCGAAATTACCGGCAGGTCATCTTCCTCATCGAGAGGTAGTTGTGGTTCCATTACTTCCGGCTGTTTTTTGCCGTAATATTGGTTCATGGCTTTTTTTATCTCGTCTTCTTCCTCATGCTTTTCTTCGGTCTCAACTTTTTCAGGAGCAAGGTTTTGCATGGCCGATGCTACATCCTGAATGACATTGTTTTTGGGTTGAGGAGCAGGAGTGTTTTTTGCATTGTTTTTGATTGCAGAAGTTGGCATTCCGGGAATGTCGCTTACATCGTACCCTGTGGCTATGATGGTGATTTTCACGCTGTCGCCAAGGCTGTCGTCGAAGGTTGCACCCCAAATTACCTGCACATTGTCGCCCACTTTGTTCATGAAATCGTGAATTTGCTGTACCTCTTCCATTTTTATCTGGTTGGTGGTAGAGCAATACAGACTCAGCAATACTTTGCTGGCGCCGCTTACATCGTTGGTGTTGAGCAATGGCGAGTTGAGCGCGTCGTCGATGGCTTTGGTGATACGTTTGTCGCCCGAAGCAAATCCTGTGTTCATAATGGCTACATTTCCGTCCTTCATAATGCTGTATACATCAGCGAAGTCGGTGTTGATATAGCCGGGAACTGTAATGATTTCGGCGATTCCTTTCGCCGCATTGGTAAGCACATCGTCGGCTTTGGCAAATGCGTTCGCAAGTTCAAGATCGGGATAAATTTCTTTGAGTTTTTCGTTGTTTATGACCAAAATGGCGTCGACATGTTCGCTGAGAGCAGCTACACCTTCGAGCGCCTGTTTGATTTTCAGTTTTCCCTCGAAAGCAAATGGAATAGTCACAATGCCCACAGTAAGTATGCCCAGGTCGTGTGCAGCTTTGGCTACCACGGGCGAAGCACCTGTGCCTGTACCGCCACCCATTCCGGCAGTGATGAACACCATTTTTGTATTGTCCTGAAGAATAGCCTGAATTTTTTCAATGGATTCTTCGGCAGCTTCACGTGCTACTGAAGGATTTCCACCCGCACCAAGCCCGGCAGTGGTGTCGATTCCTAACTGTATTTTTGTGGGTACAGGCGATTTTATAAGTGCCTGATTGTCGGTATTGCAAACAACAAACGACACATCGGTAATTCCCTGGCGATACATATGGTTCACGGCGTTTCCGCCACCGCCTCCCACACCAATTACTTTAATGATTGAGGTGTCGACCAGCGGAAGTTCGAGTGGCAAACTGTCTTCTAAATATCCCATATTGATTTATATCTTGATTTAAATTTGATTAAAAAATAATGTATTCGAAAGCTTCAATTCATGTCATTGTCGTCGCCAAAAAAATTGAAAAGACTTTTTGTAATCCTTTCTTTGATGCCTTTTTTGGGGATTTTGGGTTCTTTTATTTTCTTTTTCTTTTCTTCTTCCTTGGGGTGAAGTTTCCGATACTCGTCGTTAAGCAGAATTGTTCCTGCAAGTTGCGCGAGGATAGGATCGAGAAAAGTCGGGTTGCTGGTGTCAGTAAGCCAATCGGTATGATGACCTTCGCGGGCATAAGTACCGGTTCGCTCATTGATATACTCAATAATATTTTTCATGCGTGTACCACCACCGGTGATAATAATGCCACCTTCAAGTTTCTCAGGGTAACTTTTGATAGCGCTGAACAGTGGCTGTGTTATTTCATCGAGTCGGGCTTCGATAATGGTCGCTAAAAACTCGGTGGAAATTTTCACAGGTTTTGTATCGGGTATTACCGATGGAATTTGTATAAATACAGGATTGTCGACCATGCTTACGAGTGCCGATCCGCGGAGGCATTTAATTTTTTCGGCATGTTCTTCCGAAATGCCCAGTTCCATAATGTCGCGGGTTATGCTTTTGCCTCCCAGTGGCGATACAATTAGTTTTCGCAAAGAACCTTCGCGATAAATGCCCAAAGTGGTTGTAGAAGCTCCAAAGTTTATCAAAGCGCAGCCCGATTCGCGTTCTTCTTCTTCGAGTACAGCTGTCGAAAGTGCTTCGATGGCTGTGACTGTGTGCTCTACTTTGAGACCGGTGCGGTCGAAACAGCGTTCGATGCCATTCTCAATCAGAGCACTTCCGTAAATAACCGTATATTTTCCACTGATCTGAGTTCCTTTCTGGCCCACAGGATCATCGTGCTTTTCGCCATCGAGTTCGTACGAAACAGGAATTACATCGTACACAGCTATATTTTCGCCTTTTACTTTGTTCCCGGCTTCTTCGTGCATTTCGCCAAGTAATTGTTCCGATACAATTTTGCTGGCGTCCACAAAGCGGTTTACGGTTACGGCATGACTTTTCATGCTTCGTCCGTTTACCGAGACAGCTATCTGCTCAATATCCTCCACTATTCTGGCACTGTTCTGAGCGAGTTTTACTACTTCGTTTACCTTGAATGCGGCACCGGAAACCTGCTCTACAATTCCGTGTTTTACATCGTCTGCGGCTTTTGATTCTACAGCCAGAATTTTCAGCGCACCATCATTTTGCACCTCTGCTATCATGGCTGAGATTCGTGAACTTCCTAAATCAATTGCTACATATTTATTCATTCTTATAATGCTTTTACAACAGTAGTGTCGTTTTGTTGTTCTATCTGTTTCACGATATGTGGTTTCGCGGTATTACGTGTGCAAACTATCTGATTTTTGTATTGTAAATCAATGGTTGAGTAATGGTTCCAGCCCATTACATTGAATCCTTTTTGATATAAGTGATACAGATTGTCGAGTTTTTCTGCATAATTATCGAGTTTGCCCAGTATTATCACGGCATCGCCAACGCGGGGTATCAGCTCAATTTTCTGATCTTCGCGAACATAAATCTGTTCTATTTGCGCATCCCAGAATTCGTTTGTGGCTATGTAGTTTACAAAGTCGAATAAATGCTCTGTCACAAAACTTTTTGTAACTCGTCCTGATACCACAGGTACATACACCGCATTGTTAAGCGAAACCGGGAATATTTTCTTATCGGCATCGACATAAAAATTTTCGGTACCCGAAATGATAAAGCGCGGAATGCGCTGCTCTACATTCAGATATATAATTCCGGAGGGTGTTTTGTAACACTCAGCCGATTTAATCATCGGATTGCGCAAAAGTTCCTTTTCTATCGATTCAGTTCTGATGCGTTTGTAAGTTTTACCAATGGGATTCAGATTTTTGCCTGCCAGTAAACCCGCAATTTCAGATTGCGAAATTAGTTGAATTTTTTCTTTATCCAATAAATTTATTTCTAAATTTCTGCAAACAACTCCTCTGTCGATGGTTGAAAATGACCATATCGCGAATATAACATATCCCATCACAAGTATAATACCTGCAATGATAAATGACAATGCGATTCCGGAGACTTTCTTTTTGTTCATTATTCTGCTGCTGTTTCCTGTTTTTCTTCTTTTTCCTCTTTAGCAGATGCCTGATGTTGTTTTCTGAGTTCGTCCCGGATAATGGGTACAAGCCGATCGATGTCTCCCGCTCCGAAAGTTACCAGTACCTCCAGTTCGCGTTTTCTCAGTTCGAATATAATGTCTTCTTTTGAATAAATATTTTTATCAGCAAGTTGTACATTTTTCAGAATGATTTCAGAACTTACACCGGGAATTGGTAATTCACGTGCGGGGTAAATGTCGAGCAACAGCAATTCGTCGAGACCCGAAAGCGCTTCGGCAAACTCGGTAGCAAAGTCGCGCGTGCGGCTAAAAAGGTGTGGCTGAAAGATGCCGGTTATTTTTTTACCCGGGAAAAGACTTCTGATGGAGGCAATACTGGCTTTCAACTCGCTTGGATGATGGGCGTAATCGTCCATATACACAGTTTTTTCGGATTTGAAAACTGTGTTGAAACGACGGTGAATGCCTGAAAAAGATGATATTCCAACTCTGAGCTCTTCGGCGCTTACACCGTTGAGCCAGGCCAATGCCATAGCAGCCACACTATTTTCTACATTGATACGAACCGGAACTCCCAGTCGTACATCGGCTATGCGATCGGTTGGTGTCACAAAATCGAAGCGGATTTCTCCTTTGTCGAAACGGATGTTCTCGGCGTGAAAATCGCCACCCTCATCCATCGAATATGTGTAGAGTTTTACGCCCTTTTGTAAAACAGGAGTTACTGCCACTCCTTTGCGCATAATGAGCGCACCACCCGGTTTGATGAGAGATGTAAAATGCTCAAAACTCTCCCGAAAAGCTTCAGCTGTTTCGTAAATATCGAGATGATCGGCATCCGCAGAGGTAATTACAGCCATGTATGGCGACAACTGATGAAACGAACGGTCGTATTCGTCGGCCTCGATGACTACATAATTGCTGTCTTTCGAAAGTAAAAGGTTGGTGTTGTAATTATTCGAAATGCCACCAAGAAACGCACTACACATAACCTGCGACTGATAAAGCAGATGTGCTGTGATGGTGGAGGTAGTGGTTTTGCCATGTGTGCCGGCAATGCAAATTCCTTTGTTTTGCCGTGTGATGTTGCCAAGTACCTGGGCACGTTTCAGTATTTCGTAGTTGTTTTCCCTGAAATATTGAAGCTGCGGATGATTCTCGGGAATAGCGGGTGTAAGTACGATAAGCGTACTTTTAGGATATCTGAAATCGGTCGGTATGCACGAAACGGCATCGTCGAAACAGATTTTTATACTTTCGGCTTCGAGGTCGTCGGTCAGTTTTGAGCTGCTGCGGTCGTATCCACCCACCTGAAAACCTTTTGTGTTGAAATATCTGGCCAAAGCACTCATGCCTATTCCGCCAATACCCAGAAAATAATATCTTGTAAATTTGTTCATGTTCTTTTTTTGTACAATCAATTGTAAATAAACAGCTTTTCCCTTTGTTGGTGAATTATTTTATCAGTTTGCATATTTCATCCACAATTCTTTCGTCCGAATTTTTGTCGGCAAGTTTCAGTATGTTTTCGCTGAGTTTCTGTAACTCATTTTCACTCTTTATCAGTTCTATTGCCTTTGGAATCAGATTGAACTGAGCTTCTACATCTTTTATCATTACGGCAGCATCGTGTTTTACGAGCGCCAAAGCATTTTGAGTTTGATGATCCTCGGCTACATTGGGCGATGGAACCAAAACCGATGGTTTGGCAAGCAGACAAAGTTCTGAAATAGAACTGGCTCCTGCGCGTGAAATAACCAGGTCGGCAATAGCGTATGCATAATCCATTCGTGAAACAAAGTCGGTCACCAATAGTTCTTTGCATTTGTAGGGCAGTGCAGCTTTTCGCGCGTCCTCGATGTAAAATTTGCCTGTTTGCCATATTACCTGAATGTTGGCTTCGCAGAGTTGTTTCAGAAATTGCATCACACTTTTGTTGATAGTGCGTGCACCAAGGCTGCCACCCACAATCAGCAAGGTTTTCTTTGCAGGTTCAAACCCGAAGAAATCATAGGCTTCGCTGGCTCCGGGTTTTACCATAAACAAATCCTGGCGTACCGGATTCCCGGTTTTTATAATTTTTCCGGCAGGAAAGAATTTATCCATTCCTTCGTAAGCCACACAAATGGCTGCTGCTTTTTTGGCAAGCAATTTATTTGTAACTCCTGCATAAGAATTCTGTTCCTGCAAAACAGTGGGAACGCCGAATGCTGAGGCTGCTTTCAATACAGGTGCGCTGGCATATCCGCCCACGCCAATGGCTACTTCCGGTTTGAAACGACGAATAATGCCACGGGCTTTGAGTATGCTTCGTCCCAGATTGATAAGTACTTTTACGTTTTTCAACAGGTTTTTGCGATCGAAACCACTCACGGGCAATCCTTCGATAGCGTATCCTGCTGCAGGTACACGATCCATTTCCATTCTGCCCTTAGCGCCGACAAATAAAATATCGGCATCGGGAAAACGTCTTTTCAATGCATTGGCTATGCTGATGGCCGGGAAAATGTGTCCTCCGGTTCCTCCTCCGCTAATGATGAATTTATGTGGCATTCCTTTATGGTTTATATTCGTTGCTGAAAAATAGTTTTTTATAATTCGTCTAAGGTTACAACCGGAACTTCTTCTTCCGGCTTCTCATCCATCTCGTTTTTGCCCTGGTTCGATTCCTTTATTTGTCGGGTTACGCCGAGTATTACACCGAAGTACAAACATGTAATCAGAATCGATGTTCCTCCACGACTGATCAGCGGCAAAGGCTGACCTGTTACCGGTCCGAGACTGGTAGCTACCGACATGCTTACAAATGCTTGTGTGACAATCATAAGCGAAAGTCCGATAACCAAAACTGCAGGGAAAACAGTCGGGCTGGTAGTGGCAATTCGTCCGGCTCTGTACAGTAAAACAAGATACAGTAAAATTACAAAAATTCCTCCGATTAAACCTAATTCTTCTACTACAATTGCGTAAATAAAATCGGAGTAGGCTTGTGGTAAAAAATCGCGTTCCACGCTGTTGCCCGGCCCCACGCCAAAAACGCCTCCCCGGGCTATGGCAATGCGGCCATGTTGCACCTGTCGGTTTTCGTCGTTTATTTCATATTTCGATGTTTCAGCATCGGCTTCTTTATCGCCTGTAAACCTGTCGATACGCGCCACCCATGTATATGCACGGTCGAATGCTTCGGGCATTTTGTCCTGTGGTATAAGTTTTACAGCGCTAAAACCCAGAATTATGGCCAGTAAAATGGCGGCTCCAACCAGTCCGAGACGTTTTAGTGAAACACGTCCGATAAACATCATCAGATATACTACTCCGAAAAGTAAAATGGCTGTTGAAAAGTTCTCGAGTAAAATAAGCGGACACACCACAGCCAGCAATATCATTGTGTTACGGAAGTATTTTTTTTCATCCGTTTCCGGATTTTTAATACGCGAAATAAAGTCGGCCGCCACAATAATTACCGATAATTTGGCTAATTCCGAAGGCTGGAACTGCACTCCGCCAATGACCAACCAGCGCGTGGCGTCATTCTCGCTTTGTCCTTTGAAAAGTACCCATATAAGCATTAAAACTGAAACCAGCAGACCGACATACGACATCAAACGAATAAACCGATAGGGAATAAGATGCACGAAAATAGCCAACAGAGCGCCACCTGCCAGAAAACTTACATGCCTGAGTACAGGTGCTGTGTGGCTCTCGGCTTTGTAGGCCAGTGTGCTCGAAGCGCTGTACATCTCTATGACCGATACCACGCAAAGCATGATAAATACGACCCAAAGTGTGGCATCTCCCCGTAGATATTTTTTTAGTAAGCTGTCCATTTATTTAGTCCTGACTTTCTAAAGCGGATTTTTTTGTTGATAAAAAGGGTATTATAGATTACGAACGCTTTTTTTGAACTGACGTCCGCGATCTTCGTAATTCTGAAAAAGGTCGAAACTGGCACAGCAGGGCGAAAGTAATACGGTCTCGCCATCGTTAGCCATTTGGTATGCTGCATTTACTGCATCTTCCATCGATTGCACATCTACAATTTTTTCGCACTTACCGTCGAAAAATTTATGGAGAGGAGCATTGTCGAGTCCCATAAAAATCAAACCCTTTACTTTGTCGCGCACAAGTTCTTCTATTTCAGAATAATCGTTGCCTTTGTCGGTTCCGCCCAAAATAAGTACAGTAGGCGTTTTCATGCTTTGCAAAGCATACCAGCATGAGTTTACGTTGGTGGCTTTCGAATCGTTTATGTAGCGTACGTTTTTTACAGTAGCTACATATTCGAGACGGTGCTCCACGCCCTGAAAGTCCTGAAGCGATTGACGAATGCTTTCTTTTTTTACATTGAGAACAGAGGCTGCGAGTCCTGCGGCCATCGAATTGTAGGTATTGTGCAATCCCTGAAGTGCTAATTCTGATACCGGCATAGTAAAAATTGTTTTAAGGGTTTTTATTATAAGTTCATCGTTTTCAATAAATGCTTTTGTTTTTTTGTCTCTTTCGATGGCGAAAGGATAGACTGCCGATTGAATGTTGCGTTTGGCAAGTTCAGCTTTAATCACAGGGTCGTTTTCCCAGTAAATAAAGGTGTCGTCGGCAGTTTGATTTTGTGTGATTCTGAATTTTGAATCTACATAATTCTGAAATTTATAATCGTACCGATCCAAATGGTCGGGTGTAATGTTCAGTAAAATGGCTATGTCGGCTTTGAAAGCGGTCATCCCGTCGAGTTGAAAACTGCTGAGCTCCACCACATAATATTCGAAGTTTTCGGTAGCCACCTGAAGTGCCAGACTGTTTCCGACGTTTCCGGCCAAACCCACATTCAATCCTGCATTTTTCAGAATGTGATAGGTAAGCATTGTGGTAGTGGTTTTTCCGTTACTTCCGGTAATGCAAATCATTTTTGCATTGGTGTAGCGTCCGGCAAATTCAATTTCGGAAATCACAGCTGTACCCTGCGCATGAAGTTTTTTGATGAGTGGCGCTTTGTCGGGAATTCCCGGACTTTTAATTACTTCAGATGCATTCAGAATTAAACTTTCAGTATGCTGTTTTTCTTCCCATGGAATTCCGGCTTCGTTGAGCATGCTTTTGTATTGGGGTTTTATTTCCGATAAGTCGGATACAAAAACCTCAAAACCCTGCTTTTTGGCCAGAATAGATGCTCCGGCACCACTTTCGCCTGCTCCCAAAATTACAATTCGATTCATTTTTATCTGATTTTCAAAGTTATAATTGTGATAGCTGCCAGAATAATTCCTACAATCCAGAAACGAATTACAATTTTCGATTCGGGTAAAGCCTGTATCGGATTTTGAATTAGTGCCTGAATGCCTGCGTTTCCGGGTTTCTGATAATGATGATGCAAAGGCGCCATTTTGAATATTCGCTTTCCTTCGCCATATCTTTTTTTGGTATATTTAAAATATCCTACCTGCAACATTACTGAAAGGTTTTCGACCAAAAACACACCACAAAGAATCGGTATAAGAAGTTCTTTGCGAATGGCGATGGCAAAAACTGCAATAATGCCGCCCAGTGTCAGACTGCCTGTGTCGCCCATGAATACCTGAGCCGGAAAAGAATTGTACCACAGAAAACCAATGGTTGCGCCAATAAATGCACCTGCAAAAATGAGAAGTTCTCCCGTGCCCGGAATGTACATGATATTGAGATAACCCGAATAATTTACGTTACCCGACACATATGCCAGAATCCCGAGAATGACGCCCATGATGGCCGAGGATCCGGTAGCCAGCCCATCGAGGCCATCAGTCATATTCGCACCGTTGGAAACTGCAGTTACAATGAAAATGGTGACTAAAACAAAGAGTATCCAGCCATAATCCTGTGCTTTTTCACCCATCCAACGGAAAGCATCAGCATAATCGAGATTGTTGTTTTTGAAAAAAGGAATGGTGGATTTTGTCGATTTTATATCTTCTTTTGCGTAGGTTACGTTTTCAACGCGCTGGTCGGCACCTTTGACTTCTTTGTTTTCACGAATCACTACATCAGGGCTCAGGTACATGGTAAGTCCTACGATTAAACCGAGTCCAACCTGTCCCACAATTTTTAAACGGCCACTGAGTCCATCTTTGTTTTTGCGAAAAACCTTGATGTAGTCGTCGAGGAATCCGATAATGCCAAGCCAAACGGTAGTAATCAGCATCATGATGATATACACATTGTTCAGTGACGCAAGCAAAAGTGTGGGAATAAGAATTGCAATAATAATGATAATTCCACCCATAGTTGGAGTTCCTTTTTTGCTCATTTGGCCTTCGAGACCAAGTTCGCGAATGGTTTCGCCAATTTGCTTTTTTTGCAAATAGTCGATAATGCGCCGTCCAAACATAGTGGCAAGCAAAAGTGAGAAAATGAATGCCAGCCCCGTACGGAACGATATAAAGTTGAACATTCCCGCTCCGGGAAAATCAAATACTTTGTCGAGCCAGGTAAATAAGTGGTATAGCATAATTTTATTGTTTACGATTTACAATTTCTTTCTTCAATTCATCAAAAACAGTTTCTGACTTCTTCGCGGTCGTCGAAATGATGTTTAACGCCTTGTATTATCTGATAATCTTCATGTCCTTTTCCGGCCACCAATACCACATCGCCTTTTTGAGCAATGGCACAGGCAGTTTTAATTGCTTCCCGACGATCTACTATTGTCAGGCTTTTGCTTTTCTGTGTTACATCCAATCCGGCCAGCATGTCGTTCAGTATATCCTGAGGATCTTCGAACCGTGGATTGTCAGAAGTAAGAATGGCTTTCCAACTGCCATCCACTGCTTCGCGGGCCATCATGGGGCGCTTGCCCTTGTCGCGGTTGCCACCACAACCCACTACGGTAATCAATCGGCCATTGCCTTCAAGAATCTGATTGATGGTGGAGATGACATTGTTCAGTGCGTCGGGCGTGTGGGCGTAATCCACAATGGCTGTGAAGCCCTGTGGTGCATGTAATGTCTCAAAACGACCTGACACTGAATGCAAAGAACTGAGTATTCGTAACACTTCCAGTTCGTCCTGACCGAGCAATACTGCAGCTCCGAAAACGGCTGTCAGATTGCTGGCGTTGAATTTGCCTGTAAATGCCACATTTACTTCGCGATCGTTCATGTCGAGTAACATGCCTTCGAAACTGTGTTCCAGAATGCGTGTTTTGAAGTCGGCCATTCCGCGCAGGGAATAATTATGTTTCTGAGCTTTTGTGTTTTGCAACATTACCATTCCGTTTTTGTCGTCGGCATTTGTAAGTGCAAAAGCATCGGTTGATAAATCATCGAAAAAGCGTTTTTTTGCTTTCAGGTAGTTTTCGAATGTCAAATGATAGTCGATGTGGTCGCGGGTCAGATTGGTGAAAATGCCACCATCGAAATCCAGTCCTGCAATACGACGTTGATCCACAGCATGTGAGCTGACCTCCATAAATGCATATTTGCAACCTGCCTGTACCATGCGAGCCAATAATTCGTTGAGTGCAATAGCATCGGGTGTTGTATGTGTGGCTTCTACTGCTTCGGTGTCGATATAGTTGCATACGGTCGAAAGCAATCCGGTTTTGTAGCCGAGCGCACGGAAAGTTTCGTACAGCAAGGTTGCAATGGTGGTTTTTCCGTTTGTGCCTGTTACGCCTACAAGCGTTAGTTGCGACGATGGATAGCCAAACCACGCTGCAGCTATTTGTCCGAGCGCATCCGAACTGTTGGCTACGCGTATAAATGTCACATTTTCGGGCTGCGTTTCAGGCATTGCTTCGCAAATAACTGCCGAAGCTCCGTTTTCGATAGCCATGCCGATAAAATCGTGACCGTCGGTAGCTGTGCCGCGTGTAGCCACAAAAACAGTTCCCTGCGTTGCTTTGCGTGAGTCGAACTGAATTCCGGTCACTTCTATGCCTGTGTTTCCTGAGTTCTCGAGGCAAATTATATGTTGTAGTAAATCGGCTAAAATCATTTTCTTTCGTTTTTAGTTTTCAAGTTGCAGTAATATTATCTGTCCTTTTCGGGCAACTGTACCGGCTTTAATGTTCTGTGAAATTACTTTTCCTCTTCCCTGAATCTGAACTATCATTCCCATTTTCCCAAGCAGGTACATGGCATCGCGGGCTCCAAGTCCGGTCAGGTCGGGCACTGTTTTGTTGTTGACCGATAGCTGAGAGATTTTTATGGCATTGTCGTCATCGTCTGTTTTGACCCATTTCGATTGACTGCCAGCGTATTTCAGATTCATTGTGTTCATTACCTTTTGTAATGCTTCAAAATTCCCGCTTTTTGCCCGTGGGCTAAAAGGTAACTGTCGTGTGGTGTCGGCAGCTATGTTTTCGGGTTTCAGATTCGATTTCAGAGCCATTGTTCGCTCAGCAATATCTCTGAAGATAGAACCGGCCATTCTTCCTCCCGAAGGATAGCCTTTTCGGGGTTCGCGCACCACAATGATACAAGTGTAAAGAGGATTGTCGGCCGGAAAATATCCGCAGAATGAAACCTGATGGCTTTTTCCTCCGGCTTTGTATCCTAAAGCTCCCTTTGAAATCTGTGCTGTTCCGGTTTTTCCCGCAATTCGTACGTATTTCGATCGCATGTTTTGCGCTGTTCCCTTTTTGCCTTCGATAACGCCAAGTAAAGTTTCGCGCACGGTTTCGAGTGTGGTAGGCCGGCAAATTTCTTCTTTGATAACTTCGGTGCTGAATGTTTTTACTGTCTGTCCGTTTTTGGCAATGGCTTTTACCAGAAAGGGTTTAATCATTTTGCCGTTGTTGGCAATGGCATTGTAAAATGTTAGTGTGTAAATGGGCGGAATTTGTGTTTCGTATCCAATCGACATCCAGGGTAAAGTGGTTTTCGACCAATATGTCGATTTGTCTTTTGGATGACGAATTTTAGCTATTGCTGCCCCGGGAATTTCAATATTCAAAGGTTCTACGAGTCCCATTTCGTAAAGTTTGTCCACGAATCCGGAAGGATTGTCGCCCCAGGCTTTTGTGACTGCGAGTGAAATCCCGACATTGGACGATGCATGAATCACTTCGGCCAATGAAAGATTTCCGTATCCACCACGATGGTAGTTGTGGTCGCGCATGTCAGACGTATGATATCTGTGCACGCCATTTCCGGTGTGTATGGTGTCGGTGATTTTGGCTTTTCCGGCATCGAGCAATGCCATAAGTGATGCTACTTTAAAAGTAGAGCCGGGTTCTACCTGGTCGGCAACTGCGCCATTGCGGTTTTCGGAGTAGCTGCCATCAGCGTTGTTTTGCATGTTGACCATGGCTTTTATTTCTCCGGTTTTCACTTCCATGATAATTGCATAGCCTTCCACCGCATCGAACGATTTTAAACTATCCATCAATGAAGATTCAGCAATGTCTTGTAAGTCAATGTCAATAGTGGTAAGCAGATCCATGCCGTCGATGGGTTCTACCTGAACTGTTTCTTCCCAACGATTAGCCACTTTCTGACGAACCGAAACTCCCGGAGTTCCAAGTAATTCGCGATTGAAGTATAGTTCCAGGCCGTTTTTTCCGCCTTTGGCCTCGTCGGCATAAATATCGCCAATGGTGCGTGATGCCAGCGAACCGAATGGTTTTTCGCGACGCACAAGTTCTTTGGTTATGAGTCCGCTTTTGTTGCGACCCAAATTGAAAAGCGGTAGCTGGCGGAGTTCTTTGAGCTGTGAGTAGCTTATGCGTTTGGGGTAAAGCTGAAGTTCGCCTTTGCCTTCGCGATATGCTTTTTTAAGTAGCGCTTTGTATTCTGCTGACGATTTGTCACCAAAAAATACCGACAAAGCCTGAGATAATGAATCAACTTTTTCCTTGAAGAGGATGCCTTCTTTTTCGTGGAGTGCGGGCACACGTGTATCCATGTACACGTAATAAGTAGGAATGGAACTGGCCATCAGTCGACCATCCGAAGCGAATATATTACCTCTGTTGGGCTTTACGGTGATGTCGGTTTTTTTGTTTTTTGCTGCTACTGCCAGCCATTCGTCGCGTTCAACAAACTGAAGAATAAAAATGCGATACACAATAAGGCCAAAAGCAAACAGGATAATAAAATATACTATCCCGAATTTCAAAACTATATTTGATCTTTTGTCTGCCACTTTTTTGCTAAAATTCTATTGTTTCTTGTCTTCCGGATTGGTTTTCTCTATCACTACCGGAGGTGTTTCAGTTACGCTGAGTTCCAGATTTTTTTCATGTATCAGCCTTACCACATTCGATTGCCGGCTTATTTCCATAAGTTTTGCCGAAAGGGTAAGCGATTCGTATTTTACATCTTTAATTTTCTTCTTGAGTTCTATTGTTTTTAAAAGTTGTTTTTCGCAATAAAACCTGTTGTCGACATACATAAATGCCAAAAGTGCTGCCAAAGCCAGAAAAGCATATTGCTTTTTAAAAAACTTTTTTGTGAAAATATTCCCGTTAATCACATCGCGCACTGTGCTCGACTTAATGTCTGAGAAATCTTCGTTGCCTCTTATGGCGTCTGCTATTTTTTTGAACCAGCTCATTTTCTTTAAATTTCCGGTTTATTTTTCAGCTACACGGAGCTTGGCACTGCGAGCCCGTGGATTTTGAGCAATTTCCTCGTCGGTGGCCACAATGACCTTGTTGTTTACCGGTTTCAGAGGTGCTATAATGTTGCCATAAAAGTCTTTTTCAAGTTTACCTCCAAAATTGCCTGATCTGAAGAAATTTTTTACCAGCCTGTCCTCAAGCGAGTGATAAGTCAGGATTGAGATGCGCCCTCCGTCGTTCAGAACCTCAATGCTCTGATTTAGCAAGCTGCGTAGGACTTCCATTTCTTTGTTTACTTCGATGCGTAATGCCTGGAAAACGCGAGCCATATCTTTTTTCTCCTTTTCGCGGGCGAAGTATGGTTTCAATACTTCAAGAAACTGAAAAATTGTTTCGAATGGCGCTTTCTGACGCTGCTGTGCAATGGTGCGGGCAATTTTTCGGGAATTGTGAAGCTCACCGTACAAATAAAATACATCGGCCAACTGCTCTTCGGTGTAATTGTTTAGTATTGAAGCTGCTGTGATTTGCGATTTGGTATTCATGCGCATATCAAGCGCTCCATCAAAGCGAAACGAAAAACCTCTTTCTTCCTCATCGAAATGATGCGACGATACACCTAAATCGGCCAGGATGCCATCCACTTTTTCTACATTGTGATATTGCAGGAAGTTTTTCATGAATCTGAAGTTGCTTCTCACAAAAGTAAAACGGGGATCATCGATGATGTTGGCAATGGCATCAAGGTCCTGATCGAAAGCAAGTAAGCGACCCTTTGGACCAAGACGATTCAGAATTTCGCGTGAATGCCCGCCTCCGCCAAAGGTTACATCTACATAAATGCCATTAGGCTTAATTTGCAGGCCGTCAATGGTTTCGTGTAGTAGTGCAGGTATATGGTACGGAGTTTCAGACATTATTTGGTTTTAAAAGATATGGTTTGAGAATTTATTTTTTCATCATTCGCTCGCTCAGACGGCGTGCGAAGTCGTTTTGCGACAGTAATGTTTGTTCGTATCGGCTTCGGCTCCATACGGCAAAGCGATCGTTCATGCCGGTAAACAACACTTCGTTGTTTTCAATCTGAATGCTTTGCAGATGTCGTTTTGAAATGAGTACGCGTCCCTGTGAGTCGATATCGAGCCATTCGGCATCCGACACAAACTGCATAAGAAGCATTTGATCTTCCGGGTTCCACTCGTCGAGCGTGTTTTTCAGTTGCAAAACGATGTCGTTCCAAACAGGCTCAGGATATAGCACCAGACAGTCGTTGGAGGCATCGCGACGCATAACCACGCGCTCGCGTGCCCCTTCGGGCAGTAGCTTGCGGTACACCGAGGGGATGAATATCCGTCCCTTGATGTCGGCTTTTGCTTCGTATTTTCCTATAAATGTTGACATGACTGAATGGGTATAGTTTTGCAAGTGTAAAAGTATAAAAAGATTTTTATATTCCCCACATTTCCCCACAAAATATTTATCAACAGTTTTTCATGGTTAAACAGTGGGTTTTTAAACCATTTATCAACAAGATATAAACAGTGCTTTTTCGTGTTTTAATTATTCATTCTGTTGATTAATAGTATTTTAATGTGTATTTGTGTTGTGAATGTATTTTGGTGGGGAATTTGTTTAGATTATTTTGTTGTTTTTTGTTTTGGTAGCGCCGAATCTTCAGGTTGTTGAGTGCCGGAATTGCAGGTCATTCTTATAAAGATTTGCTATTATCAGGGCTTATAAAAATATTTTTTACAATTTAAGTCTTAATATTTGGCTGTTCAAGACATTCTTTTTACATTTGAAAAATTTTTCCGGTGAGGCATATTTAGTGCTTGTTGATTTAAACTTTCCGGTCAATTTTAAGTCTTAAATCCTTATTTCAACACTTCAAAAAACCGGAAAAATCATGAATTCACTATGCAGGTCGCTGCTTGTTACCCTTGTTGTATTTACAACTTTCCAATTGTCGGCTCATGAACCCGATATCAAAACAATCGCCAAACGCTTTGCCGAACTGTGGCATTACAATCCGCAGGATAAAGTGTATGTTCATACTGATAAACCCTACTACAATGCAGGAGAAACAATGTGGCTCAATGCCTATGTGTTGAATGCTGCGACGCATCGACCTGATTCGAAGAGCCGTTTTGTGATTGTTGAGCTGATTGATCAGACCGACTCGGTGGTGACGCGTATAAAAATCAGAAAGGATAGCACTGCCTTTCCGGGTTATCTGAAAATAAATCCTGAGATTCGTCCGGGTAATTATACGCTCAGGGCTTATACGCATTGGATGAAAAATACAGATGATTTTCTGTTTAGCCGGAAAATTGAAATTGGAAACAATATTGATACACGCATTAACTGTACCGAGGAATTTGTAAAACTCCCTGATGGTCGCTGGCAGCTGAAACTTCAGTTTAAGGATACCTACGGAAATGCCATTGCCAATAAGGAGTTCAGCTTTTTTCAAAGCTGGATAAGCGGAAATAAAAAACGTGTTTCGGCCAGCACGCAAAAGGATGGCAAAATTGTGCTTAACCTTGCGCCAGATCCTCAAAGTGCTGATAAAAAGCATATTGAAATTCGACTTCGTGAGCCCGGAATAAAATTTACTCAGAAACTTGTCGTTCCTGCCGATCAGCAGGATGTGGCCATTCAGTTTTTTCCCGAAAGTGGTACATTTCTCGACGATGAAGTTCAGAATGTGGCTTTTAAAGCTATTGGCGCCGATGGTTTGGCGGTGGACGTGGAAGGGAAACTCCTCAATCAGAGCAATGAGGAGTTGATGGATTTCAATTCCTCACACAAGGGAATGGGTAAGTTTTTTCTGAAAACTAATCCCGGCGAAAGTTATTATGCAATGATAAAAACGGGTGAGAATGCCACTAAAAGAATCAATTTGCCTGCTACAACTTCACAGGGTATAAGTTTGCAACTCGCACACAACCGTAATCGTGTATTTTACAAACTAATCAATAAAAGCGTTTTGCCTGCCGATTCGCTTCAGCTGCTTGTGCATGTAAGAGGAGTGGTTTATTTGTTGTTGCCTCTCACTGAACAGGAAGGTTTTATTCCCGAAAATTTATTTCCTGCCGGAGTTGTGACTTTTACCGTAATGGATAAGTCGTTGAATACCTGGTGTGAAAGACTTCTCTTTAGCCGTAATTTTCAACTGCCCACAGTGGAGGCAAGTATGCCGAAAGCAAAATACGGGAAACGCGAAGCTGTGGAAATGAGCTTCCGCATTACTGATCATAAACAATTGCCCTTCAGGGGGAATTTGTCGTTGAGCGTCACCGACAGTGAATTGATTCTTCCGGACACAGTGGGGGCAAATATTCTGAACTCACTTTTACTTACTTCTGATCTGAAAGGATATATCGAAGAACCGGGAGCTTATTTTGCTGATAATTCGGCCCGTACACGCGAAATTACCGATTTGCTTATGATGACGCAGGGCTGGCGACGGTTTAATACGGCCGATTTGTTGAAAGCGAAATATCCTGTCAATAAGTTTTATCTTGAAATGGGGCAGACAGTGTCGGGTAAAGTGCTGAATGCGTTCAATAAGCCCATTGCCGACAGGGATGTAATTATGTATTCGACATACAAAAACCGTATTAGCGGAGCAAAAACCGATAGCACAGGCTATTTTGTGATTGATGGAATTGAATATCCGGATAGTACCGAAATGGTTTTGAAAGCCCGAAGTAAATCTAAAATTGTGGATGTGGTGCTGATTGCCGATAAGGATACATTTCCGGCTATAAAAACGCCTATGCCTGTGATCCGCAAAAAATCTGCTTTGCCGGAAGATTATTATTTGGTAAGTAAAGAAAAGTATTACAACGATGGAGGTATGATGGTTGTAAACCTCGACGAGTTGACAGTAAGTGCGCAGGCGAAACCTGTAAATCCGCAGGATGCGCTTTATGCCTCTACAGCTGATAATATGATAGGTTCGGAAAAGCTCGAAGAATGGGCCGGTTTGCCAATTCTGGATATTATTTCGATGATTCCCGGTGTGCAATATGATGGGCAGGCTGTTTCAATCAGAGGTGCAGGCAGCAATCCGCTTTTTGTAATTGATGGTATCGAGACCGAAAGAATTGATGATGTAATGTATCTCAATACTTCGGATGTTGAAGGCATTTATGTATTTAAAGGTGTTTCAACCACAATTTTTGGTTCGAAAGGTGGAAATGGCGTTATCGCTATTTCGCTGAAAAAAGGTGCCCGCTACGATAATTTACCTGCAAGCAGCATGGCTCGTGTAAAACCATTGGGATTTCAGAAGCCGGACAGTTTCTACATGCCGGCCTACGAGGTGGATAGTGTAAGAATGTTGCCAAAAGCCGATTTGCGTACCACCATTTACTGGAATCCGCAACTTATTCCCGACAATAACGGAGTTGTAAAAGTCAGTTTCTTTACAGCCGATCGTCGCTCCACTTATCGTGCTGAACTCGAAGGAATTGGTAAAAATGGCGAAATTGTGCGTTTCAGTACTGCTTTTAAACGCGAGGATTAGTACCCGAATCGTTTTTGTCGAGTACCGAAGCCACAAATGTATCACCGGTTACATTGACCACCGTTCGAAGCATGTCGAGCGGGCGGTCGATGCCCACAATAAGCGCCAGTCCTTCGATGGGAATTCCCACTGAGCTCATTACCATGACCGTCATCACCATGCTTCCGCCCGGAACGCCCGGAGTGCCGATAGAAGCGAGCACAGTGAGCATTACGATTGTGAGCATCTGCGCAGCGCTAAGATCGATGCCAAAAATTTGCGCTATAAAGAAAATGGCAATCACCTGATAACAGCTTGTGCCGTCCATGTTGATGGTGGCGCCAAGAGGTAGAACAAAGGACGAAACTTCTTCGGAGATGCCAAGCTTCTTTTGCGATTGTTCGATGGTAAACGGAAGTGTGGCCGAACTCGAACTGGTAGAGAATGCAAGTAGCTGAATAGGAAAGATATTTTTCAGATATTCCGGAATGTTACGTTTGGTGAAAATGCGTAACATAAGTGGATAAAAGAGCAGTATAAGCATAAGCAGTGATACGACTACCGTAGCCGCATAAAGTCCGAGTGCTGCAAACATACTGCTGTCGCCCGCAAAGTCGACTATCAGTCCGGCCATGAGTGCAAGTACACCAATTGGTGCAAACTCCATAATCAACTCTACTATCTGTAGAATTATTTTATCGAGTGAATTTACCACATTCATAAACGCTGCGGTTTCTTTTTCGCCCAACAACACAATGGCGATACCGAAAAGCAACGCCACAAAAATCACCTGAAGCATTGCTGAATTATTGCTGCCTGCCAGTATAATATTTTCAGGCACAATGTCCACAATGAAATCCATTGGCCTGCTGTGTTTTATGGCTTCTATCTGGTCGGGCTGCACATTTACATTGAACTTTTCCTTGTATTGTGCAGTTTGTTCAGCGCTTATCATTCGTCCCGGTTTTACAAGGTTCACCATGCCCAAGCCCAGTAAAACGGCAAAAAATGTGGTCGCAATGTAAATGCTAATGGTTTTAAAGCCCAATCCCGACAGCCTGCGAATATTTTTCATGCCAGCTATACCTTTAATCAGCGACAAAAATACCAGTGGAACCGCAATCAGTTTCAATAACCGAATGAAAATTGTTCCCCAGGGTTGTATCCAGTTGCTGACAAGCGTGGGCTGGTCTGCTAAAACAAACAGATAGCCGATGGCGAATCCGGCCAGCATCCCGATCAGAATTTTGGTATATAATGGCAATTGACGGTATTTTTTCATGCTTTGCTGATGTTTTATTCCGCAAAACTAACAAAAAATGCCGAACGGATATAGGACTGCAGTAGGTATTGATAAAAAAGCAGTTATGGAACCTGCCCATAACTGCCTTATTGATTTTGAGATTTACTAAATAAACATGTGCATTATTCCTCATCCTTTTTGGATGCTTCATATTCTTTAAGGAGTTTATCCTGAATATCCATTGGTACAAGTTCGTAGCTGGCAAATTTCATGCTGAACGAAGCGCGTCCACCGGTGAGCGAACTCAAAGTGGTTGAGTAACTTCCAAGTTCTTTCAGCGGAATTTTAGCGGTCAGCTTTTCGAATCCTTTTTCACTTTCCATACCCATAATAATGGCGCGTCGACCCTGAAGGTCACTCATTACGTCACCCATTTTGTCGGAAGGAACCTGAACGATTACGTCGTAAATAGGTTCGAGCAGTTTTGGCCCGGCTTCTTTAAAAGCCTGTGCAAAAGCATTTCGTCCGGCAAGGCGGAAGGATATTTCATTTGAATCCACCGGGTGCATTTTTCCGTCGTATACAATTACGCGCACGTCGCGGGCATACGAACCGGTAAGCGGTCCCTGTTCCATGCGATCCATGATACCTTTCATAATAGCAGGAATGAATCTCGCATCAATAGAACCACCCACAATGCTGTTAATCAGCACCAATTTACCACCCCATTCGAGTTTAATTTCCTGGGTGTCGCGTACCGATATTTTGTATTCCTGACCTCCGAAACGGAATGTGTCGGGTGCAGGCATACCTTCGGAATAAGGTTCTACAATCAGGTGAACTTCGCCAAACTGTCCTGCACCGCCCGATTGTTTTTTGTGACGGTAGTCGGCACGCGAAACTTTTGTAATTGTTTCGCGATACGGAATGCGCGGTTCTTTATATTCGATTGCAATTTTATCATTGTTTTCCACTCGCCATTTTAATGTGCGAAGGTGAAATTCTCCCTGCCCGTATAAAATAGTTTGCTTCAGCTCCTTCGATTGTTCGATAATCCAGGTTGGATCTTCCTGATGCATACGGGTGAGGATTTCGCTCAGTTTTTCTTCGTCGGCTTCAGAAACAGCTCTGATGGCACGACGATATTTTGGCTCAGGATATTTTATTTCTTTGTAGTCGTATTCGCAACCTTTTGCATTGAGCGTGTCGCCTGTACGAGTGTCTTTTAGCTTTACTGTGGCACCAATATCACCGGCTACGAGTTCTTCCACTTTTGTGCGTATTTGTCCTGCCACAGAAAACAACTGACTTACACGTTCTTTGGAGCTGCGACTCACATTGATAAGGTCGTCGCCTTCTTTTACGCGTCCGCTCATTACTTTGAAGAACGAAACTTCACCAATGTGCGGTTCCACGCTTGTTTTAAATACATACAAGCTTGTAGGCCCTGAAGGGTCGGGCGCAATCTCTTTACCATCTTTGGTTTGTGGTTTTTCGGTTACGTTTACGCTTGGCGAAACATTTCCTACAAACTCCATAAGGCGACGTACGCACATATCCTTGCCTGCGCTTACGCAAAATACGGGGAACATGTCGCGGTGCAGCATTCCTTTTCGGATACCCATGCGCATTTCTTCTTCGTCGAGCGAACCCTGATCGAAGAATTTTTCCATCAATGCTTCATCGTGTTCGGCAGCCGATTCTACCAATGCGTTGTGATATTCCTGAGCTTTTTCAATTTCTGAATCAGGAATTTCAAGTACTTCAGGAACTCCACCTTCGGGTTTCCAACGGTACATTTTCATTTTTAAAACATCCACTACTGCATTGAATTGCGGACCAACAGTAACGGGATATTGTATAAGGACTACTTTAGAGCCATAGTTTTCTTTGAGTTGCTCCAGGGTTTTGTCGAAATCGGACTTTTCGTGGTCGAGCTGATTAGTTACGAAAATAACAGGTTTGTTAAACTTTTCAGTGTAGCGGAAGTGATTGTGAGTGCCGACTTCTACACCATATTGTGTATTGAGGAGGATGAGCGCTGTATCGGTTACGTTGAGTGAAGTAACCACACCGCCAATAAAGTCGTCGGACCCGGGGCAGTCGATAAAGTTAAGTTTCTTGTTGAGCCATTCGGTTTGAATGATGGTCGAAAACACGGAATAACCGTATTCTTTCTCCACAGGGAAATAGTCGGACACAGTATTCTGTGCGGCTATAGAGCCTCTGCGTTTTATAACACCACTCTCGTAAAGCATAGCTTCCACAAGAGTGGTTTTCCCGGAGCCGGAACTTCCCAGAAGTGAGATGTTCTTAATTTCATTTGATTGATATACTTTCATACTGTATTAAATTAAAAGAGATTAATACTAAAAAATAAAAGGTCAACGATTTTTTTAAATCGTTTGGCAATGTATGAAATTTATATTAAATTTTCATTCGGAAATGTATGTTTTACAACATTTTTTGGTGGTTAGTGAAATGTATTTGTGTTATTTAACGGGACGAAAGATTTGTTTGTAGTGCTGTTTGGCTCCCGTATTATGAAAGATAAATGTAACTTTGCAAATTATAAACTTACAAATCGCAAATTGAATAATGTCTTTGTCTTATCTTGCTTTAGGCAGTAATCTTGGTAATAAAGAAGAGAATCTTCATCGGGCTATCAATGAATTGTCGCTAAGTTCAGGCCGTGTGCTTGCTGTTTCTGCTTTTATTGAGACTAAACCGATTGGTTTTAATTCGGATAATTACTTTCTGAATGCGGTTTTACTTATTGATACAGCATTAAATCCGTTAGCTTTACTTGAGAGTACGCAGCAAATAGAGCGGGAAATGGGACGGTTGAAAAAGTCGAACGGAACTTATTCTGACCGCCTTATTGATATCGACATTTTGCTTTACGAAAATTTGCTGATTGACTTGCCTCAATTAAAAATCCCGCATCCGTTGATGACGGAGCGGGACTTTGTGTTGAAGCCGCTGCTGGAAATTGCCCCTGTACTGAGGCACCCGGCAAGTGGCAGATTGTTTTCGGAGTATGTAAACCGGATTGATTAGCGATACATTCTCTCGCGCACGGCTTTTATATCTTCCGAAGTTACATAATCGTCGTAATCCATTTGTTTGTCGATAATGCCGTTGGGCGTAAGTTCAATAATACGATTACAAACGGTTTGAATAAACTCACGGTCGTGCGACGACATAAGTACATTGCCATTGAAGTTTACCAAACTGTTGTTGAATGCCTGAATCGATTCCAGATCGAGGTGGTTGGCAGGAGAATCGAGAATAAGTACATTGGCATTACGCAGCATCATGCGCGAAATCATACAGCGCATTTTTTCGCCTCCCGAAAGCACGCTGGCTTTTTTGAAAATTTCCTCGCCCGAGAAAAGCATACGACCCAGATATCCACGAATAAACGATTCGAGTGTTTCGTCGGAATACTGACTCAGCCAATCGACCAGATTGAGGTCGGTGTTGAAAAACTCAGTATTGTCGAGTGGGAGATAGGCATGTGTAATGGTAATTCCCCAATTGTATTTTCCTTCGTGCTGCGTGTCGAGTCCGTTTATGATTTCGAAAAACGCAGTCATGGCACGCGGATCGCGCGATAGAAATACGATTTTATCGTTTTTCTCCACGTTGAAGTTTACATCCTTGAAAAGTACAGTGCCATCTTCGAGCGTTTTACCAAGTCCTGCAATCTCGAGCACCATATTTCCCGGTTCGCGATCGGGTGAGAAAATAATGCCCGGATATTTGCGTGTAGATGGCTGAATTTCTTCCACATTGAGTTTATCAAGCATTTTACGGCGACTGGTCGCTTGTTTAGATTTGGCCACATTGGCGCTAAATCGACGGATAAATTCTTCGAGCTCCTTTTTCTTCTCTTCAGCTTTTTTGTTCTGCATTTGCTGCTGACGAAGTGCGAGCTGACTCGATTCGTACCAGAACGAATAGTTCCCGGGGAAAAGTTGTACTT
The DNA here is from genome assembly GCA_034004015.1 of Paludibacter sp. GTDB lineage: Bacteria > Bacteroidota > Bacteroidia > Bacteroidales > Paludibacteraceae > Paludibacter. The sequence goes on from JAVEXN010000010.1 coordinate 57,267, forward strand.
TCCCATAATCAATATCCACAGTGTGCGTACTCACAGCATCGAGGAAGTGACGGTCGTGTGATACTACGAGCACAGTATTTTCGTAATTGGCCAGATAGTTTTCGAGCCACATTACAGTTTCCACGTCGAGGTCGTTGGTAGGCTCATCGAGGAGCAGGTTGTCCGGTTTTCCGAAAAGTGCACGGGCAAGTAGCACGCGTACTTTTTCCATACCGCTGAGTTCCTTCATTAGCTGATAATGCAAGTCCTCCTTAATGCCCAGTCCGCTGAGCAGAGCCGCTGCATCGCTTTCGGCATTCCAACCGTTCATTTCGTTGAATTTATCTTCAAGTTCAGATGCCCTTAGTCCATCGGCATCGCTGAAGTCCTCTTTCAGATAGATGGCATCTTTTTCTTCTTTAACTTTCCAAAGTACGTCATGTCCCATCAAAACGGTGTCGAGTACTGTATATTCGTCGAATTCAAAGTGGTCCTGTTTCAGAACCGAAAGACGTTCGCCCGGTCCGAACTGAATTGTGCCACGTGTAGCATCGAGGTCGCCACTAAGTATGCGGATAAGAGTCGATTTTCCGGCTCCGTTGGCTCCGATAATTCCGTAACAGTTGCCGGCAGTAAATTTCAGGTTTACGTCAGAAAATAAAACACGTTTGCCAAATTGAATGGCCAGATTTGAAACTGTAATCATTTTTATAAATTGCTTTTATGCCTGTGCTCAGGCTGTTTGGAGTGCTTTTCACAAAGCAATCCGGATTCTTAATTCATTGTCCGGAACTATTCCGTTTTGAAACAGCGGGACTTTTATTTTGTAATACTATTAAACAAACAAAGAATAGAACGCATCTGTTTTTATGAATGGTTCTATTCTGTGTTTTAGTATTGTGTTTTTTACAATAGTTTATTCAATAATACCCAACTGACGGGCTGCAATGCTTATTTTGGCTATCGATTCGTCGATTTGCTCAAAAGTATGTGTCGCCATAAGCGAGTAACGAATGAGCGAATCTTCGGAGCGTACTGCGGGCGAAACCACAGGGTTTACAAATACACCTGCATCCATTAGCATTCGTGTGAGCATAAACGTTTTGTTGTTGTCGCGCACATAAAGCGGGATGATGGGCGTTTCGGTAGGGCCTATTTCGAATCCTGCTTTTAGGAATCCTGCTTTAGCCCTGTGCGTGTTGTCCCACAATGCCTGCTGGCGCCAGCGTTCTTCGGCCATTACATCGAGTGCTGCCAGTACACAACCTGTGGAAGCAGGTGTGATGGATGCACTGAAAATAAGTGTGCGCGAATTGTGTTTCAGATAGTTGATAATGTTTTTATCAGCAGCAATAAATCCTCCGATTGTTCCGAGCGATTTACTGAAAGTGCCCATGATCAGATCCACATCCTGCGATACGCCGAAATGTTCGCACACACCGGCTCCGTTTTCGCCAAACACACCCAGCGAGTGAGCTTCGTCCACCATGATGGAGGCGTTATATTTTTTCGAAAGCGCTACAATTTCAGGTAGCGGTGCTACATCGCCTTCCATACTGAATACACCATCCACTACAATCACTTTCAACTTGTCGGGCTCGCACTTTTTCAGAACTCTTTCAAGTGCGTCCATATCGTTGTGTCTGTATTTCAGTTGTTTCGAGAACGAGAGTCGTTTCCCCTCAATAATTGAGGCGTGAACGAATTCGTCGAAAATCAGATAGTCCTCGCGGCCTGTAATGGCAGGCACAACGCCTGAATTTACCGTAAAGCCTGTGGCGTAAATCAGCGCTTCTTCTTTGTGAACAAGCTTTGCCAAACGTTCTTCGAGTTCAAGGTGAATGTCGAGTGTTCCGTTCAAAAAACGCGAACCGGCACAACCTGTTCCGTATTTTTCGATAGCTTTGATAGCGCCTTCTTTCAAACGTGGATGATTGGTAAGTCCGAGATAACTGTTTGAACCAAACATTAATACCTGTTTACCGTTAATGGTAACCACAGTGTCCTGATCGGACTCAATAGGGCGGAAATAAGGGTATACACCAAGCTCTTTGGCTTTCTGCGGTGCATCGTATTGTCCAAGTGTTTTACTTAACATGCTCATTGTTTGTATTTTTGATAAATTAAGCGGCTGCAAAGATACATCATTTTATCGAAACAAAGTTCGTTTTTCGTTTTTGACCATTATTTATGTAACTTTGCAAATTCGTTCTGAAAAATAAATTGTTCATGCCCAATAGATTAAATTACAAAGATTTGCCTTTGATGGCAGCTAAAAGAGAAAGTACCTGGTTGAAGTTTCTGAACCGTAACAGAAAGAAAATTGAAGCTTCGGATTTGAAGATTCAGGCCTTGCACGATGAAGTTTCGGAGCGTATCGATTGTCTTGAATGTGCCAACTGTTGTCAGTCGCTCGGTCCCCGCATTACCGACAAGGATGTGGAGAAAATGGGAAAGGCATTGCGTTTGAAGCCCGTGGATGTGATTGCGCGTTATTTGCGAACGGATGAAGATGGCGATATGGTTTTTCGTACAATGCCCTGCCCGTTTCTTGTCGAAGATAATTATTGTGCCATTTACGAATCGCGTCCCAAAGCCTGTCGCGAATATCCGCATACAGACCGGAAAAAGTTCTTTCAGATTTATAAGCTTTCAGTAAAAAATGCCTCCACCTGCCCCATTGTGTATGAGGTAATGGAAGGAATTCAGGAATTGTAGGGCTTATTGTGAATTGATAATGAACAGTTGACAGTTGATAATTTCATTTACCATTTAATCGTATCTGCTATTAAACCAATCAACTGGTTAACGAATCAACTCAAAACTCAAAACTCTGAAACTCTGAAACTTTGAAACCCTGAAACTTTGAAACCCTGAAACTCTGAAACTTTGAAACCTTGAACCCCTTCTCTCACCATCCCCATTTCAGCTTCACAAACACGTTTCGTCCGGCTTCGTAAAGTTTGTCCATGCCCGGTCGGTTGTTGAAAAGGTGATTCCGGTAAGCTTTGTCCAGTATATTATTTACGCCTGCAAAGAGCTGGACATAAGAATTCTGCACTTTTATTGGCATACTTTGAAAATCGATATTGAGAATGGCATAACCCGGAGTTGCTGTTTCGTTGTCGGCAATTTCATTTTGTGCTGCAGCCCATTCCATACTGATGGTAGTATCCACATATTTGGGATGGAAGTAAGTCAGCGATACCAATCCGTGAGCAGGTGGAATCAATGGAAGCGGTTTCCCGGTTTCCACATCCCGGGTGTAAACATATCCGGCTTGAGCAGAAGCCTTAAACTGTTTACTGATAAGCCATTCCATGCTTAATTCTGCGCCGGTAAACATGGCTTTGTCAATGTTTTTGTTTTTGTATAATAATGGTGAATCCGAAACTTTCTCTTCGGCTATCATATCAAAAAGATAGTTGTAAAACAAATCCGTTTTCAGCAATAGTTTGTTTTTGGTAATGCTGTAATTAAGGTTTGCAAAAAGTCCTTTTTCGGGTTTCAAATCAATATCTCCGGCATGAACTGCACCACCCAGATCGATATATTTGAAACGTTCTTCGATAGATGCCACGCGATAGGCATTGGCCAGCGAAAGCGTGAACTTGTGACGTTTTGCAGGCAGATATTCGATGTCGGCATGTGCGGCGTAGGAGATTTCATTTTTCACATTTGGCGCAATGGTCATATTCTTTTGAAAAGGAATATCAGTGCGTTCGCCATTTACCCTGCGATACTGGAAAATACGGTTGAAAGCGCTGTCGTTTTGCGTGCGGATAAAGTCGAGACGAATGCCCGCATTCAGTTTCAGATAATGCGGATCAATTACCTTTTTGTAAAATGCAAATATCCCTGCGTCGAACATTTTGGCTTTCGGTGTGGGGACTTCGCCTGTGTAGGTAAAAGTTGAATCGTTCTGAATGTTTATTTTTGTGCGAAATGTTTCCGCATCGCGCAACCATGTTTCGGCGCCCACAGTCATGGTGTTGTAGTCGTTGAAATAAAGTGCTGCGGTGGCTTTTGCTCCCGAAGTTACATTCATACTGGCCGGAAGAGTCACATTGCTGGCATTGGGTTTTAATTCCACATCGCGGATAATGTTTTGTGTGTAGGCTTTAAATCGCAGTTCGCGAAGTGTGTACGAAAGATCGCTAAAAATATATTCGCCACTCAACTGATTGCGTTTGATGGCTGAATAACGCGCTGTGGCTGTAGCCGGAAATGAGCTACTGCCGGGAATGCCTACATTCCATGCTTCGAAATGATTGTAATTGACCAATAATTCCTGATTGTCGCCATATTTCATACCTCCATTTATGCCCCACGAAGCATCGTTGAACTGGCTGTTGGCAATTTTGCCTTCAGGAGTTTGCATGTTTTGAGCAGTGCGGTAACTTCCGTTAAGAGCAATGTACCAGTTAGTAGCGCTGAAATTCAGATTGGCTGCATTTGCCCATAAACTGTTGGCCTTTTGCCAACCGCTGGTCGCTTTCCCGCTTATGCCCGAACCATATTCGGGACGTTGCGGAATGAAGCTTACCACGCCACCCATAGCGCCTGTGCCATACATTACCGAGCCTGCTCCTTTAATAACTTCAATTCTCTCAAGACTTTCCATGTTGACTGTCGAAAGTACACCCGAAATGTCGGTAGCCGAAAGCATACGATCGCCATCGTGCAGGAAGAGCAAGCGTTGTTCCGACATGCCACGTACATTCAGCGTAGTGGTCCACACGCCATCGCGCACCACCGAAATGCCCGGTTGTGTACGAAATGCATCGGCAGGAGTCACAAAAGCTGAACTTTCGATGGTTTTCCGGTCGACAACTGCACCCGGCAGGTTAAATTGTCCCGATGACAGACTGTAAACAGTTATTTCGTTGATTTGCTTGTGCGGAATAGTATCGGCCTGAATGTGGTTGGCTATACTGAACAATGTAAAAAGCAGTAGTAATGTGGCAGGTTTAATGTGTGTCATGTTGATTGGGTTTTTTTGGCAATTGAATTCCGACTGCAAAAGTAATGAAAAATAACGCATTGTGTACTGACATATTGGCGGCGAAAATCCATACAAAGTATTAAAAAAACGAAAGCTTTTTACTATTATTGCAACTCATACCGGCTACGGTCTGTTTTACTGCATGTGAATAATGTATTTGCACAACTTTTGATATGTTGAAGCTGGTCAGTTTTTTACGGTTTACTTCTAAACTGTATATTTCTAAGCAATTCACTGAAGTATTATGCTGATAAAATTTTAATAGATGGAAAACAATAATTCGCATAAAATGATTGGCATATTCAACGATAGCTATCCGCCCATTATCGATGGTGTAGCTATGACGGCTCAAAATTATGCCGAAGGACTTTACCGTCGCCAAATACCGGTGTGTGTAGTGACTCCCAAAGCGCCCGATTATCAGATTGCGGAGCCTTATCCTGTTTTTCGGTATTCGTCGCTGCCACTAATCAGGCGCAAACCTTACCGTATCGGGCTGCCCGATATTGATCTGGCATTTCAGGATAACCTTGAGCGAATTCCGTTCGGACTTGTACATGCGCATTGTCCGTTTACTTCCGGACATTTGGCTTTGCGCATTGCCCGCGAACAGAAAATTCCACTGGTAGCTACTTTTCACACAAAATATCGCGACGATTTTGAGCAGGCTGTTGGAAGCCGTAAAGTGGCCGATTTAATGGTCAGGGAAATAATGCATTTTTACGAAAAAGCTGATGAAGTCTGGATTCCGCAGGCTTCGGTCGAAGAAACAATTCGTGAATATGGTTTCAAAGGTAGGGTAATTGTAATGGAGAACGGAAGCGATATGAAGCCTGTAACTGATGCAGCAGAATTTAAAATCCGGGCGCGACAGTCACTGCATATTCCTTCCGACGAGATTGTGCTGCTGTTTGTTGGCCAGCATATTCGTGAAAAGAATCCGTTTATGATTCTCGATGCACTTGCATTGCTCAAAGATAGGCTGAAGTTCAGAATGTACTTTGTGGGAACGGGTTATGCAGCCGACGAACTGAAAATGTATGCCGACACCCTCGGATTGTCCTCATTTGTACATTTTTGCGGGGTAATTTACGACCGGCATAAGCTGCAACAGTATTATGCCGCGGCACATTTATTCCTTTTTCCGTCGATATACGACAATGCGCCGCTTGTGGTGCGCGAAGCGGCTGCCATGCACACACCGCCTGTGTTGCTGAAAGGATCGACTGCATCCGAAATAATAACCCACAACGAAAACGGATTTCTATCTGAAAATACAGCACAGGACTTTGCTGAAACAATTCATTCAGCACTTGCCGATCGTGCGATGCTGACCGCCATTGCTGAAAAAGCGTCGTTTACAGTGGCGGTGTCGTGGGATGTGATTGTGGAGAGAGTGTACGAAAGATATTGTGCATTAATGTAAGGTGTTGAAAAACAGATTTTATGTTTAGTGCAATCAGCTTAATACCTAAGGGTTGTAATTTGGAGTTTGTGTAATTAAATATTACTTTTGTCCGACTCATAATAATTCACATACGATATATTAATATTTATAGCCAATGATAAAGAAAACGCTTCTCATTTTGGGAATGATAGCTTCCTTCACTTATTCAAATGCATGTACCAATTTTCTGGCAGGAAAAGGAGCCACGCTCGATGGCTCAACGCTGATTAGTTATTCTGCCGATTCATATTTCCTTTTTGGTGCTTTATACCATTATCCGGCTGCTACACATGCACCGGGCACATTGCTCGATATTTACGAATGGGATACAGGAAAATATCTTGGCAAAATTAAACAGGCCGAGAAAACCTATTCGGTGATTGGCAATATGAATGAGCATCAGCTGGCCATTGCCGAAACAACTTTTGGAGGTCGCCCCGAGCTGGTGGATACGACCGGTATTATGGACTATGGTAGTCTGATTTACGTCACTTTGCAGCGTGCCAAAACAGCCCGCGAAGCCATTCGGATTATGTCGGAATTAGTCACTGAATACGGATATTACAGCTCAGGCGAATCTTTCTCCATTGCCGACCCCAACGAAGTGTGGATTATGGAAATGATAGGAAAAGGGCCGCGCAACAAAGGTGCTGTGTGGGTGGCTATGCGCATTCCCGACGACTGTGTTTCGGGTCATGCCAACCAGGCCCGTATTACCACTTTCCCTTTCGACGATAAAAATAACTGTCTTTATTCTGAAGATGTAATTGCTTTTGCACGTGAAAAAGGATATTTCAAAGGCAAAAATAAAGATTTTAGCTTTTCGGATGTGTATGCTCCGCTCGACTACAGCGCTTTGCGTATTTGCGAAGCCCGAGTGTGGAGCTTTTTCCGCAAGGTAAATCCCGAAATGGAGCGTTTTGTAACTTATGTAAAAGGTGAAACTGCCGAACGTATGCCTTTGTGGGTAAAACCGGCATTTAAACTTAGTGCACAAAATATTAAGGATTATATGCGCGATCAATACGAAGGAACCGAATTTGATATGACCAAAGGTGTTTGTGCCGGACCGTTTGGCTCGAAACTGCGCAATAGTCCGTTGTCGTTCAAAGTGGATAGTGTAGAATATATGCACGAGCGTCCTGTGGCTACTCAGCAAACCGGTTTTACCTTTGTGGCGCAAATGCGCAGCTGGTTACCCGATTATATTGGTGGTGTGCTTTGGTTTGGCGTGGACGATGCTGCCAGTGCACTTTTTGTACCTATGTATTGCGGCATCAACGAAGTGCCATGGTGCTTCAGCGACAGAAACGGTAATCTGTTCGAATATTCTTCCACTTCAGCTTTCTGGGTATATAACTGGGTGGCGAATTATGCTTACAGTCGTTATTCTTATATGATGCAGGATATAAAGAAAGTACAATCGCATTGGGAAACGAATTTCAATACGCTTGTACCTGCTATCGATAAAGTGGCTGTGAATATGAATGAGAGGGATGCGCGCATGTTTCTTACTGATTTCAGCAACTCTCAGGCCGAAAACTCTACTGCAGCATGGCGTAAACTTGGTGAATATCTGCTCGTAAAATATATGGATGGAAATATGAAAAAGGAGGAAAACGGAAAATTCCTTCAGAACGAGTTCCATATTCCCCCCTCCATTATTCGTCACGGATATCCTGAAGAGGTATTGCGACAAATTGTAAAGGAAAATCCCGGACAAAGAGTGAAATCCGAAGAAGAATTAAATAACCGGAAGTGATGCATTGTTTGTGAAAAACATTATATTTGCAACTTCAGAGTTATTTATGTCATAATAACTGGTTAATATTAAATTGTACTGCCTGCTTCGTGAGAAGTGGGCAGTTTTTTTGTCTTCATATCTTTTTAGGTCGTACATAAATTTTTCAACACAGTAGTTTTGAAAAATAAGTGAAAAGACTTAGAACACATAGTGAGACAGCATTTTATGAGCTGGAAAAAGTCTCGTCACATACTTTTACCATGTGTACTAAGTTTTTTTTTCAATAGTTTCTGTGTGTTCTGTTATAGTTCAGCCTGTTAGAATGATTTGTATGACAACAAAAAGGAGGCTGTATCAAAAGTATGCTTGAACACTTTTAAACTTACAAATTATAAGAACTTTTCATTTCTGCCCCTATATCCCCTCCCGATAAATCGGGATAAATTGCGGGGACTCAGTGCGTGCAACGTAATTTCTTTATTTGCACAATGTCACAGCCCCCTTTAGGGGGTTGGGGGTAGCTGAAAGTATTGATTTGTAAGTTTTAGTTTTCACATCTTAGCTTTTGATGCAGCCTCTTCTTAAAGTTACCCTTTTGTACAATTTTTAGTCTTCGAGCATAGTCATATCCACAATTGGTTTGGGCAGGTTCATTGCTTTAACCTCAGCTTTACATGCTGCAACCATTTCAGGGGTCATTTCGTAAGTGTATTTGCCGTAGTCGTTCATTTCAAATTTTCCAATATGGAAGAATCCCCATTTGTCGAAAAATTCTGTCAGGTCGGTTTTGCTTACCTTGCAAGCCTGTTTTACGAAGTTTAGCTGATATTCGGCTACTTTCTGACGATGTCCGCGTCCGCCTTCATCGGTTTGCCGGCGGAATGCTTCGTACAAATCGGCATAGAAATCAGGTTGTTTACCAGCACCGGCAAAGTAAAGCTGCAATTGCCAGAACGGAACGAGACGGTTGAACACATCCTCGTCCTGTAGGTACGATATTTTATTGTCGATAATGGATTTGCGTGCTTTTTCGTAGTTTTTCTGCGCGCTGATACGGCTTTTGTTGCCAAAAGAAGTGGTGACGTACAGTGTCACAATATTATTGCTTACTTCGCCCAGTCCGCCCCAGTTAAGGTATGGGCTTAGCTGATGTACATGGCCCACTTCGTGACTGAATCCCCAGCACGGATCGCCACTGATTACTTTGTCGGGATGCGCCACCATTCTCATGGCATATCCGGGCTGTGTGCCCATGTAAGCCACACCATCGCCATTGCGGAACATATAGTAGTTGTAGTTTACGCGTGCCAGAATGTGATTTTCGGGAACACGTTTGTATTTTACGAGTCCGATAAACCGATGCTGACGATATACCAGCGAGTCGTAGTTGCTGATGAGGTCGGTGCCACGTTCGTAAGCATATTTTTTAAGTGCTTCTACCGGATAGGCAATCTGAATATGGCGACCACGGGCATCGAGCACCGGATAAACAGCATTGTCGATCAGTTTTTTCCAGTCTTCGTTGTTGTTTTTACGAATATCGAAATATCCATTCACCTGTCCGTTTACAAAATGCACTTTGATGGGCTTTTCGTTCTTCGGTTGATCAGAATAATAATGGATATATACAAGACCGTCCCAGTCGGTCACATCAATTTCGTTGATCCCGTTTTTGAGAGGGAATGTTTTTTTGATAATGCCCCAGCCATTAGGGTCTTTGGTCGTTTCGATGCCTTCGGGAGCGCGGCGGTTCCAGTTAGGGAGCAAGAGCTCTACATTTTTGCCTTCAGCAATATTTTCCACCATAACCAGATGTTTACCTTTGGACAGATATATGCCGGTAATGTTTTCGTAATTGCTGTAGCCATTGCCAATACGGAGCTGTTTGCCCAGCATTGTCGGACTCAGAAAGGCTTTGTACTCGGCTACACGGTACTCTGTTTGGTAAGTTCCGGCTTTAAGCGCAGTGGCTAATGTGCGCAGGCGTTCATCTTTTATTTTTTTGATGGCCGCATTACTTACGTTCTTTTTAAGTGAAGTAGCGAGTGATGTTTCAAATACTTTTAAATCTTTGTCGATTTGTGCAGGCGCTTTTTTGCCATACACAGGGCAGGAGAGCAGCATAATTACTGCCAGCATTTGCAAAATGTGTTTTCGGGTGTTCATGTGTTGGTGTTAATTATTGATTGGGTAATTGATTTGTATTTTGCAGAGATATAAATTATGCTGTATTTAATAGCAAAATAATTTAATAAAATGGTGTGGTTTGTAGAATATGTTGTGTTTTTATTTGGTCTTCCGGATGCAAAAATCCCCGTACAAGTGAATCAAGTCATTTGTGCGGGGATTCTCTTTTGTGATTAAATGCTATTACTCCATGCCGTCCATATTTACGTCCTGCGATTCCTGACGGCGTTCTGTACGTTTTGGTTTCATATTTCCAAAGTTGTAAGTGGCGGTAAGACCAATCATGCGACCATGAAAATACGAATTATTGATTTGATAGAATCCGTTTCCATAAGTGATAGAATTGCGGTTGCGGCTGTTGAGCAGGTCGCGCACCATCAGGTTCAGACTCAGGTTGCGGTTGAGGAAGGTCTGACGCACGCCAAGATCGATGGAATAACTGGCTGTCTGGCGTCCCTGTGCTACAAGTCGTGGCGACGAATAATCGCCGGTGATTTGCGCTGAGGTGGTTTTGCCCAACATCAGGTTTGCCATCACACGTCCGCTCCAGCTGAACATTTCCTGAGCAGGAATGACAGTGGTAAGCGCCGGATTGTAAATGCTGGTAATGGAATCTTCGGCCATGGTGCTGTAATAAAAATTGAGCGACGAGGTGAGATTCATAATTTTAAACAGACGGTTTTTAGCCACCAGTTCCAGACCAGTATTGTTCGATTTCGATACGTTCATCCATGTGTTTTCGAGCGTTCCGTTGTTTGCAAAACGTACATTTTGCATTACATCGTCGGTAAAACGGTAATAAGCCGATGCCGAAACGCTGTGATTATCCCACGATTTCAGATAGTTGAACTCGAAGGATGAGGTAAGTTCGGGCAATAAATCGGGATTACCAAACGAAATGCTGGTAGAGTCAGAGTAATCGCGGAAAGGATTTATTTCGCGACCGCGCGGACGGTTGATACGGCTTGTGTAGTTGAGCTGAAGTTCGTTGTTTTTGGGTAGTGTGTAGGCCAGATATGCGCTTGGGAAAAGCTGAACTACAGGTTTGTAATCGCTAACGCCATTTTGCAATGTATTGCCCAAATCATAATACTCGTTTTTCCATTCTTTTATCTGGTATTCGCCACGCAAACCAGCCTGAAGGCTAAGGTTGCCAAAGCGGCTTCCGTAAGTCATATAGGCTGAATGAATCTGTTCGTAGTAGTCAAACTTATTATAGTATGAATTAATGTCAGTTTTGCTGCTGTTGTTAATGGCCGATGCAGGGCTTTTGCGCACTTCATCTTTTGTTTGCCAACCGGCTTCGAGACGTGTGTTTTCACCGAATTTCTGTGTGTAGTCAATTTTGAATAACCACTGACTATTACCACTTTCCATTATTTGGGTAATGTCGGATGTTTTTGTGTCGGATACATCTTTCTGAATGTAAGTGTTTTTTTCGTCGCGGGCATGCGACGAATACGAAAGGCTGGTCATAATGTTCGAACCGTTTTTGTCGATGTCGTATTTATGATCAAGGGCTATGTTGTAGCTTGTGCGTCCACCATCACCCACATTTTCACGACTGTATTTACGAAGCAAATTCTGGTTGTTGTCGGTCAGCGAGTTGTTGATATTTGTTTCGGAGTATCCACCTCCCAGCATGCCAAAACCCGATAAACTCAGGGTGTTTTTATCGTTCAGGCGATAGTCAATTCCTGCACGTGAAAACATTCCATTGAATCCGCGATTTGTTTTGGTATCCTGATTCAGAATGGTGGTGTCGTTTGCTGAATAGTTTTCGCGCATCACATCGCCGCCTCCGTTGAAATTCATTGCGCGATAGCCTATGTTCAGATATGCATCAAATTTTCCGCTGCTGTAGTTTATGTTTGCGCCGAGTGTTCCGCCGGGAGCTGAACCCTGCGACCACATTCCTCCTGCCGATAGACTTCCGTAATATCCTGCTTTGCGGTTCTTTTTCAATACAATATTGATAATACCTGAAGTGCCCTCGGGATTAAAACGTGCCGAAGGATTGGTCATTACTTCAATGGATTCAATGCTCTCGGCAGGCATTTGTTGCAGAATTTGAGCGCGGTTGTCGGCAGTCAGTCCCGACGGTTTTCCGTTGATCCACACTTCCACGCTCGAACTGTTGCGAAGCGAAATATTTCCTTCCGTATCCACATCTACTGAAGGGATGTTTTGTAAAACTTCGCTGGCTGAGCCTCCGCCTGCAGCAATATTCTGGTCAACAGAGAAAACTTTTTTGTCGATGTCGAAACGCATTTGTGTGCCCTGACCCACCACTTCCACTTCTTTCAGCGCTTTGCTGTTCTCCTGAAGTTTTATAACGCCCATGTTCAGTTCGTTGTTGGTCACATTCAAAGGCAGTTCAATAGGGTTGTAGCCTATAAAGCTGATTTTTAATGTGTACTTGCCGTTGGGGACATTGGGCAAAAGGAAATTGCCTTTTTCGTCGGAAACAACTCCTGCGGTTGGTGTTTCGCTGTTTGATTTAACGAGTGCTATGTTTACAAAGTCGAGAGGGGTTTGCGTATTTGCATCTACTATTTTACCTCTGATGGTTTGCAGGGCAAAGGCCGAAACTGCAAATAATGCCAGCAGCATTGTGCTGAGAATCTTTTTCATTAAACTTGATAAATTTAAAAATGTAACTTACAATCTTTTTTGTGTCGGAATTGGAATACCTTATCAACTTTTGATCCGGTTCACGAATTAGATAGACGAATCAGGTCTTGTTTCGTTTAAGCCCCGATTGTGAATTATGGTTAAGCAAATGTGTTTTTCGTGTTAAAGAAAATAAACCGGTGCATTATTCCGAACGACGTGCGATCAGTAAAAATTGACTGTAGTCGGTCCAGGTGCCCGGAACACGTTCGCGGGTCAGTACATTATAATCTGTTGTAGAAAGTGTTTCGAATCCGTTTTTGCTGAAAATGGCCGATAACTCATCGGTGTCGAAACCTTTGTGGGGAATGGGTTCGAAATGATGAAATGAACCATCCTCGCTGCGAATATCGCCTATGGCCACAATGGCTCCGGGGCTGGTAATTTTATATAAATGTGCCAGTGTGCTGTGCAGGTCGGGGATATGATGAAAAGCCATGCACGAAAACACAAAGTCGAAATTGCCATTTTCAATATCGGTAACCTCGCCATGCATTATCGTTGCTTTTTCGTTGCCTTTCAGTTTCGATTTGAGCACTTCGAGCATGGCTTCCGAAGTGTCTTCGAAGGTCACACTGTTTAGCAATGACAAAAACTGCAACCCGACAAGTCCTGTGCCTGCGCCTATTTCAAGAGCATTCCAATGCTTTTCGGGTTTTATGGTGTTGAGTACTGCGGCCACAAACTTGTCGGTCATGTCAATTTTCGAAGGATTGTCCCAGCTTGCAGCCCTTTCTGCAAAATTGTCTTTTTTCGCGCTATGAGTCATTTTGTTGTTATATGGATGAATTTGTGTGAACGCGCCATCTTTGTTTAATTCTTTTGCAGATGTGCGTCAACCGACAATAAACAGTTCAGCTCAAACATTTGTTTGAGAGCGCGGTTAAAATTATTGTCTTTTAAATTATAGGATGTGGATGTGCTGAAATTCTGATAATAAACTGGTTTCGTATGGTGTGGATTATAATTCGAGCAGACCATCGGGGAGGTTTACTGTGATGATTTTTTTGTCGTGATCAATTTCGCTGATATAGTCTTCGCCCACAGGAATCAGCAGCTCATCATCGTCTTTAGGAATTACAAAAAGAGTATTTTCGGTAGTTTCGTCCACTTCCGAGATAACACCGATTTCGCCGGCATTTACATCAATCAGCGTAAAACCTACAAAATAAGCGAGTTCAATTTCTTCGTTTTCTACTTTGTCGAGATATTTCTTCAGTACATAAATGGTCAGTCCGTTCAGTTCGCGGGCAGCTTCCTCGGAGCTTATGTCCTGAAATTTTATCAGGCCGGTGCTGTTTGTTTTAAAACGGTATTCATCAATGAAAAAGGGTACGGGAATACCTTCAATTTCCATAATCAGATATGGTATTTCTTCGGTGTCGAATACATCTGAACTAAATGTGAACGATAACTCACCGTTTACGCCGTGAGGTTTATTTATTTGCCCTATAGGGAATATTTCGTCTAATGATATCATTTATTATTTATTCTGTGTTTATCTCCCTTCGGTCGATGACCGTTGGTTCGCGTATTGGGTTTCAGAGTTTGAATGTTTCAGAGTTTCAGGATGATTGGTTAATCAGTTGATTGGTTAAATGGTTTTATAGACGATACTATTAAATAGTAAATGGTAAATGATAAAATAGTAAATTAATTGTCAATTCTTCATTCTCAACTGTCAAATTCTTTAAACTCCTTTTCCTTTAAATATAATTTCGAGTGTGAGCACCAGTATTTTGATGTCGTTCAGTAGCGACATGTTTTCCATATAAATAATGTCGTAGTTGAGTCGTTCAATCATTTTTTCGATGGTGTCGGAATATCCGATTTTAATAGGTCCCCAGGAAGTGAGTCCGGGACGGATTTTGTAAAGCAGACAATAATAAGGTGCTTCCTCAATAATCTGATTGATATAATATTTACGTTCGGGGCGTGGGCCTACAAGGCTCATTTCACCTACGAGAATGTTCCAGAATTGTGGTAGCTCATCAATACGGTATTTGCGCAGTGTGCGGCCAATTTTTGTGATACGTCCGTCGTCGGCGCTGCTGAGTTTTGGAGTTCCGTTTTCGGCGCCCTGATGCATTGTGCGGAACTTGATAATTTTAAATGGTTTGCCATGTCGGCCAATACGTTCCTGCTTGTAGAAAACAGGGCCTTTTGAATCGCGTTTTATGGCTATGGCAAAATATATAAACGTCGGAATAAGCAGTATCAGCGCAATGGCCGAAACCACAATGTCCAAAAAACGTTTTACGCTGATTTCCCAATCGGACATATTGATTTGCGTAATGTTTACAAGCGGATTGATGCCCATTGCGCCTATGCGTGCACTGCCGGTAAGTATTTCGTACACACGTGGAGTGAATCGGATGTCGATATTGTAGCGGTACAAAGCGTTGATGTAGTTGAATAGCTTTTGTTCGTCGGCGTTGTCGAGCGAGATAATTGCCTCTTCAATTTCGTTTGCCTGAATAATATTTTCAAGTTGCGGCAGGTGTCCCAGTATTTTATCTTTGTCGACTGACAGAGTATTGTCCACAGCTACAAAGCCAATCACATGGTTTTTCTTTGAGTTTTTCTCAATTTCCTCAGCCATTTTTGCCGCTTTTTGTCCCGTGCCAATAATAATTGTATTTATTTTCCAGCGTTTTGTGCGATAGTTGTTTCTGGTTTCTATCCATACAATGCTGCGTGCTGCATAGGTAATCAGAAATTGCAGTCCGAAAAGTACTAGCAGCGAATAATAATAATACTCGTAAGAAATCACGATGTCGTCGAGCATCAATGCGAAGAAGATAGAAATGGAAATGATGGCCGATGTAATAAGTGTGCTGAAGATGATTTTGCCCTGTGTCTTTTTTTCAGGTTGAAGGTAAAAGCCTGAAAGATAATGAATAAAAAGGCAGGTGAAAGGATAAATGACCAAACTGCTGAAGTAATTGAAATTGGGGACGAAGATATTTACATTGTCAAATACCTGTGCATCGTTTACCGTTTTTCGGAAAAACATAAACAATATCCATACAACCATGGCAGTGAGCATGTCGTATGTAAGATATTTGAATAGTAATTTCCTTTTGTTCATTGATCCTTATTTGTCGATAATACTGAAGCGATTTCGGCTGTCGATGCGTATTTTGCTTAATTTCGCTTTGGTTTTGCAACTGTATTCTGTGTGATACACTTCGCCGTTTATGTCGGAAAAAGCACATAAAAACAGTGGCTTGCGAATGCGGGTGCAAAGGTCAATGGCAAACTTGTCGGTTGCCATTCTGAAACCGGTTTCTGTTTGTTTTCCACTTATTGCATTCGCCAGATTTCGTATGTCGGACAGATAAATAATCAGAGGTTTTTCGCTCATTTCCATTAAGTCCCAGGCTGTGTCGGGCAATTCGTTCACGTAGGTGCCGAGCTTTCCGGGATGGTCGATCAGTACATGCGCATTAGCACCTGCCGATAGTTGCGCAACAGCTTCTTCGTTGCAGGCATCGCAGGCCAGCCATTTACCGCATTCGTCGCTGAAACTGACGATTTTTCCTTCGCGTAGCCTTACAATGGCTTCTGCCATATCTTCTTTTTGATATCTGGATTCTTCGGATTTCATTTTCAGCAGGATGTGATATGACTTATTTATAACGGCGCTGCAGTTTATTTATTTTGCAGGGCTGCCTGTTTTTTTTGTTTTTAATTTTCCTCTTTGTTTTTTTAGAACATGCAAAGATAGTCAGTAAAGCCGGTATTTCAAAAATATTACAAATAGTTGCAGCCCCTGTTTGATTGTGTGTTGCTGAGAAATATCCCTTTTTTGAGTACTAAACCGCATAGCCTTATTCGAAAAGTATTTGTCTGAATTAAAAAGTTTTTTTACTTTTACGTGTTCGAAAAAAACAGACTTAAAAAGCCTGTAAGGCGAGTTGAGTACAGTCCGTAATGAATTTGGAGAAGGATGATATGTGAAAAACGGTTTTGTACAATAAGTGTTTGATGAAATGTGTGGATGAGTTATTTTGAAAAAACAGAAAGCCTGTGTGTTGAAACAAGGAGATGACAGCTTTTATGTTTTTTATGGCAGGAAAAAAAGATTACATAATGATAAATAGATGGGTTTACCGACAACTTTCAGAAAATGAGATTGAAATACAAAACAAGTTAGCCGAAGAATTAAGTATCAGCCCTGTATTGGCACAATTGCTCGTACAACGCGATATTTTTACTTACGAGGATGCACGAAAATTTTTTCGTCCCGACTTGTCTGATTTGCACGATCCCTTTCTGATGGCCGACATGGATAAGGCTGTAGAGCGACTCTCGGCTGCCATGCGCCGCAATGAGAAAATATTGATTTATGGCGATTACGATGTGGATGGAACTACTTCAGTATCGCTGGTGTACAAATTTCTCAAACAGTTTTACAGCAATGTGGGCTTTTACATTCCCGACCGTTACAACGAAGGTTACGGTATTTCAATTCAGGGAATCGACTATGCTGCTGCCAACGATTTTAAACTTGTGATTGCGCTCGACTGCGGTATCAAAGCAGTTGAAAAAGTGAAATATGCCACCTCGCTCGGAGTGGATTTCGTGATTTGCGATCACCATACACCCGACGAAGTGCTGCCGCCCGCAGTGGCCGTGCTCGACCCCAAACGCGACGATTGCAATTATCCGTACAAACATCTTTCGGGCTGTGGCGTAGGGTTTAAGTTTATGCAGGCTTTTTCACAAATCAACAATATTGATCTCAGTCAGCTCACGCCGCTGCTCGATTTGATGGCGTTGAGCATTGCTTCTGATATTGTGCCTATTACGGGTGAAAATCGTATCCTTGCTTTTTACGGACTAAAACAAATCAACAGTCACCCGAGCGTGGGACTTAAAAGTATACTTGATATTTGCGGACTTGGCGACAAAGAGATTACCATAAGCGATATTGTGTTTAAAATCGGACCACGCATCAATGCCTCAGGGCGTATGAAACTGGCTTCGGAAGCTGTGGAGCTGCTGGTGTCGAGTAATCCTGCTTTTGCGCGACAGAAAAGCGGAACAATCAACGAATATAACAACGACCGCAAGGATCTTGATAAAAATATCACTGATGAGGCTATTCAGCTGATTGCTTCCGATGTGCGCTATGCCTCCCGACGTTCGATAGTGGTTCATAAACCCGACTGGCACAAAGGTGTGATCGGAATTGTGGCTTCGCGGCTTTCTGAAGAGTATTATAAACCATCGATTGTACTGACAAACTCGAATGGTCTGGCTTCGGGTTCGGCACGCTCGGTGCCCGGCTTCGACATTTACAAGGCTATTGATTCGTGTCGCGATTTGCTCGAGAATTTTGGCGGGCACATGTATGCAGCCGGACTGTCGATGAAGGAAGAAAATATTCCGCAATTTACAGAGCGTTTCGAGAAGTTTGTTTATGAAAATATTCTGGAAGAACAAACATATCCGCAGATTGATATCGATGCTGTGCTTCAGTTTAAAGATATTACTCCCAAGTTTTTCCGCGTGCTGAAGCAGTTCGGTCCTTTTGGTCCGGGCAATATGAAACCGGTATTTGCATCTAAAAAGGTATTCGATTACGGCACAAGTCGTTTGGTGGGCAAGGAGCAGGAGCATTTGAAGCTTGAACTGATCGATTCGAGTTGTGAAAATGTAATGAATGGCATTGCTTTTCGCATGTTCGAATACAACGATCATCTCAAAGCACTGAACCCTCTGGATATATGTTACACTATTGATGAAAATTATTTCAATGGAAATGTAACCATTCAGTTGATGATCAGAGATATAAAGATAGATGACGAGAAATTACCAACCGGCTGACAATGAGTAATGTCAATGTGTCGTCAGTGCCGGTTTTGAGAGCAGATACGGGCTTGAGTCTCAAATGCGGGAAATTGTAAATTCCTGTATTTTAATTACTTGTTTTTAAGCGATTAAGAAAATAAAGAAATGCTGCCTTCATGTGCGTATTTTTTTGTATATTCGTGCCCTCAAATCAAAAACAGAAATATAATCTAAAAAATAAAACTTTCATTTAAAAAAAATGGCAATTTTAGGAAAAATCAGAAGCAAAGGTGTCCTGCTCTTAGTGGTGGTGGGATTTGCATTATTCGCCTTTATTATTGGCGACTTCTTAACTCAGGGCTCTACTTATTTCAATAAATCGCGCGAAACGGTGGCCGAAATTGTAGGTGAAGATGTAAACATAAACGATTATCAGGCCGCTATCGACCAGATGGTTGAAGTTTATAAAATCGAAACCGGACAAACCGATTTAAGCGAAGATGTGATGGCGCAATTGCGTGCCTCGGTTTGGGAAAATTTAGTGACTGAGAAACTTTTGTTTGCTGAAGCCGAAAAACTTGGTTTGGCAGTGAGCAAAGAAGAATTGTCAGAGTATGTGATTGGTAACAAAACGCACCCGCTTATTATGCAGCGTCGTACATTTGCGGGCGAAAACGGTCAGTTCAGTCGTCCTATGCTGGTGCAATTCCTGAATAGCCTCGATGTAACTCCCGAAAACGAAGAAATGCGTCAGCAGATTGCTCAGGCCAAAAGTTATTGGTTGTTCTGGGAGCGCAATGTAAAAATGGCCGTTTTACAGGATAAATACAATGCGCTGATCGGAAAAGCAGTAACTGCCAACAGCCTCGAAGCCAAAACAAGCTACGAAGCAGCGAAAGTGACTACTGATGTAAATTATGTGGTTCAGCCATATTTTGCTATTTCGGATTCTACTGTTTCTGTTTCGAAAAATGAAATCAAAGATCGTTACAATAAGAATAAGGAATTGTACAAACAGGAAGCTAACCGTACTTTAAGTTATGTGGCTTTCGAAATTCGTCCACTCAAGGAAGACTCAGTTGAAGCTCAGGAATGGATGAACAAAATCAGCGAAGAGTTTAAAACTACCGAAGATGTGGTTGGTTTGGTGAACTCAAACTCGGATGTAATGTACGATGGTCGCAACTATTCATACAACAGCCTTCCGCTTAATCTTCGCGATTTTGCATTTACAGGTAAAACAGGTGATGTGTTCGGACCATTGTTCGAAAACAATACACATACTATGGCTCGTATCATGGAATCAGGAATTTTGAAATCTGACTCTGTAAAACTGCGTCATATTTATCTTACAACTGCCGACGAAGCTAAAGCCGACAGTATTATAGGTGCAATCAATGGTGGTGCTGTGTTTGCCGATCTTGCTAAAAAATACTCATCTGTACCACAGACCGCTGCCAATGGCGGCGAAATTGGCTGGATTATGGAAGGCATGCAGGGAATGGACAAGGAAATTACCGACAAAGCTTTTGCAGCTGTTCCTAATCAGGTATTTACCGTTAAAAATGCACAGGGTGTTCAAATTATGCAGGTAATGGAAAAAACACCCGCACGTGCTAAAGTAAAACTGGCTATTCTCGAACGTAAAGTGATTCCAAGCAGCCGTTCGTATGGTCGTATCTACAACGAAGCAAAACAATTTGCAGCCGAACTGAAAAGTACCGAGTTTGCTTCAAAAGCTCAGGAAAAAGGAGTGTCTGTACGTACAGCTTCTGAATTATTCGAATCAACTGAACGTATTGCCGATATTCCTCAGTCACGTCAGGTGATTCGCTGGGCTTTCGAAAGCGACAAAGGTGATGTGTCGGATGTATTCGATTGCAACAATCAGTTTGTGGTTGCCACTACTACCGAAGTAAATGCCAAAGGATACCGTTCACTCGAAAAAGTTTCTGATCAGATCAAAGCTGAACTCATTCGTGAGAAAAAAGCTGATGTCATGATTAAAAATCTGACTGAACAGCTAAAGAAAACACCTTCACTCGAAGCGCTTGCTCAGGCATTATCAACCGACGTGAAAGTAGCTAACGCCGTGAATTTTGCAAACAATCAGTTTGGTGTGGCTGGCTTCGAACCTGCACTTATTGGAAAAGTATCTGTTTTACCTGCCAACAAATTGTCGGCTCCGTTAAAAGGAAATGCAGGGGTTTATGTACTTCTTCCTGTAAATCCACAGGTGAATCAGAATCCTTTCAATGCAAAAGCACAGGTAATGCAACTGAATATGAATTTTGCATATTCGCTGCCTTACATGATTCTTCAGGATATTCGCGACAATGCTGAAATTGAAGATAATCGTCTGAATTTCTTCTAAGATTATTACTTACATAAATAATATTTCGAAACGGGATGAACATTTTCATTCCGTTTCGTTTTTATAGATAGTTTACTTACCTTTGTCCCGCAATTAAGTGCATTGAAATACTTAATGATATATTTCTAACACAATAGAGCACATAGAAATTATTGAGGAAAAAGACTTAGTTCACATAGTAAAAGTATCTGACGATACTTTTATGGCTCTGAAATTATCCCGTTTTTCGGGATAATCCTATGTGTTCCTGATCTTTTCTCTTACTCTTAAAACTACTGTGGACTATGTGGTGAAAAACATATCAATAATAATTATTGGTTACTTATATAATCCGGAAAAAGTATGTGAATACCTGTTTTCTGAGATCATTACATTCATAATTGTCTTTTTTAAAATGAATAAAACTCCCTTATTAGGCAAAAATATTGATGAGCTTCGCAATCTGGTGACAGAGTTGGGAATGCCTGCATTTACTGCCAAACAAATTGCCGACTGGCTTTATCAGAAGCGTGCCGGTAGTATCGACGAAATGTCGAATATCTCGGTGAAAAACCGTGAACTGCTGAAAGAAACTTATACTGTAGGGCGCGAACTGCCTTCTACTGTTACCGAGTCGGTCGATGGTACTAAAAAGTACCTTTTCCGCACCGAAACCAACAACTTTATCGAAACGGTGTATATTCCCGAGGACGATCGTCACACGCTTTGCGTATCGTCGCAGGTGGGCTGCAAAATGAACTGCTTGTTTTGCATGACCGGCAAACAGGGCTTTACGGCCAACCTTACTGCTACCGAAATTCTGAATCAGATAATGTCGGTGGCCGAGGCTGATAAACTCACA
Source organism: Paludibacter sp. (assembly GCA_034004015.1). GTDB lineage: Bacteria > Bacteroidota > Bacteroidia > Bacteroidales > Paludibacteraceae > Paludibacter. Next base: position 79,316 of record JAVEXN010000010.1, read on the forward strand.
AATCTCGTGTTTATGGGCATGGGCGAGCCTATGGACAATCTTAGCAATTTGCTTCGAGCGCTCGAAATTCTTACAGCCGAATACGGTTATGGATGGAGTCCCAAACGCGTCACTGTTTCAACCATTGGAGTAATTCCGAAGATGAAAATTTTCCTCGAGCACTCAAATTGTCATTTGGCGCTGAGCATGCACTCTCCTTTTCCTGAGGAGCGTTTGAAATTAATGCCTGTGGAGAAGCCATATCCTATTTACGAAGTGCTGAAAGAGCTTAAAAAACATGATTTTAGTCATCAGCGTCGCGTGTCGTTCGAATACATTATGTTCGACGGACTGAACGACACCATGCGTCATGCGGTGGAAATGGTAAAATTACTGAAGGATATGGATTGTCGTGTAAATCTGATTCGTTTTCATGCCATTCCCGGTATCGATCTGAAAACTTCGAACGAAGATAAAATGGTTTTCTTCCGCGATTATCTCACTTCTAATGGTATTATGACAACCATCCGTAAATCGCGTGGCGAGGATATTTTTGCTGCCTGCGGTATGCTTTCCACAATGGAGAAGCAGAAAGAAAAAACTGCGGAGTAATATTCCATTCAATGGCTTATCATTTCGCAGCTAAAGGCTGAATGTACGAGCAGTCGGAGTGCGACTTGAAGTCGCGCCCCGACTATCTACATAATTGCGGTGTATAACGAGCTAAATGTCTGTTAGTTTAGCAAAATCGTCCCAAAAAGTAGGATACGACTTGCTAACCACTTCGGGATGTTCGATGCTGAGTGCTGTTTTCAGTGCAGCCGGAGCAAATGCCATGGCCATACGATGATCTTCGTAAGTAGCAATGCTGATTTGAGTTTCCGGGTCACACTTTTCGCCGGCCCAGGCCATTTCGCTTTCGGCAGGTTCGAACAATACAAATCCCAGCTTTTTAAGTTCAGTGATAAGCGCAGCCACACGGTCGGTTTCCTTTATTTTAAGGCTTTGTACGCCCTTAAAATGAAACGGAATGTGCAGCATGCAACAAGTCACAGCAAATGTCTGAGCCAAATCAGGCTCGTTGACGAAATCATATTCAAATTTAGCGCAGTATTGTCCGGAGCTGCTAAGTCGTACGCCTTCGGCTTCGTAGTTTGTGTTTACGCCCAGTTGCTGAAAAAGATCTGCCACTTTGCTGTCGCCCTGCGTGCTGTTAGCTTTCAGTCCTTTCAGGAAAATTTCACCTTCACCTGTCAGCGAAAGCACTTCGTACCAATACGATGCACCCGACCAATCCGATTCTACTTTATATTTTACAGGTTTATAAATTTGCGGACGAATATCAATAGTGTTGTTTTCAAAAGTAACTTCTACTCCGTATTCAGCCATCATTTGCATGGTCATACGAATATAAGGCACCGAAATCACATTGCCTACAAGTTTGATTGTCAGTCCGTTGATCATGTATGGCGCTATCATCATCAAAGCCGAGATGTACTGACTGCTCACACCACCATTCAGCGATATGTCGCCACCCATAAGCGCACAGCCGAGAATTCTCAATGGTGGAAAACCTTCTTTTTCAACATATTCAATGCGGGCACCTAAGGAATTAAGTGCGTCGACCAGAATTTTGATAGGTCGGTTTTTCATTCGCTCACTACCGGTAATAATCCATTCGCCCGCAGTTTTGGCCAAAAAGGCCGTCAGGAATCGCATTGAAGTGCCTGCCGCACCAATATCGAAAGTGCTGTTGTTCGAGTTGAGCGCTTTCAGAAGTACGTTTGTGTCGTCGCACTCTGCCAGATTCTCAATCTCGTACGGACTGTACGACATAGCGTTGAGTATAAGTGCGCGATTGCTGATGCTTTTCGAAGCGGGCAGATTGATTTCTAAACTTATGGAGTTTAAAGGATTGTGGAGTTTCTTTGTGATCATTTAGTCAATATCTTCTGTTTGTTTTGATTGAAATATGTCCAATTCTTTTTTTAATTCCTCTAGTATCTGCTTTTCAGTTGGTAAGTATAGTTGGTATTTTCCGGCAAGAATAGTTTTATTGTTTTCCGGCAAGGTAAAACGAACAATACTATCGTTTTTGTCGGCACATAATAATATCCCTATTGCAGGATTTTCAAAGTCGGCTTTTCAACTCGGTCAAAATAATTTACATACATTTGAAGTTGTCCTAAATCCTGATGAGTAAGTTTCCCGATTTTTAAATCGATTAAAACAAAACATTGTAAAAGCCTGTTATAGAAGACCAAATCTATAAAGAAATCATCTCCATCTATGTGTATTCTTTTTTGGCGTGCTATAAAAGCAAATCCATTGCCAAGCTCTAAAATAAATTCCTGAAGGTTATTTATAATGGCTTGTTCTAAATCCTTTTCATAATAGCTTGAGTCTGGCTTCAATCCTAAAAACTCTAAAATCATTGGATCTTTAATGATTTCGAAGGGCTCTGAAGGCACTTTCTCTCGCTTTGCAATTGATAGTACCGCCTTTTTATCATTACTAAGTAGTAGTCTTTCATACAATCCACTGTTTATCTGACGCTCCAGTTGTCTTGATGTCCAGTTATTGTTTGATGATTCAGCAATGTAATATTCGCGCTTATGCTCGTCATCAATTGATATAAGAGACTTATAATGCGACCAATTGAATTGCGTCCGCAGTGCGGACGCAATTGGAAACAATCTGTAAAACTGTCTGTATCTTTCTAATTGTCTTATTCCAAAACCGGTTCCAAATTCAGGTTGTAGCTGTTTCGAAAGTTGCCTGATTAAATACGTACCATATTCAGCACGATCTTTCCCTTCTTGTTCTTCTTCGAAAATTCGCTTGCCAATTTTCCAATACATAATGGTTCGCTCCCAATTGACAGAACGAACTGCATTACCCCTTGATTGAAGGATTATGTTTTTAACCTCATTTATAAAGGATTGATCTGAAAGCATAAAATTGTAATTCCGAATTATACCGCCAGTTCGTATATTTTCCGGCAGTCGTCTTCGGTCAGTTTTACGAAACTTCCCATTGTTTTGCTGCCCAATGCCAGCGTTTTTATTAGTGCAGGAATGTCTTCGGCTTTGGCGCCAAGTTGCGAAAAACGTATCGGCATTCCAATAGAAGTCATAAATTGCTCATGTTTCTCTATGCCTTTGCGGGCTGTGTTTTCAGGATTCCGGAAGTCCATTTCGCAACCCCAAACGCGCACTGCAAACTGTGCAAAGCGGTTTACATCGTTGTTCATTACATATTTCATCCATGCAGGAAACATAACAGCCAGGCCAGCACCATGTGCCACATCGTATAGTCCCGAAAGTTCGTGTTCCAGGTTATGGCTCGACCAGTCCTGCTCGCGACCTACACCACAAATATCATTATGTGCTACCATGCCGGCCCACATCAGGTTTGCACGTGCATCGTAGTTGTTAGGGTCGGCTAATACTTTTGGGGTTTCGTTTATCACGGTAAGCAAAATTCCCTCGCACAAACGGTCGGTAATTTCCACATTTTTGGTGTTAGTAAAATAACGCTCCATCACGTGAGCCATCATGTCGGTGGCTCCACAGGCTGTTTGGTATGCCGGAAGCGAGCATGTGAGTTCAGGATTCAGAATGGAGAAGACAGGACGTAGCAGATCGCTGTTGGCTGCACGTTTGAGCATGCCGTTTTCGTGCGTGATAACCGAGCCGGTTGAGCCTTCGCTACCCGCTGCAGTAAGTGTGAGGATTGTAGCTACCGGAAGGGCTTTTTCCACACGTTTGCCGTTGTAAAAATCCCAAAAGTCGCCATCGTACACAGCGCCAAGTGCAATGGCTTTTGCCGAGTCGATCACGCTGCCACCGCCCACTGCAAGTATAAAATCAACTTTTTCGCTTTTACAAATTTCCACGCCTTTGTACACAAGTCCGCTGCGTGGGTTTGGCACCACACCACCGAGCTCGCAAAACGAGATAGATGCTTCCTGAAGTGATTTTTTTACACGGTCGAGTAGTCCGCTGCGAACCACAGAGCCACTTCCGTAATGTATCAGTACTTTTTTTCCTCCAAAACGACTTACATATTTGCCCGTTTCGTTTTCACGTTCTTTTCCGAATACAAAATATGTTGGACTGTAAAAATTAAAGTTGTTCATAATGAGTTAGTTTTAAATAAGTGATTAAATGGTCAATGGTTTTTTGAGTCTGTTAATCAATTCATTGCCCAGGTCGGTTTTTTTCTTGATATGGTTCAAAACCTCGAGTACAAACGGATTGTTTTCGAAACTACCGCGAACCGATTCAAAATCCTGATCTTTGCGGGCTTCATCTCCATCAACACCAAAACCTGTTTTGGAGTTCAGATTAAACTCTTTTTTAGCATCGTCGTAAATCAGTTTGTCGAGTTTTACAACCGATTCTTTCCATATTTCCACCATCGAAATAATGTCTTCGTAAGTCACTTCGTGGATGCTTTTACCCCAACGCTCTTCCAGTTTTTCTTTGGCCCATGTCCATTCGTAGTTGTAATACTCTTTGTGGATATCGTTGAAACTTTTCTGTATTTCGTCCAGCGTTAGTGTGTTTTGTTCGATACTGTTAAGCAGCTCCTCGCATGCATTTTTTGGTGCAATAAGTCCTGAGAGGTCAACCCATTCGCCACTTCCTTTGTGAGTTTGCGGCTTTAGTTGTGCACGCACTTCATCGATGTTTTTGAATTCTTTTTCGCGCAAACGACTAATGAGCGAGTTACCCAGAAATTTATTAATGGCAATATTGTATAATTCAATACCGTTTCGAACTGATGAGTTTCTTATGTGACAATTCTGGAGATTATATACTTCGGTTGTTTCGCCTGAAATCTTCTGCAGGTTTTTAAGTACTTCTACTCCACGAATCATTTTCTGAATGGTGTAGGGGCTCAGCAGATTGAAATTAATCGGGTCGAGCTTCTGACTGTCCTTGCGATTGTCGCGTTTAGGCCATTTTTGCGCATCGCGAATGGTCCCCACGCTTCGCAGATTTACTCCTGGTACAAGATAACTTTCGGTTGCATTCTCAATGAGATAAGAGAAAGGCAGGTCGGAAGTGTCGGAGTGCTTGTAATGACGTCCCATAACCAGCGTAAATGCGCCGATTTTAGCCGGCCACAACAAGTATGAATCGCTGGTAGTTTTTGATCCACGCTCACATATTCCCTGATGAATCGGTCCAAGCTTGTACATGTGATTGCTCTGATTCGATCCGCTGCCCGCATTGAGGAACGAGAACATACCTGCAATCAGTAGGGTCGATTTGTGATGCGACACGGTATAAGGGCCGGCAAAAATAGCTGTAGCCTCGCCATGCATGCCCTGGCAGTTTGAGAAAAATAGCGAGTCGAGCGCCGAGTAATGTTTTGCCATGATACAGCCCTGACCAATAAAACATTTCGAAATAAGAGTTGAGTCGGTTACCGAGACACCGGAACTCAGAATAAAGTCTTTACATTTTACGCCCGAGCCTATCACCACCGGAGCTTCAGCATTACTGTTTACCGAACCGTTTTCGAGTAGTGAAGCACCTTCAATCAGTGCGTAGTCGCCAATTCGTACATTTTTTATGCTTCCACAATTCACAATTCTCACATTTGCACCTATACTCCCTGTGGACGATTGTTGTGCTGTAGCATAATTATCAATGCGTTTCTGAAGGTTTTGTATCAGTTCGGGGCGGTGACGATACAGGGTGAGAATATAGGCCAGTGGCGCTGAAAGAAAATCGAAAATAGGAATTTCGCGTCCGCCACCTTCGTTCATTACAGGCACTTTTACGCCATTTCCAAAAGATGAAACTCCGTCCACCAGAATAAGATTTACATTTTCGATATAGCTGCCGTTGCCAATGCTGTAATTGGCAATGTAGTTGTCGATTTTATCAATATACACATCGTTGCCGATAATGCAGTTGTGCAGTATGCAGTTGTTCAACCCGGCATGTTTTTTCAGCCCTCCGGGCAATTCGAAAGTTTTTGAAAAAGTTCCCAGATGTACGTTACCCGAGAAATGCACATTCGAAATATAGGCAGGAGAAAAATCTTCGGCCACAACTACGTTTTGCCACGATTCTGCTGAGCAACCATAAACTGTCAGCGTGGCAATTTCTTTTTCGGTGAGTGAACGGTAATTTGTCATATTATTCTATTTATCAGTTTCAGTCAGTTTCTTATTCTTCAGAAAGTTCCTGTTCGTCGTAGCGTTGAAACAGGAAATCGTTGTACGGATAGCGCTCTACATGAATGGCTTTAATTTTTTCGTACATAAGCTCTCTCAGTTGCTCTACATTTTGTTTTTCTTTCGCCGAAATAAAAATACAGTTATCGTGAAGTTTCGACATCCATGTCTTTTTAAGTTCGTCGAGACTTATGTTCTCACGTGTCGAAGGAGTCAGGTCATCTTCTTCCTTGGGCGTGTAGGTAAATGCATCAATTTTATTAAATACCAGAATGGTTGGTTTCTCGCGCGGATCAATTTCTTTAAGCGTTTGATTTACTACTTCCAGCTGTTCGTGGAAGTTGGGGTGTGACACATCCACCACATGAATCAGCAGGTCGGCTTCGCGCACTTCATCGAGTGTTGATTTAAACGACTCGATCAGGTTGGTGGGCAGTTTTCGTATGAAACCAACAGTGTCGGAGAGCAGGAAAGGCAGATTTTCGATAATCACTTTGCGCACAGTAGTGTCGAGCGTGGCAAACAACTTGTTTTCGGCAAATACATCCGATTTGCTGAGCATGTTCATTATGGTCGATTTTCCCACATTGGTATAACCTACCAGCGCCACACGCACCATTTTCCCACGATTCTTGCGTTGTGTCGACATTTGTTTGTCGATATCTTTCAGATTTTGTTTCAGCAACGATATTTTTGTGAGAATAATACGGCGGTCGGTTTCAATTTGTGTTTCACCGGGTCCGCGCATACCAATACCCCCGCGCTGACGTTCGAGGTGCGTCCACAGGCGGGTAAGGCGTGGAAGCATATATTGCAATTGAGCAAGTTCTACCTGCGTTTTGGCATTGGCAGTTTGCGCTCTTTTGGCAAAAATGTCGAGAATAAGATTTGTACGGTCGAGCACCAGTACTTTCAGTTCAGCTTCGATGTTGCGTAACTGTTTGGGCGAAAGCTCGTCATCGAATATCACGAGTCCTATTTCATTTTCGTCGACATATTCTTTTATTTCCTGTAGCTTTCCCGGTCCGACAAATGTTTTCGGATTGGGATAATCTACTCTCTGAAAAAAGAGTTTATCCGGTTTTGCTCCGGCGGTATCGGCGAGGAAGGCCAGCTCGTCGAGATACTCACGGGCTTTGTCTTCGGTCTGTGTTTGGGTGATAAGTCCCACTAATACAGCTTTTTCTTCGTATATTTCGGTTTTCATATTGTTTGATAATTGAATAAAGGTTTAGTAAGTGTATTGATTAAAAAAAACCGTTTGGAGCGAATCCAAACGGTTACTTTTATTTCTGTTTTGCGATTGACCGTTGGGGCAACCGGTTATGAACTATAATGTTACTGTAATCTGAAGTTTACTGGGAGCGTGTATTTTACACGTACCGGTTTACCACGTTGTTGACCGGGGCTCCATTTGGGCATCGATTTGATTACGCGGATAGCTTCTTTGTCGAGACTTGGGTCAACACTACGTACAACTTCCACATCTACGATAGAACCGTCACGGTTTACCACAAACTGACAGATAACACGACCCTGAACACCGTTTTCCTGTGCAATTACAGGGTATTTTACGTTGTCGCTGAGGTATTTGAACAATGCTGCGTCACCACCGGGGAACGAAGGCATTTTTTCTACCACCTGGAATACCACGTTATCTTCTTCTTCCACAATCGGGCCGGTTGAAGTTACAGGAGCATTGATAGTTACAGTTTTGTCTTTGTCATCTTCTGTGTTGATTTCAACCGATTCTGTCACCACATCATCTTCTACAATATTCAATTCTTCTACAATTTCAGGTGCAGGAGGTGGAGGAGGAGGAGGTAGTTCCTGTGCAGTTTGGATAATCTCAATTTCTTCTTCCGCCAACATATCCGGGTCAATCACTTCATATACGGTTACTTCCTTGTCTGTCCATTCGAAAGCAATGTAAATCAGAGATAAAACCATGACAAGACCCATCAATACGAAGAGGAATTTTTTATCTTCGAGGGTGGCTTTTGGTGATTTCTTTACGTCCATAATTTATATATAATTTTTTGATATTTTCTGACGGGCAAATGTAATATTATTTTTTCAAAGTTCATTTGTCAAAACGCAAAAAATTTAATTTTATTTCCCTTTCGGGATAAACTGTTGATTTCTTTAGTTTTTTTTGGCTGAAAATATAATTTTTCGCAAATCTGACGTTTTAATTGTGTTTTTCGCAACATAAGAATTGGTTGTGAAGTTAGTAAAAACACACTATCTTTGGACTCCCAATTTGATAATGCCTGCTTTTGTTGTATTATCTATCATTAATATTGACCTGTTCTGATGTTTAAAAAAGGACTTATATCATTTTTGCTATGGCTGTCTGTGTTGAATTTATTTCCACAAGCAGGATACGGAGTTTATCAGTTTCTTGATTTACCTGTTTCCGCACGTCAGGCTGCTTTGGGTGGGTTTAATATTTCGGTGAGAGATAATGACCTGAATTTTGCATTTCAGAATCCTGCGTTGCTTACTTCTGCCACGAGCGGAATGATTGGTTTGAATGTGGCCAATTATTTATCTGATATCAGATTTGGCTCTGTTATGTATGGTTTTACTGTAAAAGGAAAAAACTATTTTGGAGTAGGTGTGCAATATGTGGATTTTGGCGATTTTCTCCGCCATTCGGAGTTGAATGTGCCCGAAGGGGAATTTACAGCGCAGGATATGGCGTTGAATATTGTGTATGCACGACCAATTAACGATAAAATTACTGTAGGTGCTACGCTGAAACCTGTTTTTTCGGTGTATGAAGTGTATACAAGTATAGGGCTTGCTGTGGATGCGGGTGTAAGTTATTACGATCCTAAATCGCTGTTTGGAGCAGGTTTGGTAGTGCGTAACGCCGGGGCTCAGTTTAAAGGTTATTACAGCGATGAGGATGGGCAGCATTATGAACCTCTGCCATTGAACATACAATTAGGTGCGACCAAAAAACTGGAACATGCACCATTTCGGTTTTCGCTGACACTCCATAACCTACAGCGCTGGAACTTAAATTATTCGTCCGAAAATCAACCTGTAAGTTCGCTGACAGGTGAGGTGGAAGATGAAAACATTAGTTTTGTGGATATGGCATTCCGTCATACTGTTTTCGGCGTGGAATTTCTGCCGGGCAAAAACTTCTATCTGGCAGGTTCATACAATCACCGCAGACACAATGAATTGTCGATGAATGGTTTCAAAAGCATGGCCGGCTTTTCGTTTGGTGGTGGTATAAAACTCAGTAAATTTATGGTGGGCTTTGGCATGAGCCAGTTTCAGGTGGGTAACTGGGCTTATCAGTTTTCTATCAGTACCGATTTGAAAGAATTCAGACTTTAAGACAAAAGACAAAAGACGAAAGACAAAAGAATAAAGACGACATTTAAATACGAAGACACGAGGAAAAGAGCAATCATCATGGTCTTGTGATTAAATGAGAATCACTTCCAAAACGCGAAACCCTGAAACTCTGAAACCCTGAAACTCTGAAACAGAGAACCCGAAATAATATAAATGAAACGAATAATAGTAGCGATTGATGGATTTTCGTCGTGCGGCAAAAGCACAATGGCGCGTAAACTGGCAGCCGAAGCCGGATATGTGTATGTGGACACAGGTGCCATGTATCGTGCCGTGTCGCTGTTTTGTTTGCGCAATGGCTGGATGACTGCCGAAACGATGGACGAGTCGGCTATCAATGCGCATGTAGGTCAGATTAAGCTTGAATTTCGCATGAATGATTCCGGAAAGGCGGAAATGTATCTGAACGGAGAAAATGTGGAGAACGAAATCCGCACGCTTGAGGTTGCCAACGGAGCAAGTCGTGTAAGCACGCTGGGCGCTGTGCGTCGCGAATTGGTGCGTCAGCAACAGTTGATGGGTGAGAAGAAAGGCATTGTAATGGATGGCCGTGATATTGGCACAGTGGTTTTTCCTGAAGCAGAACTGAAGGTTTTTCTGACGGCATCACCCGAAATCAGAGCTCAGCGTCGATACGATGAGTTGTTGGGCAAAGGCGAACAGGCTGTGTACGATGAAGTGCTGGCCAATGTGGTTGAACGTGACGAGCGCGATCAGAACAGAGCCGAAAGCCCGTTACGCAAAGCCTATGATGCAATTGTGATTGATAACTCCGACCTTACCCCCGACGAACAGCAGCAAAGGCTCAGAGAATTGTTTCAACAGAAGATTTCAGAATAGTTTAAAAATCACTACTGACCGACTAAATATCTGAGATTCTTCGCTACGCTCTGAATGACAATGCTTTGTATTGATTATGATTGGGAGGAGGTAGGTTGGCGGCGAAGCCGCCAACCTACCTCCTCCCAAAAACCTAATTTATTGATTGCCTGTCATTCCGAACGTAGTGAGGAATCTAATAAGCTAAAAAAACTAATTCAAACTATCTTTTATCGGTCAGTAGTGTTTAAAAATAACAAAAAAACGACAGCTTCCATGAATGCTGTCGTTTTTTGTTTGTTGATTTTGAATGAAAAACTATTTGTTGATTTGTACTTCAAAGTGCAGTTTTTTTAAATGTCGTCTTGACTTTTTATAAACAATATAATTTCGCTCCTAATGGAGCTCTGAAAACACTCTACAATCAATAGTTCTACCATAATGTCGCTTCTCCGAAGCTAAGAAATTGCTCCGTTAGGAGCATAATTATGGTAGTTGTTATTAGTCTTTTGTGCAAAATAGCTCCGTAGGAGTGAAATTATAAAAAAGTCAAGACGAGTTCAAAACGTGCTTAAAATCTTATCGGTATAAATCTTTCCGCTTCGGGTGGTTATTTTAAGAATATACAATTCTGATTTTCCGAAATGAAAAGCAATTTTACTCTCAGGTTGTTTACTTTCCAGTAGTTTCTTTCCAAATATGTCGAATACTTCTGCTTTTTGAATATGTTCAGGGTTTTGCAGTACAATTCCGTTTGTCTGTAATGACCACAAAGGTTTTTCATTTTCCTGACTTATTTGTGGCGCTTGGGTGGTTTCGCCCCATTTGTTGTTCAGAGCCGCCTTTTCAGCAGCAGTGATTGGTATTACGGTACCATGACGCGGACTGAAGTCAAAGGAGTTTCCACTCATTACGCTGAAGTTTTCGAGGTCGGTGGAGCTGGTGAATTCATAATATCCGCTCGAATATACATCGTACATCAAAATCCATGTATCGGTATTGTATAGTCTGAACACACAACCACCTTCCACTGCGTTGGAATTTTGATCCAGATATCGGTCGAGCAATGTCCAGCCTTCTGTAAGTTTGTTCGAAACTGCTTTTTTGATACCATTCCCCGAGCCTTCGGTTTTGAAAAACATATGATACAAACCATTTTTTTCCACAATGTCGCCATCGATACAGGCCTGATTGTCGGGGTGATAAAACATTTGCGCGGGCACAGTTTCTAAGGCTGTAAAGCTGCTGTTGGCATAGGCATAGTATATTTTGTCGTAATCGCCACTGCCTTTGCGCATTGAAAAATAAATCAGGTATTTGCCAGTTGTTTTGTCGTAAATGGTTTGTGGCGCCCATACTCTGTCTACATTCGAAAATTGTGCAGGAAAGGCTGTGGGTATATGCACTTTGGCCGAACTCCAGTTGACCAGGTCGTTTGATTTCAGCAGCACCATGCCGCGATTCGAATTCCAGCCGTTGGCCGAAACCATATCGGTAACCACCATGTAATACATTCCATCTTCGCCGCGCAGAATGTGCGGGTCGCGCACGCCGCCTGTGTTACTAATGGCCGACGATGCAATAATGGGTTGGTCGTTGTTCAAAGCTTTGTACACAAGTCCGTCGTTGCTCAGGGCAAAACGTATCGCTTCCTGACTGATATTATTGCCTGTAAAATAGGCAAAAAGATAGGCTGCATAACCTTCGTCCTCGGCAATATAAATGTCGAAGTTTTTGCTTGTTGTGACAGTTCCTTTTGTAAGTGTAGCTGTGAGTGTTACCTTTTTATTTCCTTCTCCTTTGGCATTACGTTTCAGAATGACACCTGTATTGCTCAGAAAAACTGGATCACCGGATGTCCATTGAATTTGTGACCCTTCTTTTCCGCTTGCCGGAAGTGAAAGGTTTGAGCGTAAGTTCAGCAAATTCCCGCTCAGAGTGAGTTGATCGCTGTCGAGATTGATACTTTGCGCATCGCTCAGTTGCGAAAGTACAGTGACGTTGAAACTGATGTTTTTGGATATAAAATACTTGCTCACTGTAGCTGTAAGTGTTACGTGGGCGTTTGGCTGACCACTTGCAGGACGGTTTACAGTGCCATTGTTGGCCACAACTGATGTGTTCGAGCTTTGCCAGCTTATGGTGGTGGAGTGAATGCCGGTAGCAGGCAGCGTCAGATTTTCGGTGACAGACGTGAGTGAACCCAAACTGAGTTTAGTCAATGCTGAATCCACCATGTCTTTGTAGATCAGTGTGTCGAGTTTTAATTTGTTGGCTGCAAGTTGAGTAATTTGAGTGGGAGTGAGGGCACTGTTGTAAATTCTGAAATCACTGTATTTTGAATTTTTCAGATACTGGTCTCCGGCGTATGAGGCGCGTGCCAGATAATTGAAAGCAGTGGCGCCCAGCGCTGATGGGAGAACGCTCACGGTTCCGCTTTTCTTCAGCACTCCGTTGATATAAATTTCTCCGGTGCTTCCGTTTTGTCTGTACACAATATGCTGCCAGCTGTCTTGTGCTGTGGGGCTGGCTATGTTTACCTGTTTCTCAGCGCTGTAGTTGGTTAGTGAAATGGCGTAGCGCGATCCTTTGGCCGAGAAAAACATACAGCCGGAAGGGTTGGTGAGTATGTTTTCGGCATTCGAAAAAGTCCAGACGAAATTCCCGTTGTTGTTCAGATTCAGTTCCGGGTCGATAAATACATAGGTGGCAATGCTAAAATCCGACAATGAGTTTATCAGGCTTCCTGTTCCGGCTCCCAGATCGAGATAGCCGTTGTTATTCCCTGTCTCAAGAAATGAAATACCGCTGAGGGTTCTGATAGTAGCTCCGTTCTTTAATGTGGCATTGTAGCCATTGCCTGTAAGGTCGGTAACGCTGTTGTTCGCCGACTGAAAATTGTAATGTAATTTGAGATTCTGGCCCGTCACTGAGATTGAAAAGATGACGATAAGAATGCCCGCGAAAAATGACTTTTTTTGCATGTGAGGAAAAATATGTTTATTGAAAAAAAGGGGCTGTATCAAAAGCATGCTCTTTTAAACTTACAAATTATAAGAACTTTTCATTTCTGCCCCTATATCCCCTAAAGGGGACTTAGTGTGTGCAACGTAATTTCTTTATTTGCACAATGTCACAGCCCCCTTTAGGGGGTTGGGGGCAGCTGAAAGTCTTGATTTGTAAGTTTTAGTTTTCTTATCTTAGCTTTTGATACAGCCTCTTGTATATTTATTTACCAGCTCGTGGGTAATTTCGCATCATCAATCAGCATGGCTTTTACAATTTTAGTGTGATTGATCAGATCGGTTTGCGATTTTACTTCCTCTCGTTGATTAATGCCGGTTGGCCAGTAATGTTGTGGATTACTATTGTTGTCGCCTTTCAGGGTTTGTCCGGTCAGTTGCAGACAAAGTGCTTTGGCTACAGCGCCCTGCCACAGTCCGCCCACCATCATGTTTTTCCATGTGGTGGTTGTTCCTGAACCAAAGTAATGCGCCATTTCGTGCATGGCAGTTCCTACAAACATATAACGTTCGTTCGGTCCGAAACCAATTGATCCGTGATAAGATGCCTGTGCTGTGGGGATGCCTGCATTGTAATACACCCAAATGTTGGCGCGGAATGTGGTGTAACGGTTATAATAATAGCAAGCACTGTCCATAGCCGTTTTTATCAGATTATGAGTACGCTCGCCTGCGTTAATTACATCCTGAGCCAGTGTGTAGGTCACATTGCCCATTAATGCCTGCACGCTCATTTCGTTGCCGTAAGTGGTTCCCATGCAATTGGTGGCAAACGAACGTATATAGTAGATTTTGTTCAGATCGAGTGTGCCGGTCTGTGCATAAAACTGACCAACCGAGATACCCGAAGCAAATACATTGTCGGCAGTGGTTGGATTTCTTTTTGTACTCCAGCAAATTCCCCTTTGTGTCAGCACACAACCTCCGTTGTCGGTCACTTTTACCACACAGGTCGCTTTGTTGGTTGCGTAGTTGAAGGTCGCCGAAACAGTTTCCACCGATGGTGCTTTGAAATTATTGGTACTGAAAGAAATTTGTTCGCTGTAAGCTGTTCCTGCGCTGTTGATAGCATAAGCCCGCGCGTAATAGGTGGTCGAAGCAGTGAGTCCGCTCAAACTTAGCTTTTCCACAGCAAGCAGCGAAGCCGCTGACATTTTATTGTCGTTGATTGTTGGTTGCTCGTTTATGCTCCAGCAGATGCCGGTTTCGGTTACCGAAGTGCCACCGGGTGAACTAATGCGCAAATTGGCCAGCGCGGTAGTGTTGAGTACGCTTTCCATTTGCGGAGCTTCGGGTACAGGCAATAATTGCAGGTAAAGCGGATTGAAGTTGATGCTGTCCACTCCTGAAATGCTGATATTGGTTTCGCCACCCGATTTTCTGAAAATTCTCATTTCGCTGGTTTGCGGGTCGAAAGTGATGCTGTCGATGTTCGGGGTCGCTATGTTTTCAACCGAAAGATTGGGTTTGAATACATTCAGCGGATATTGTGCGTAAGTAGTGTGCAGTGTGAAAAATGCAATGGCAATGAGTAGTGTTTTTCTCATAATTTTGTGAATTTTGCAACTTTATGATCAAGTTTAAGTATATAAATTCCTTTAGCTAAATCTCCTGTGTGAATCTGAGTTTCGCGGTCCGTCGCTTTCTGCGAAATGACAGTGGCCCCGCTAATGTTCATAATCTGAATTGTTTGATTATTGGTTGTTTTTACATAAATATAATCGGTGGCAGGATTCGGGTAGATCAGTATTTCTGTATTTACAGACTGAACTTTTTTGACGCCTGAGATTGTTCCGAAAATCATTTTGCTGATATCCGATAGTGCTATATTTCCTGTTTGACCGCTGTTGTAATGCACTGTCATGGCATCGTTGCTGAAGGTTAGTTTTCGCAGGTCGCTCAGCGCTGTCTGCACTGCGCTTTGATCTTTTTTTTGTATTTCCAGCGTGGGCGATTGAGCCTTTAACCCGATTGCGAAGAAGCTGCTGAAAACAATCATAATCAGAAGAGTGTAAGTTTTTTTCATCTGTATTTTGTTTGAGTTTTTACTGAATTATCAGTTTACAAATATACTCAGGAAATACATTTTGCTGGTTGAGTATATTGCCATATGAGTGGAATTTTATGTAAAGTCAGAAGCTGTAAGTAATTGTTAGAACAAGAATTCTGTATCCGGATATCAAGGACTAATGGTGTTTAGCAATTTGTTTACATGTACCATAGCCATATTTAAACTGTGGAAAAATTGACATGGTTCAACTAATTATAGCGTCCGGCTCTTAATTTGTAACAGCAATAATTTGCGATTGCTTATATTCTCAGATTTTCGACTTTATTGAACGAAAAGTGTACTTCGGGCTTGTCTGTAAGTGCTATTTTTGTAAGGTAAATAAAAAGGCTGTTTAGTTATCAATCAATTCAATATAAATATCTAAAAATTAAAATGAAGTTTTCCAGATGCATGTTTTTGGGGCTGTTATGCAGCATTGTGAGTGTTAGCGCTGCACCCCGCAAGTCGGAAGTTATTGAGATTATCAATAAAGTGAATTATCATTGGCAGGAATCGCATCCAAATCCCGGACGTGCTTTTTGGGACAATGCGGCTTACCATACCGGAAATATGGAAGCGTATCATCTAACGAAAAATGAAGATTTCAGAGCCTACTCTGAGAAATGGGCAGTTCAAAACAAATGGATGGGCGCTCAAAGCACCGATCGTTCAAAATGGAAGTATCACTATGGCGAATCGCACGATTTTGTATTGTTTGGCGATTGGCAAATTTGCTTCCAGACTTATATTGATCTTTATCATTTGGCGCCCGATAGTATGAAAATTGCGCGTGCCATTGAAGTTATGGAGTATCAGATGAGCACAGCTAAAAACGATTACTGGTGGTGGGTAGATGGTCTTTACATGGTAATGCCTGTAATGACAAAGCTTTACAAAATCACCGGAAAGGAAATTTATCTCGAAAAACTTTATGAGTATTATAAATTTGCCGACGATCTGATGCTCGACCCCGAAACAGGACTTTACTATCGCGATGCCAAGTATATTTACCCCCAACACAAAAGTGCAAATGGCAAAAAGGATTTCTGGTCACGTGGAAATGGCTGGCTCTTTGCCGGACTGGCCAAAATCATTCCCGATTTGCCAAAAGACTACAAGCATCGTGATGTATTTGTAAATCAGTATAAACGCATGGCAAAAGCGCTTATGGCCGAACAGCAGAAAGAGGGTTACTGGACGCGTAGTTTGCTCGACCCGGCACATGCTCCCGGTCCCGAAACCAGTGGCACTGCCTTTTTTACCTACGGCTATCTGTGGGGGTTGAACAATGGCTATCTGAAAGGTTGTAAGTATAAAAAAACGGCCATGAAAGGCTGGAAATATCTTACTACTGTGGCTCTGCAGGACGATGGTCGTGTGGGATATGTGCAGCCTATCGGTGAAAAGGCTATCCCCGGACAAATTGTGGATGCTAACTCTACAGCCAACTTTGGTGTCGGCGCTTTTCTGCTGGCTGCCTGTGAAATGGCCAGATTTATAAACAAATAATCAGTTTTATTTTTTTTTTGACATGAGAAATTTCTTTAAATCATTATTGCTAATAATTATTACTGCTCTATTCTGTATAAGCCCTGCTACGGCGCAAACTCAGAATTTTGAAGCAGGAAAAAATACCTATTTGCTTAACGGAAAGCCTTTCGTGGTTCGTGCCGGCGAATTGCATTATACCCGCATCCCTCGTCCGTATTGGGAGCACCGCATTCAAATGCTGAAAGCTATGGGTATGAATACAGTTTGTATTTACCTTTTCTGGAACATTCATGAACAGGAGCAGGGTGTGTTTGATTTCAGCGGTCAGAACGATGTGGCCGAGTTTATTCGTCTCATTCAGAAAAATGGTATGTATTGTATCGTTCGTCCCGGTCCTTATGTGTGTGCCGAATGGGACATGGGCGGATTGCCCTGGTGGTTGCTGAAAAAGAAAGACCTGCAGGTGCGCCGCAAATCTGATCCGTTTTTTATGGAACGAACACGCATCTATCTGAACGAAACAGCTAAAATACTGGCGCCTTTTCAGATTCAGAATGGCGGTCCGGTGATTATGGTTCAGGTTGAAAACGAATATGGCACCTGGGGCAACGATGGGAAATATATGGAGCAAATCCGCGATTATATCCGTGAGGCGGGTTATGATAAAGTGTCGTTGGTTCGTTGCGACTGGTCTTCGAATTTCTTCAGATACAATGTCGAAGGTGTGGAAAAGGCAATCAACTTTGGTGCCGGATCGAACATCGACGATCAGTTCCGTAAGTTCAAAGAATTAAATCCCGATGCACCGCTGATGTGTGGCGAATACTGGACCGGTTGGTTCGACCAGTGGGGACGTGCACACGAAACACGCGATGTAAACAGCTTTATCGGCAGTTTAAAGGATATGATGGATCGTAAGATATCGTTCAGCCTTTACATGGCGCATGGCGGTACTTCGTTCGGGCAATGGGCCGGTGCCAATGCCCCTGCTTATGCGCCCACAACTTCGTCGTACGACTATAATGCACCCATTGACGAGGCCGGAAATCCTACCGAGAAATTTTATGCCATTCGCAATCTGCTGAAAAACTATCTTCAGGAAGGCGAGGTACTGATTGATGTGCCAGCGAATCCTGAAAAAATCATTCGCGTGCCCGAAATTGCATTCAAAATGACAGCTTCGCTTTTCGATCAGTTACCTGCGGCTAAAACAACCGAACATATTCAGCCAATGGAGTTTTTCGATCAGGGGTGGGGTACAATTCTTTACCGGAAACAAATTCCTGCAAGTGAACGTAAACAACAGTTGGTTATCACTGATGTGCACGATTGGGCTACAGTTTTTATCGATGGCAAACCGATAGCCACACTCGATCGTCGTAAAGGTGAAAAAACGGTAGAAATTCCTGCTTTGAAAAAGGCTGCCCGACTCGATATTCTGGTAGAAGGTATGGGGCGTGTGAATTATGGCGAAGCGATTATCGACCGAAAAGGAATCACTGAAAAAGTGACTTTGATCAGTGGTAATTCCGAAACCAATCTGACCAACTGGCAGGTGTATAACTTCCCGGTCGATTACGATTTTCAGATTAATCATAAGTTTTCACGTAAAAAAGTGAAAGGTCCTGCGTGGTACAAAGCTACCTTCCAACTAAAAGAAACAGGTTATACCTATCTCGATATGAGCAGTTGGGGCAAAGGAATGGTGTGGGTAAACGGACATAATATGGGCCGTTTCTGGAAAATAGGACCTACACAGACGCTTTGTGTGCCCGGTTGCTATCTTAAAAAGGGCGAAAACGAAATTGTTGTTTTTGATATTGCCGGCCCTGCCAATACTGTGATTGAAGGATTGAACCGACCCATTCTCGATAAAATTGTAAAAGATGAAAATGAGGGTAAAAAAGCCCGTTCGTTGAATCTGAACGGTTCGAATCCTGTTGTGGTGGCTTCGTTGCACAATAAAAACGAATGGCAGACTGTGAATTTCGAAGAAGCTGTTACCGGCAGATATTTCTGTATTGAAGTACTGAGTGCGCAGGAAGCTAACGACAATGCTGCTTCGCTTGCCGAAATAGAGTTGCTCGACGAGACAGGAAACGCGATTTCGGCATTGAAGTGGAAAGTGCTTTTTGCCAACAGCGAAGAAACGGTTAAGTTTGCCAACGGCGCCGATAAATTGTTCGACAAGCAGGAGTCTGTGGTGTGGCAAACAAAGTTCGGCGACAAAAACGGCTTCCCGCATACTGTGGTGATCGACCTGAGCAGGGAGACAAAACTAACGGGCGTAAAACTGTTGAACCGTATTGACAAAAATCAGCGCGGTAAAGTAAAGGATGTTCGCTTGTATCTTCAAAAACAGACTTTTAAAATTCAGTAATCAAACGAAAATCACAATACAATGAAAAAACCGTTCAGACACATTACTCTTGCACTTTCGCTCCTTTTTTCTTTGGGGCTTTTAGCGCAGAATTATACAGTTACTCCTTCGGGTGTAAAAGCCAAAACCGAAGGTCTCGAACTCGAAATTCAGTTTCTCAGCCCTGAAATTGTAAGAGTAGTGAAGTATCCTGAAGGAAGTACACCGGATAAAAAGAGTTTATCGGTTGTAAAAACTCCCGAAAATGTTCAGATCACAACTGAAAAATCGAATGAAGTTTTAAGCCTGAAAAGTGCTGCATTAAATGTCCGGCTTAATTTGCAGACCGGAAAAGTGACTTTTCTTACATTGAATAATAAGGCATTATTTACCGAAAAGGACTTCGGAACACAATTTACACCTACTATGGATGTAAAGAAAAATTCCTACACGGTACGTCAGGCTTTTAAACTCGACAAAAAAGAAGCTATTTACGGACTGGGGCAAATACAGAACGGAAAACTCAATCAGCGCGGTGAGC
The DNA here is from genome assembly GCA_034004015.1 of Paludibacter sp. Taxonomy (GTDB): domain Bacteria; phylum Bacteroidota; class Bacteroidia; order Bacteroidales; family Paludibacteraceae; genus Paludibacter. The sequence continues at coordinate 99,152 of JAVEXN010000010.1, forward strand.
GTATTGTGCTGAAAAACGAGAATATGAAAATTGCGATTCCTTTTTTTCAGTCGGTGAAGGGTTATGGCGTTTTCTGGGACAATTATGCACCTGTTACTTTCAATGATAATGCGCAGGAACTCTCGCTCGAATCGCTGGGCGATCTGACCGATTATTATTTTATGTACGGAGGAAATGCAGCCGGAGTGGTGGCGCAAATGCGTGATCTTACAGGTGAGTCGCCCATGATTCCATTGTGGGGCTTTGGCTATATGCAGTCGCGCGAACGCTATAAAACCCAGTTCGAAACAGTGGAGGTGCTTAAAAAATATCGCGATCTGAAAGTGCCTATCGATGGTATTATTCAGGATTGGCAATACTGGGGAAAGGATTCGAACTGGAATGCCATGCAGTTCAACGAAACCACTTTCCCGCGTCCACAGGAAATGGTGGACAGCATTCACAAAATGAACGGAAAACTGATGATTGTGGCCTGGCCGGGTTTCGGACCACAGACTAATCAGTACAAAGAATACAACGAAAAGAATATGCTGATTCGTTTCGATACATGGCCTCCTAAATCAGGTACAACTCCATACGATGTGTATAATCCAGAAGCCCGCGATATTTACTGGGATTATCTGAACAAAGGTGTTTTCTCGAAAAATACCGATGCATGGTGGCTCGACTCTACCGAACCCGACCATATCAATGTGAAGCCTGCCGATTTCGAACAACCCACACATTTGGGTTCGTACAATTCAGTGATCAATGCGTTCCCGCTTCAGCATATCAAAGGTGTTTACGAAAATCAGCGCAAAACAACATCCGCAAAACGCGTGTTTATCCTTACCCGTTCGGCTTTTGCCGGTCAGCAACGCTATGGCGCCAATTCGTGGTCGGGAGATGTAATTTCGACCTGGGAAACCCTGCAAAATCAGGTTCCGGCAGCGCTGAACTTTTCCATGAGCGGATTGCCCTATTGGAATGCCGATATCGGTGGTTTTTTCCTGTGGCGATACAACGGTCACAATGCATTGAAACTTAAATCGTACCACGAATTGTATATGCGCTGGTTGCAGTTTGGCACTTTCACGCCCATGATGCGCTCGCATGGTACCGATGCACCCCGCGAAATTTATCAGTTCGGAAAACGTGGTGAATGCTCGTTTGATGTGATCGAAAAATATATCAAACTGCGTTACCGCTTGTTACCGTATATTTATTCCACTGCGTGGGAAGTAACATCCGGTGCAGGTACTTTTATGCGCCCGTTGGTGATGGATTTTCCTAGCGATGAAAAAGTGCAAAACCTCACCGATCAGTATTTCTTTGGCGCTTCGGTCATGGTGGCTCCTGTACTTAAGTCCATGTATGTGACCCGTGCGAATGATAAAGAAACTGAAAGCTATTCCGAAATCAAATCGCGTGAAGTATATTTGCCCGCTGGTTCCGAATGGTACGACTTTTGGACAGGAGAAAAAATTCAGGGAGGCAAAACTGTAAGCAAACAGACGCCCATTGACATTATTCCCCTGTATGTAAAAGAAGGTGCAATACTTCCCTTTGGCCCTGATGTGCAGTTTTCAACCCAAAAGAAATGGGATAAACTGGAAATCCGTATCTATCGTGGCGCTGATGGGAAATTTGTACTGTACGAAGACGAAAACGATAATTACAACTACGAAAAAGGAATGTACGCAACCATTGCCTTTGAGTGGAACGATAAAAACAATACACTCACTGTTGGACAGCGCAACGGAAAATTTCCGGGAATGCTGAAAGGCCGTACATTTAATATTGTGCTTGTGGATGCAGCAAACGGTGCCGGCGATAAACCAACAGCGTCAGTAACCAAAAGTCTGAAGTACTCAGGAAAAACATTGAAAGTGAAATTGTAAGGTTGAATGTACTTGAACTTACAAGTTGTAAAGCTTATCTCTTATTTGCCCCTATTTACTCCCTTTGGTCGTGACCGTTGGTTCCCATAAAGGGGACTTGGTGTGTGCAACGAAATTACTTTATTTGCACAATGTCACAGCCCCCTTTAGGGGGTTGGGGGCAGATGAAGGTTTTGAAAATAAAATTTTTATCATTTTCTTGTAATTTCTATTTCATATTTTGTATTTAAAAACATTTCATTTCTATTTATAAAAAACATTATCGACATGAATTTTAAATTGATTTTAAAGCTGGCTTGTCTCTCAGCGCTTTTGCTGACTGGCATTTCGACTGTAAAAGCAGCTAAAGCTGAGAAAACCAGCGCATATCTGTTTACTTATTTTACCGGCAACAGTGTGCCCGAAGAACAAATACGCTTTGCTGTGAGTGAGGATGGACTGAAATTTACTGCCCTGAATAATGGTGAACCTGTCATTAAATCGTCCGATATTAGTCGCACTGGTGGTGTGCGCGATCCGCATATTCTGCGTGGCGCCGATGGCAAAAGCTTTTACATGGTGGTAACTGATATGACTTCGCATAAAGGTTGGGATTCAAATCGCGGCATGGTGTTGCTTAAATCAAACGACCTGATTAACTGGACTTCAGCCAAAGTGCATATCCCCGACGCATTCCCCGAATTTGCTGATGTGGATCGTGTGTGGGCTCCTCAAAGCATCTACGACCCTGAAGTGGGCAAGTATTTGGTTTATTTCTCAATGAAACGTAAAGGTCCGCATGCCGATATTATTTATTATGCTTACGCCAATAAGGATTTTACGGCGCTCGAAACCACTCCGAAGCAGCTTTTCTACCACCCCGAAGGCAAATCGTGCATCGATGGCGATATTGTGTTTCACAATGGTAAATACCACATGTTTTTCAAAACCGAAGGACACGGAAACGGTATTAAAAAAGCCATTGCCGACAAACTGACCGGTGACTGGAAAATGATTGATAAGTATTATCAGCAAACAAATCATGCAGTGGAAGGCTCCGGACTGTTCAAACTCAATAATTCGAACGACTGGATTTTGATGTATGATGTGTATATGAATGGTCGTTATGAATTCTGTCGTAGCTCCGATCTTGAAAACTTCTCGCTGATCAAAGAAGGTGTTTCGATGAACTTTCATCCGCGTCACGGTACCGTTTTGCCCATTACCAAAAGTGAATACAACCGTTTGCTGAAAAAATGGAAATCGACACCGAAGGTTGTGTTTAATGCCAAGGCACCCGAAATAAAGAAAATCAATATGGTGGCCGATGCTCAGAATCGTACCATTGAATTGCCTGTGTTGCCTTCTACCGATCTTAAAAAGTTTAATCCGCAGTTCGAGAGTACAAAAGAGCTGAAAATTACTCCTTCGAAACCACAGAATTTCGCTAAAGGTTCAGTGAAATATAGCGTGAAGCCTGCCGGAGCAAAAGCTCAGAAATGGACTGTGTCTGCCGTGAAGAATCACAACCCTGTATTGGCCGGATATTTTGCCGACCCTGATATTATTTACTCTGAAAAAACAGGGAAATATTATATTTATCCTACTTCCGATGGGTACGATGGTTGGTCGGGCACTTATTTCAAAGTATTTTCGTCGCCCGATTTGGTAAACTGGACCGACGAAGGTAAAATTATTTCATTGGGCGAAAATGTACAATGGGCCAACCGCAATGCATGGGCGCCCTGTATCGTAGAAAAGAAAATCGACGGACAGTACAAGTACTTTTATTATTTTACAGCAGCTCAGAAAATCGGGGTCGCTGTATCCGACAATCCCACAGGGCCTTTTGTGGATCTTGGCAAACCGCTTATTGCCGATCGCCCCGAAGGTGTAAACCGCGGTCAGGTAATCGATCCTGACGTATTTACCGATCCTGTTTCAGGCAAAACATATCTTTACTGGGGCAATGGTTTTCTGGCCGGTGCCGAACTGAACGACGACATGATGTCCATCAAACAGGAAACAGTGAAAGTGTTCAATATTCACGGAAGTTTCCGCGAAGGAGCACATGTGCTTTACCGTAACGGACAATATTATATGATGTGGTCGATAGACGATACCCGCAGTCCGAATTACAGCGTGGGTTACGGCCTTATGTCTTCGCCCCTTGACGATGTAAAGGTGCCTCAAAACTATGTGGTACTTCGTAAGGACGAGAAACAGGGTATTTATGGTACCGGTCACCACAGTACTATTCAGATTCCGGGTAAAGATGAGTTTTATATCATTTATCACCGTTTCAATTACCCCAAAGGTATCGAAATGGGAGGGTCGGCAGGCTTTCACCGCGAAGTGTGTATCGATAAATTAGAATTTGGCCCCGACGGCGCTATTCTGCCTGTAGTTCCAACACACAAAGGAATTCAGGCTGTAAAATAACAGTTTGGAATGAGTATTATTCAAAACCGGCTTCCCTAATGGGTAGTCGGTTTTTTTATGTTTATTACTGAGGCTTTAGCCAAGGTCATAAAAATCTGCCACTTTTGGTATTTCTCTGGTTTATGTATTCGTTTCAACCTTTAGATAATGAACTCGTTTTGACTTTTTATAATGTCGCTCCTACGGAGCTATTTTGCACAAAGGACTAATAATAACTACCATAATTATGCTCCTAACGGAGCAATTTCTTAGCTTCGGAGAAGCGACATTATGGTAGAGCTATTGATTGTAGAGTGTTTTAGAGCTCCGTTAGGAGCGAAATTATATTGTTTATAAAAAGTCAAGACGATATCAATACAAATATTTGCTATTTTCTGACACAATTTTGCTAAACCAAATCACTCCTTCCGGTTGCTAAATGTTGGTGGCTTGATTCTTCTTTTCATTCTCAACCTTATTGAACGTATTTTCAACCTTTGCTGTAATGGCTTTTTATATTTTTGTGTGGTATGATTTATTTTTTTTGAAAACACATTAATATAAAAGGTATAAAATGAAAATGTTTAAACGTGGGCTTGTGTTGTGTATGTTTGCCCTTATGAGTGCTGCTATGGTGGCGCAGGATAAAGATTATATTGTAAACGGAGCCGAATGGGTCGATACCGAAGGCAATGTGATAAACGCACACGGTGGCGGAATGCTCAAGGTGGGTGAGTATTATTACTGGATTGGCGAAAACCGTCGGGATGGTGTGTTTGTGTCGTGCTACCGTTCGAAAGACCTTATGAACTGGGAGTTTCGCGGAAATCTGCTTACGCGCGATTCGCATGCTGAGTTGGACAAGGCCAATATTGAGCGCCCCAAGGTAGTTTACAATAAGAAAACCGGAAAGTATGTGATGTGGATGCATTATGAGTATGGCGGTAACTACGACAAAGCCCGTGCTGCTGTGGCCTGGTCCGACGATATTGAGAAGCCTTTTACTTATGTGAAGAGCTTTCGTCCTTTCGATAATATGTCGCGCGACTGCACGCTTTACCGCGACAGCGATGGCACTGCCTATTTTCTTTCGGCTGCCCGCGAAAACTACGATCTTATTCTCTATAAACTGACCGACGATTATCTCGATGTAAAAGAACAACTCCTCACGCTCTGGCCTGGTGGTCACCGCGAAGCGCCGGCCATTGTAAAGCGCGGAAAATATTATTTTCTGATGACTTCGGGCTGCACAGGCTGGGCGCCAAATCAGGGTAAATATGCTTATGCGAAATCGCTTACAGGTCCGTGGTCGGAACTCAAAAACATTGGCGATAATGTTACTTTCGATACACAATCGACTTTTATTGTGCCTGTGGAAGGGAAAAAGCAAACCTCATATCTTTACATAGGCGATCGTTGGGATGGTCGTCGGTACTTCAATTCAAAGTACATTTTCTTCCCGCTTTCGTTCCCCAACGACACCACTATGGAACTACACAATGTGGAGAAAGTAAAGATTGATGTAAAGGCAGGAAAAATCAATTGATAGTTGATAATTGACAGTTGACAGTTGAAAATTGAGAGGGATATTTTGGCGGATTTGCTGCCGGAATATCCCTCTCAATCATAAACTAGACTCGTTGCTGTCATTCAGAGAGAAATGGTGAATGTCTGCTACTTGTTCGGTTTGTACTGATTATTTGTATTTGCTGATTGTGAGATTTTCCAATCACTCACTACTCACTACTCACTACTCAAAACTCACTACTCCGAGCTCTCTTTCTCCAGCGCCGGTATCGACACACTTATTTTTGTGCCTTTGCCAATTTCGCTGCCGATATTCAGTTCACCACCTAACAATACAACTCTTTCTTTCATCCCCAGCATTCCGTATGAGTCCTGTCGGCCACTATTTTGTTGCATGTCGAAGCCGATACCATTATCGTTTATTTCCAGAAAAAGTTTGTCAGGTTCTGTTCTTAGCTTTACCGTGACATTCGAGGCCTTTGCATGCCTGGCAATATTGCTCAGCGATTCCTGTAGTATTCTGAATAAAGTGAGTGATTGTTGCGAATTGAGCTCCACACCCTGCTTGTCGGGCGTAAACTCACAATTTATCTGGTATCTGTCTTCAAATTCATGAATATAGGTGGCAGCAGCACTTACGAAACCATTGAGCTCAAGTAATTCAGGTCTAAGTCCGTTCATGATGCTACGGGCAGCTTTTATGGTTCTTTCAACCAAACCGATTATCTTGTCGAATCTGTCCGATATTTCAACTGAATGCCCGTTGTTGTTTGTTTTGTTGATTTTGTTTTTCAGTAAACCCGCTTCTATCTTTAGCGCCACGAGGTTCTGGCCAAGGTCGTCGTGTATTTCGCGGGCCAGTGATATTTTTTCCTCTTCGCGCACAGTTTGCAGGTGCGATGCAAATTTTCGTAATAAGTCTTTCGAATTTTTCAAAGCTATTTCCGATAATTTCCTTTCGGTGATATCTTCTTTTATCGAAATAAAATGGCTGATGTGTCCTTCTGAATCAAAGATGGGTGAGATAGTGGCCGCTTCCCAGTATAGCTCTCCGTTTTTCTTTTTGTTGTGAAATTCTCCGTTCCAAACATTGCCTGCCCTGATGGTTTCCCAAAGCTGATCAACTTCCTGTTTCGACCTGTCGTCCGGACTGAATATAGCTATGTTTTCGTTTATCAGTTCATCTGTCGCATATCCCGTCAGTTGAGTAATCATTGGATTTATATACTCTATGATTCCTTCTGTATCAGTGATGCAAATACCCACGGGAATTTGCTCCACCGCTTTCGATAGTTTCCGTATTTTCGATGTTGCGATTTGTTGTTCGGTAATGTCGTGACTTATCGTGTATATCATGGTTTTGTTGCCAATGCTGATAGGGCTCGAGTAAACCTCAACATCTCTTACTTCGCTGTCCGACAGTCGGAGTTGTAGGTGTATCTGTTTATGACTTTCAGATTTTGCTGTTTGCAACCATGTGTTTATTTTGCTTTTTTCTAAAATGTAAAAGTCGTAAATACTTTTATTGCATAATTCGGTATGCGAACAATTGTAATACCTGCATGCAGCGGGGTTGGCATCCTCAATTTTGCCGTTTTCAGGATTTAGCAGCAATATTATGGAGTGATTATCGTCGAACAACGATTTGTAATGCCTCTCGCTTTCAATGATTTTAGTTTCGGCTTTGCGGAGGTTCAGCATATGCCTTTGGGCAAATAAATACAGAAAAGCAGCCGTTACAACCACAAAGAATGCACCTTTGTATGTTTGAAATTCGGTCATCAAATCAATGTCTGATATCAGTAAGTCGAGCAATTTGTCTGAAAAAAGAATCCACATAAGCCCAAACAGTAGATAGCTGAGCGTAATACGGTATTCAAACTTCAATCTCTGGCGGCTGTTAAGTTTGTTGGTTTCCATACACATTATATTTGTTATGCCGTAAAAGTAATAAAAATGTATTAGTTTTCATTACTTTAGGACAAAATCCGATATGTGCATGGTTGGAATAATTGTTTGAGATAACATGCATGCAATTAGCTGGCCAGTGTTAACTGCTATAGTCTGAAGCATCTTAGTTAATTTATTTCAATATGCCGTTTTTGTAATTCTCCTTTTTGATTGTTTTGTTGTTTTTCTGATCAATATATTTTGTTTTTCCATTTCTCAACCCATTTTTTATTTTTACAATTTCGTTAATGCCTTCATTTTTCTTCAGGTATTCAAATTCTCCGGTAAATAACTTTCCGTTTAAATCATAAAAAGTTTCTTTTATCTGAATGTCGTTGTTGTACTCAGCTTCTTTTATTATGTTTTGAGTGAAATAGTAGTATTTCCAGGTTCCGGTTTTCATATTCTTAAATATTCTGCCGGATACAATGGTTCTGTTGTCTTTTGCTTTTTGAGTGTATTCGCCATCTTTATATCCGTGAAACTCATTGCCGTTGATTGCCAGTGAAAACTTCACTTCAAAAAGATTATGGTCGATTAATGCATCGCCGTTGATAAAGTATTCCTGTGTCTCACTACCGGAATCGTTATAATCTGTTTTCAGGCATCTGAAATTATTGAGATTTGATTTAGTGATTTGATACTTTGTGATTTGTGAAAATCCGACACTGTCGAATTTTACAAGTTCCACGAGTGCACCTGCGTTGAATAATTTCTTTTCATAAGGTCTGTTGAATTTGTTCCATACTATATATTCTCCGTCGAGCAGGTCGTTTTTATAATTCTCTGTTTTAAGAACTTTATTGTCAGCATTATATTCGGTCCATGTTCCGTTCTTTTTGTCCCGGATATAATTTCCTTTGGTATAAATGAATGCGCTTTTGTTTGTTGTTCCCAGACTAATTCTTTCTATCCATTCGCCGTTTTTGTAGTTATCTGCATAGTAGCCTTTTATTATAATGTTCCGGATAGAATCGAGCAATTCATAGGGGCCATTTAATAATCCGTTTTTGTAATATATTGTTTCGTGTATTTTAAAGTATTCACGGTTAATACAACTGTCGCTGCTGTTTTCGGTGTTTTCATTACATGGATATTTTGTTTCTTCCACATAGGAATATCTTGTTGTTTTGCCATTTAATGCGCCATTTAAATAGTTTTCTGTTAAGTATAGTTGATTCGAAAATACGGTCGGCTTTTCGTTATCGTCAATAATTTTACCATAATAGTATTTCCATACTCCTGTAAGTTCGTTGTTGTTGTATTCACCTTCATATCTGAGCGATCCGGCAATGTCATAATATCTCCATTGTCCGTTTTTCTTATTGTCAGTATAATACCCTTCGGTGATAAGTGTCAATTCTTTTTTGTTTGTGTTGATTATTCCGCCATTGATGTGTCTGTTTAAATCAAAGTAGATTTTGTAAGCTCCATCAAGTGAGTCGTTTGTGTAACTGCCTGTAATAAGACTGTCGCCGTCTATACTCTGGAATGCTCCGTTTAAAACCCCCTCTGAATATGTTTTAAAATCCAGAATTTGTTCGTTTCCGTTTTCGGTATGTGCAAGATTCCAGATGCCGTTTTTCAGGTCGTTGCTAAAATTGCCATATTCTTTGCCAAACAGGTTATTTTCACTATTGTAGTAATAATTGCAGTGTGCTCCGTTTTGAATGTCGTTGACATAAGTTGTGGTGTATGTTAATAATGAGTTTCCGTATGCTTTTAGTATTCCGTTTTTCTTATCATTAAGCATGTAGTATTCGTATGCTTTTTCTCCATCCTCATCATATTCGCAGAATTCTCCCACGGCTTTACCATTCATAAAATTTCCCGTTTTTTTTATATTCCCGTTTGGATGATAGAGTTTAAACGGGCCGTGCATTAAGCCATTTTTTAGGTTGTATTCTCCTTCGAGGCTGCCATCGTCATCGTATGAAGTTTTTGTACCATTCTGGTCGTCGTAAATTCCTGCTTTTTTTATTAGTGAAATGCTGTAAGCTGTAATACTCGAGTTATCCCATTCATCTTCTGATCTTGACCTTTTTGATGTGGATATTTTAAGAATGTAATTTGAATTTTCATAGACTGAAATAATCTCATTATCTTCTATAGTGCTGTCGGTTAATTTGAAATTGCCTGTTGATAATGAGTTCCTGATAATTGTATATGCTTCTTTGTTAAATACATTGTAAACAATTTTATTTGGATACCCTTCGTATGTGTACAGATAAAACCAAGCCTGAGCTTTGTCGCTGTAAATGTCTTTGTTATACGACCAGGTGATAGTGTTGTAGTTTGTAAGGCTTCCTTTTTCTGATTCGAAGTATGCCCAACCCTTTGTCAGAAGCGATTGATTCACATTTTCCCAATCCTTTTTTTGGCAGAGAGTGGTTAAGTCGTTTAATGTAATTTTCTGACCAAAACAATTATTCTGAAAAGTAAAAATAATTGCAGCAAATAAAATAACTCTTTTCATTTTTCGATTGATTTAATTGTTAGTATTTTACATGTTCCCAAATTTTGGGAAGGTAACTGTTTTTGAGCTAATACCAACCACAGTTTATGCAACGGTAAGTTCTGTTAAAGTTATAGATCAGCATAATTTCGTGTGATCCATATGAATGCCTGTAAATAGGGCTGAAATTATAATCGAAACTATATAAAATCTTAAACCTGTCAAGATCAACTCCGAATAAAAATGCAGCTTCACGCCATGTGCGATATACAACCCCAAGTTGTATTTTCTCGCTTTCCATGGTTTTTTTGAAATATGCATTCACGTTAAACTCTCCCTGAAAAATGTTTTTTTGTTGAAACAAACTTATACCCAGACCGATATTGGCATAATCTGAATTCTGTTCCCTGAATGCAGCATAAAAGATATTTGTGTTTGGATGTAAATCGTTTTTGGCTTTAATGGCAGTGATAAGGTTTTGTGATGCCAGTCCGAATTTGTAGTTGTAGTAATTAAGCTCAAATCCGATTCCTGCATTCAGGTTGTTGTTAACTAAGAGTCTGTCATACACTTCAGGAATGGTGTTTGCCGGGAATGTAATCTCGGTGATGTCATACGATAAATTTTGAAAGTTTATAGCCAGTGCCATATTCAATACCCACTGATTACGAAGGAGTAATGCATAAGTGTATGAAAGGTCGAACTGAAGCTGATGGGCTAACCCTTTGCTTTCTGCAAGTATTTTTGTTCCAATTTGTGTGTAGTAATCTTCGAAATATACGGTAGCAGTACCCTGCATTAAGGTTGGTGCACCGGGGAAACCTGCCCATTGCTTGCGTACGGCCATAGATGCAGACCCCAGATATGCATCGTTTATTGATGCCGGGTTTATACTGTACAGATTGTCCCAGTAGTTGTTTATCCTGCTGAAAGACTGTGCTGTGCTGAGACAGGCTATAGTCAAAATCAATATTGTTACGATTACTTTTCTGTTCATAGTCAGGTTATCTTACCACAGTTACAAAACCCGGTTTACTTTCAATGCCGTTGATAGTGTAAACCGATACTACATAATAATAGGTGTCGCTCGAAACCGGACGGTTTTTATATGTGCCATCCCAGCCATCTGTGCCCTTGTATAATAAAACTCCGTTTGAGTTGAATACCTGAAGATTCCATCCTTTCAGGAATACCCTGTTGTCGCCACCGGCATCAGGCACAAATATATTGGGCATTGCTTCAAGCGATAACCATATTTTTTTTGTAGCATATTCTTTACAACCATTTGGATTCACAAGGTTAAGTTCAATGTTCAGATATCCACCACGTTCAACTTTATATTGATGATATATATTGTTCCCCACATCGTGTTGTCCATCGCCAAAATTCCAATAGTATTCTGTGAGTGGAATTTCCTGTGACCAAAAGCGTACAAATGCATCGTTAGGTGTAATTGTTTCTTTGTCGGTTGATATCGTATAGTTTATGTTTTCATAAAACTTACTATTGAATTCCAGTGTTGAGTAACAGCCACTTTTTGTTGTTCCTTTTACACTATAACTACCCTCGTTTTTTATAGTGATATTGTCGGCTGTTGAACCATTACTCCATGTATAGCTATCGGCCCCGGAAATACTTAGTGTGACGGAATCATTTGGGCAAAGGTTTGCCGGCTTATCTAAGTTTAGTACGGGTATCGAATCTACAAAAAAACGTTGTTCAAAATCAGCATTACATTCGTTACTTTTAATAGATGCTATAATTTTATAAGTTCCTGGTTTAATAAATGTATGTTGAGGGTTACGGAGTGTAGAAGTATAGCCATCTCCAAAATCCCAATGATAGTGAATGTCTGTAAATAGTTTTTCGGGAAAATCAATGTCGAACAGGTAACTCTGAGTATTGCAGTCTTGTATATGGTAAGCAATGCCGATATTCGGAATAGCTGTATTGAAGGTTTGTTTCATTGTGCAGCCCAAAGCATCTGTGACAGTTACAATAATGGTAGCCTCCTGGTCAGTAGTCATTATTTCATTATTATTTCCACTGGTTTTGCCGCTCGACCAATGAACTTGATATGGAGGTATTCCTCCTGCAATCATAGCTGTACAAATCTGATTTATTTTTTTGTTGTTACAGTCGAATTGATGTTCTCTTGTAATATTTATTTTAATAGGCAGTTGTCTTTTAATTGTAAATTCCTTTGTTGTTTCACATGAGCGTGAGTCGGTTATGATCACAAAATAGTTTCCCGGACCAATTTTTTCAATGTTTTTAGAATTTTCGCCATTCGACCATAAAAAGCTGTAAGGCTCGGTTCCTCCTGTTACATTCAAAGTGATTTTTCCACTATTAGTGTTTTCACAATCGAATGCGTTTTCCACTATTCCTTCGGCATTCAGGGGGAATGGTTCTTGAATTATAAAACTCCGTTTAATATAACAAGGCTTGCCATCTGATATTGTAACAGTATAAGTTCCTGGGCCTATATTGTTTCGTTCATTCCCTACTGTATTGCTGTCGTCCCATTTCAGACTTACTTTTCCCTGACCGCCTTCAATGTGTAGTTTTATGCTGCCATCATTAGCTCCATGACAACTGATTTGTTTTATGACAGGAGTAATTCTGAAAATGGGTGCTTCGGGGATATTGATTGTTACTGTGCTTTGGCAATTATTCGAATCGGTGACTACAATCTTATAGTCGGCTGCCGAAAGATTGTATTGTTCAGTGCCGGAAGCAAGGTTACTCCACTCGCACCGATATGGTTTTATGCCACCTGTAATGTGAAGTGTGATTGAAGCATCATCTGCACCGTAGCATGTTATGGGTGTGGTGTCGTATTGTATTTTTATCGAATCAGGTTCGTCGATTGAAACTTCGAATGTGCTTGTGCAGCCCGAAAGATCTGATACTGATAATTTGTAGAGTCCAGAACCAAGGTTTTCAATGTCTTTTTTCTGACTGCTGAATCCCGCTGGTCCCTGCCATTCGTATATATAGTCTAATGTGCCTGGTATTGTTTCAATTTTTGTACCTCCGCTCACTGATATGACAATTTCTCCGTTCCGGTCACCTGCACATTTATTGTCTGATTTCTGCAATAATTTAATTGTCAGAGGATCAGGCTGTGTGATTTCATACGACATTTGTGCCGGGCCACAGTTGTTTTTGTCAGATACAGCCACAGAATATAAGCCTGGCGAAAGGTTTGAAATGTTCCTTTCTAAAGAGAAAAACTCATTATTTTTATTCCATAAATATTTATAACCACCATTTCCACCTGCTATCTCAATGCTGATGGAAGCATCTGCTGCACCGAAGCAACTTACATCTTTTTCGGATAAAGTAGTTATTGAAATTGGTTGTGGCTCTGTTATTGTATATTTTTCAGTAAACGGAAAGCCTCCGTTGTCAGTAATTGTAAGTTGATAGTCTCCTGGTTTTAGGTTTGAAATGTTCTCTGATTTTGAAGTGAAATTGTTTGGCCCTGTCCACAAAACAGAGTAAGGTGGGATTCCCCCTTGTATGTCGATACTTATACTTCCGTCGTTGGCTTCAAAGCAGCTTACTGGGCTTACAATTGTGTTAGGATTGAGTGGCGGATTTACTGTGACATTTATTTTGAAGTCTCCGCCTGTACATATCCCATTTGCCGGCGTTACATTATAGACAGCTATCACAGGTGTTTTTGTGTTGTTTGTCAGTGTTTGACTAATGATGGTTTGTGCATCTGTATTAGCTGACATGCCGCTTATTCCGTTTGCCACACTAAGCACAGGATTCTCCCAACTGTATGTAGTCCCGCTTGGAACAATGTTGTTAATGTCATCTGATGGCTTTACACTAAATGTCTTTCCGCTTCCGATGAGTAAACTGTAATCTCTTATCACGGGAAACTGATTCACAATTATTTTCGCGATATTTGATGTCAGACTACTGCAACCTCCTGTAGGAAGCGTTATTATGCAATAGTAGTATTTTGTGCCTGCAGTACTTGTCTCTGGCGTATAAGTGTCTGTTTTTGCTCCGTTTATCGCAATTCCATTCGCAATTTCATTCGTGTTGTTTTCGTACCATTGATATTGTGCTGTGCCTACGCCATCGATATATGCTACTTTCAAACTTGTGGCTTGCTCGTTTTTACAATAAGTGGCCGGGATGGGCTGTAAAGTAAATGTGGGGGCTTTTTTTACAGTTAATTTACTTATATTGCTCGTTACACTACATCCTATGCCAGACTGAGTTACTAAACAATAGTATTTTTTTACTCCTACTATATCTGTTGGTGCAAAATAAATACTATCTGTTGCACCTACAATAATTTCAGAGCCTGTTGTTAGTTGTTCGTACCATTGATAATTATAAATTCCTACTCCTCCGCTCACAAATACAATAAGGGGCTCAGATGTTGTTCCCTGACAAACAGTTTGTTCTGAAATTGGCTCTTTTGTCACTATCGGATCGGGCATTACGACCACTTCGGCAGGCAGACTTGTAGTTGTTCCGCAACCATTACCATCGAGATTAACCACACAATAAAAATAGAAACTGCCTGTACTGTTGAACGCCGCAGGAGTAAAGCTTGCAGCCTTAGCATTTGTAATAGCCGTTCCGCCTGAATTGCTGTTTGTTGTGTTCGAGTACCACTGATAAGTTGGCGTTCCTGTTCCTCCGGTATAAGCCACAACCAGTGGAGCAATAACACCGCCCACACAAATTTTCTGTGTAACCAAAGGTTCAGTGCTGATTGTCGGCAGGGAGTTTACAGTCACAGTAGCTGTGTTCGAGGTAATGCTTGAACATCCTCCACCGGTGAGCGAAATCACACAATAGTAGTAAGTTGTTCCCACTACATTTGTGGCCGGAGCATAAGAATCGTTGATAGCTCCTGAAATTTCTGTACCGCCTGTGTTGCTGTTGGTAGTATTTGAAAACCACTGATACGACGGTGTTCCGGTACCATTTGCAAAAGCTACCGAAAGTGTTTTTGCACTGCCATTTATACAAACACTGCTCGATTCAGGTTGTTTGCTGAACTGTGGAGCAGGCACAATCTTGACTTCCGCCACAGCCGAAAGTGTAGCACATCCAAGACCTGTTTGCGTCACAGAACAATAATAATATTTTGTACCGACAATATCAGTTGGAGGAATGTAAGATGCTGACTTAGCTTCGCTAATTGCACTGCCACCCACATTTGAGTTTGTGTTGTTGCTGTACCATTGATACGAAAAATTACCTTCTCCGCCCGTTGCACTTACCGACAAATTAGCAGGCGTTGTACTCTGACAAACAGTTTGCGTGGCCAAAGGTGCAGTCACCACAGGGTCTGGCAGAACATTAACCTCCGCTACTTGACTGATAGCAGTTCCGCAACCATTGCCATCGAGATTAACCATACAATAAAAATAGAAACTGCCTGTACTGTTGAACCCCGCAGGAGTAAAGCTTGCAGCCTTAGCATTTGTAATAACCGTTCCGCCTGAATTGCTGTTTGTTGTGTTCGAGTACCACTGATAAGTTGCAGTTCCCGTTCCACCAACATAAGCCACCGTGAGGGGCTGAATAACACCGCCCACACAAATTTTCTGTGTAACCAAAGGTTCAGTGCTGATTGTCGGCAGGGAGTTTACAGTCACAGTAGCTGTGTTCGAGGTAATGCTTGAACATCCTCCACCGGTGAGCGAAATCACACAATAGTAGTAAGTTGTTCCCACTACATTTGTGGCCGGAGCATAAGAATCGTTGATAGCTCCTGAAATTTCTGTACCGCCTGTGTTGCTGTTGGTAGTATTTGAAAACCACTGATACGACGGTGTTCCGGTACCATTTGCAAAAGCTACCGAAAGTGTTTTTGCACTGCCATTTATACAAACACTGCTCGATTCAGGTTGTTTGCTGAACTGTGGAGCAGGCACAATCTTGACTTCCGCCACAGCCGAAAGTGTAGCACATCCAAGACCTGTTTGCGTCACAGAACAATAATAATATTTTGTACCGACAATATCAGTTGGAGGAATGTAAGATGCTGACTTAGCTTCGCTAATAGCACCGCCACCCACATTTGAGTTTGTGTTGTTGCTGTACCATTGATACGAAAAATTACCTTCTCCGCCCGTTGCACTTACCGACAAATTAGCAGGCGTTGTGCTCTGACAAACAGTTTGCGTGGCCAAAGGTGCAGTCACCACAGGGTCAGGCAGAACATTAACCTCCGCTGCTTGACTAATAG
>JAVEXN010000010.1:115698-120773 GCA_034004015.1 Paludibacter sp.
TCACACAATAGTAGTAAGTTGTTCCCACTACATTTGTAGTCGGAGCATAAGAATCGTTGATAGCTCCTGAAATTTCTGTACCGCCTGTGTTGCTGTTGGTCGTATTTGAAAACCACTGATACGACGGTGTTCCGGTACCATTTGCAAAAGCCACCGAAAGTGTTTTTGCACTGCCATTTATACAAACACTGCTCGATTCGGGTTGTTTGCTGAACTGTGGAGTTGGATTGACAGTAATAGTAAACGACCTGGCTGTGCCACTACAACCATTTGCCGTTGGAGTTACTGTGATGGTAGCTGTTTGATTAGTTGTGCCGGTGTTGATAGCTTTGAACGAACCTATATTCCCATTTCCACTTGCACTTAAACCAATTGTTGGATTTGTATTTGTCCATGTAAATGTGGTATTGGCTACATTGCTGCTAAATAATATTGCGCTTGTAAGCAGGTTGTTGCAGATTGTTTGGTTGTCTGGTTGTGTGAGTATAGGTGTTGGTTTTACAGTGATTATTACAGTAAAAGGCTGACCTGCGCAACTGCCACTTGTGCCTGATTGTGGCGTAATAGTATAAGTTAATGTTGCTGCTGTGTTTGTAATGTTTGTAAGTGTTTGACTTATGGATGAGACATTCGTTTGAGCGCTACCACCTGTTATGGCACCTGTAGGATTACTGACTGGTGTGCCCCAGCTGTATTTTGTACCTGAAGGAATAATATTGCCATTACCATCCGTCGGGGTTTTACTAAATGTATATCCACTACAAATTGTTTCGCTAATATTTGAAATAAATGGTGTTGGATTTACCGTAATTACAAAATCTTTACTACTTCCGGTACAACCATTTGCAATAGGAGTAACTCTGTATGTGACTGTTCCGCTTGTGGTGGAGTTGTTGTTGATGGTTATGGCAGGGATGGTTGATGCTGAGGTGTTTGAATTGCCATTGATAACGGTGGTAATATTGGCTGATTTTATAACTTCCCATGTAAAAGTAGTTCCGCTCACGCTCGATGTCAATGATATTGCTGATGTGCTTGTACCTGAGCAAATGCTTTGAGTAAGATTGCTGTTTGTAATTACGGGCGTTTCTTTTAGAGTCAGATTAAATGTAGCTTCATTATTGCCATTGCACTCTCCGTTGACTTTTACGTTGATAGCAAAGGTTTTATAAGCTTTGAAAATAATTTTAGGAAATGCACTCGAAGCATTTGTACCTCCCGTAAATGCATAGTCGCTAGCCGTAACACCTGTTCCACTTATGCTCCATTCGTAACTTTTGGGCATAAATACACCTTTACTGTAATTCGGTTTATAGGTAGTGTTAAAGTCAATAAGTAAATCAGCAGGTGCATCTTCACAAATCGATGCATTGGCAGGATTAAAATTTACTGATGGATCTCCGAGGTTTTCAATAGTTTTAGTCACTGTGCTTGAACCACAGCTATTTGTGACTGTCAGGCTGACTTCGTAGGAGCCGGGTTGTGTGAATCTTACTATTAAGTCTTTGGATGAATAATTTGATGATTGTAAAGTAAATCCATTTGTCGTAGCGCCAGTTTCAGCAACTGGAACAATCGACCAAGAATACTGAGGCTCTTGGCATGCTTGATTAACGACATTTGATGTGTTTTTAAATGTAATTGTGTTTCCGCTACATAACGCTGTATTTGTGGGATAAGTAAATGAGGCAACAGGAACGGATTCAATTTTTATTGTTTTGATTTTCTGAGATTCTGTTTCACAAAAGTCCTGATTTACGGCTTTTAATTGAAATTCCCAACAACCAGGTATGTTTACTTGGTTTGAAGGTATTAAAAGATCATAATCAGGATATACAATCCATGAATTTGGAACATCGATAAAGGTTGAAGTGCCTGGTTTTTTGTAAGCCCAAGTGAAAAATGCTGCATCTAAACAACCATTGCCATTGGTGCCAGTTGCACCGTATTGCCCAAGTATAGTTGTGTTTTCAATTACTATTTGGTTGTTAATACATTGTTTCTCGGCTAAATTAAAGTTTGCAGATGGTGCTAAGCTTGTGTTGATATTTTTTTGCGCTCCATTTCCATTAGTGACATATTCAGTGCAATTCCCGGATATCCCTTTGTTTAGTAATTGTTTATTGACTGTGAAATACCCATTTGGCGTACTGCAAGATACTGTGTTGTAGATTTTTGTTATGTTCGGATTCTTTATAAGTTGCGCATGCGTATATTCTTTAAAAGAGGTTTCGTCTCCAAAATCAATGGTGTATTTTGAACCGGGATAATTTCTTCCAATACCTGCCATAGATATATCGATGTTAAATGCAACATTCAGCCCAACACAAATATTCTCACTGGTTGTATTCCCAAGATTTGTAGCATTCCCGTGAAGTAGGAATGCCGAACTTCTGACAGAACTGAATCCTCCTTTGCTTTTTGTTAGTTCGAAAATATATGTTCCGATTTGTAAATTACTAGGAATTAATACCTGATTTGAATTTATTATGTTTAAATTTGATAGTTGAGAATTCTTTATATCTATAATTTTTGCCTCATAACTATAGCTGTTGTCAAAATTGCAGATTTCAAGTTTCAAGTTGTTTAGTTGGTTTATAGAATTTGATGTGGCTCCTTCTGCTCGATTTAGAGTTCCGAAATACGCCAAACTATTTAAGCAATCTTTTTCCGAACTACAATTAAAGAGATTAGCATTTGGATTGATAAGTGAGTAAAGGATACTTGGGACAATTCCTGTTCCCCCCACCACATTAAAACTTTCAGTTACAACAGTATCTTTTGGTTGAGTGGAGATTATTCTGAGTTTGTAGCTGCCTGGAGTGAGGGCGTTAGGCAAAGTGCTGTTTATGGCTGGTACGTAAAACTCATCGAGAGTACTAAGTGTGGTAGGAGAAGTCCATAAACCCCCGGAACTTGATAATTGTAGTATAAACTGATTGTTAAGTTCAAAAACTCCGGTTGGATTGATAATTACCGACACACCTGAACCACCTGCGTAATTAACGCTGTTGTTGAATCTGAGCAGATTAATGTCCTGTGCGGTAATGAAGTGTTGGTTTGCGAACAGTATGGTAAACAGTATTAAACAAAAAACTTTTTTCATATAGATACTCGTATTCACTCTTCATGTTTTGCTCAGTGATTTCTGATTTGAAGAGCTTTGTTATTTTGATTCTGGTTTTCAATCGTCAAAATTAATAATTTTATTTTGTATAATTTAAAAAATTACACAAGTTCTTTTCTGAAATCAAAATTATTAATTTCGGCGCGTTCCCAACACACTGCTTGTACTTACTTCTCACCTCTCACCTCTGTCCCTATCCCACCTTCACAATTTTTCCGGCACCGGCATATTTCACCGATTCTATTTTTCCACCAAAACCCACATTCCCAAATTCAATACCCATGCTCAGCAGATAGGTTAAGTTGGTACGTTTCATGTCAACATATTCCTGTTCGTACTGCACTTCTAATTTCTGGGCATCGAACTTATCGTTGGTCGATAGCCACTCGGTCGAAGTCTCCATTCTAAAGCCATTCATATTGCTTTCTTGCTTGTAGCAGTCCCGAATATCGTCGGGCGTATATAAAATATCCGAAATAATGCCGAGGCAAATTTTCAGTTTAAAATAAGGCAGTTTACGCACATTGAGTATGTCCTGAGCCGAATTAAAAGCTGGAAATGTAGCTGATGCATACAACTTATCAGGGTCGAGTTCGAGCACAGGCAACACGCCAAGTAGCGCATTCAGCTTGTAGTTTTTATTCAGGTTAAAGCCCTGCAACTCCGACTTACAGGTCGACACAAGCAGGTTGCGCTCGCCTACGGAGTGTTCGGTGTCGGTTTTAATGATATTTTTGCCCAGCCCGTTCCACACCGGCGACACATTGTAGTCGGCCAGATTATAAATGGAACCTGAGGCATATTGCATATACCGCGAAAAAATAACACAGGCTTTCCATTCCTTTTGGTGCTTGCGTACCTTTTCGAACTCCGGCCCTACCTTCATGCGTCGTGCCGAAGGGCCACCTTTAGCCCGAACAATCATTTTATCGCTTCCGGGCAAAAAGTAGCACGAAGCCGTACCAAATGCCCCCGACATTTTTAAAATCCCTTTTGAAATTGCCATATTTTTTGAAATTAGAAGTTAGAAATTAGAAAGTAAAACCAACGGACATCGACCGAAGGTAGATAAATTAGAAAATTAAACTCATTACCATATCATCATATTATCACATCAATATACCAACGATACATCATATTCTATACAAAGATATATCAAATTAAAATTACAAACTTATCAATTGCAAATTTAATACAAAGATATTACATATTTTTTAAAAACTATAAAAACACTGTGATAATACTGTAACTATACTGTGACAACACTGTATAAATAGTTTTAATGATATATCTGAATACCGAACCGGATACGAATACACACCGAATAAAGCAGAAAAAAAAATATGATATTGCTTGAATGGATTAAATTTTTTACTTTTGACCTTGGAAACAATCGTAACGTACTGACGACATGCATTGCGTCTCTAACAAAATAAACAAAAATTTATTATCGATTAAAAACCGTATTTCTCAACATATTAAATAAATAGCATTCTGCTATTGTTCGCACACCCTGAAACCTCGGAAATTTCATTCACCGCGAGCGCAAACAGATTCAATGAGCAAAATGCTCACGCCAAAACGGCGTGGGCTTTTGACTTACTGTTTGCGCGCGGCCGTCCGAGGGCCGAGGGTGTGGGTAAGGATTTAGTCCACGCTTTTTTTATGCGGTGACTTATCCTGTTTGACCAATGACAGTAGGCATAAGTAACAGCTAATGAAAATCATTTTTCCGAAGGAAGACTTCCTATATACTTTATTCCCCGAGCTTACCAATGTCAATGATGATCAGATCATCAAAGTGTTGTCTGATTATTATACTTAGTCGACCCTTAAAAAGTCCATAAACATAAGATTACCAGTAAAATAAATCTTAAAAGTATTGTGTATATCTGCAAGTTTTAGTATATTTGATGCATAAATCTTGCAAATATATTATGCTATCAAA
>JAVEXN010000055.1:0-6768 GCA_034004015.1 Paludibacter sp.
ATAAACAATATAATTTCGCTCCTAACGGAGCTCTAAAACACTCGACATAAATAGCTCTACCATAATGCCGCTTCTCCGAAGCTAAGAAATTGCTCCGTTAGGAGCATAATTATGGTAGTTATTATTAGTCCTTTATGCAAAATAGCTCCATAGGAGCGACATTATAAAAAGTCAAAACGAGTTTATTCAACAAAAACAGAACAACTTAACACAAATAATTATGACAAAACTCAAACGCGTTCTCGGACTGAAAGATGCAGTAGCCGTGGGACTTGGAGCCATTATAGGAGCCGGAATATTTGTAGTCACCGGAGTGGCGGCAGGCGTTTCGGGCGCATCGTTTATAGTCGGTTTAATGATTGCCGGCATCGTTGCTTCGTTCAACGGACTTAGCTCGGCCCAACTGGCAGCAGTTTATCCGCAGTCGGGTGGCACTTACGAATACGGCTACCGACTCCTTAATCCATCGGCCGGATTCTCAGCTGGCTGGATGTTTATTCTCAGTAAACTATCGGCAGCAGGCATTGTAGCCATTGGCTTCGGAAGTTATCTCCATCAACTCTTACCCTTTGCCTCGCCCATGACTTATTCCATTGCGGCTGTGGCATTGCTCACAATAGCTAATTTGTGGGGTATTCAAAAGGCCGGCATCATCAATATCCTGATTGTATTTATCACCTTAGCCTCACTTGTGTACTTTGTAGTGGCCGGCATTCCCGACATAAAAGCAGTGAATTTTCAGCCCTTTGCACCTTTCGGACTCAAAGGAATTGCCGAATCGTCGGCCATATTGTTTTTTGCTTTTACAGGCTACGCGCGTATTGCCACACTGGCCGAAGAAGTAAAAGAGCCCCGCAAAACCATCCCGCGGGCTGTTATCATTACCATTATTGCAGCCATAGTACTTTATGCAGCAGTTTCAGTGGTGGCAGTGGGCGTGTTGGGTGCAGCGGGCATGGCCGATAGCAAGTCGCCGCTACAGGAGGCTGCCCGAATTATGAATGCAGGAGGCATAAGCACTATCATTACACTCGGAGCTTCTACAGCCATGCTAGGTGTGTTGCTCAGTCAGATTCTGGGCATTAGCCGTATGCTGCTGGCCATGGGGCGACGAAAAGATTTACCAGCCTTTTTCGAGCTGATTCACAGCAAAACCTACGTACCACATTTAGGAATTCTGTTTACAGGTGCTGTGATTCTGCTGATCACCATTTTCGGATCGTTCGGGTTTGTGGTGCGCACAGCCACTTTCACCATTCTGCTATACTATAGCATAGCCAATGTAGCGGCCATTCGCCAACCACGCGAGGAGCAAATCTACGGAAGAATAATTCCCTGGCTCGGACTGGCTGGCTGTGTCGCAATGTCGGTATCGCTGCCCTTTATGGTTATAGTGTATGGCATTTCGCTGCTGGCCATAGGCTTTGTCATTCGCTTCTTTGTGAAACTTACCGGCCCATCAGCTGTATAAAGCCTTACTGCCTGACTAATCATAGCCATTCACACAGCCATTATGCGGCTACTTTGATACGTACGTATCAAACACTTTGATTCACATCTATCAAACACCTTGATACGTACGTATCAAAGTGACTGAATAGTAGTGTATGGTCAGGCAGAGATGAAGTAGTGGGTGTAGGGCATTTGAGGAGAACAATGTGATAGGGCGTGGCTTACTGATCGGGTGACTTTGAGTCACCCGATCAGTAAAAAGAGACAAAAAAAATCCACCGACAAGCAACTTGTGGTGGATTTTCTTTTTCTTATCCAAGAAAACTTTTGAGCAATTTACTTTTCGAAGTTGGTCTCAACTTGCGTATTGCTTTTTCTTTAATTTGTCGTACACGTTCGCGGGTTAGTCCAAACTCGTCTCCAATTTCTTCGAGGGTCATTTCGGTCACTCCGATACCGAAGAATTTCTTCACGATATCGCGTTCTCTGTCCGAAAGTGTATGTGCAAGCACACGTTCAATTTCTTTCGAGAGCGACTCATTGATCAGCGCGCGGTCGGCGTTAGGAGAATCGTCGTTTACCATTACATCGAGCAAACTGTTGTCCTCACCTTCCACAAAAGGCGCATCTACCGAAATATGGCGACCTGACACTTTCATTGTATCGGCAATTTTGTCTACCGGAATATCAAGTTGCTCAGCCAATTCTTCGGGCGAAGGGCGGCGTTCGTTTTCCTGTTCAAATTTCGAAAACGCCTTGTTGATTTTGTTGAGCGAACCAACCTGATTCAGAGGTAAACGTACGATACGCGATTGTTCGGCCAAAGCCTGAAGAATCGACTGACGAATCCACCACACTGCATACGAAATAAATTTAAATCCACGTGTTTCGTCAAATTTTTCGGCAGCTTTTATCAGTCCAAGATTACCTTCGTTGATAAGGTCGGGCAAACTTAATCCCTGATTTTGATACTGTTTGGCCACAGAAACCACAAAACGTAGATTCGCACGGGTAAGTTTTTCGAGAGCGATACGGTCGCCATTGCGAATACGCTGCGCCAGTTCCACCTCTTCCTCAACCGTGATAAGATCTTCACGTCCAATCTCTTGCAAATACTTGTCAAGCGATGCACTTTCTCGATTAGTAATCGATTTCGTAATTTTTAATTGTCTCATTTCTTTATAGAAAATTAGCTTGCAAAAGTAGTAATTTTTTTCGAGCCCGGCAAATGTAAAAACACTAATACCTAAAGCGATCCGGGTTTTATATAAATTCGTTTTTTCAGAAATTAAAATAGCTGACCTTATTAATGGCAGTTCCCATATTTACGCCATCGAAGATTGCTTTATAACTTGCATTATTCCTCAGCGATATAGTTTGCATCAGCGTTCTGTTGCCATTTGTATCTTCGGTTTCAATCTCCATAACAAAACCTCCTGTGGAGAGCGTATTGTGAAACATGCCCATCTTGGAAGCTCTGAAAATACCATAATCGTTCGACATTTGCTCCGAAGCGGCTATCCAGGCTTTTCCTGTCTGATTTCGAAGGGTATAAATAAATGCTTCGCATTCCAAACCCAGTATTTCGCGCTTTTCGCCGGTGGGCTTCAGCTCAATTCTTTTGGCTTTACTCTCGTCGGGAAAAGTAAAGCGGGTAGCATTGTACATCGACTCAGTACCTTTTGAGGAGAATGTCTGCACCACCGATTCGTTTTTCAGATCGAAAACTGTCTCAATATCAGTTTTTCCGGTAATGAGCTTTACGCAAAAGTCTTTTCCGTTTTGCTGATAATATATTTCGTAATCGTGACTTTGTTTCAGGCGTCCTTTTTTATCGTAATAATCAACTTTCAAATGATTTACCTTATCGAACTGATAGGCAGTTTCCCATTTGAGACCCGGAACTTTAATTTTTGGAAGTTCAATTACCTGTGCCTGTAACAAAAACGGCATTACAAAAAGAATAGCAATGAATAAAACTCGCTTCATGATTCGATAGTTTAAAGAACAACAAGCATATTATTGAAATGCATTTGATAATGAAACGTCACAAAAAGGAAAATGTTTTGCATTCCGGGAAATGAGTTTGTGCAATAATGCTTAAAAATCAGGGCATCTATCCCCTAACGAACAGATGCCCTGAGCAAATTATTGAGAAAACTATTAATCGGCCAAATTAATTGCGTAATAGGTTACTTTTCCGTTGGGGTACACTCCGGCCACATTCAACACCTTAAACTGATCGTTAGTGTTTATGGCTGCATCGAGCGCCGATTTTACATCGTCCTCCGAACGAATAGCCTGATTATTGATTTTCACCACAATAAATCCGGGACGAATACCTGCCTGCTGGAATTTTCCTTTGCTCACCGAAGCTACTTCGAGTCCGTAGCTTAGCCCAAGGCTGTTTTTAGTTTTAGAATTGAGTTCTTTGAACTTAGCACCCAACACATCCACACTGGTAGCTTCGGCCGAAATTACCTCGGTATTACCCTGACGGTTTTTCAGCTCAGCTTTCAGAGTCAGCTCTTTGTTATCCCGCAACACAGTCACTTCCACTTTGTCGCCCGGACTGTAACGGCCAATCTGTTCCTGAAGTTCAGATGAAGACTTCACTGCAACTCCGTTTACCTTCACAATTACATCTTCTTTTTTGATTCCTGCTTTTTCGGCCGCACTATTTTCCACAACTTCTGCCACAAAAGCACCTTCGAGCGTTTTCAGTTTCTTTTCTTTGGCCAGTTCGCTGGTAATATCCTGCATACTTACGCCAAGTACCGCACGTTGCACCACACCAAATTTACGAATATCGGCTACTACTTTTTGTACAATGCTCACGGGCACAGCAAAAGCATATCCTGCATACGAACCCGTCTGCGAAGCAATGGCCGTATTGATACCCACAAGTTCGCCACGCGTATTTACAAGCGCACCTCCACTGTTTCCGGGATTCACCGCAGCATCGGTCTGTATAAACGACTCTATGCGCATTTGTGAGTTGATAATATTGATATTTCGCGCTTTGGCACTTACAATACCCGCAGTCACGGTAGAAGTCAGATTGAACGGATTTCCGACTGCAAGCACCCACTCGCCCACTTTCAAAGCATCCGAGTTTCCAAAAATAATCACAGGCAACTTTTCGGCTTCAATTTTCAGCAGCGCAATATCGGTATTCGGGTCGGCGCCCACAAGCGTAGCCTTGAAAGTACGTTTATCATTCAGCGTCACTTCAATTTCTTTCGAGCCGTCAATCACGTGATTGTTTGTCACAATATATCCATCTTCTGAAATAATGACACCCGAACCCGAACCTTCCTGCATAGGCGCTTCCTGAGGTTGCTGCTGACGGCGTTGTTGCGGGCCAAAGAAGTATTCGAAAAACGGATCGCTGAAACCTCCAAACGACTGAGCACGCATTGGCGTTTTGGTTTTAACGTGCACCACAGCATGCACCGATAGTTCGGCCGCTACTGTAAAATCGGTGTCGAGCGCACTCGAGGCATTTGCAAATGCGGCATAGGATGCAGGAATTTTATTTTCACCTGTTTTGTAAACCATCTCGCTATTTCTGCTAAAATGCGAAGTTGCAAGCGTGGTTGCCACACTTATTGCAGCTACTGCCACAAACAATCCGGCAGTTTTTAATTTTGATACATTCATAAAGTTGAAAATTTTTTATGGTTAATACTTTATAGTTCTTCAATAACAAAATGGAGAACAAACAGCCATAAAGCTTAAAAATGCTAAGGCCCCATAGCATTCGTTCCTCATTTGCGGTATGCGAATTTATACAAAAAATGTTCCCATGACTTTTGAACGTATTGATATTTTTCTAAATTTAACGTTGTGACTCAGCGCTTAACGGGTTTTAAGCAGACACAGTGCTAACTTTTAATAAGCTTAACGTAAGAAATGAAAAAAGAGCCGCCTGAATGTCAGACAGCTCTTTAAAGCGAATAAAATTTGTCAGTTTAAAACTGTCAGAATTTCTTATTTTTTGTAGCCATATACAGCCAAATCGCCCAATTCTTCTTCGATACGGAGAAGCTGGTTGTATTTAGCCATACGGTCGGAGCGGCTCAACGAACCTGTTTTGATCTGACCAGAGTTAGTAGCTACAGCGATATCGGCAATAGTAGCATCTTCAGTTTCGCCCGAACGGTGTGAAGTTACTGAAGTATATCCTGCACGGTGAGCCATTTCGATAGCGTCGAGCGTTTCAGTCAACGAACCAATCTGGTTTACCTTGATAAGGATAGAGTTTGCACAACCGAGTTCGATACCTTTTTTCAGATATTCAACGTTGGTTACAAACAAGTCGTCGCCTACAAGCTGACATTTGTCACCGATTTTTTCGGTCAACAGCTTCCAGCCATCCCAGTCGCCTTCGCCCATACCGTCTTCGATTGAATCGATAGGATATTTAGCGATCAGTTCAGCAAGATACTCAACCTGCTCAGCAGAAGTACGTTTTTTGCCATTAGGACCTTCGAATTTCGAATAGTCATAAATTCCGTTTTTGTAGAATTCAGAAGCAGCACAGTCAAGACCGATCATTACATCCACACCTGGTTTGTAACCTGCCAATTCAACAGCTTTCAGGATTGATTCCAAAGCATCTTCGGTACCACCTGCAAGGTTTGGAGCAAAACCACCTTCGTCGCCCACAGCAGTGCTGAGGTTACGATCGTGCAATACTTTTTTCAATGAGTGGAAAACTTCGGCACCCATGCGGAGACCTTCGCGGAACGAAGCAGCACCTACAGGACGAATCATAAATTCCTGGAAAGCGATAGGCGCATCAGAGTGCGAACCACCGTTGATGATGTTCATCATAGGTACAGGAAGAGTGAAAGCGTTTGTACCACCAATGTAACGATACAAAGGCAAACCAAGATATTCGGCAGCAGCTTTGGCTACAGCAAGCGATACACCAAGAATGGCGTTAGCACCCAGGTTCGATTTTGTTTTGGTTCCGTCAAGTGCAATCATTTTTTTGTCGATAGCACGTTGTTCGAGCGCACTGATTCCTACAAGCGCAGGAGCAATCACGTTGTTTACGTTTTGAACGGCTTTCAACACACCTTTACCAAGGTAGCGGCCTTTGTCGCCGTCGCGCAATTCGATGGCTTCGTTTTCACCGGTTGAAGCTCCCGATGGAACGGCAGCACGACCGATAACACCTGATTCCAACAACACATCTACTTCTACAGTAGGGTTTCCGCGCGAATCCAATACCTCGCGGGCTACAATTTTTTCAATTTTACTCATTTTACTTTATATTGAAATTAATTTCTGATATGATTCAATCTG
>JAVEXN010000056.1:0-6735 GCA_034004015.1 Paludibacter sp.
ATTTTATCGCCAATTTTCAGGTCGAACAAACGTGGGGTAAGCGCTCCTGAGTGAACCAGAGTAATGTAGAATTCTACATAATCTTTCGAAAGATTCGAAGAGGCAATAGAATAAGCTCTTTTAATCAGTTTGTCGGGATCCGGCTCTACAGGTTCTTCTGTAGCTTCAGCACATTTCGAACTGGTTGGCGGCAATCCGATAGCTACGAACTGACCTGGTTTAAACTCGGGTAACTCCCAGCCTACAGGAGCGATACGAAACACCTTCATGATAGGTGACACCTGTACTACTTGTTGTACGACTGCATTTAGATCTTCCATAAAATATTTTTATTGAGTGTATATATAATTTGTCTGCGTATTTATTTCAGAATAATATACAGCAATTTCAAAATTTGATTCAGTACAATTTTTGAAAATTAACGCTGCAAAGATACAAAAACTTAGCGAATTCATTCACTTTGCATGTTGGTTTTTTGCCAAATCTACTACATGGGTTCTTTGAGATATTTAATGATATATTTCTAACACAATAGAACACATAGAAATAATAGAGGAAAAAGACTTAGTTCACATAGTAAAAGTATCTGACGATACTTTTATCGCTCTGAAATTATCCCGATATTCGGGATAATACTATGTGTTCTTAGTCTTTTCTGTTGTTTCAAAACTACTGTGTACTATGTGGTAAAAACATCTCAATAATAATTATCAACTGTCCATTATCAATTATCCATTGCATTAATATCCCAGTTTTTTCCCTTTTTCAATGGCCGGGATTCCTTTCAGCATCCATTCGGGAGCGGGCATGTCTTTCAGATAATGATTGAAAAAGCCGAACATGCGTGTACTTAAATCCACACGGTTTGCCCAGTATTGCGATTCGATATTGTGTTCCATGCCATTGTAGTTTAGCAACCAAACGGGTTTGCCAAGTCGGTAAAGCGCCATGAAATATTCAATTCCCTGATACCAGGGTACTGCACCATCGTTGTCGTTGTGCATCATGAGTAAGGGTGTTTGCACTTTGGGTGCCATAAATACAGGTGAGTTTTCGATGTAATGCATGGGTTTGTCCCACAAAGTACCACCAATGCGGCTCTGTGTTTCTTCGTATTGAAACATACGGCTCATGCCTGTTCCCCAGCGAATTCCGCCATAAGCGCTGGTCATGTTGCTTACCGGAGCGCCTGCCATAGCTGCTGCAAACATATTGGTTTGTGTTACTAAATATGCAATCTGATAACCTCCCCAGCTTTGTCCCTGCAAACCGATTTTCTGACTATTAATATAAGGGCGTGTATTGCTGAGTTTCTGAACACCACTCACAATGGCATCATAAGCGCTTTGTCCGGGATAGCCATCGCGATATACAATGTCGGGTACAAAAACCAGATAACCGTTGCTGTTGTAAAACGGAATGCTGATAATGGAGCGACTTGGTTGCGGGAAGTTGTAGCGATGAATGGTTTCGGAGCTTCGTTCGTAGAAATAAACCATCATCGGGTATTTCTGCGAAGGGTCGAAGTTTTCGGGTTTGTAAAGCAATCCGCGCAAAGTATCGCCGGCAAACGAAACCCATTCGACCGACTCAACTGTTGACCATACAAAATCTTTTTGCTGACTGTTGGTTTCCGAAATCACTTTCGAATCAGTAAAGTTTTCGGTGCTGTAACGTATTTCCGGATAATCTTTTACCGTTTGCGACGACCACAGATACTTTTCGGCATTTCGTGCTTTCGCAGGGTTGCTCAGAGATTCGTTTACTTCCAGAATTTTTTCAGGTTTTACCGATCCGGGCAACAGACTGTAAAAACCTTCAGCCCAATTATCTTCATTGGTCGAAGAAAGTAATATCTTTTTATTCAGGTTTATAAAGTGTTGTTCCGGGTCGACAGAAATATAGCGGAAACGTTTTTTAGCTTCCCGTCCGTTGGTTATGTTTTGCGCATTTTCTTTGCCTTTGGGATCAATTTTCCAAATGTCGAAGCGGTCGTACACCAGCACATATTTATCGTCTTCGGCCCATCCGGCAATGCCATAAGTATCGGGTAGGTTAGGGGTGTCGTGCAATTCGTCGGTGAGCGAAACGCGCAATTGCTGAGTTACGGGATATGTTTTTTGAGTTTTAATATCGGCCACGAAATACTGTTTCTCAGCATGGTCGTACCAAATCAGATACTTACCCGAAGCCGAAAGTTGCACGCCGTTTTTTTCCTTTAGTTCGAAAAGAGTTTTGCCTTTTTTCAAATCCATGACAGCATAGTCCGAAGGCGAAACAGTACTCCATGTGGATTGACGTAAATAAGGTTTGCGGTCCGACACCAAAGCAATATCGCCATTGTTGCGGGCATGGAGTTGTGTCTGCTCGTAAGTGCTGTCGGCTATCTGAAACAGTTTTTTGTCGTCGGTGCGATACACAGTCAGAAAAGTTTGTTTCTTCATGCGGTTTACTTCTTTCAACTGACGGGGCTGAATCAGCATATCAGTATGGCTCCACAGGTCGAGGCGAGGTTTTTCGTCGTCGAGCAAACTGTCTTTTGGTTCATTAATGACTTTTTGAGCTACTCCGAAATAGAGTTTGCTGCCATCGGGCGAAAAATATACATTTCCGTTTTCCGATGGCAACATGTTTTGTTTTAGTCCAACGGTTGCGGTATCGGCAATGCAGGTGACTTTGATTTTCTTCAGCGAACTGTAATAAAGGGCAAAATTTTTATTCTTAGCCGTATCGCCCGAAACCAGCCATGCTAATTGAAGTCCTTTTTCGTCGAAGGTAATTTTACGCAAGTGTAACGAGTCTTTTAATAAAGTGTCGGTTTTGGCTGTTTCGGTATCGAAAACCATCAGTGCTTTCATTTTGTTGCTGTCGTTGAGTTGCGATAGGAATGCAATTTTACCCGACTTTGCTGAAATGCTGAAAGTGTCAACTGCATTGAAAATATGTTTTGTGCCCGACACAGGATTCAGCACTGTAAGGTCGTAAATGTCTTTTTTTACTTTTTTCTTGTCCTTTGCAGTTTTAGTACTGTCGGTTGCGGTGGTGTCGGTTTTTGGAAGTTCCCGTTTGGCCAGAAAGCATATAAAGTTGCTATTCTCCGCAGGCAAAGCAAAACTTTTTACATCGGCAAAAGTGCTTAACTCCGCTTTTTTCAGATTGAAGATTCCCAGCTTTTCTTTGGGCATATTTTCTTTCTTTGTTTTGGCCACTTTCAGTTTACGCAAACTGTCTTCGGGCAGACGAATACGGAAAGCCACAAAGTCGGAAGCGGCCGAAAATTCAGGTTGATAGCCATATTGAATGCTGTCGGCTTTTTGAGTCACTGCATTGTAAATGAGTAGTACACCATCACCTTTTTGCTTTTTTATTTCATAAGCCACAAAATTTCCATCATTACTGATTTTACGACTTTCAATACGTTTCCAATTGGCAAAATCAGATATTTGCAGGCTTCTTTTTTGGGAATAAACAGTGGCTGACAAAACGATTGTCAGGCATAATGTGCTGAGTAAATACTTCATATTCAATTGTGTTGTTGAGTTTTAGAATACATTTGGGTGAAAATAAATTTTCTTCCCGTCAAAGTTAGTGTTTTTAATTATATTTGCAATTGGTTTTGGAGAGAATACCTCACCCGCCCTGCGGGCACCCTCTCCAATTGGAGAGGGACGTGCAAATGAGTGCTATGATTAATGCAAACTATAATTTTTTCTTTATTGTTTGCAAAATAATGAGGAGATGAATTCTGAAACCTTGAAACTCTGAAACTTTTGAAACTCTGAACCTTTTGAACTCCAAACTTTTTAAACTTTAAGCATCTTGACAACAAAAGAACGTTATAAAAAAATCATTGAATGGTTTCAGGTGAATATGCCTGTGGCAGAGACCGAATTGCATCACAGTAATCCTTACGAATTGCTGGTGGCTGTAATTTTGTCGGCACAATGTACAGATAAACGTGTAAATATGATTACACCCGCTTTGTTCGAAGCTTTTCCAACACCTGAAGTGATGGCTGCTAGTTCGCACGAAGTGGTTTTCGAATATATCCGTTCCATTTCGTACCCAAACAATAAAGCCATACATTTGGTGGGCATGGCTCAGAAGTTAGTCAACGATTTTGGTGGCGTGGTGCCCGACGATGTGGATCAGTTGCAGACTTTACCCGGAGTGGGGCGGAAGACGGCCAATGTGATTGCTTCGGTAATATTCGATAAGCCCGCTATGGCTGTGGATACACATGTGTTCAGAGTATCGGATCGTATAGGGCTGACCACAAACTCTAAGAATCCCCTCCAGACCGAACGCGAACTTATTAAACATATTCCTGAAGAACTCATTCCCCGTGCGCATCACTGGCTTATTTTGCATGGTCGGTATGTTTGTATTGCGCGAAAACCCAAATGTCACGAATGTGGCATAAAGGCGTGGTGCAGGTATTATAATAAACAAAACCCCGAATAAATATCCGGGACTTTTTTTATGTTCAACCACAGCGTGGTTATGAATAGTTTTTATTTATAATTATTGTATTCTGGTTTTTTGCCCCAAGCCTCCGCCACGGCGGACAGGCTCTGAAGGGGATGTGAGTTAGTCTCGTCTCCTGAATTAAAATATAAAAGGTTTGCTATATATTGTTATTCGTTTTTATAGACTAAAGTAATTCAAATCCCCTTTAGGGGTTTGGGGCTTTTATGATATATGTTTTGTACTTATCTCATAATAACCGTCGCGAGCAATTTTCAAATCCTCAAATCTTCAAATCTTCAAATTCATTAACGCGATTGAAATCGTCAGAGTTGTGCAGATTCATTTGAGCACGCATCAGGTTCACCGATTTCATAGCAATTACTTTTGTTTCGTTGAGCAAATTCAGATACAAAATACTGTTACGCGTA
Source organism: Paludibacter sp. (assembly GCA_034004015.1). Taxonomy (GTDB): domain Bacteria; phylum Bacteroidota; class Bacteroidia; order Bacteroidales; family Paludibacteraceae; genus Paludibacter. Next base: position 4,899 of record JAVEXN010000056.1, read on the forward strand.
CCTGTATCCTTGTTTTTTGTACGTTTAATCTGTTTTTTTACCAAGTCGCTGTACAAGTCGAGAATGGCGGCGCGACGTTCTTTTATTCTTTCCATGCCACTGTAATCGCCCTTCTCAATCATTTTGTCAAAGTCTTTATAAATGTCCAGAATCTCATTGCCAAGTGTTTTTAGATCTTCAATTTGCTCGGCACTAAAGCCTTCATGTGCATTGTCGATAAATTTGAAGCTCGATTCAGTCATATAACGCAGCGATACCGATATTTCGTAAAAATAATCGACCACCTGCACATAATACTGCCCTGTGTCGAGCGAATTTTGGTCGAGGCGCTGAATGGTAGGAAGCACTTCGTAAGTTCTGCGTCGTTTCTGTCGGCCATGGAATTCATCGGCTACCTTGTACAGTTTCATCAGTTCTTTGCGGTCTTCGTTGAAAAGTGCATCAATCATGTTTTTGTAAATATACATGGTTGTTTCTACCGATTTTTCAATCTCCTTGGTACAACTAAGTACAATGTCGTGTTCGTCGGTCATTTCATTTTCTTCAGCAGCTTCGTTTTTCTCACGTTTTTTGTGAATACGAAGGAATTGAAACATTAAGAATATTACCAACAGAATAACACCAATCACAGCATACATTCCGCCATACATCAATGCAAATGCCACAATAGCGGCTACAGTAAATGCTACAAAGGCAGTCAGGAACCATCCACTGATAACTGTAAGTACACCGGTGATACGATATACAGCACTTTCGCGTCCCCAGGCACGGTCGGCGAGCGACGAACCCATTGCCACCATAAAGGTAACGTAAGTAGTGGAGAGCGGAAGTTTAAGGTCGGTACCTACAGAGATAAGCAAGGCCGAAACCGTCAGGTTTACTGAAGCGCGAATAAGGTCGAACGATGCATCGCCACGTTCCTCGGCTGAGAGCGGAGTAAAGCGTCGTTCAATAAAATTGCTAACGGTTTTTGGAGTGATAGTTCTGAATAATTTGCTCATGTTCAAAGCACTTCGTACTATCGAGCGCGAAGCTCCGGAAGAATTGAAGCGTTCAATCCCTTCGTTCTGTCGCGAAAGGTTTACTTCAGTTTTGGTCACTGAACGTGCTTTTTTTGAAGTCCAGAGAGCCACAATCATAATAATTCCGGCACCGAACAGATAGCGCCAATCCACGCTTACCGGTTTCGACAGTCCGTCCATCATCAATGTGTTTACATCGCCGCCCGAAGCAGCTACACCCGAAGCAATTTCAAACGAACTTAGTCCGGCCATAAATACTCCGATAAAGTTCACAAGGTCGTTGCCTGCAAACGAAAGAGCCAGCGCTGCAGTACCTGCCAGAATGATAATTTTGAGGATATTTACTTTGAAAATGTGTTGCAGAATAGCCATAATGCCCGACCAGCCAATCATTGTGTACATCAAAACAATCCATACATTGTAGTGAATGTAATTCAAAGTGTCTTTGCTCAGAATAGTTGTGTTTTTCAGGCCTTTGAAAATCGCAAAATAAGAAATAGCTGTCAGCGCCAAACCTGCCCATATTGCACCGGCATATTTGAATGTTTTCTTGTATTTGAATGAAAAAACAATACGCGAAATCCACATGATCAGCGATCCGAATACGAATGCAATAACCACTGAAACCAGAATTCCTGAGATAATGGTAAGTGCTTTGCCTGAATTAATGTAATCGATCAGCACACCCGAATCGGTTTGCCATATATTGAAAAGGGCTACAGCTACAGCTGCTCCAAGCAATTCGAAAACAAGCGAAACAGTAGTGGAAGTTGGTAATCCGAAGGTGTTGAATACGTCGAGAAGAATAACGTCGG
>JAVEXN010000057.1:0-6522 GCA_034004015.1 Paludibacter sp.
ATGATGAATAAATGGAAATCATCTTTTGGGCTCGAATTTAAAATACAAATTGTTGACTTGATAAAAGCTATGTTTTACCAAATCAACAATAATATAATACGAAAATGGGCTTTTTAAGGCTCGACTATTTATATTGATTGAGAAAATTGTGTTATGCTTGAAAAAAAAGAAAGAATGTCTGATTCATTGCTGAATGCTAACATTCTTTCTCACCTTAAAAAAAACTAATTGAGTGATAGTGAACTTAATTTACCGGATATATTAAACGTATATTTTTCGAATTGAAATTGATTAATTTTAGCTACAAAAATTAATCAATCCAAAAAACTCAGGCAGATGAAAGTCTGGTTTTATTGATTGAATTAAACTCCAACTCAGGTAGTGTGGAATCGATGTTTTATCTCCACATTTATAGAAATTGGCTTCAAGAATATGATTCTTATCTGGCTTAAATCCAATTAATTCAAACGGGATGGCAACAGTTAAACTCCACTCAAAATAGCCTGATTTTTCGTCAAAAGATTGAGTTCCCAAACTGGAAAATCGTTCAATCTGCTTCAACTGTTCCGTGTTAAATGGCATTACATTTTCCTCCCTGCCTTTTCGTTTTGTTGCCAGACAGGTACCTATACAATTAAACTCAAAGTTGTAATAGAAATCCTGCCCGGGTATTTTACAGAAAAATTCCACACAGCTATCCTCCCAAACGGCATCCATATCTGCCTTATAAACAGCTTTAATGTTTTTCTCTGCAATGTAATAACGTATATAAAGTTTTGTGTCGGTACATGCAATTTTGAAGCTACAGGCAGGTTTGTACGGAAAATTTACCGGCCAGTTAAGCATTTCGATGTATTCATATTTCAAATGCTTATCCATATACACTGAAATCTCATCTATAGACTTCGGGGTTGAATCTGTCAACTGATGTACGTTTAGTGTTTTCATTTTTAATTTCCGATTTTAGCTTTTACCAATAAGTGCATTTCAGCAATAAGTGCATCAGCCTCCTGCATGGTTTGCGCTTCGGCATAAATTCGAATAATCGGTTCGGTGTTTGATTTTCGCAAATGAATCCATTTGTCAGGAAAGTCAATTTTCACCCCATCAATTGTATTTACATCAAACATATTATAGTATTCGGCCACTTCACTTAACAGCTTCTCCATATCTACCGAAGGTAATAGTTCTATTTTATTTTTAGAAATAGAATACGATGGATAAGAGGCACGCAAGTCACTTACTTTGAGTTTTGATTTTGCCAATTGTGTCAGGAATAAGGCAATACCCACCAGTGCATCGCGTCCGTAATGTATTTCAGGATAAATAATTCCTCCGTTACCTTCGCCTCCGATAACAGCTCCTACAACTTTCATTTTTTCCACCACATTTACTTCGCCTACAGCAGAAGCCATGTACTGCTGACCATATTTTTGGGTAATATCACGTAAAGCTCTGGTTGAACTCAGGTTGGACACCGTATTGCCCGGCGTTTGCGATAAAATGTAGTCAGCTATCGACACCAATGTATATTCTTCGCCAAACATAGCACCGTTTTCGCAGATAATCGCCAACCGGTCGACATCCGGATCGACAACAAAGCCGACATCTGCTTTTACCTGCTGAATAAGATTGGAAATGTCTGTTAAATGTTCAGGAAGTGGTTCGGGATTATGTGGAAATTGTCCGTTTGGCTCGCAATAGAGTTTGTGAATTGTTTTTACGCCCAGCTGTTCAAGCAGTGCAGGAATTGCCATACCACCAACAGAATTTACACAATCGATTGCTACCGAAAAGCCGGCATCCAGAATAGCCTGTTTGTCGACTAATTTAAGCGCCAAAACAGCATCGATATGCTTTTGAAGAAAAGTATCGTCCGAAATTTCGTGGCCAATGGAATCAACATCGACAAATGAAAAATCGTCACAGTCAGCAATTCTCAGAATCTCTTCACCTTCAGCGGCGTTCAGAAATTCGCCTTTATCATTCAACAGTTTCAAGGCATTCCATTGTTTGGGATTGTGGCTGGCAGTAAGGATAATCCCTCCTGCAGAGCCCGACATTGTCACTGCCATTTCGGTACCCGGTGTGGTAGCTAATCCGATATTAATTACATCGAAACCCATTGACATCAACGTACCACATACGATATTTTTCACCATTTCGCCCGAGATACGGGCATCACGACCCACTACAATGGTTTTCTTATCTGTTTTTGAACGGATGAATTTAGCATACGAAGCTGTAAATTTTACTACATCCACAGGGCTCAATCCTTCTGCAGGTTTTCCGCCTATTGTCCCTCTGATTCCTGATATTGATTTTATTAATGTCATTTATGTTTATTTTACGGATGATTGATTCATTTTTTTCTCCCACGCCCAAGCCGTGCGAAGTGTTTCATCAATGCTTGCTTCTGCCTTCCAGCCCAGTTCGGTATTAGCAAAGGCAGGATCAGCCCACACTTGTTCGATATCTCCTTCGCGGCGACCCACAATTTTGTAGGGAACCTTCACTCCATTTACTTTTTCGAACTCACAAATTATTTCCAACACTGATAAACCTCTGCCGGTTCCCAGATTAAAAGTCTCCACTTGAGTTTTACTTTTGTTCTCCAGCATGCGCTGTACGGCAATAACATGCGCTTTGGCCAGGTCAACCACATTGATATAATCGCGAATGCAGGAGCCATCGGGAGTATTGTAGTCGTTACCAAATACACGTAGTTTTGCACGTTTTCCCATGGCTGTTTGCGTTACAAATGGCAGCAGATTATTGGGGATTCCATTTGGTAATTCGCCAATCTCAGCCGATGCGTGAGCTCCGACCGGGTTAAAGTAACGCAGGATGACCGAGTTTAAGCCCGGATTTGCATATAAGGTATCGCGAATTATCTCCTCACAAATTTGCTTGGTATTGCCGTAGGGCGACAAAGCCGGCTGGATAGGTGCAGACTCGGTTACCGGAAGAATTTCAGGCTGACCGTAAACGGTGCAGGAAGACGAAAAAACCAGATTATTTGAGTTGTACTTTAACATCAACTTTAAGAGGTTGATTAAAATCATCAGGTTATTTTCGTAATACATCAACGGTTGTTCTACCGATTCGCCCACCGCCTTACTGGCAGCAAAATTGATAATGGCATTAAAACCGTTATTTTCTTCAAAAATGGCTTCCAGGGCTTTATATTCAACACAATCAGTATTTTTAAATGCAGGTCTGATACCTGTTATTTTCTCAATTCTGTCTACTACTTTTGCATCAGAGTTCGACAAGTTGTCGACTATAAAAACCTCAAAACCTGCATTTTGCAACTCCACAACAGTATGTGAACCTATATATCCGGTACCACCGGTTACTAATATCTTTGCCATAAATCAAAATAATTTTTCGGGATATACTCCCTGTTCAACTAATTTTCGTATCTCCGATACTGTTTGTGGGCGATCTTCAGAATAAGTTACTCCAAACCATTTCGAAGGGGTGTCCAGTACCTTGCACGAGACTTTCCCTTCCACTATCAGGTTATTTACTGCTAAGGGAATATAAAATTCCGATTTCAACTCCTGTCCGTTTTCCGCTAAAAATTCTTTGAAGAATTCTAAAGAGTAATCGAAATAATCGGGAGTAAAGCCCCACATATTCATCGAAACAGGAGTGGTCGCTGCAACCGGAACTTCATTCCCGGCTTCATCCAGATAAATAATTTCGCCTTCCTTTTCCTCTATATGTGTTCGTTCTACTACATTTTGCAGGTAGCCTTCCGGATTAACAACGCACACACCGCGACTTACCGAACCACTTTCGGATAACGTATTTCCCAGTCGATAACCGACCATACAGTATTGGTTTGAATTTCCTGTGGCATTTTTCAGAAAATCGGCCAAAACGTAGAATGACTCTTTCCCATAAAAATCATCGGCATTTATAACTGCGAAAGGTTCATGAATCACCTTTGCACCCATTAGTACTGCATGGTTTGTACCCCATGGTTTTTCGCGTTGCTGATTATAGCTACAACCTTCAGGAACTATATTCAATTCCTGAAATACGACATCAGTATCTATTAAACCTTTGTATTTAGAAATAATTTTTTCTTCAAAATCCTTTGCGAAATACTCGCGAATGACAAATACTACTTTTCCAAAGCCTGCTCTTATGGCATCATAAATAGAATAATCCATGATTGTTTCACCATTTGGACCCAGGCCATCCAGTTGTTTAAGTCCTCCGTAACGACTGCCCATTCCGGCAGCTAAAATAAATAGTGTTGGTTTCATTTTTGAGTTTTTAGCGTAAAGCTCAGAGGCCATACTTTTGTCTTAATTTTAATCTTGTCAAATAACTTTATACTCTACAAAAGCTTCAATAGCTTCGTAAGAGGCAAGTCCTAACTTGTTGTACAAATTGGCTGTTGCCTGATTTCGTTCTTCGGCACGTTGCCAGAAAAGGCGTTCATCATTTCCCAAGAAAGGTGCACTTTCCATTTGCGACTGGTGTTTCAGAATGGAGTTTCGTTTCTTTCTGAGTTGTTCGGGGCTGATAGGCACTGCCATTTCAATGTGGTCTATTTCCCATTCGGCCCAAGCGCCCCGATACATCCATATACGGCACTCTTTCATCCATTCTTTGTTTTTCAATTCGTGAATAGCAGCCAGTGCCGCATCTAAACACACTTTGTGCGTTCCGTGCGGATCAGCCAGGTCGCCTGCCACAAAAATCTGGTGTGGCTTTACCTCTTCCAGTAATGGAATTATCTTTAGAATGTCTTTATCCGAAAGTTCTCCTTTCTGGACTCTGCCCGTTTCGTAAAAAGGCAGATCAAGGAAATGAACATTATCCGGATTAACTCCCATAAAACGACAGGCTGTACGGGCTTCCTCCCTACGAATCCGGGCTTTTATATAAAGGACATCGGCTGTATCGATATCTCCCGCTTGTTTGTCATTATTTAAAAAGTGTAGAATTTCGGCATATTTTGCCCGAACTGTCTCGTTTTTTGTGTCAAAACGATCAATTATATTTTGCATCAATGAAACGTATCGAATAACTTCTTCGTCGCCTACGGCAATATTTCCCGAAGTTTCATAAGCTACGTGAACATCATGATTCTGATCTACAAGTCGCTGCAAAGTTCCACCCATCGATATGACATCGTCATCGGGGTGCGGACTAAACACCAAAACACGTTTGGGATAAGGTAATGCGCGTTCGGGACGGTTACTATCATCGGCATTGGGTTTTCCACCCGGCCATCCGGTAATGGTGCGTTGCAGGTCGTTGAATATACGGATATTCACATTGTAAGCCGATCCGTATTGTGCAAGCAGTTCGTCCAAACCATGCTGATTGTAATCTTTATTCGTCAGTTTAAGAATGGGTTTACCCGTTTCGTTACACAACCAAACAATAGCACGACGAATGAGTTTATCTGTCCAGATACACGAACTAACCAACCACGGATGACTGATCCGCGTAAGCTGTTGAGCAGCATTGAGGTCGATAACTACTTTGGCATTTTTGTGTTGCTGAATAAACGAAGCAGGTACATTGTCATCGATTTTTCCTTCGATTATGTCTTTTAAAATGCCCGCTTTGTTTTCGCCCCATGCCGGTAAAATAAGTTGGCGAGCATTGAGCAGGGTTGCCATGCCCATAGTGATGGCACTTGCCGGCACTTCGGAACGCGAACTGTAAAATCGCTTCAAATCTCGCTGTGATTCGTTATCGAGCAACATCAGGCGGGTAAGGGTGCTTGCTTGTGAACCCGGTTCGTTGTAAGCAATATTTCCTACTCTGCCAACGCTTACGAGTACAAGGTCCAATCCGCCCAGTTCTTCAATTTTTCGCTCGTAATTCCGACAAAATTCAACAACATTTGCCCTGTTAATTGAGCTATCCGGAGTATAAAAATTTTCGGTCGGGATATTTACTTTATTGAGCAAATGAGCGCGAAGTAAACCTGCATTGGAATGTAGTGGAGCATCGTGAGCGGGAAAAAATTCGGTAACATTAAACACAACTACGTTTGCAAAACTCAATCCTTCGTTTTGATGTAGCTTAACCAACTCATCGTACACGCTAATAGGTGAAAAACCTCCCGGAAGTCCGAGAATGCATTTCTGTTGATTCAATCCTTTTTCGCGGATAAGTGTGGCAATGGTTTGGGCAATAGATTTGGCTCCTTCGGCTTCGGTAGCGAAAATGTCGGTATGTATTTTTTCGTTTCGCGTTTGACGCAAATTTTCGATAACATCCGTTGGGCGGAAGTAATGTTCCGGTGTGCGTTCGAGTGATATTTTTGAACTTAAATCGAGTTCAAAACTGCCATCCGCTCCACTGAAGGTGGAGTTACCATCGTTTGGTATATCTTTTTCTATATTCATCTTTTTTATAATAGCTGAATTCAAGTTGTAAATGCAACTTTAGTTATTTTTAATTTTTTAGTTCATTAAGTATGTTTGGCGAAAAAATCGAGGATAACTTTTTTGAGCTCGATGGGACGGCTCCCAAAGTTATCAC
>JAVEXN010000011.1:0-115555 GCA_034004015.1 Paludibacter sp.
ATTCCAACAACACATCTACTTCTACAGTAGGGTTTCCGCGCGAATCCAATACCTCGCGGGCTACAATTTTTTCAATTTTACTCATTTTACTTTATATTGAAATTAATTTCTGATATGATTCAATCTGTAAGATAATAAACGCTTTAGCTTGTATGATGTTCACTAAAAAGCACTTTCTTTTAAGCGCTGCAAAGTTAGTCACAATTTTTGATATATTTTACACAATTTATCCCGTCTTTGTTCCGGGTTAATAAGTTTTTGCATTATTAAACAAAATCTAAGCGGATCATAAAAAATTATGCTTTTGTGTTGCAAAAATACCGGATAATTAACAAATCAAAAAAAATGTGGCTGTATCAAAAACACACTTGAACTCTATTAAACTTACGATTTATAAGAACATTTTCATTTCTGCCCCTAATTACTCCCTTTGGTCGTGACCGTTGGTTCCCCTAAAGGGGACTTAGGGTGTGCAACGTAATTACTTTTTTTGCACAATGTAACAGCCCCCTTTAGGGGGTTGGGGGCAGATGAAAGCGATTTGTAAGTTTTAGTTTTCTTCTCTTAGCTTTTAATACAGCCTCATTCCGGTTTGAACTACGAATTGAGATATTTCGAGGGCGAACAGCCAAACTGCGCTTTGAAACATTTACTGAAATAAAACGGATCGTTGATACCAACCATATACGACACTTCAGACACATTGTACTTGTATGTTTTAAGCAATTCGGCAGCCATTTTCATTCGGCGATACCGGATAAATTCATTGGGCGAATGACCTGTAAGCGATTTAATCTTCTTGAAAAACAAAGTGCGCCCGGTATTGGTCATGGCTGCAAAATCGTCGACCGAAAAATCAGGATCGGCAATATGTTTGGCGAGCAATTCCTCTACCAGCTTCATAAACTGAATGTCTTTTTCAGGCAATCGGTTACTTTCATCAAGCTCTTCCACAGCATTTTCGGCGACAACCACACTTCCCGAATAATGCTTGTGCAGGAGTTCACGCTTTTCGAGCAATTTATTAATCTGCAACATCAAATGTTTCATGCTGAATGGCTTGCTGATATAGGCATCGGCTCCCGCTTCCACACCTTCGGTATGATGCTCATCGGACACATAAGCGGTAAGCAAAATGACAGGAATGTGACAGGTTGCAAAATTATCCTTGAGCATTTTTGTAAGTTCAAAACCATTCATGCCGGGCATCATCACATCGCAAATAATCAGATCGGGATCTTCGTTTGTGCTTCGCTGAATACCTTCATTGCCATCCACAGCGGTAATTACCTCGAAATAGGGCGACAACTTCACAGTGAGAAACTCACGGATATCATCGTTATCGTCAATCACCAGTACGCGGTATTTTTTGCCGGCCACAGGCTCGTGTACCATCAGGCTCAGAGCTACATCTTCCAGCTCAGGCTGAATAAAATCCGAGATCCGATACACTTCGGTTTCAGAACTGTTTCGCACCACTACTTCATCGTTCACAAATTCATCTTTTTCGTACAATTCGGCTCCTAAAGGCAACAAAACCGTAAATACAGAACCACCACCTTCGTTTTCGGCAAATTTCACAGTGCCTTTGTGCAGGGCAGTAAACTCATTGACAAGCGACAAGCCGATACCCGTGCCCGAAGCCGAAAAATTAATCTGCATAAAACGACTAAAAAGCAAGTTCTGTTTTTCGCGGGGCACACCTATTCCATTATCGGCCAAAGAAATGCGCAATACATTATCTTTCTCAACGGCATCCACCATCAAAGTGATTTTTCCGCCACGGGGCGTAAATTTAAATGCATTCGACAGCAGATTAAATACAATTTTATCCACTTTATTAGCATCGATATACATTTCGATATTTTCGGGATGAGCCACAAAGCGATAGTCAATGTTCATTTTGACAGCCACATTGCTGAAACTGTCGTAAATATCTTTCAGAAATGCCACTGCATCCATTTTTTGCAGATTAAGTCTTTGCTTATTGTTCTGAAGTTTACGAAACTCAAGTAGCTGTTCGATAAGGCGCATCATGTGGGATGTATTCTTATCCAACTCGCCTACCAGTTGCTGCATTGGAGACGAGAGTTTCTGTTTAATGTCGTTGAGCGTATCCACACTGCCTCTGATAAGTGTAAGCGGCGTACGAAATTCGTGACTGATATTCGTAAAAAAGCGTAGTTTGTAATCGGTAAGCTGACGTTCAACCTTTACAGCATTGTTCAATCGATTGAATTTCAGCACAAGGCGGAAAGCAAAGTACGCCAAAAGTAACAACAGGATAAAATAAACAATATAAGCAGGCACCGAAGCCCAGAAAGGCGGACGAATTACAATGCGCAGTGTGGTTTCATTTTCGCTCCAAACACCATCGCTGTTTACACTTTTCACCCTGAAAACATACTTTCCGGGTGGCACATTACGGTAAGTAGCTATATTGTAAGCTCCCGAACTGTTCCAGCGTTTTTCATAATTTTCAAGAATATACATAAACTGATTTGCTTTAGGGTCAGAAAAGTTCAATGTCGAAAATTCGATATGAAACACCTTATCCGAAGCATTCAGCACAATTTTCTCAGAATAGGAAACCGATTTTTTCAAAGGTGCCTTTTTCTCGCCAATGGTAGCTTCCACATCGTAAATAAAGAATCCGGTAAGTATTACTTTGTCGACAAAATCAGGATTTTTATGTATTTTGGAAGGATGAAAAGCATAAAATCCATTGAGACTTCCCCACAACAATCGCCCGTCGCGGCATCTGAACGCTGTCGATTCAGAGAATGTATTGGATGAAAAATCATCGGTAAATCTGAAATATCTGAACAAGTGCGTTTCGGGATTAAACATATGCAAACCACTTTCGGTACTCACCCAAAGCATGCCACTTCCATCCTCAAGTATCGACATAATATTGTCGTTAGCAATACCCTGCTGATTGCGGTAAGCTTCGAAAACAGCGTTTCCGTCGGGTTTTTCCTTTACAAATTTATTCAAACCGCCACCCGCCGTAGCCATCCAGATATTGTTTTTCGAATCCTGAAAAATGTAACGCACTTCCGGATTGCTGAGTCCTGTATCCGATTCAGGATCGAAAGTATAATAGCTGTACGCTTTGGAATTCGCAAGCAAACTATCGGGGTTAAACCTCAGAATTCCATTGGTAGTAGCCACCCATATATCGCCGCTGTTGTCTTCAAACACATAACGGGCAAACCTTATCCATTCGTCATTATCAAAAAATGTTTTGAAATTATCAACACCCTCTTTGTTCAGTTTCACCGACACACCGCCGCCAAAAGTAGCCGTCCACAAACGCCCGCGACGGTCGAAAATCATTGAAAACACACTGTTGCTGCTCAAACTTCCGGGGCTTGCCGAATGTGTATGATACACCGGATTACGAAATTGTCCCTGTGGAAGCTGCAAAAGTCCGTTTCCACGTGTGGCTATCCATATATTTCCGGCATTGTCTTCGAGCAGACTGTACACGTTGTAACCGTTTTCGAACACCACAGTTCGCTCTGACAAATCAGCATTGTAACGATACAAACTCCCCGACTTCGTCCCAACCCATATATTCCCCCTGCGATCTTCGAAAAGCGAGCGCACCACGTTTCCGTTTTTTTGTTTGTGAGTTCCATCGGGATAAATCATCTGTACGCCACGATTCGCAAAAGAGAACTTATTGATTCCCATACTTTCTGTCCCAACCCAGATATTATCATTTTTGTCGAGCGCTATGGAAAGCAGGTAATTTGAACTAATGCCACGACTGTTTTTATCGTGGGCAAAATGCGTCAGTTTTCCGTCGGCAAGTGTATATCTGAACAATCCGTTTCCGTAGGTAGTTATCCACACATTTCCAAAACGATCGGCCAGAAACTGATACCTTTCCTCATCAATCAACTGTAAAACCTGTGGTGGAATCAGATTGAGCTTTTTCACAGCAGCTCCCGAACGTACTAACCACACATTTCCACTAAAATTATAAATCCACAAGTTACCTGCTTTATCCTTCTGAAAACCTGCATTAGCACCAATTTTCTCTCCGGCAAACATTTCCGACGACAAAAACTGACCTGTTTTTACCAAAAACATAAACACGCCTTTCGAAGTGGCTATTAACACACGATCTTTCCCAAATATTGCAGTACGATACACTTGCGTTCCGGCAGGCAGGTTATAATAACCTGAAATTTTCTTTTTAACGGGGTCATAAGCAATCACGTAACCATTATCGGCAATAAAATATATTTTGCCACCGGCTTCGTAGGCTTTCAGGAAGTTTTGCGACACACCGGCACGACATTCCATAAGTTTTATTTTCCCGTTTTCATACAGGCTAATACCATTGGAGGTAAGTATCCACACATTCAGTTTGCTATCCTCAAAAATATCATTGACTGTATCCGAGGCAATGCCTGTTTGCGCTGTTTTGGCAGAGAACTGTTTTGTTTCAATTTTTTCGCCGGAAAAAGAAATTCTGACACAGCCCGAACCGGCACCTCCAAGCCATACGTTTTTTTCCTTATCCTCATAAAAAAGGTTGTGACGCGCCTGACGCTCTTCGCGCGAGGAGAATAATGGCAGGAAACTTTCCAGATATGGATTGTAACAATGAATAATATCGCTGTAAGTACGCACCCAGATATAACCGCGACTGTCCTGATACAGTTCCTTTATTTTTCCACTCGAAAGGGAATTGATGCTGGTATTAACCGGATTGAGGGTTTTTATTTTATGTCCGTCGTAACGGTTAAGCCCGTTGAGCGAGCCAAACCACAGGAAACCGGTTGTATCCTGCAACATACAACGTATTGTATTGTGCGACAATCCGTTGTTCGACGTAATATGATCGATGGTGGGCTGATTTTCGGATTTGAGCATTGAAACTGACAAAACCGAAAATATCAAACTGAAGAATAAAGCTTTGTAACTGCGCATGAATGTGATTTTTCCTGAAAACAAATTTATAGGCCGGATGAAATCCGAATGCGAATATAAGGCAATAAAAATGATTTTCAGCTGTAAAAATTGATTTTAATCGTATAGAATATGCACACAAGGCAGACAAAAAACAGGTCATAATGGATTCCTTAGAGGAAAAACAAATCAATAAGGTGTACAAATTTGTAAACCTTTTGTCCGGTAAAAAATAGCTTTACTTTATTTGCTATTTTTGGTTTCAGTTTTGAAAAACACATGTTCTAACAGAAAATTATTCAATTATTTTTTAGGGTTATGAAGAAGATTATTTTACTTACAATTTCATTTTTTCTGTTCGTACAAATGCAAGCTCAGCTATCGTTTGGCGAATCAGAAAGAATAAATTCTTTCTGGAAATTCTCGAACAATGCCAACCATGAAGCTCTGAGAAATGACTTCAACGACCGACGCTGGCAAACGGTAAATCTGCCACACGACTGGAGCGTAAGGGAGCAACTCAGTCCTACATTGGCAAGTGCTACTGGCTATCTGCCCGGCGGAATTGGCTGGTATCGCAAAACCATCAACATTCCTGCTGAACGCAACGGAAAAAATGTATATTTATATTTCGAAGGCGTTTATAACCGCAGCGAAGTATATCTGAATGGTCAGTTACTCGGCAAACGTCCAAATGGTTATATTTCGTTTGCATACGATGCCACTCCACACATCAATTTCGGACAGGACAATGTCATTAGCGTTCGCGTGGATCACAGTCAGTCGGCCGATTCGCGTTGGTACACAGGTTCAGGCATTTATCGCGACGTATATTTGGTTTATGCCAATCCTGTACACATTTCGCAATGGGGCGTGTATGTGCATCCCGAAACTTCGGGCAATAAAAGCGGTACTTTGAATGTATCGGTGGATATTACCAACAGCACCGGAAAAACAGCCAGCGTGGTGATTGAAAACGAACTTATTTCGCCAGCAGGCAAAGTGGCCGGAAAAAGCAAAACCACTCTCAAAGCAGCTGTCGGAAACAAAAACAAGGCCACAAGCAAAATTAAAATCAAAAATCCGGAACTTTGGAGCCTTGACAAGCCCGCATTATACACATTAAATACAAAAGTTTATCAAAATGGCAAACTGATTGACCAATCGACAACCCGCACCGGATTTCGCACCTATACTTTCGACCCGAGCAAGGGTTTTGCACTGAATGGCGAATGGATGAAAGTAAAAGGTGTGTGTCTGCACCACGACGCAGGTGTACTTGGCGCTGCTTCGTACAAAGAAGTGTGGAAACGTCGTCTGCTGACACTGAAAGAGCTTGGTTGTAACGCCATACGCACAAGTCACAATCCGCAGGCTTCGCATCTGTACGAAATTTGCGACGAAATCGGACTTTTGGTAATGAACGAAGCTTTCGACGAATGGGAATTCCCAAAACGCAAATGGCTCGAAGGCTGGAATATAGGCACTCCGGGCTTTCAGGGGACGTTTGACTTTTTCGAAGAATGGGGCGAACGCGATTTGGCCGACATGGTACGCCGCGACCGCAACCACATTTCTATTTTTGCATGGAGCATAGGCAACGAAGTGGATTATCCAAACGATCCGTATTCGCACCCTGTACTTGCCGGAGGAAAAGAAACCGGATTTACCCAACCAATTTTTGGCGGATATAAAAAAGATGCACCTGATGCGATGCGACTTGGCGCTATTGCCAAACGTCTGGCAGCAGTAGTCAGAAAACACGATCCTTCGCGTCCTGTAACAGCAGGTTTGGCCGGTGTGGCCATGTCCAACGAAACCGAATATCCTTCGGCGCTCGACATTGCAGGTTACAATTATACCGAAAGTATGTACAAAACCGATCACGAAAAATATCCCAAACGCGTTATTTTCGGCAGCGAAAACCGTCACGATTTGGATGCGTGGAAAGCTGTGACCGACAATGAGTTTATTTTCGGACAATTCCTTTGGACGGGTATCGACTATCTGGGTGAATCAGGACGCTGGCCTTCGCGTGGTTTTTATTCGGGACTGCTCGATTTTGGCGGATTTGTAAAACCAAGAGGCTACTTCCGTCAGTCGCTCTGGTCGAACAAACCCATGGCTTATATCGGCACTTATCCGGCTCCCGGAGCAGGCGTATCTTCGCACAATGCAGATGTCTGGTCGCAACTCGAAGCTTCGCAGGGTCGCCGCGAGCAACGCCCGTCGATGGACGCATGGCCGGTTTGGAATTACAACGAAGGGCAAATGATTCGCGTGGTGACTTATACCAATGCCGCCAAAGCACGACTAATGCTCAATGGAAAAGAAGTGGGCGCAACCAAAGACTACGACAAAAGCACAGGCATTATTTATTGGGATATTCCTTATACCGACGGTAAACTGGAAGTTTCGGGAATGGATAAAAGCGGTAAAGAAATTGCCCGTTACAGCATTCAATCGTCGAAACGTCCCTATGCGCTTAAAATTAAAAAGCAAATCAATTCTGGGTTGAACGAAAACGGACTCGCACAGGTTGTAATTGAAGTGGTGGACGAAGATGGAGTACCTGTAATGCTTGCCGACAACGAAGTAACCTGTCATATTGCCGGCCCCGCCCGCTTGCTTGGTCTCGAAGCCAGCAACAACTCGGACATGAGCGATTACACTGACAATCGTCATCGTGTTTTCAACGGACAGATTCTGGCCTACATCAAAGCCAGCGAAAAAGGCGAGGTAAATCTCAAATTTACTTCTCCATTGCTGAAATCAGTAGAGACAAAGATTAGCTTTGAGTAAGACATAAATCCCTGATAATGGCGTTAAAGATTTTATCTTTAGCGCCATTTTCTATTTACAGGTTTGTCTAATTTTTGATTTTTATCTGATCCACAATAACTCCTTCGTCCAGAGCCGTGATTTTCAAAGTCTGCATGCCTGTTTGTTTCACAGCATGAATAGTGGTTCGCAATGCCTGATTGGTCAGCACGTTTTCTTTCCATTCTTCGCTTCGACCCTGCGTCTGAAAATCTACAATTTGAGGTTTTTCATTATTCAGCGAAATGGCATATCGCAATGTGTTGCCATTTACGGGATGATTCGGAGCAAGTGCAACGGTTATTCTCAGCGAGTCGGTTTGCAAAGCTTCGAAACTGTAAATCAGGCTTGTATTGGGCGAAAGGCTCACTGCTTTTCGTTCGTATCCCAAGCCATGAGCAAGTGGATTAGGGCCTTCGAAGCTCTGAAAATCAGCTCCATTCCACTTGAAAAGCAATTTTTCCACTTCGGGAAGCGATTGCACGGCTTCTGCTCTTTTTACCCGATCGAACACAGAAAGTCTGCGCGGACGGGCATCCATCATTAATCGCCATTTGCCATCGGCCAATGAATTATACTTTTCGGTGAGCGTTACAATTTTGTCGTGAGCGTTATCGCTTTTCTCCCAATCAATTTTAGAGTGACGGGCCAATTGCGCGTTTAAATGCTTATAATTCATGTTTGCTGCTGCACGAACCGGATATTCGACCAAATGAAACCACGCATCACGTTTTTCGATAGAAATAGACTCGGAAATATCCTGCACTTTTTTGTCGATAGCCTGATATTGTACTATTCGCTCCAGTATTTCAGTTTCTGTCCATGGCAAATCTTTTACTTCTTTCCATGCAGGATCGCGCTCTTCGGTACGCGTATTACCCAAAAATTCGGGCTTGCGAATGTAAGCCAGTCTGTAATATTCATTCATTACTGCAAGTAAATCTGCGCCATATTTTTCTCCGAATTCTCGCATCAACCAATTCTGTAAATGTCTGTCGAGGCCATCAATATTATTTTCAATGGAATTTATATCCCAGGCCATGTCCATGCTCAGCTCAATCAGATATTCAGCAGGTTTAATATCGCCCACATTCATTATCCACATATCGCGCACACCTTTGTCGTAGGCCATTTTCATTTGTGAATAAACCAAAGCCGGATGCGTGGTAGCCAACCAAAGATAATCGTGTGGACGCCCCCAATACGAAAGATGATTGTAAATTCCATGTCCGCCTTTTCGGGTCTGTTCAGCGCTGTCGGGGAAATGACGGATATAGCCGTAATTGTCGTCAGTCCACATCAACGTCACATCTTCAGGTACTTGTAATCCCATTTTATATACATCGAGTACTTCTTTGTACGGAATAAAAACCTGCGAAACCTTTTCCACATCAGGATTTACAATGTCAGCAATCATTTCGCGCTGCGCTTTCAGAATTTCGTCGAGCGCATCCTTTTGTTCCTGCAAAGTATTTGCGCCCAACATTTTGCTATCGTGTACACCACGAATACCCAAAGTATAAATATTGTCTGAGCCAGCCAGCTCGCGGGTTCGTTCTTCCCAGAATTTCAGAACATTGCTGCGATTGTTCACAAAATCATAAACTCCCGTTCCGGCAATTTTCCATTCGGCATTTGTATTCCGAAGCATGGGTTCACAATGCGAGGTACCAATGTAAATACCATATTTATCAGCCATTTCGCGGTTACCCGGCGTGAGGTAAAACGCTTCGGAACATTCGTGCATAGCCGGCCAGTAAGTATTGGCTCGCAAGCGCAATAATAGTTCAAAAATTCTTGCGTGCGTTTTAGGTCCGATACGTCCTTTTACATCCGAAGGTTCAAAATTCTGCGAACTCCAGGGCATCAGTCCCCAATCTTCGTCGTTGATAAAAATGCCTCTGTGCTTTACCGAAGGCGATTGCATCACGCGAAAATGATCCGGAAAAACAAGTTCTTTCCGTTTTTCCACAGGCGAGTCGGCCCACCATTCCCAGGGTGATACGCCCATCATACGCGACAATTCGAGAAGTCCGTATGCGGTACCACGTTTGTCGCTGCCAAGCACTATAAGCGAATTTCCTTTTACAAAAATCAGAAAACCTTCGCGTTTTTGTTTTAATGCAGCAAGTTCAAATTTCCCTGCAGCTTTTTCTGCTTTGCTTTGTAATCCGATGGTGCCAATAAGTAATTTTGCCTGTTTGGGATTTTGCTGCATTTCGGCACCGAAAACACGCAAATAATCGCTCTGAAGCATCCCAAAAGCCGTTTTTACGACTTCCGGTTCGTTTACTGAAATATCGGCACGAAGATTTTTTCCGCTTTGAAAATTAAAACCGGCAAATACAAATTGTGGGAGAAGAAGAATTATAAATACAATTATGAAGATATGGGTTGTTATTTTCATCGCAATCAGTGTCATTGAAATTTTAATTTTACAAAGAAAATACAATCCATACAATCTGATATGGAAAACCGTACAATAATATAAAACCTGATGCATTTTAAGTAAAAAGGCAGAATATCCAAATGAATATCCTGCCTTAAAATATATTGTAAATGCGTTTTGCTTAATCCCAGCTCAGAATTACTTTTCCGCATTCACCGCTTTCCATTACATCAAATCCTTTCTGGAAATCGTCGATGCCGAAACGATGCGTAATCACAGGCGAAAGATCGATGCCGGTAATCAGCATTTGCTCCATCTGATACCATGTTTCCCACATTTCGCGGCCATAAATACCTTTCAGCGTAAGTGCTTTGAAAATAATTTTGCCCCAGTCCACAGTGGTGGTATTTGGTAAAATGCCCAGCAAAGCAATTTTCGAACCGTTGTACATATTGTCGATCATACCTTCGAATGCTTTAGGTGAACCCGACATTTCGAGACCGATATCGAAACCACGCATATGCAGTTGTTTCATAGCAGATTCGATAGTTTCGCCTTTCGAAGGATTGATGGTGACAGTAGCACCCATTTTGCGGGCAATGTCTAAGCGATATTCGCTCAGGTCACTCACCACAATGTTGCGGGCGCCTGCAAAACGACAAATAGCTGTAGCCATTGTACCGATAAGTCCTGCTCCCGTAATCAACACATCTTCGCCGATAAGCGGAAACGAAAGTGCTGTGTGCGTGGCATTTCCGAACGGATCCATGATCGAAGCCATTTCGTCGGACACACGACTATCGAGGTGTACCACATTTTCGGCAGGCAACGAAAGGTACTCTGCAAACGAGCCATCGCGGTTAACACCAATGCCAATTGTGTTTTCGCACACGTGCAGTTTACCACGGCGGCAGTTGCGGCAATGTCCGCAAGCAATATGTCCTTCGCCGGTGACACGGTCGCCGATTTTGATGTTTTTCACACCGCTTCCCATATCCACCACTTCGCCCATATATTCGTGACCAATGGTCATAGGTGTTTTAATGGTACGCTGTGCCCAGTCGTCCCATTTGTAAATATGAAGGTCGGTACCGCAAATGGCAGTTTTCTTTATTTTGATCAGAACGTCGTTAATACCCACTTTGGGGATTGGCACATCCTGCATCCATATTCCCTTTTCGGGACTGGCTTTTACTAGTGCTTTCATTTCTTTTATTATTAGCCCCCTAACCCCCTCAAGGGGGAATAAGAAGTTGATTTATTAGTAGATGATTGTTATTTTAAAAATCAAATTTGTCTATTTGATTAGTTTAAATATGTTTCTTATTTTATTACACCCAACTCACGTCCCACTTTGCTAAATGCTGCAATACATTTGTCAAGCTGTTCGGGGTTGTGTGCAGCTGAAATCTGAACACGAATACGCGCCTGGTCTTTAGGCACTACCGGATAATAAAATCCGATCACATAAATGCCTTCGTTGAGCAAACGGGTCGCCATTTCCTGCGACAATTTGGCATCGTAAAGCATTACGGCACAAATGGCCGATTCGGTAGGCTTAATGTCGAAACCTGCCGCTTTCATTTTTTCCACAAAATAGGCTGTATTTTTGTGCAATTTGTCCTGCAACTCGTTTGTTTTGTCCATCATGGCAAACATACGAATGCCCGCAGCGGCCACCATTGGCGGAATTGAATTGGAGAACAAATAAGGACGCGAACGCTGACGAAGCAGCTCAATAATTTCTTTTTTACCGGTTGTAAATCCACCAATTGCGCCGCCAAAAGCTTTTCCGAGCGTTCCGGTGATAATTTCAATTTCGCCGCGAAGGTTGTAACGCTCAGTCACACCACGACCGGTATTTCCAACCACACCTGCCGAATGCGACTCATCGACCATTACCATTGCGTTATATTTATTGGCCAGTTCGTAAATTTTATCGAGTGGCGCCACATTGCCGTCCATTGAGAAAACGCCGTCAGTAACAATCAGACGATGACGTTGTGCCTGTGCTGCAATCAGTTGCTTTTCAAGATCCGCCATATCGGCGTTTGCATAACGATAACGTTGTGCTTTGCAAAGACGTACACCATCAATAATTGACGCATGATTCAACGCATCCGAAATAATAGCATCCTGCTCGTTGAGCAATGGTTCGAATACACCGCCGTTGGCATCGAAACAGGCTGCATATAATATTGTATCCTCAGTACCAAAAAAGCGCGCAATAGATGCTTCGAGCTGTTTGTGCAAGTCCTGCGTTCCGCAAATAAAGCGTACCGACGAAACGCCATATCCATGCGTATCGAGTGCATTTTTTGCCTCATTAATTAATTCGGAATTATTCGAAAGTCCGAGATAATTGTTCGCACAAAAATTAAGTACTTCTTTGCCATCGCCCACACGAATAAGCGCACCCTGAGGCGAGACAATAATGCGTTCATTTTTGTATAAACCGGCTTCCTGAATGTCCGAAAGCTCGGTTTGCAAGTGAGATTTAAAATCTGAATACATAAATAACTGAATATAAAGTTTGTAAAAAAGTTAGTTCTCAACACATTTCGCCTGAGACATGAGCAAATTTTGCCAGCCCACCGAGCGAAGTTTCTTTGTACAAATTTGGCAAATCGTGGCCTGTGGTACGCATAGTTTCCACCACTTTGTCGAAACTGATAATATGTTTACCATCTCCCATCATGGCCGAAAGGTTGGCATCGAGCGCACGCAGCGCTGCAAACGAATTACGTTCGATACATGGAATCTGTACCAGTCCGCAAACTGGATCACAGGTTAGTCCGAGGTGATGCTCCAGACCCATTTCGGCTGCGTATTCAATTTGCTGCGGCGAACCGCCAAACATTTGATTTGCTGCCGCAGCAGCCATAGCGCAGGCAGTACCAATTTCGCCCTGACAACCGACCTCGGCTCCTGAAATTGAAGCATTTTTGCGAGTCACATTCCCAAAAAGTCCGGCAGTAGCAAGCGCCTGAAGAATATTTTTATCCGAAAACTCGTGATAATTTTTCAAATGATATAAAATAGCCGGAAGCACACCCGCAGCTCCACAGGTTGGCGCAGTCACCACTTCGCCCCCACTCGCATTCTGTTCGGATACAGCCAATGCGTAAGCCATTATCAAACAGCGGTTTTGCAGACTCACCTTGTAACTTTTGGCTTTTATCCAGTACGATGCAGCTTTACGGCGTAAGTTAAGCTCACCCGGCAACACACCATCGTTCTCAAGTCCTTCTCGCACCGATTTCTGCATGGTTTTCCATACTTCATTCAGGTAATCCCACAAATCAGAATCTTCACGATCCTGCACATATTCCCAATAGGTTTTTCCTTTTTTATCGACCCAGGTTAATATGTCAGAAATATTTTCATGCTCATAAATCTGCTTTTCGTACAAATCGGTGGTTTCGTCAATTATTTTTCCGCCGCCGATACTGTAAACCACCCAACTGTCGGTTGTGGCGCCGCTTGCATCAAGCGCCTCGAATTTCATTCCATTGGTATGGAGTGGTAATTCAAGCTCGGGATGCCAGATAAATTCCACTGCACGCGGGTTCAGGGCATCAGTTATGGCTTTGTCGGTAAAGTGTCCTTTGCCGGTGGCAGCCAGACTGCCATATAAATGCACTCTGAAACCTACAGCTGCGGGATTCTTTTGAACATACAATTCAGCGGCCTTTTTTGGTCCCATTGTATGACTGCTCGAAGGTCCGTTTCCTATCCGGTATATTGATTTTATACTTTCCATTTTCAATTTCTGTTTTTACATTTCGTACAACAAAGATAAACGAATTTCAGTCAACCAACTTTTATTTCCACTAATAAATTAATAGTTTTTTATTGGCGAAAATAAGGTGAAATACATGTCACCTTTGTGTACAATTATTAAAATTTTATTTCAATTTCATCCCTGATCAAATTGCAGAGGGCTATTTTTAGCTCATTTTCCACTTAAAACAGGATAATATTGTACGAAAACAGGATAAAATAATACAGTTTTAGCGATTTTCCTGTTTTTGTAGATTTATTATTAAATATATTTATTATCTTTGCAAAGGTAAATAAAATTAGCGGATAATTCACAGATTAACGCAAGAATATTTTAATGTAAAAGAGAAACAATTTGCTTTGATATTAAATTATACATTATATATAAGGACACTTTAAATCTGAAAAATCAAAAGGGTAGTAATTATGCTACAAATATTGCATATCACTACTGGCTTAATACAATATTACTTTAAAACACATAACTCAAAATGGAAGAGATAATTTCACAATTTGACATTCAAGGTGAAATCACTACTGTGTCTCCACTCAAAATCGGACATATCAATGATTCATTTATTCTGAGAAGCAACACGCCGGAAAAAGGGTCGTACTTTTTACAGAAAATCAACCACAATATTTTCAAAAATGTGGCAGGTCTGCAAAAAAACATTAGCATAGTGACCGACCACCTCAGATCAAAACTTGCAGCTGAAGGACAAAGCAACATAGAGCGTAAAGTACTCAGACTTATTCCGACTAAAAGCGGAGAACTGTTTTATAAAAACAGTCAGGGAGAATACTGGAGAATGTATGTAAACATTGAAAACACACATAGCTACGATGTAATTTCGCCTGAACTTGCATTCAAAGCGGGTGAATCGTTCGGAAACTTTCAGTGCATGCTGGCCGACATTCCACACAATGAGCTGATTGAAACAATTCCTGATTTTCACAATATGGAATTCCGTTTGAAACAATTTCGCGAAGCAGTGGAAAACAATGCGGCAGGACGACTCGCAAAAACACAATTCATGGTGGACGAAATTGAAAAGCGTGCCTGGGAAATGTGTGCCCCCGAGCGCATGTTCCGTGAAGGAAAATTGCAAAAACGCATCAACCATTGCGACACCAAGGTAAATAATATGCTCTTCGACGAAAACGAAGAACCTATTTGTATTGTGGATCTCGACACTGTAATGCCGGGTTTTGTGCTTTCCGATTTTGGCGACTTTATGCGTACAGCAGCCAACACAGGTACCGAAGATGATGAAAATCTCGAAAACGTAGGCATCAATCTCGAAATTTTCAAAGCCTACAGCGAAGGATATCTGAGCAAGGCCACATTCCTGAGCGACACCGAACTTGAATATCTGGCATTTGGCGCCAAATTGCTTAGCTACATGCAAACAGTACGCTTTTTCACCGACTATCTGAATGGCGACACTTACTACAAAATACAACATCCCGAACACAATATGCAGCGTACGCTGGCTCAGTTTGCCTTACTGAAAAGTCAGGAAGAAAACTTTGAAAAAATGAAACAAATTGTGTTCGAAGCCCAATATAAAAACTCAAAAATCACAGTATAATGAATTTTGATTTAAGTTCAAAAATTACACTCGAACGTATCCCCGAAAGATATTATCGTCCGGGAGATGCATTTGAAGCTGCCCGTCAGACACGCTTCGAAAAGTTGCATACCGACATTTACACCAGCGAAAAAGATGGTTCACATGCCATTGCACTGGAAATTGCTCAACTGATAAAAACAAAATCGGCCAAAAACGAAAAATGCGTACTTGCACTTTCGGGCGGTTCGTCGTGGTTGAGCGTGTATAGCGAACTGGTGAATATGCACAAAAAAGGAGAATTGAGCTTTGCAAATGTAATTGTGTTCAATGTATCCGAATTTTATCCGGTAAGCGACAGTCAGTTGCACTCAAACTCACTTTTGTTACGCGAAAAGCTGCTTAACAAAGTGGACATTGCACCAGACGCCTTCTTTACTCCCGACCATGCCATAGCACGGGCCGAAATTTATGATTTCTGTCGCCGCTACGAAATGGAAATTGAGCAGGCCGGTGGTATAGATTTGGCATTGCTGAGCGTGGGACTTGTAGGAAATGTGGGTTATAATGAACCCGGTTCGCAACTTAGCTCCACTACCCGACTCATGCTGCTCGACGATGCTTCACGAGCTACACTTAAAGGCTTCTACAGTTCGAAAAACGATGTACCTGCAAGTGCCATCACCATCGGGCTTTCGACCATAATGAATGCACAACGCGTAATTCTCTCGGCATGGGGCGAACACAAAGCCAGCATTATCAAAGAAGTGGTGGAAGGCAAAGTAAACGACAATGTGCCTGCATCATTTTTACAAACACATAAAAATGCCATTGTGGTTCTCGACCTTGATGCAGCTCAATTGCTTACACGCCTTAGCCATCCCTGGCTTGTAGGCCCTTGCGATTGGACCGACAAAATGATACGTCGCGCAATCGTATGGCTTTGCGAAAAAACCGACAAACCAATTCTGAAACTTACCAATAAGGACTACAACCAGCACGGACTCGACGAACTATTGTCGCTCTACGGCTCTGCATACGATGTAAACATTCGTATATTCAACGATTTGCAGCGAACAATCACAGGATGGCCGGGAGGAAAACCCGGAGCCGACGATGCAAACCGCCCCGAACGTGCACGTCCTTATCCTAAAAAAGTATTGGTATTCAGCCCGCATCCCGACGACGATGTAATCTCAATGGGAGGAACTTTCCAGAGAGTTGTCGATCAGGGACATGAAGTTCATGTAGCTTATCAGACGTCAGGAAACATTGCGGTGGGCGACGATGAAGTAATTCGTTACATTGCACTGTTTAAAAATGTAATAAATGGCTTTAACAACGCCGACAAAGCATTGCTCGAAAAACTCGACAGATCGCTTAACTTCCTGCTCAACGAAAAGAAAACCGGTGACACCGACACTGCCGATGTACTTTTCCTGAAAGGACAAATCCGTCGCGAAGAAGCCCGTGCTGCATGCCGTTTTGTGGGATTGAAACCCGAAAATGTGCATTTCCTCGATTTGCCATTCTACGAAACAGGAAAAGTACAAAAAGGGAAACTGAGCGAAGCAGATGTACATATAGTAATGCAACTACTCGAAACTGTTCAGCCGCATCAGATATTTGTAGCCGGTGACCTTGCCGATCCGCACGGAACGCATAAAGTGTGTCTGAATGCAGCTTTGGCAGCCATCGACGAACTGAAATTAAAAGAATGGATGAAAGATTGCCGCATTTGGATGTACCGTGGCGCCTGGGCTGAGTGGGAAATTGACCACATTGAAATGGCTGTTCCTATGAGTCCCGAGCAACTTCGAAGCAAACGCAACTCTATTCTGAAACATCAGTCGCAGATGGAAAGCGCCCCGTTCATGGGCAACGACGAACGACTCTTCTGGCAACGCGCCGAAGACCGCAATCAGGCAACAGCCGATCTTTACAAAAAGTTAGGACTTGCCTCGTACGAAGCCATTGAGGCCTTTGTAGAATATAAAACAGAAGGCTGAGGAGCTGACAGATCAATAAAAATAAGGTATTTTTTTTCGGTATAAAAAGACAACATAATGAAAACACTTAAAGTTTCATACGCTCCACGCCTCGATGGCACCGACATTCGCTTTGCTGCTCAGTATTTTGAGCAACACGAAACATACGAATACGTGGATATGCTTAACTGGCCTACTGAATATCCGTACAAACCCGATTGTCGTTTCAAAATTGCACGTTCGTCCGACGCACTTTACATATTTTTCAAAGTAGTGGAAAACAATGTAAAAGCGACTTTTACTAACGACAACGATCCGGTATGGCAGGACAGTTGCGTAGAATTTTTCTTTCAGGGTCCTAATCAGAAAACATACAACAACTTCGAACTAAACTGTATTGGTACCTGCCTGGCTGCCGAACGTGCAGGACGTGAAGAAGGCGTGGTGATGTTCGGACCTGAAAAAATGTCGCGCATTAAGCGTTATGCCACCCTTGGCGATCAACCGTTCAACGAGATAAAGGCCGGCTTCGAATGGAAACTTACATTTGCCATCCCACTTGATTTGCTGGGGCTCGACAAAAACAACCTGCCTGAACGTGTAAAAGCCAATTTCTACAAATGCGCCGATGGCACATCGAACCCGCACTATCTGAGCTGGAGTCTGATTTCGACCAAACAACCCGATTTTCACCGACCGGAATTTTTTGGCGATTTGATTTTTGTAAAATAATTACTGTAAAAATAAAAAGGACGCTGGTTTTCAGCGTCCTTTTTGTTTTAACAGTAATGCAAGTATCAGACTCACATCACCTCCCAACTTTCTTACTTACCTAAATCAGAACTACTTAAAAACAGTGAAATATTACAGAACGCTGTCATTCATATCCGCCGAGGCGAGAAGAATCCAATAACTTTCATCAGGCAATACAGTTGAAAAATATTATTTTTTCAACACTTTGAACGTTTGTGTACTTCCGTTTTCACTTTTAATTTGGATAAAATACATACCGGCAGTTAAATGCGACAAGTTAAGAGTTATTTCATTATCAGTAAGTTTCTCAGAATTGTAAAATCCAACTCCCATCTGATTATAGATGTGTATCTGACTTCCTGAAACTAATCCTTTAACAACTACATCTTTTTCAAATGCTGTAGGCGATACAGAAATTCCCTCTCCTTTGAAATTCTGCTGACCAGTGATGAGTCTGAAAATTACATGAATTGTTTGATTTGAATTTACATTACTGAAATCGCACGAAGACACAGCACCCACACTAACACCATTTACCAACACATCTTCGGTAAAATGACCCGTAGCCGGGGCAATGGTATAACTTAGACCTTCGCCTGCATTCAACATTTTTGTACCAGGATTAGAAATAACTCCCTCACCATCAACAGTAGCCACAATTGCATACTGATTGGTAGTATTGATTCCGGTTTGTGTAATTACAAAGTTCCGATTTTCGACTTCACTTTCGGTTGAAGAAATTATAACATCGTAAGTCGATTCCATAGCTAATCCGGGAATATCTACCACAATTTCGTATTCATCATCGGGTAAGTTTTCGAAATTGTATATACCATTTTCATCTGTGGTAGTACGCGCAATGATCTGTCCGTTCGCTTTTTTACGCAATACTACCGGAACATTACTTACAAGCACATCGCCTACCTGAGCTGAGGCTTTAATCATAGCTCTTGCTCCCTGAGGCTCGCCATTTGAGTAACTTACAATACCGGAAATACTACCTGTACCATTTAGCACTTCGTTGATAGCAGCAAACGTGAGATTTAAATCAGCCCATTGATTACAACCAAGCGTAATAGGTGTGGCATCCTGCCACGAAGTTACCTGATTCATTATATTATTGAAATAAGTCACAAGCAAAGCTGGATATTTTGCAGGGTCGATAATATTGGCTCTTAAAACATAGTCGCCTATTGGCAAACCTTCTACCCTGAATTCGCCATTCTCATCAATAATGTCAGAATTTAAAAACTGATATCTTCTTTCGCTTTGCAAACGGAAAACATCAACTCTCACTTCGCCAGCTAAAAAACCAGCAATAGAAGATTCTACACGTCCTTTAATCACTCCGTTTTCGCATTCCTGATTACTATCCGGTTCAGGTACCACAAATGATTTCTCGGTTCGGAAAAAGCAGTTATGATTAGACATCTCAGACAAAATAACTTTTATTGTGTGAGTACCGGGTGGATATGTATAAGTCCCATTTGGTTCTGAGGAATAATCGTAATTTCCTCTGTCTATACTCAAATTGTATTCGGGAGCATAGTTACTTATTACAACTGAGTAATTTACAACTCCCGTTTGCGGATTTATTTGTGTATTGATATTCACTACGGGATTGTAAACGGTAATAGTATCCCAAAACTCGGCAGTATTGATAGCATCGGCCGAATCGGTGAGTAATGCTTTAATATAATTTACCCCTTTATCAAACAGATAGCCGCCCATTTGTTCATCGTTTGTCAGATTAAATTCAGTGCCTTTTGCCACACCGTTTACAAACCATTGCACACGACTTTTTACACTTGGGTTAACATTTACTGAATACCTGCCACAATCGATAGGATACACATTTAGCTGAGCTTTAACAAGTTGTTTAGGGTCTAATACTGAGAAAATATGTTTATTATCACCATCGAACCTTGATACCACATGCTCTCCAAAAGGGTATGTAATGTTGTTTGAACTTGTTTCAAGATTAACAACTCCCAGCAGTCTGATTTTTCCATCAGCTCCTAAACTCAGAGAGGCAGGCATATATATTCCTTCCGATATAACCGACTGACCAGCAATTGCATTTAAGTCTCTATCGAAAAAGCCAATAAAAAGATTTTCGCGTTCCGATTCACCATTGTACAAGCCATCCATTCCAAAGTACTGCCCAGCTGAGGTTAGATTTCCGGCCACACAAAACGAACCATTTGGAGCAGGGGCAATATGAAGAGCATCAGAGTTAATCATGCGTTTTTGTATCAATTCACCACTGAAATTAAACAATGCTATATGATTCATTTTTGTGGCATCGCCATTTACATTGATTATTTGGTCGTCAATTTTCATAAAGTTATTACCCCCTCTGAATAGCACTGCCATGCCCGAAGTATTGTTTATGGCAATTGTAGGATAAATACCTTTAGCGTTTGTTATAATTTTCACCCATGATATTTCACCAAATATTCCCACACGCAACACAAATTGCGACTCTTCGGCTTGAACACCTGAAGCTATGCTATATTCTACACCAGCCACTTTAAGTTTATCAGAATTAAAACCGCCTGATAGATATAAATTTCCTGCATTATCCACATCCAAAGTATTGGGATTTCGAACAGGTGAAATAGCAAATAATTGTTGAGTATAACGGTCGTGACCAGTTTTAATGCCTTGTGCGAAAACTATATTACCATCATTAGCCGACAAGGCACCCACCATCATATCGCAGTCGGAGAAATGTTGTAAACTACCAAATTTTGTCATCAAATCGGTGCCAAACAATTCAAGCACTTCAGGGTTAGAATCCCAAGCACTGACAAATGCCACACGGCCTGCTGTATATTTTACTTTATGTACAGAACCAGATGACATATCACCCGCTTTAAACCATTGAACAGCACCCGAAGCATCTGTTTTCAATACAAAGTAAGCATAAGTATTTGTATAGAAACCATAAGTTTGTGAATTTACATCCACTACACCCCAAAAGTCGCCTCCAAAATACATATTCCCGTTATCGTCCACATCCATGCTGCGCACATTGATTGACAAAGAAGGAGATTCTGCATTTTTTTGAAGCCTGATTCTTTTAGTCCATTGATACTCATTTTGAGCATTCAGTTTAATTACAAAAATTAACGCCCTGTCATCCTCATCAACACTAGTAGTAGCCTCACCATACTTTATGTCGGTAAAGCTAAAGCCATAAAAATAGGTATTGTTGTGTGAGTCAATTGTCATACCTGTAGCGTTCATTCCATTAAAAGCTTTGGCATGTAGCCAGCGATATGAGTCGGTTGACGACGCATGCAATAACAATACAGGCAATAAGCCTATAAGAAGTAGAATTCTTTTCATAAGATTTTTCTTTGTGAGTTGATTATATGTTTTCGTTTGTCTCAAAGTATTTATCAATAATATATTTAAAGCTATTGGCTATATGAAAGGTTGTTCCATTAATCATAGTCACTTGCTTTTGATTAAATTTATATTCACTTATAAATAATGGATTTATGCAACAACAGCCTGAAATACGAATAAATCCATTATCCAACAGTTTTGCAAAGAAAAGTCTCACATCTCCGCTTAACTCAAAAGTTTCGTCGATACAGGTCAGTTTAAGTTTTTTTCGGTTACGACAGAAAAACGCATAAAGAATTTTCGACTTATCCGAAACCAGAATATACTCGTCGGTTTCGAGAATAATTTTCGTATCATAACTCTCAGTCATAATTGTCAATTTGAGTGATACAAAAATAGTTTGCTACAATCCCGATTGATTGCAGCAATTTATATGTGTGGAGAATTGATTGAAATGTGCGGGATTGTGAGATAAAAGCGAGTTACAGACTATTGAGCCTCGCAATCACTTTTTCTTTGTATCGCGTAGCCACAGGCACCTGCGTTTTGTCGGCCAGGCTCAGGTAACCTCCATCGGCTTTGTGATAGCAGACAATGTATTTTGAATTTACCAAATGCGATTGATGTGTGCGGATAAAATTGTTGTTTTCGAGCAATTCTTCGTATTCCTTCAGGTTTTTCGAAACCATAAGCGGCTTTCGTCCCGACAAATGAAAGCAGGTATAAGCCCCTTCGCCCTGCAAACGTACTATCTCATCGAGTTGCAACACATGCATTGAATCGGCAGTGCGCAACACAATTCGGGTAGGTGCAGGCTGCTGAAAATTCTGCAACAAGGTATTGAATTTCGATTCAGTATCGCGGGCTGTTTCCCTGCGTTGCGCTTTTCGGATAGCGTCGGCAAATTCGCCTTCGGAAAATGGTTTCAGCAAATAATCGAGGGCGCTGAACTTTATTGCCTGCAGGGCATATTTCTCGTAAGCAGTGATAAAAATAATGCTGAAATTCACGCTTGTTAGTTTACGCAGAAAGTCAAAAGCAGTACCGTCGGGCATATCCACATCGAGCAACACCAAATCGGGATTGTGCAGCAAAACAGCCTGATAAGCCTGTTCGACCGACGTAGCTTCGGCACAAACAGAGGTTTCAGGAAAATATTTTTGCAACAGGCTCCGGCTCATTTCACGGGCAGGCGCTTCGTCGTCGACAATCAGAATCTTCATTAACTATATGTTTTAAAAGGAATAGCCAAACTTACACGTGTACCACTTTGGGTTTCGGACACCGGACTTTCAATCGTCAAACTATCGGGTCGACCGCCCGGCATTTGCAGTCGGCCCAGCGTAATATCTATGGCCATTGAGCGATGATTTGTGGTAGGTTCAGCATTTTTCATACCCACGCCATTGTCAGTCACAGTAAGTATCAGTTCTTTGCCATTGGTGGTGAAAGTTACCGAAATTAGCCCATTTTCGACCCCCCGAATGCCATGTTCCACAGCATTTTCGACAAACGGCTGGGCAATCATTGGCGGAATTTCTGTATTATCGGCATCAATGTCTTCGCCCACAGTGATTTTATATTCAAAACTGATTCCAAAACGCAACTGCTGCATTTTCAGGTAATTGTTCAGGAACTCAATTTCATCTGTCAGCGAAATAAAACGCTCGTTGGAGTTTTCGAGAATCTGGCGCATAAGTCGCGAGTATCGCGAGAGGAAACCTGATGCTTCTTCGCTTTTTCCCGACTGTACGTATTGATTAATAGCATTCAGCGTATTGAAAATAAAGTGCGGATTCATTTGCGAACGAAGCAGCTTTTCCCTGAGTTCAGCCTGTTCCTTTCGTGTTTCGGACAACTTACGGCGTGACCATAAAAACAACATAGCAGCAAAAAGTATAATAATAAAAACCACTGCAATCAGTATTGACTTACGACGCTGATAGCTAATTGTTTTCAGACGACTTTCATGGTCGAGTCGTTCAATTTCCTTTTCTTTTTCCGAAGTCTGATATTTCAACTCCATTTCGTGCAGGTTTTTCTCCACATCGACATTCCGAAGTGAGTCGAGACCTTCTTTGTAGGCGTTGTAATGGTCGTAAGCCATTTTCCAGTCTTTGGTTTTTTCGCCAATACGTGCCAATGCCAAATGCGCCTGTGCTTCTTCTTCGGGATAAGTTTTGTACTCACGGGCGAGCGTCAGCGCTTTTTGCGCATAAAGTCCGGCCTCAGCATATCGATTCATTTTTTCAAGAATATTAGCGGCATGTATGCGATCAATAATTTGCGCATATATTTTCCCGCTTTGCTCAGCGTAGTCAATGGCTTTCAGAACATCTGCATAAGCTTCGGGATATTTTTCCTGCGACATATAAATAAGACTTCGATTCGAATAAGCAGTGCCCAAACCCGTGATATAATTGTTTGCCTGCGAAATAACCAGCAGCGAATCGTACCAGGCCAGCGATTCATCGGTTTTTCCGCGCAGTTTGCTTATTCCACCCAAATCGTTGAAAATCCCGGCTTTTGTCTGAATGCGACTATCGGTCAAAGTACGCGAAACCTCGTAGGCTTTTTTCACGTAAAACTCCCATTTATCGGTGTTGGTTTCTTTAAAAAGTTGTCCCACCTGCTGATAATAATAATCGAGATTTTTCTTTTTTCCGGAGGCAAGTTTATTTTTCAGGGCTTTTAGTTTGTAGGCGATTGCCAGTTTCAGATTTCCGGCATATTCGTACTCCGACCCCATATTCATCATAATCATAGCTACCTTATCGGCATCGCGGATATCGTAAAAAGCTTTTAATGCTTTGTGGTAATAGCTCATTGCCAGTGGACGATTGCCCGAATAGCTGGCATTGGAAGCCAACAGGTTGTAAATAATCCCTGTTTCGTAATTATTTTTTGAAGCTTCGGACAACTTAATGGCCATAGTCAGCAGACTATCGCCACGCTGAAAATCAGCTTCCTCGCTCAACGAATCGCCCCAGAGTTTCAACGATTGTATCATGGCTGAGCTATCGTTTTTAAACTTTGCCAGCTTATATTGTTCCCGATACGACGATTGGGCATTGACGAAACCAGCACCAACAACACCTAAAAACAAACTGATAATGAGAATTCTGAAAAGGCCTTTATTCATATCATTTCAAAAAAATCAGGGAGTAATTAAAGAAGGGCGAAGTTTTTGCAAATATATTTATTTATTCTGAATTTTAAACAATGAAAATCCGCTTGTAATATAAAACACTATTTTATTTGTAGCATTTTTTACAATTTATTATTCAACAAGCCCAAAACAAAAGCTCCGGCCCAATGCATGCAAATACATTTAACCGGAGCTGTTTTATTGTAAAAAATGAATGTTTAATGCGCAGGAAAACTACTTCGCGTTCGGTTTGCATATTTCACCAGAGCCAGCATTACCGGCACTTCCACCAATACACCGACCACTGTGGCAAGCGTGGCACCCGAATTCATTCCGAAAAGCACAATGGCAACCGCCACCGAGAGTTCGAAGAAATTACTTGCGCCAATAAGTGCTGCCGGAGCTGCAATATCGTGTGTCAACTTCCACTTTTTTGCCCAACAATAAGCCACAAAAAAGATAAAAACAGTCTGAATAATCAGCGGCACAGCAATGAGCAGAATATTAAACGGACTCTGTAAAATGCGATCGCCCTGAAACGAAAAAATAATGATCAGTGTAAGTAAAAGTCCGGTGATAGTGGTTGCGCTGAATTTCTTCAGAAATACATTTTCAAAATAATCCAGTCCTTTGCTTTTAATTACTGCTTTTCGCGTAATTATTGACAAAACCAGCGGAATAACCACAAACAAAACGACTGAAAGAATAAGCGTATTCCAGGGAATGCTAATGCCACTGATTCCCAGAAGCAGCGTGACAATAGGAATAAAAGCCACCAGAATAATTAAATCGTTGATAGCCACCTGCACCAGTGTGTATGCTGGATTTCCTTTGGTAAGATGACTCCACACAAACACCATGGCGGTACAGGGTGCAGCACCCAATAGCACAGCGCCAGCAAGATATTCTTTGGCCAGTTCAGCAGGAATAAACGCTTTGAAAATGAAATAAAAGAATACCCATGCAATCGCAAACATTGTAAAAGGTTTGATAAGCCAGTTTACCACAAGCGTCACAGTAAGGCCTTTGGGCATTTTCACTGCATTCACCACACTTGCAAAATCAATTTTCAGCATCATGGGAAAAATCATAATCCAGATAAGAATAGCAATGGGAATGGACACATTGGCATATTCGTACTTGCTAAGCGTTTCAGGTACGTCGGGCAGCAATTTCCCGATGGCAATTCCGGCCACAATACACAATGCCACCCAAACCGAAAGATACCGGTCGAAAAATGACATTTCACCTGAGGGTTTTGTTTTTTGAGTCATATTTTTTTAATATTTTTACACTGAGACACTTACATATCAATAAATTACAAATTATCCAGCTTTAATATTCTCCATATAAAACTTGTAAAAACCCTCTTTAATTTCGTCGCGCACACGGATAAATTCGCTCCAAATATACTCTTCGGTTCCTACCACATGACTTGGGTCGTCGAAACCAATATGCAGACGATTTTTCACCTTACCAAAGAATGCAGGACACTCCTCGTTAGCACCACCACAAACAGTGATTACGTAATCCCATTCTTCGTTCAGATATTTATCCACAGAATCGGAAGTGTGCTGACTGATGTCGATGCCGGCATCTTTCATTGCTGCTACAGCTTTTTGATTGAGTTTACCTGATGCTTGTGTACCGGCAGAGCAAACTGTGATACGGTCGTCGAACGATTGTAAAAAGCCGTGTGCCATTTGACTGCGACATGAATTTCCGGTGCAAAGAATTAGTACTTTCATAAAATATTATTGTATTTGAAAATTTGAAGATTTGAAAATTAGTTTAGCAACAACCATCACTACCACAACCACAGGAAGTGGCCGGTTTGGCAAATGAAAAAGTACGCGGGGCTGTTTTCACAGGCAATCCGGCTTGTTTCCATGCCTCTATACCGCCCTCAAGACTAAAGATATTGGCTTCGTCCCAACCCTGAATGACCAGAAACTGAGCAACCCTCAGACTGCGAATGCCTAAATGACAAGCCACAACAATTTTGCCGTCTTTGGGTAATTCGCCATAGTTTTCGTCGAAAATGCTGAAAGGGATATTCAATACCTCGTCGTGCACAAAAGCTTT
The DNA here is from genome assembly GCA_034004015.1 of Paludibacter sp. Lineage (GTDB taxonomy): Bacteria > Bacteroidota > Bacteroidia > Bacteroidales > Paludibacteraceae > Paludibacter. The sequence goes on from JAVEXN010000011.1 coordinate 26,821, forward strand.
TTGTTGAATTTCATCCTGTTCGCGTACATCCAAAAGCAGAGCGCCTTCAGTCAATAATTCTTTGGCCTCGATTGCGGATATTTCTTTTATGTTCATAATGATTTTACGTTTATTTGCATGAGAATTCATCACAGGATATCTGACTAAAAAAAGCATCGAACATGGCTAACTTTTCGCTGATCGTACTACCACAGAGGCAATAGTTTATTTTCAGCCCATCGATTTCGCCATGAATAAGTCCTGCATCGCGCAACTCTTTCAGGTGCTGCGACACAGTAGTGCGACTCAGCGGCAACTGATCGGAAATATCGCCCGAAATACATGTCTTAGTCTCAGCTAAGTATTTCAGAATGGCCAATCGTGCCGGATTCGAAATAACCCGAGCAAAATCGGACAACTCTTGTAGCTCTTTATCAAACACTTGTGGTTTTCTCATATTATCTATGTTTTATGTCGCAAACATACGACATTATTTGAAGATATACAAATTTCTGAGTTTAAAATTGTGTTACAAGGAAAACAAGGGTAATCATTTCAAACACAAACCGAATAATATCAATTTATTCATGTTTTTAAACCTATTTTATTGCTATTTTTGCGGAAAGTAGCAGTGTTCATGTTTAGGAATCCTGTTTGGCAAAATCATACAAAAATTGTCATTAGAAATAAAGTCAACACAATGAATAAAATAAAAACAGGTATCGCCTCGTACGGGCTTTCAGGAAAAGCTTTTCATGCACCATTTATCGAAACTAATGAAGCATTTGAACTTAGTGCAATTTGCGAACGAAGTAAAAACGAAGCCAGCAAAACCTATCCACATGTAAAAATTGTGAGAAGTTTTGACGCGCTTCTTGCAGACACTTCGTTGGAGTTGATTATTGTAAACACGCCTGATGTCACACATTTCGATTATTGTCGTGCAGCACTCGAAGCCGGAAAACATGTGATAGTGGAGAAACCATTTGTGTTTACAGTGGCCGAAGGCGAAATGCTGATTAAACTGGCTGCCGAAAAAGGGCTTATGCTTACCGTGTTTCAGAACCGGCGCTGGGATGGCGACTTTATGACAATTCGAAAGCTTCGCGACGAAAACCGATTGGGACGCATTGTGGAATATCGCGCTGCATTTCAGCGTTTCAGGCCCCAAATTGCAGGTACATGGAAAGAAAAACACGACAGATTTGTAGGGATAGTTTACAATCTTGGCCCACACTTAGTCGATCAGGCCATTTGTTTATTTGGCAAGCCAACAGGCGTTTTTGCACAAATCAAAAAACAACGTGACGATTCGCAGATCGACGATTTCTGTCATATAATACTGACATATCCGGAATTGCAGGTAACGCTCACAGCAGGCATGCTAATGAAAGAACCCATTGCCAGCTTTGTGATGCATGGCACAAATGGTTCGTTTGTAAAACACGGCATCGACCCTCAGGAAGATCAATTGCGGGCAGGCATGCTACCCACAGAAAATGGCTACGGACTCGACACGCCTGAAAACTTTGGCACATTGGTTTACGAACAAAATGGCGAAACAATCAGAGAAAACGTAGAAACGCTTCAGGGAAATTACAAATACTATTTCGACGCAGTGGCCGAAAGCATTCGCAAACAAAGCGATCCTCCCGTATCGCCAACCGAAAATCTGCTAGTGATTCGCATTTTAGAAGCCGCTTATCAGAGCAATGAAGAGAACAGGGTGATAAGTCTGTAAATAAAACAAAGGATGTTTCAAATATGACTTTGAAACATCCTCTGCTTTATTATTGAAATTTTAAATGCTCAAAGAAAGATATTAAACAAATATCCAAGCACGATTATAAACAATGAAACAGTTCCGAAAAAGATTCCGATTAGTTTCCATGTCATTACTTTTTTGAGCAACGTAGCTTCGGGCAATGAAAGTCCCACAACGGCCATCATAAATGCAATAGCCGTACCAAGCGGCACTCCTTTCGCCACAAAAACCTGTATCACAGGCACAATACCCGCAGCATTGGCATACATTGGCACAGCCAGAATTACAGCCAGTGGAACGGCATACCAACGATCAGCCGACAGATATTGCGCAAAGAAATTTTCGGGCACATAACCATGCATGGCAGCACCAATACCAATACCGATAAGCACATACACCAACACTTTACGCACTATATCCCAACCATCTTTGATAATGGAAGGCAAACGGTCGATAAAAGGAGTTTTTTCTCCTTCCCACTGCTCTGTCTCCATTTCCGATTGTGCCTGAATTTGCTTCACCCAATCGCTTAAATATCGTTCGAGTTTGAATTTTCCAAGAATATATCCACCCACCATCCCTAACAGAATACCACTAACACTGTAAATCAGGGTTGCTTTCAGTCCGAAAATTCCCAAAAACATAGCCACAGCCACTTCGTTCACCAAAGGCGAAGTTATCAGAAACGCAAAAGTAACGCCCAACGGAATTCCACCTTTTACAAAGCCAATAAACAGCGGGATTGACGAGCAAGAACAAAAAGGAGTTATAGCCCCGAAAAAAGACGCAAAAAAGTATTGCAAACCGTATAGCTTTTTGTTGGTCAGATAATTCCGAAGTCTGTCAATTGGAAAATAAGCATTCACCACACCCATCAACGAACTAATCAAAAACAACAATATCAGAATTTTAACCGTATCGTAAAAAAAGAAGTTCACTGATGCGCCAAAATGCGAATCAGCATTCAACCCCAACAAACCATAGGTAAAAACATCCACAATTTGTGGCAGGAAATAATACAAAATTATCAATACAGGTAACACAAGCGCTACAGCAGCTATCAGTCTTATCCTTTTCTTTTTTTCCATTTGAACAATCAAAAAAAATACTTATTCGTAAAACAACGAACATTAATTACCTAAAAAAACCACATTTTATCAACTCTTAAAATGTGGCGATATTTATTTACAGCCCCGAAACTATTTACGAAATATATTTAAGCACGTAAAATATAAACACATAATACAAACCCACAGCAATAAAAACAACAGAAACCACCCTGCGAAACCACAGTTCAAAAACTTTTATCCGGTTATAAAGTTTTCCCACATTGCCAACGGCATAAGCCAGCAACCATGCAAATATTATCACAGGAAGTCCTGTTGCAATAGCAAACAATACAGGCAGATAAAGTCCGCTTGCACTCGCTACAGTAATGGGAATAAGCATCACAAAGTACAAAACGCCGCTATAAGGGCAAAAAGCAAGTGCGAAAACCATCCCGAGCAACAACGTACTGAGATAACTGCCCTTACTTTTATTGCCAATTTTTTCCGTAAGTCCCGACAATCCCGGAAATTTAAGTTTAATCACATCGAGCATAAACAGTCCGATCAGAATCATAACCGGCCCCAGCAATTTTTCGCCCCATCCCTGAAAAAGCATGGAAATATTCATTTTGCTCGCTCCGAAGAAAATAATCAACGCAAGTCCGGTATAACTGATCACACGACCAAGCGTATACACCAAACCACTTATAAAAACCCTTTTACTGTCTTTCAGATCACGACTTATAAAACCAATAGCCGATATATTCGTGGCCAACGGGCACGGACTAATGGCGGTCATCAATCCTAAAACAATGGCTGTGATAAAACTATACTGTGTGTTTTCTAAAATACTTTGCAGAACTTCCATTTTTCGATTAGTAAATTGTAAAACTTGTCCCGAGGCATTGGGGTTGATAAATGGCAAATCAAAGTAAAGCGTCTATTGCTGTTTTCAATTCTTCTTTCAGCTTTTCGGGCGTACTTTTGGCGTACATAAAACCTTTGTCAGTCAAATCGACACGCTCACCGTTGTGCAGCAGAATCAAAGCCTGACCCTCAGCCTGACATTTCCCGGCAACAGCTTTGCTCGCTTCATCATCGAGGTTTACGCTTTCAAAAATAATCTTTCCTGACTCCATCTGAGCGGGATACAACTCGTTCAGTGTTGACTTTGTAACTTCTTCCACAGCATTGCAGGTAATACAACGGCGTGTATAGTGGAAATAATAAATTTCCACATTGTCGGACACAAGCGATGCGACATTCTGATCTGTCTCTGTAGCTTTCGTTTTCGGATCACATGAAATCATGCCAAGCATCAGCGCTCCAAGTAATAATACAAATGCAATTCTTTTCATTGTAAATAATTGTTTTTAAGATTTTCACACCAAACTCATCCGGAGTTATCAGGACTCGTTTCAGCGATATTAATTTAATTTGGAAGATTTTTTTAATATTTTGCCAGCACCTGTTTGATTTCTTCGGCTGAGGGCACACGTCCCTTTATTTCAACTTTTCCATTGACAACCAAAGCAGGAGTCGACAAGATATTGTAAGTCATTATCTCCATCAAATCATCTACTTTCACAATGTCAGCCTGAAATCCATTTTCGGCAACTACCTCACGCGTAATTTTTTCAAGTGTCTTGCACTTTGGACAACCTGTGCCCAGAATTTTTATTTGCATATTATTGATAATTAAACCCCAACCCCTTAAGGGGAGTAAGAGTAGTTAGTATTTTGGGATAATTTATATTTGATAAAAGATGAAAGAGACGTACATTTCTAATTCCCCCTTTAGGGGGTTAGGGGGCCGTACAGCAGCTTGCCTTTGCTTTTTTTGTTTCAAAAAACCCGTTGAAAAACTGCTGAGCTTTTTCCCAGTTTTCTTTGTTGATGCAGTATTTTACCTTTGGAGTTTCAATTTCGCCCTGAATAAGACCGGCGTCTTTCAACTCCTTTAAATGCTGTGAAACAGTAGCCTTTGAAATGGGTAATTCGTTGTGTATGTCGCCAAAATAGCAACAATCGAGTGAGGCAAGAAACTGCAAAATGGTGATTCGCGCAGGATGCCCCATAGCCTTGGCAAAGCGCGCAAGTTGCTCATTATCGATACTGTAATCTCTGTTTTTTTCAGTTTCCATCTTATTTAAAAAGCCTTTGTTCGTAGTTCGCAAAATTACGAACATTATTTGATTTGACAATATCCGGAAAAAAATTATCCTCCAAAAAATAAATTTTGTGATTTATTCAGAAACAACTTGCAATTACGGCACAATTTTTGTAATTTTGCACACATTATCACAATTATTGTAGCTCAAGCTAATTTCAATCACAACAACATGAAAATCAAACTCATAATACTTACAGCAATATTGGGTAGCATGCTCAGCAGCTGTAATCTGGAAGGAGAATCGAACTATACTCCTATGCTGTATTTCGTCACCGAACCAAAACTTCAGAATGGCGACACTTTGAGCATTTACCGAACTGATAAGCTCGACGTATTCCGCTTGGACACAATTTCGGTAGGCGACACCGTATCGTTTTACATGTACGCCACAGGCTACAGCAATAACCTAACGGCTTATTACATGAAACAATCGTCGGACAGCGCTGCCGGAATTATCCTGCCACGCCAATCGTCGATGGACAGTGTTTTTACAGCAGAATCGGATTATAAAACAGGAAAATTCATTATGGGCGCAAATTCCACATCGCTCTATTTTCCGTTTAAATATGTAGCAAAAAAGGCTGAAAAGAATGCAAAAATCACCTTTACAATCATTTCCGACGCACAATTTACCGACATGACAATCGGCTCGAACACCACAAGCTTTGAGCTTATCACCCCGATTGCATTAAAACCCGACACAACGGACACAGAATAGTTACTCCACACCGTCCCACTCGGCATAAAACCGACGGAGATACTCTTCTATAAAAGCATGACGACCGGCGGCCATTTGGCGGCCTGTTTTTGTTTTCATACCATCGGCAAGCAGCAAAAGTTTTTCGTAAAAATGATTGAGAGTAGGCGCCACATGCTGACGATATTCTTCGGGACTCATGCCCGGACGTGGCTTAATTTCGGGATCATAAAGCGGACGATTTTTAAATCCGCCATAGTTGAATGTGCGTGCAATTCCAATTGCACCAATCGCATCCAGACGATCGGCATCGCGCACCACATCAAGTTCCGGTGAATGAAAACTTTGAGCTGCACTTCCCCCTTTGAACGATACATTATTGATAATTTGCACCACATATTCACGAACTGAGTCATTTATCTCAATTGAACGTAAAAATCTGTCAGCTTTCGCAGCACCTTCGGTTTCATCGCCTCCATTGAATTTTGCATCGGCAATATCGTGAAGCAAAGCTGCAAGTTCAACCACCAGCAAATTGGCATTTTCAGCCACAGCAATTCGTTTGGCTAACCGCCACACACGCTCAATGTGAAACCAGTCGTGACCTCCCTCCGCTCCTTTCAGCGTTTCGCGTACAAAATTTTCAGTCAGTGCAATAATATTATCTTGTTCCATAATGCAAAGATAAGTAACCGATAACTATTATTGATATGCTTTCACCACATAGCTCACAGTAGTTTTGAAAAGAAAAGACTAAGAACACATAGGATTATCCCGAATAACGGGATAATTTCAGAGCGATAAAAGTATCGACAGATACTTTTACTATGTGAACTAAGTCTTTTTCCTCAATTATTTCTATGTGTTCTATTGTGTTAGAAATATATCATTAAGTATCTTAACAATTCCAGCTAAATAAAAAACAAAAAAATGCACAGAACTCCACAAAGGAATCCTGCGCATTAAATTTTCAGAAAAGTATAATTACAATCCGTTTATTTCACATTAAATGCAATACGCAACTCATCAATTTCCTTGTCGCCCATTGGCTGAAGCGGACCAACCGACGAAGCCATCACCAGTGAATTTGCCGAGAATTCAGCCACTTCGAGATAATCGAAAGTATTGATAAGTTTGTTACCTGTCACAATCACCGAGTCGTTTTCCACAATCACCACACGGTTTTTTGAAAACATTTGAGCAATTTCCTCGGTGTTGTTATGCAAACTTTCGAAAGGAATAGAAGGCACATCCTGCAAAAATATCCAGCTTTCGGGAATTGTACGCACATCAAATTTCTGATGGCTCACAGCATGCGCCATCAGATTGGTGGATTGCGTCACAATAATTGAATTGATGTGCGGATTGAGCTGATAAATGCGGTGGTGCAATGCTACTGAACGACTGGGAACTTTTCCCGCCTCTGCCATTCCGTTCTTTATCTGCACAATATCTTCCGGCAAAATATCCCAACGGGCCACATCGCGCGGAGTAATCAAAAAATCGTTCTCCCGCCAACGCACCGAAACCGTTCCGTAGGTAGAAATCATCAAGCCCTGATTACAAGCCCTGCGAATAATATTCACCATATCAGTACGAATTGCACGTTCATCTGAAGGATTATCCACATCCATAAACGGAGTGATATTTTTAGGAAAATTATGTACGTACTTCGAAATTTGCTCGTCGGTAAGCGTGTGTATTTTACCAATACGACCAGCATTCACAATAGTGCGACAGCAAAACTCAAGTGTTTCGAAACGTTGATACGCATCCATCATATCGGTTCCGCCCAGCACCACACCGTGATTTTCCATAATCACAGCTTTATACTTTTTATTTTTAAATTCGGCTGCAATTTTGCGACCCAAATCTTCACTTCCCGGGCAACCATAAGGTGCGAAACCAATTTCGCCACAGATATTGCGGGCCTGTGGCACAATACTCGTATCGGGCACCTGACGGGCGATACTAAAAGCCACCAATGCGGGCGGATGTGCATGAATCACAGCCTTTAGTTCAGGACGTGCTTCGAATATCGCTTTGTGAAACGGATATTCCGACGAAGGTTTGTGCAATCCTTCCACTGTGCCATCCTTTTTTACACACACAATATCCTTCACTGTAAGCGAACCTTTGTCCACACCCGAAGGTGTAATCCAGATATCGCCATTTTCATCTTTTATGGAGATATTTCCACCCGAAGTGGTTGTCATTCCACTTTTGTAAATCCGTCCGATAATCACATTGATCTGTTCGACCGGATGCATGAAGTTAATGTCAAGTTGTTTCATAATAATATATCCTGCCCCTAACCCCCTAAAGGGGGAAATATGAGCATTGAATTAAATTTATATCGTTTTTATATCCCAAAAAAAAAACACAAACAAAGGTAGTAGTTCTCCTCTTACTCCCCCTTTAGGGGGCTGGGGGGCAGTTCTTTTAGGGGGCTGGTGTCATATTTGCCAACAAAAACGCTTCTGCTTCCACGCTCCACAAACCCAGATTTTTATCGCAAATTTCTGCCAGTGTTTTGAGAACAGGATTTGTTTCGCCCAACTTGGCAAAATCCGAAATAGACGTCAACGGCATTTCGATATGCGTATAAATCAGCTTTTTGCCGCCCGGAATTTCAGGTAAGTGTTTTGTCGCCTCAATTACAGCATCGAGACCTCCGATATGCGTTACCAAACCTGCTGGGTCGAGGCCTTTGCTCATCATGTCGAGTGCTTCCACCATATCGTCGGTATTACCACCACTGGTACCAACCACATGTGTATAAGCGTAATGCACATTGTAGAAATTGAAAGCAGCACTGAAGTTTGGATCGCTAGGGCCTGCAAAGAAGTTGAGACAACCATCAAAAGCTAAAATGGCATCACCTTGTTCGACAACTGGTTTTACGGGTGCAAATACAAACACATCATCGTAACCATAACCATCGGTAATGGCTTTAAGCTCGGCCACAGGGTTTTCCATTTTGCCTGTATTGATATAACGCAAATCTATTCCACGCGACTTTGCAAACTCAACCGTATAAATTGTGGCAGCACGGTCGAGACGCGTTTGATCCACATCGGTTACAACCAAAAGCGAGGGCTTGCGATCTTCGCGGCGAAGCACATAGTTGATTGCAGCCAATCCCATAGGACCAACTCCGGCCAGAATAGCCATTTTCCCACCATTTACAATATCCATTTTATGCTCGTAACTTCCAGGTGTGGTGTGGTAGTTAGCATGCATAGCGCCAATCACACACGAAAGCGGCTCGGCCAAAGATGCAGGATAAAAACCTTCGCCCTGATAAGCCAAAAGACAGCTTTTTTCCATTACTTCTTTGGGGATAACCACATAAGTGGCATCGCCACCAATGTGTTGGTAACTATAGCCCGGAGCACTTAAAATTCCCACCGGACCATTCTCGTAATACAAAGCCGGTTGAATGGAAAATTTGTCACCAGCCTTAAACTGACTTGCCCATTTTGAACCCACCTCCACAATTTCGCCGGCAAATTCGTGTCCGATAATAATCGGATTTTCGGCGATATCATTCGGGATACGTTTATGATCGGTAGCCTGCGTAGCTGCTTTGTACGATGACATACACAATGAATCTGAAACTACTTTTGCAAGTATTTCATCTTCTTTTATTTGTGGCAATTCGAACTCTTCCATACGAAGATCTTTTTTGCCGTATAAACGGATTGCGGTTGTTTTCATATATAAATCTGCCCCCTAACCCCCTAAAGGGGGAATTGAATTAGTATCGTTATTGAAACAAATCAATTGGGTGTTTTTTTTAAAATTTGCACTATTATTTTTTATAACTAAATGATATATCAATAAAGTTCTACCAAAATTATATTTTACCATAGTATTTTTTGACTTTCCCTCTTATTCCCCCTTTAGGGGGTTAGGGGGCAGGATTTTAGTTCAGCATCACCTGCCCACCTGTAATTGGCAATGCCTGTCCTGTTTCGCCACACTGTTCCATAAGGTATAATGCACCTTTGGTAACATCCTCGGGTGAACAGCCTTTTTTCATTGGAACTTGTGATAAATAAAACTCTTTTACATCCTCAATGGTTTTAGCTCCCGGCACTTTCCCTGCATTTAAGTACTGAACAAACAGGCCATTAACAGGATCACTCCAGAGCGGACCTTCGTAAAAATTACCAGGACAAATGGAGTTTACTTTGATACGGAAAGGAGCCAGTTCAAGCGCAAATGACTGAGTCAGACCAATGCCGCCAAATTTACCGCCTGCATACGCAAAATTAGCTTTGCTGCCACGCAGTCCCGATTTGGAGTTTATCTGAATAATGTCGGCATAATAATCGAAGCCTGCGTATTTGGTTTGCAACTTCATTACTCGGCTCACTACTTTGGTACAATAGAAATAAGCGTTGTAATTTATTTTCGTCACAAATTCGAAATCTTCGGGCGTCATATCGTCCAAACCACCTGCACGAAGTACACCAGCATTGCTAATAAAGCAGTCGATAGCTCCGAAATTACAGATTGTTTCGTGCACCAAATTTTCGATGCTTGGTATTTCGCTTACATTAGTTTTTACAAAAACGGCACGGTTGCTTTTTGCCAATGTATTGAATTGTTCAACAGTTGCTTTGCCAACAGTTTCGTTCATGTCGGCCACCACAATATTGGCACCCTCGAGCAAAAGACAACGAGCAATACCCTCGCCAAAGCCCTGTGCAGCTCCGGTTACAATAATTGTTTTGTTCTCGGCACGACCTTTACTTGCACCTGCCGCCACGCTGCGACGGTAGTTTTCTACTTCCCAATTGTCGATAAAATCAATTTGCTCTTGTGTCATTGGGTGCGGACCGCCAAACGATTCGGCATAAAAAGCAATTTTCATCGCATCTTCGAATACGTCGAGAATAATGTCGCACTGAGCAGCATTATCGCCCACAGCCACAAGGCCAATTCCTTTAATCAGAATCACTTTGGGTTGATAACCAAATTTAGCCGTGAATGCAGGAATTTGTTTCGCTGCTTCGGCCAAAACAGCCTCAGGTTGCTCGTCGTTAAGGAAAATATAGTTCGATTTGCAATATACAATCGCATCGGGCGTAAATGGTTTTGCAATTTTCGCCTGTGCCTCTTCGGTATCGTAAAAATGTTTAATTAATGCATTTTTGCGCACTTTCAATGTTTTCAAACTATCATTCGAAAGCATCATACGAATGGCAGGAAGAATCTCAACAGCCCCCTGACCCCCTAAAGGGGGAACTTCTTCTCCCCCCTTAGGGGGTTGGGGGGCAAGTTTTTCAAGCACTTCATTATAAATAACTTTTATTTCATCGATTGTATTGGCAGCCACAAATATACCGTGATTTTGCAACCAAATAACCTGAGGCTCTTCGTTGTTTGCAGCACGATATGCTTTAATGGCATCTTCTACTTTTTTGAAAAGCACATAACCGGGATCGGTATATTCAATGTACAGTGCTTTTTCACCAAAAAGATTTTTCAAATCGCTTTCAGCATTATTGGCGCACATCAATCCGTTTACAAGTGTCGGATGCAAATGCACTACAAATGCATAATCAATCACATTGTGCATCGATGTCTCAACCGATGGACGTTTGCCTTTGGTAATAGTTGCATCGGCCAAATCGTTTTTAACTTGCTCTTCGCGCTCAGCTGCATTTGCGCTGTACACTTTGTCGGACATGAGGTTGAGTTTGGCACGGTCGAGCACCGCAAATCCATCTTCGGTAATGGTAGCCAACGACGAGCCACTGGCTTTCACCCAAAGTTTTTCAGCATTTTTGTAGGAAGTATTTCCACCGCCGGCAATTACAAAACGGCTATCGCGACCGTAGAATTGCGAAATTTCGATAAGCCCCCCAACCCCCTCAAGGGGGAGTAGAGAGCGAGTTTCATTATTTTCTGTATTATTCATTTATTCAAGTTTATTAATATCTGTAAAAATTCAAGATTTACTCTCTTACTCCCCCTTTAGGGGGTTGGGGGGCGGGGCTGTTATTAACTCATCCCCCAATTTTACAAATTCAGCCCTTTTGCTTCTATCAGCTTGCCCGTTGGCATCCACGTAACCGCGCAAGCCCTGAGCCACCAAATGCTGATGCGCTGCAATAACACAAGCGCCTTCGTAATTTATTTGCATTAAACGCTCTGTCATTGGCGTACTATTTCGTGCAAAAAGTTCAATCGACTCCATAGCAGGCGTATTATGTTCGCTACCAAAAGTAACTACAAATCCCTGCTCATGTATATAGCTGGCGTATTTTTCCAACAACTCCACACCATTACGGGTTGTAATGAACTCTACAGAATGAAATCCACGTTCGGTGAGTTGCTCTGTTACGCGTTCCAAATCGACTTCAAAATCAGTATAACCACCTTTGGCATCGTCAGCCAGAAAGGGATAAGTTGGAATTCCACCACCCGCTACAATTATTTCACAGACGGTTTGCATTGGCAAAAACGCTTTCGGATCTTCGGGAACAAAAGCGCCACCACCCGCTTTGAGAAGATTTGCACGTATTTCGTTTTCAACACCTGCATGATCCGCAACCTCAGATTTCAACTCTTTTTCGCCAAAAAGCTTATGAAACAAAATCCTTATATCCAGTGGATTATTATTACAATATTCGTAAACCTTCAAACGAATTGCTTTTGCCAAATGACGTTCACGAATCAGGCCATTGGCCAAATCGTTTTTGATCCATTCGAAACTTACTGAAAATCCGGCATTTATTTCTGCAAGAAGCTCATTCACTTTGCCACACATAGCCTCCACCTGACTGTTCGATTCCCTTACCACTTCAGCCAATTGCGAAGCATAAGGTTCGGCAAGTTTAAACGGATGCGAAAGTCCTTTACCACTGATATACACACGACCGGGATTTCCGGGATCGTTAACCCGCACGCCCGCTTTCTGATCGGCTTCGTTAAGTGAAATCAGCTCGATATTAAAAAGCGGATATAAGCCACGAACTTTGCAGCCATCAGCCCACTCCTGATAACCGGCAGTGCTGTAAAAATCATTTATACCAACCACTTTAACACCTTCGGCAACAGCCATATCAAGCGCCTGACCGATAGAGCCGAAGGCGCTGAATGAGTTGGGTGTATGGAGATGTGCGTTTACTTTTATCATAATATTTTATTTTTACCACTAAGGCACTAAGGGCACAAAGAAACACAATAAATACTTTATGAAACTAAGTGTTCTCAGTGCCTTAGTGGTTATAAATTATACTCCCAATTTCGATCTTCTTACAAACTCGGCATCCGTAAAATTTTGTCCGGGAACATATCCGGTCAAAGGTTGAATGCGTTCATTAATCATATCGAGGAACCACGAAGGTTGAGCAAAGAATGAGCTTTCGAGTTCGTAAGCCGGAGTAATCCAGTTGCGCGAACCAAGCACACAAACAGGAGCATCTAAATAATCGAAACAAAGTTGACTAATGCTAGCCGCAAAATCGTTGAGGAACGAACCACGCGCTGTAGCATCGCCTGCCACAATAATTTTACCTGTTTTTTTCACCGATTCAATTACTTTTTCGTAGTTGAATGGCACCAACGAACGGGCATCAATTACTTCGGCTGTCATACCATATTTTTCTTCCAATTCTTTAGCAGCAGCCAAAGCAGGATAAAGCGTATGACCAATGGTAAGGAAAGTAACGTCGCTACCAACTTTTTTCACATCCGGCTCGCCGAAAGGAATTTCGTAGTAACCTTCGGGTACACCACCTTCGTGGAATTGCTCACCAATTTCGTAGATACGTTGACTTTCGAAATAAATTACGGGGTCGGTACCTTGCAACGCCGAGTTCATCAAACCTTTAGCATCGTATGGAGTTACAGGGAAACATACTTTGATACCTGGAATGTGTGCTACCAACGAAGTCCAGTCTTGCGAGTGTTGTGCGCCATATTTCGAACCTACCGATACGCGAAGTACCACAGGCATTTTCAAAACATTACCACTCATTGCTTGCCATTTTGGAAGTTGGTTGAAAACCTCATCACCACAACGACCGAGAAAGTCGCAATACATAATTTCGGGAACTACACGTCCACCACACATAGCATAACCAATGGCAGTACCCACGATAGAAGCCTCAGCAATAGGCGAGTTGAATAAACGGTGATAAGGCAAAGCCTCGGTCATACCGCCATATACAGCAAATGCGCCACCCCAATCGCGGTTTTCTTCGCCATAAGCAATAAGCGAAGCGTCTTTGTAAAAACGATCCATCATTGCTTCGAAAATACCATCGCGCAATTGATATTGTTTCATTTTGCTGAATTGTTTTCCATCTTTATCAAATGCAAAACGTTCTTTTGCAGCAATTTTCTTCACGCGTGAATTTTCTTCCAATGGCATCAGCACATCCGGTTTTGCAGTATTACATGCATCAACCGAACCGTTTGAGAACATCATATCTCCGATTCTTTCAGGATTTGTCATCAACGGAGAAATGACCGGATCAATGGCTTTCAGGAACATTTCGTAAATCAATGCTTTGATATCTGCCTGAGTTGCATCCAAATCAGCTTGTGAAGCTACTTTAGCATCAAGCAATTGTGCTCCGTACGAAGCGATACAATCTTGTTTTTCCCAAGCTTCCACTTCTTCTTTCGAACGATACGACGATGCATCCGAAGGTGAGTGTCCGCTATAACGGTATGTAAGCACGTCCAATAAAACCGGACCACGTTTTTCGTCAATAATTTTGCGTTTGCGTTTGTAAGCATCAATTACAGCCAAAGGATTGTAACCATCAACACGCTCGGCATGCATTTGCTCAGCATTTACACCAGCACCAATACGAGCTGCAATGCCATAACCCATGGTTTCGCCACAAGTTTGTCCACCCATTCCATACTGGTTGTTCATAATGTTGATAATCACAGGTAAACCACCTTTCATATCACCCTCCCAAAGCTGGTTAAACTGATCCATTGCGGCAAAGTTAAGACCTTCCCACACCGGGCCACAAGCCATTGAAGCATCGCCAATATTGGCAACCACCATGCCTGGTTTGCGGTTTACTTTTTTGTACAAAGCAGCTCCTACGGCAATGTCACCCGAACCTCCAACCAGGGCATTATTGGGATAAACACCAAACGGAGTAAAGAAAGCGTGCATTGAACCACCCAAACCACGGTTAAAACCAGTTTCGCGTGCAAAAATTTCGGCCAATGTACCATAAACCAAGAAACGGCGAGCCAATTCTTTAGTAGTACCTGTAAAATCTTTCTTTACAACTGCCAATACAGCACCATCAAAGAAAGATTCCATGATAGCTGTTAATTCATCATCGCTTAATTTATGGATAGCCGACATACCTTTGGCCAGAATTTCGCCATGCGAGCGGTGACTACCGAAAATAAAATCATCAACCGTCAAAGTCCACGCCATACCTACCGCGGCCGATTCCTGTCCGATCGATAAGTGAGCCGGGCCGGGGTGATTGTACTGTGTTCCATTGTATTCACCTTTGGTTTTGATAAGATTGAGCATTGTCTCAAACTCACGAATCAGCGCCATATCATGGTAAATGGCTTTAAATTCTTCGTCGGTAAAGTTTTCCTTTTCGTCGCTTACCGTTTTCTGATACTGATTTACCGGGATGGGTTGAAATTCCACAAAACCGGGCTTCCGTGCTTCTGACGGATCAATGAATTGTACTTTTGGCATTGTTGATAATTAGATGCCCCCTAACCCCCTAAAGGGGGAATAAGAGATGTTAGTATTGTTTATATAATATGCCCCCTAACCCCCTGAAGGGGGAATTAAGAGTAAGAAAATTTTAACTTCTGATATTTGCAAAGACTCATATGATGCACCATTGTTCCCCCTTCAGGGGGTTAGGGGGCAGGTTTAAAACGCAAATATCGTTTCTTTAAAAATCTCACTTACAGTTGGATGCGGGAATACCACTTCCTGCAATTCTTCTACTGTCATTTCCTGTTCGATAGCCATGCAAGCTCCGTAAATCATTTCACTGCAAGGATTTCCCAACATGTGAACACCGATTACTTCGCCGTGTTTGGCTCCAATCAGCACTTTACAAATGCCGCTACCGCCTTCGTTTTCGGCTACAAAACGCCCGGCATAAGCCATAGGCAATTTTGCCACTTTATAGTCTAAGCCTTTTGCTTTGGCCGACTCTTCGGTTTCGCCCACGCCAGCCACTTCGGGATTGGTGTAAACTACGCCCGGAATTGCATTGTAACGCATACGATCGGCACGACCTGTGAGATTATTAACCACCACTTCGCCTTCGCGACTGGCCGTGTGAGCCAACAACGAGAATCCGGTTACATCGCCTGCTGCAAACACATTCGGCACATTGGTACGCATTTTTTCATCTACTTTGATGCCACCTTTCAGAAGTTCGACATTTAAGTTTTCGAGTCCAAAACCTTTTGTAACAGCTCTGCGACCTACACTTACAAGGATTTTTTCACCTTCTATCGTTTGTGTTTCACCATCTTTTTCGAAAATCACTTTGTTTCCTTCTACTTTTACAACTTTGGCATTCAGGTTAAATTCAATTCCTTTTTTACCATAAATATCGCGCATCATGGCCGAAATTTCGAAATCCAAACCACCCAAAATTTCAGAAAGCATTTCGATAACAGTAACTTTTGTTCCTAAACTGTTATAAAAACTGGCAAATTCCATCCCGATCACGCCACCGCCGATAATCACCAACGATTTTGGTTGTTCTTTCAAATCCAGAATTTCGCGGTTGGTAAGAATTAAATCGCCCGCCTCGGCCAATCCGGGAATCGGCGGCACAAAAGCTTCAGAGCCTGTGCATATCAGAAGGTTTTTGCCAACGTAAGTTTCACTGTTGCAAGTCACTTCCACTCCGTTTTCGCTGCGACGCTGAATCATGGCTTCACCTTTTACCACAGTCACATGATGCATTTTCATTTTAGCTTCGACACCTGCAACAAGTTTACGCACTACTTTATTTTTTCGTGCCATTATTTTGCCAAAATCAAAAGTCACCGACTCGGCTTTCACACCGTATTTGTCGCCATGCAACGCATTTTCGTAAGTTTTGGCACTATAAAGCAATGTTTTGGTAGGAATACAGCCTTCGTTGAGACATACACCGCCCATTTTACTTTTTTCAAGAAGAAGTACATTCAGTCCTTTATGTCCTGCTCGTTCAGCAGCTACATATCCGGCAGGACCACCACCGATAATGATTAAATCGTACATATATTTAATTCCTTGCCCCCAACCCCCTAAAGGGGGAGTTATGAAAGCATATATTAGTTTTTTACTCTATTTGGTTATTTCTAAATAAATTATGCTATTTGATGCAGATAACTTTAATTAACCCGTCTTATTCCCCCTTTAGGGGGTTAGGGGGCAAGTATCTCCAATTCCAATGTTTCTATTTCAATGGCAATCTGTTTCAGGAAGCGTGTGGCTTCGCCGCCATCCAAAGCGCGGTGATCGTAAGTCAGACTTAAGCCGATATAAGGCACAAAACCATAAACTCCATCGCCCAAATCCTTCGGACGAGGCACAATAGTGTTAACTCCGAGAATAGCTGATTGTGGCAGATTGATAACCGGAGTAAACATTTCAACACCGTAAGCTCCAAGGTTCGAAACTGTAAATGTGGCTGCTTCGGCGGCTAAAAGTTCAGGGGCAATAGCTCCTTTTTTGCAGGCATTTGCCACTTCTTTCAGCTGGTTCGAAAGTCCGGTTATGGATAAATCGTCGGCATTACGAACAGCAGGCACCATCAATCCGCGTTCGGTATCCACAGCCAAGCCTAAATGTACTTTATTGAAAAGGCGCATACTATCGCCAAGGAAATGTGAATTTGCGTTCGGGAATTTCTTTAAAGCTTTTACTACTGCAAAACACACAAAATCGTTGATCGTCAGGTTGGCCGACAATGTGCCGGCCTCGAAAGCAGCTTTGGCTTTTTTTCGTAAATTCTGAATATTGCGGGCATCAGCACCCAAATGATGTGTGAGCTGCGCTGAGTTTTGAAGTGAAGCATGCATCGATTTGGCAATGATTTTGCGCATATTCGACAGCTTTTTATCTTCGTAATCAACACCATATATTGTATTTACAGTTGCAGCCAAATCTGTTGACTTTGCCATTCCGGCAAGTCCGGAACCAGCACCCTGTGGTTGCGCACCTTCTTCGGCAGCAATTTTTTTAGCAAGCGGAGTCAGTTTCGGACGACTTTCGAGCGCGGCCTTTACATCCTTTTCAATCACACGACCGTTAGGCCCCGAACCGGCCAGTTGCGATGCGTCAATAGCTTCGGCTGCGGCAAGATTTTTAGCGCGGGGAGACAGCCCCCCTGCCCCCTTTAGGGGGGTCAATACTACATTATTTGGCATTTGTACTTCTTTCTTATCAGATTGTTGTACTTCTAAATCCCCCCTGTGGGGGGTTGGGGGGCTATCTGTTTGCGATGTAAGGGTGGCCTTTTCACCGGGCTGGCCGATCACCATCATATCGAGCAACACAGGCACTTCATCGCCATCGTTGTAGAAACATTCAAGCACTACGCCATCAACAGGCGATTCTTCTTCGAACGATGCTTTGTCTGTTTCGTACGAGAACAAAATATCGCCTTTAGCGACAGTGTCGCCTTTTTTCTTTTTAATTTCGGTAATAATACAACTCTCGACCGACTGTCCCTGCTTGGGAAGTATAATTACTGTTGCCATTTATATGATTTTTGTTTTTATTAGATCTGATGTAAAAGATGACAAAAAGCCATTTACGAAGCAAAAGTACGGTATTAAAAATCAGTGGAGATGTATTTTTTGATATAAAATCTTTCGTTTTTGATTCAGTCCTAAAAAGAGCATCTGTTCAAATTTGAAAATTTAGATTTATCTTTGTTCCCGATTTCACAAATAGTTAAGAGCAGAAGCAATTCAATGGCGGATATCAATTTAGAAATACAAAATACGAAAAACGGAAAAACTGAAGAAGTGGTCATTTCAAAAATTAAAGAAATGATAAACAATGGTACGCTAAAACCCGGCGACCGACTTCCTGCCGAACGAAAAATGGCGCTTGACTTTGGCGTGGGGCGTGCTCAGGTGCGTGAAGCATTGCACAAACTGGAGTTTTATGGCATTATTAAAACCCTGCCTCAAAGCGGCTCGGTGATTAACGGACTGGATATAAACACGCTCGATGGACTGATTGGTGATGTACTCAACCTTCAGGATTACGATTTTTACTCCCTGGTAGAATCCCGTTTTATCCTGGAAGTGAACACGATAAAGCTTTGTGCCGAACGCTGGAACAAGGACGACATGAAGAATCTGGAAAAAGCTCACGATAACTTTGTAAAATACTTCGACACCCCCGACCGCGTAAGTCACGACTTTGCTTTTCACCGCGCCATAGCCGAAGCATCGCACAACCCGGTATTTAAGGCTATGCTCATGATCATTATCCCCGACATATTGAGTGTATATCAAAAAGACCGTATTTGTGCTCCTAACCCAATGGTCATTGCAGAACACGAAGAAATGCTGCAAGCCATAAAAGACCGCGATGCCAACCGTGCAGGCGAAATAATGTCGAAACATCTGCAGGGCGTAGTGGATTTTGCAAAACTGAAACTTGCAAATTCGTAACACAAATGCAACACAATTACCAAATTCGCTGAATTACGGATAATTATGACTATCTTTGCAACTATCAGCAACATCAGTTGTTATAATGATTAGTTGAACAGCACATTCGTTTGGACACACATCGGGCATACTTTTGATTTTCGCATTTCGAAATGACGAACATAAAGTAACAGACACATCCAACCCTACAACTCTCACTAAGACAGACTTAAAACATCTCACTCTGCTTATCAAGTTTTTCCAACCGCTTGACAAGGCCTTTTCCAGAAGAAAGTTATCGCCTTCTTCTCTTGCTAATTAAAAGCGACCCCCCATAACAAGGCATTACAAGCCTCTTCCAACAAAAGCTTCCAATTAGCCTGCGAGTTCTCCCAACAACCCTACATTCCAAAACAACAGAATAGGACGGGACCAAAATGCGATCCGAAAAAACAAAAATATCGCATGAAAATTTACATTAAATACATGGTTAGCCTTCGTTGCAAAATGGTGGTAAAAGAAGAGCTTAAAAAACTCGGACTTCACTTCATTGTGGTCGATTTAGGCGAAATAGAAATCATGGAGGACATCACAGATGCTCAGAGAGAAGAATTAAAAAATGCTTTAATTAACTCTGGCCTCGAATTGATGGACGACAAACGTTCCGTATTGATTGAAAAAATCAAAAACATAGTAGTAGAAATGATCCACTACTCCGACGAGCTACCTAAAATCAACTACTCCGACTACATCAGCGAAAAACTGGACTACGATTACACCTACCTTTCGAATTTATTTTCAGAAATAAATGGCATTACCATACAGCAATTTATAATTACACACAAAATTGAACGTGTAAAGGAATTGCTCTTCTACGACGAATTGAGCCTTACTGAGATTTCCTACAGAATGCAATATAGTTCTGTAGCACATTTATCAAATCAATTTAAGAAAGTTACAGGTCTCACTCCATCGCAATTTAAGCATTTAAAGTTCAAACACAGAAACCAGATTGAAGCAATCGGAAATAAAGACCAAGAATGAAAACACAAGCATCACAATATGCCCGGAGTCTGATAGAGGCCAGCTTAGACCCATTGGTAACCATTAGTGCCGAAGGTAAAATAATGGACATGAATCAGGCCACAGCCAATATTATTGGACTTTCGCGCAATGAAATTACCGACAGCGATTTTTTTAATTATTTTACCGAACCGCAAATGGCACGCGAAGTATATCAGGAAGTATTTGCAATGGGCTCGGTAGCCGACTCGCCGCTCACCCTGCGACATATAAACGGGAAACTCACCGATGTACTTTTCAACGGTTCAGTTTTTAAAGACGAAGAAGGAAATGTGCTTGGGGTAGTAATTGTGGCACGCGATGTAACTGAACAAAAACGAATTGCAACAGAATTGAACCACGCCAAAGAAACAGCTGAACTAGCCAACAAAGTGGCACAAAAAGCAAACAACGTAGCACAAACAGCCACACGCAAAGCCGAAGATGCAGTGAAAGCAAAACAACAGTTCCTGTCGAATATGAGTCACGAAATACGTACGCCAATGAATGCCATCATTGGTTTTACCAAAGTGATACTCAAAACTGAGCTCAGCGTAAAGCAGAAGGAATATCTCACCGCCATAAAAATGAGTGGCGATGCGCTGATTGTACTCATCAACGATATACTCGATCTGGCCAAAGTAGATGCCGGACACATGACATTTGAACAGATTCCTTTCAGAATGGAATCGTCACTATTTGCCATGTTGCATATATTTGAGACAAAGATTTACGAAAAAAATCTGAAACTTAACATTGAGTACGACCAAAACATCCCTAAAGTGTTGGTTGGCGACCCGGTTCGTCTGCATCAAATAATACTTAACTTAGTCAGTAACGCAGTAAAATTCACCACAGTAGGCGCCATAACTGTAAACGTAAAACTAATTGACGAAGATGAAACTAAAGCAATTATCCAATTCTCAGTTTCCGACACAGGTATAGGCATCGACAAGACAAAACTCGAAAATATATTTGAAAATTTCCAACAAGCATCCAGCGACACATCGCGGCTGTACGGAGGAACCGGACTTGGACTCGCCATTGTAAAACAATTGGTAGAACCTCAGGGCGGAAAAATTACAGTCGTAAGCGAATTATCAAAAGGCTCTACATTTAGTTTTATACTGCCTTTTTTGAAAACACAGGAAATGGCTGATGCTGATATTGAGATGCCGGAATTAGACATTGAAATAAATAACATTAAAGTTCTGGTTGTTGAAGATATAGCCATCAATCAGCTGCTAATGAAAACAATACTGGACGAATTTGGATTTGAACGCGAAATAGCGTCCAATGGAAAAATTGCCATTGAAAAATTGGAAGCCGGACAATACGACATTGTATTGATGGACCTTCAAATGCCCGAGATGGATGGATTTGAAGCTACTGATTATATTCGGAATGTTATGAAATCAAACATTCCGATAGTAGCACTTACGGCTGATGTAACTACAGTTGACCTTGCAAAATGTACCGCTGTAGGAATGAACGATTACATTGCCAAGCCAGTGGATGACAGATTGTTGTATAATAAAATAATTAGTCTGGTAAAACCGAATAAGCCCACTGAAGAAGACACATTTGAAGAAAAA
This sequence comes from Paludibacter sp., assembly GCA_034004015.1. GTDB lineage: Bacteria > Bacteroidota > Bacteroidia > Bacteroidales > Paludibacteraceae > Paludibacter. The sequence goes on from JAVEXN010000011.1 coordinate 48,779, forward strand.
AATCAATCGTTGACGGTCAATTGCATTCATCTCGATTATTTGAAAGAGCGTACAAAGTCGAATCCGCTATTAATGATGGAAATGATTTCGTTATATCTGCAACAAACACCACCTTTGGTAGAGGCTATGAAACAAAGCTTGAAAGACAAAAACTGGCCGGGAGTGTATGCAGCTGTACACAAAATGATACCTTCGCTCGCAATAGTGGGCATCAGCGACGAATTTCAAAATATGGCAAAAAAAGTGCAGGAGTATGCCGGCAAACAAGAAGCAAGGGCTCATATTCCAGATATGATACTCCAAATTGGAAATATTTGCCTTCAGGCTTGTGTTGAATTGGAAAAAGAATACCTTACATTGAAAAATACAATAGAATATGAAAAATAATAAAGTACGAATTTTTTTGGTCGACGATGACGCAGTGTATTTAAAACTGCTCGAAATACAATTTCTCGAACTTGCCGATTTCGAAATTGAGACCTATGCCACAGGTGAACTTTGCGTAGAAAATCTTTCGCACAAACCAGACATTGTTATTCTGGACTATCTGCTCGACGGTGTGGAGCGCGATGTGATGAACGGCATAGAAACACTCGACAAAATAAAGGCTTACGACCCCAACATTCAGGTAGTAATGCTCTCGGCACAGGACAAAATTGACGTGGCAGTAAACTGTATGCATCATGCGGCATTCGACTACGTGGTGAAAAGTGAAACTGCATTTATGCGTTTGCAAAAGATAATTGTCAATATTGTTGAGACAAAGAAACTCAAAAAACAGATTAACTGGTACATGGAGAGAATGTAAAGTAATAGGTGAGAAAGTAAGGCCGGAGGGCTGCCATTATCGTAGTATTTATGATACAAACAGAGCCAATCAAATTATTTGATTGGCTCTGTTTGTATCAATCCGTGAATAATGTAACAATTAGATTGAATTGTGTAATTAGTTGATAAGCACTTGTCACCACCTTTGTATCGTAATAATTTAGTTACAATAATTTAAACGAAGTATATGAAAAACAAGAGTTTATTAATGCTTATTGCATTGTTCGTTTTCGCTGGCACGGGCATGGCTCAGACAAGCGATTTTGGCGAAAAAATTTCAGTTGGTGTAAAAGCAGGAGCCAACATTTCGAACGTGTACGACACACAGGGAGATGAATTTGATGCCGATGCAAAATTAGGATTTGCCGCAGGTGCATTTGTACAAATTCCTCTCGGACGATTTTTAGGATTTCATCCTGAAATACTCTTTTCACAAAAAGGTTATCAGGGTTCAGGATCAATTCTGGGTAGCGACTACAATTACACCCGCACTACAAACTTCATCGATGTACCACTTTTAATCGCGTTAAAAGCATCGCCATTCGTCACCTTTTTGGTAGGTCCGCAATATTCGTATCTGGTTAGTCAGAAGTACTATTTACATACTGCACTTGGCGATGTAACCGAAGAAGAACATTTTGAAAACGAAAATTTGCTGAAAAACACTTTGAGTGTCACTGGTGGTTTCGACATTAATCTTAGCAGTATCGTTATTGGTGCTCGTGCAGGCTGGGACATTACTAACAACAAAGGCGATGGCACCTCGACTACCCCACGCTACAAAAACATGTGGTATCAGGCTACTGTAGGGTATAGATTTTAATTTGAAGATTTGAAGATTTGAAGATTTGAAGATCTGAAGATTTGAGAATTTGAAGATTTATAAAAAACAACATTACATCATTTACATAAAATAAAAACACAATGGATAATTTAAACGGAACAGGAAAACTAATTGGTGCTTTAGTAGTTGGCGCATTAGCCGGAGCAGCACTCGGAATTTTATTTGCGCCCGACAAGGGAAGCAAAACACGCAGCAACATTATTGACGGAGCTAAGGATTTAACCGGCGACATTAAGAAAAAAATGACTGACGAAGCTGCTGCTTTACGCAAAAAAGCTGACGAACTCGAAAGAATGGCCAAAGAAAAAGTAGAAGAAGTTTTTGACAACGTGAAGCATAAAGCTGAAGACGCTGTAAAAAAATAACAGTAAAATGGGGAAGTGCCGAACCGCAACGAAATATCCGGGTTCGGCAGATTTCCGGTTTTAGTAACACAAATTCACTCCATACAAAAACAACACGATTATGCCTGAATTAAAAAAACTGGAAGAACTGACCGACAGTGTAAAACAATACCTGTTGTTGCACATCGAAATTTTAAAGCTCGAGGGCACAAAACATGCTTCGACAATTGGCTCTACAGTGATTAGTTCGCTCATAATGGGGGCTTCGGTATTTATGTTTGTGTTTGCATTGAGTATTGGTCTCGGATTTTACCTCTCGGCCTTGCTGGGCGACTCCTATTCGGGCTTTGCCATTATCGCATCGTTTTACATGTTACTCACCCTCATTATTCTTATTGGTCGCAAAAGATTTATCGAAAAGCCATTGCGCAACAAAATTATTTCGAAGATACTTGAAACAACAAATCCAACAGACGAAAAGGCTATTTAACTAATAAAGAAAATACCATGAGTAATAATAATCAGGAACAAAAGGCCTACTACGGAAACACTACGCTTACAAGAGTCAGCATCAGTAATTACGAGCAACTGTTGACACAGATTGAAACCCTTCGCGAAGAAAAAGACTTTCAGGAGGATAAACTTAAAAATTCATTCAGCGAAATGCTGGGACTACTGAATATTATGTCGTTGTTCAAAGCTGCTACAAAACAGGAACAACCCCTGGAACTGGCCAAAACAGGTCTGAATATGATACTCACCCTGATTATTGACCTGGTACTTGGCAAACACCGCAGCATTAAAGGATACTTAAGTGCAGTAATGGTCGAAAAATTCACCACTGTACTCATCAACAACAATCTGACAAACATAATTACCGGCATAAGCTCACTGTTCAACAGAAAAACCCAATACGAAAGAAGTCAGGAATTTTAATTCACAAGCAACAGAACAAAAAAAACAGCAACACTTTAAAACAACAACAAGATGAAAACTAAAAACATTAAATCAGGCATTTTTGCTGTAGCAGCAAGTGCAATACTCCTCTTTTCGATGAGCTCATGTGCTTCGAAAACACATTTTCTTACATCTACAGTAGTGCCTGCCGCCCAGGGAACAGTGGAAGTAAAAACCGATAGAAACAAGAACTATGTCATCGAAATTGACATCACAAACCTCTCCCCATCCACCCGTCTGTCGCCTCCGAGCAATGCATATGTGGTTTGGCTTATTGCAGCCGACAACAGCGCACAAAACCTGGGACAGCTGAATAGTTCGGACCGTTTTATGTCGAAAAACTTAGATGCCGAATTTAAAACCGTGACAGGAATACAACCTGCAAAAATTATGATTACTGCCGAAAACGATCCTCAGGTGCAATACCCTTCATTTTCGGAAGTCATTCTGGCTACTGATTTTTTAAACTTAAAGAAATAATAATTCAAACACAATCATAAAAACAACACAATGAAAAAAATTGTACTCTCACTTTCCTTCGCTCTGATCACAGTATTTGCATTTAGCCAGAGTCCTTTATATGTTGGCTCATCGCAACTTAATCTCGGTGTAGGATTGTCCGATTCAGGCATTCCGGTGTATATCGGATTCGATCACAGTATTGCCCGCGACATTACGCTCGGAGCTGAACTATCGTACCGTGCTTACAACGAAAACTGGCAAAACAATTACTACAACCACAACATTGTGGGAATTTCGGCCAATGCAAACTACCATTTCAATACGCTGTTTGGCATGTCGCCACGTTGGGATTTGTACGCAGGTGGAAATTTAGGATTTTACTTCTGGACTTCGCCCGATGGTTACACAGGCAATTCAAGCTCACGTTTGGGCTTTGGTGGACAGGTAGGAGCACGTTATTACTTCACAAACAGCATTGGTCTTAATATAGAATTTGGTGGCGGAAACGCATTCACCGGAGGAAAACTGGGACTTTCGTTCCGATTGTAAAAACCCCTACCCCCCGCCACAGCCTGTCTCGCTTTAGCGGAGCGGGCAAGCTCTAAAGGGGAAAATGAAAGATAAGAAGGTTTGAAGATGATTAGTAATCAACATCTTCTCATCTTCTTATCATCACATCATCACATCATCACATCATCACATTATCACATCACCACATCACAGCCCCATGACTTACAAACTCCCCCTTTACGCAAAGATAGCCCTGTTGCTGACAGGGATCTATTTGTTTATTTCCATATTATCTATTGGTCAGGGATTGATTGTCCCCCTGATTTTTGGAGCACTAATAGCCATTGTGCTTCACCCCGTTGTGAAGCTTTTTGTGCGTTGGAAGTTTAACCGCTTGTTGGCAATTATTGTCACGCTTTTGCTTTCGTTTTTGCTGATAGCCGGTTTCGGATTATTTATTGTGTCGCAGCTGAGCAGGTTTGGTGAGTCGTGGCCGGTATTTGTCGATAAATTCACGGTACTTATTAACGACACCATTCATTGGATTCCCGGATATTTTGATGTCAGCGCATTGAAAGTAAACACATGGATAGCACAAACCAAAACAGATTTGCTCGACGGAAGCGGGCTTGCAATTGGTCAAACGCTACTCTCGGTAGGCAGTGGCATTGTGGTTTTATTTCTTATTCCGGTATATGTGTTTTTATTTTTGTTTTACAAACCACTTTTGCTCGATTTTCTACACAGGCTATTCAGCAACGACCGTCAGGAAGAAGTTGGGCGCGTAATTTCAAAAACAAAAACGGTGATTCAAAGCTATCTGATCGGTCTGATTATTGAAATTGCGTTGGTAGCCATACTCGACACCGTTGGTCTGTTATTATTGGGCATCGAATACGCTGTTGTAATCGGCATTTTGGGAGCATTGCTCAACCTTATTCCTTATATCGGAAGTATGATTGCAGTGGCCATTCCCATGATGATTGCTTTAGTGACGAAAGATTCGGCATGGTCGACAGTATATGTATTATTACTTTACTACACGGTACAATTAATTGACAATAATTTCTTTGTACCCAAAATAGTGGCCTCCAAAGTGCGGATAAATGCATTGGTTTCAATTTTTGCCGTTTTAGCAGGCGGTGCTTTGTGGGGTGTTCCGGGCATGTTTCTGTCAATTCCAATCGTAGCCATTATCAAAGTAATTTGCGACCATATCGAACCACTGAAACCCATAGGATTTTTGCTGGGCGACACTATGCCTAAGATGGCTATTTTTAAAATAAAAGCTGTCAAAAAAACCGCCAGTTAAAATCAGTAAAACATGTAACTATTATTTTAAATTGTGTAATGAATTTAGCTCAAAACAGCCCCACCTTTGTACAGTTGAAACAATGCTGTTTCAGCACAAAAAAATATCATTATGAAAAATAAATTACTCCACTTCTTCACAATAACATTAATGCTATTGCTTTCGCAATTTGGTTTTAGTACAAACCCAAGTCTTGGAACCGCAGGAGATTTTGTGATTTTCACAACTGTTGGTGGTTTAACAAATACTGGTCACACGCTACTTACCGGAAACGTAGGTACCAACAATGGTGCCGTTGGCGGATTTGGAAATGTAAATGGCGGAATGCACAATGCCGATGGTGTCACAGCTGCTGCTGCCACCGACCTGCTGACTGCTTACAATCTTTTGAATTCAGCAATTCCAACATTTTTTCCTGCACCATTATTGGGCAACGGACAAACACTGACTGCGGGTATCTATTCAATTGCCGAAAGCGCTTCGCTGAACAACAAACTATATCTTGATGGTGAAGATAATGCAAATGCTGAATTTATCATTAAAATTGGTGGCGCATTTTCAACCGCAGCCTTATCGGAAGTCGTTTTATTGAATGGCGCCAAAGCCTGTAATGTATTCTGGAAAGTCGAAGGCTTAGTAGATATGGCTTCGGGTACAATAATGAAAGGAAATATCGTAGCCAACAATGGCGCTATAGTAATGAATTCAGGCGTTCAGCTCGAAGGTCGTGCTTTGTCGACTACTGGTGCTATTACAGCCGACGGAGTTATAGCTTTTACACCAGTAGGTTGTGGAAGCGCCACGCTTAACGGACCGCTTGCCCCCGACCTGAAATCAACTTCGTGCTATGCGTTGTTTACGGCAGCCGGAGGTATGACAAACAGCGGCGTTTCATTTATCACTGGTGATGTAGGCACAAATGTTGGACTTACAACGGGCTTTCAGGAATTAAATGTGACAGGCTTAATTCACCCGATACCCGATGCATCAACAGCTGCTGTGACTGCCGACCTGATTGATCTGCATACATATTTGAACAATTTAACGCACGATATTGAATTGCTTTTCCCTGCACAGTTTGGTAACGACCTGGAACTTACACCGCATACTTATTTGCTGAATGCTGCCACAGTGCTTACCGACAATTTGTATCTGAACGCTTTAGGCAACCCCGACGCTGTATTTGTAATTAAAATTACAGGCGCATTATCCACAAGCACTTATGCCAAAGTATTGCTCACCAATGGTGCACAGGCCAAAAATGTATACTGGAAAGTAACAGGAGCTGTGGAAATCAATGATTATTCGGAATTTAAAGGTGTAATAGTAGCCAACAATGGCGCTATAAACATCAAAACAGGCGTAGAACTACTGGGTCGTGCATTGAGCACAAGTGGAGCTGTTAGTACCGAAGCGGTTACTATCACCATGCAAACGCCCTGTACCAATCCTACAACAGGCATTGAAAATGCCACGAACAACAAACTTGCCACAGTGATCACAAGTTATTCGGGACAGAAACTTGAAATTCAGCTTGCAGGCACCGAAGTAAGCCCGAATACAAAATTCTACATTTATAACACAACCGGAAGTTTGCTGGTAAGCACAGCCATTACCGAATCGCGTACAACCATCAATTCGAACTTTCCAACAGGAATCTATTTTTACAAACTTAGCTCAAACGCTGGCTCACAAAAAGGCAAATTTATTGTGAGATAAACAGCACTTTCATTATTCTCTTAACTACCCGATCGATCTGAATAAAAAGTTTATTCAGATCGATTTTGTTTTATTTATTTCTGTATAAACAAATTGCGTATTTACATTTCAATCTAATTGTCGTATCCAAAAATCAGTAAAACATGTAACATTACCCTTTTACAGTGTAATACTTTTCGATACAAATAAGCTCACCTTTGCACTGTTGAAACATCTCAACCCAAAGAACGAAATCATATTAAAATTATTCATTTAATAAATTCAGCTCATTATGAGAAACAAGATTTTTTTATTCAAACAAAAAAACGCATTTACACAAAAGCGCAGAAAGTTTACGAGCTTATTCACCATGAGCTTTATGCTTGTGCTAATTGCGCTCACCGCATGGCAATGCCGCGATGATGACTTTACCGGCGAGGTAATTGGCGTTTGTCCTGAGGTTGTCACAACCAGTCCTGTGAATGGCGCTGTGAATGTAGTAAGCAACAAACAGATTACAGCCACTTTCAACGAAGCCATGAACCCTGAGAGTATCAACGAAAAAACATTTATCCTGAAAAAAGGCGCAAGTCTGATTACCGGAGCTGTTACCTACAGCGGCGTAACGGCTACATTTACTCCGGCATCGTTACTCGAAGCCAACACTGTATATTCTGCTACTATTAAACGCGAAAGCAAAGATTTGATGGGAAGCATAATGATGAAAGACACAACCTGGTTATTCAATACCGGCGCTGCTCCTTATATTATTATGACCGACCCTGCAAATGGCAGTTCGGATGTAGCACTTAACAAAATAATTACAGCCGAATTCAGCACCGCCATGAATGCAACCAGCATCAAGGCAGCTTCATTTACCGTGAAACAAGGAACAGCAGTTGTTCCGGGCGCTGTAAGTTATGCGGGCAACACCGCCACTTTTATTCCTGCCAATCCTTTTGCCGATAATAAAGTTTACTCGGCTACAATAAGCCAACAAGTAAAAGATGTAGCAGGCAATGCAATGATGAAAGACAGCACCTGGAGCTTCTCAACCGGCACATTGCCTTTGATTACAATTACCAGTCCACAGGATGGCAGTGTAAATGTAGCACTCCAAACAGATGTAACGGCTACCTTTAGCAAAATGATGAGCCTGACATCTATCAACCCTGTCAGCTTCACACTTAAACAGGGAACAACGCCTGTATTGGGTTTGGTAACCTACAGCGACATGACCGCCACATTCAATCCAACGCTGGCTTTACAACCGGGACTTGAATATACTGCCACCATTACTACCGGAGCAAAAGATTTATCGAACAAATCAATTCCTGCCGATTCGACATGGAAATTTACAACAGGAGTACTTGTGTTACCCATTTTACCAATTGTAGTTACAACCGATCCTCTGAATGCTGCCCCAAATGTAGCACTCAACAAAATTGTGAAAGCCACTTTCAGCAAGGTAATGGAGAATTCGACCATTAACTCATCTACTTTTAAACTTATGAATGGGGCAATACCTGTTTTAGGATATGTAACTTATGTAGGAAACGATGCGTTTTTTGCTCCTGCCAGTCCGCTTTTGAATGGTACGACGTATGACGCCACCATTACAACAGGCGCTAAAGATTTGGATGGAAATGCTATGGCCAATGAGAAAAACTGGAGTTTTACGACTCTGGCAGCCACTATACAGTATTCAATCACATTATCGTCAACTCCTCCCGAAGGCGGTTCGACTAGTGGTGGTGTCGGATTGCGCAACGCAGGCGACGAAGTAACTGTTTCGGCCACGGCAAATCCGGGATTTGCATTCGTAAAATGGACTGAAAACGGTTCAAATATGTCAAATTCTGAAGACTATACATTTAACATAAACAGTAACAGAGATTTAGTGGCCAATTTCGAAGCCATAATCTCAGGTCCTCCGGGAGTTGAGTTAGGCTCGGCAGGAAACTTCGCCATACTCGCCGGCACAGGCGTTTCAAATATCGGAACTTCAACAATCATAACAGGCGATGTAGGCTCGTTCCCAACATCAACGATGAATGGACTTTTAGGAAGTAACGTGATTGGAACTCTTTATATGGTAGCTGACCCGATTGTGGGCACAGCCAAAACGGACTTAACCACAGCATTCAACGATGCTCAGGGACGCTCTACAGACGCGATTTCGTTGCCGGGACAATTGGGTGGACTTACACTCGCTCCGGGACTTTACGTAAACGCATCAACAAGCGGTATTTCGGGTACAGGTGCCAATGGCATTCTGACACTTGATGCAGGTGGAAATCCAAATGCAGTATGGATATTTAAAATGGGTTCGACCTTAGTGACCGATGCAGGTACAAGCATAGTTCTGGCAGGTGGCGCACAGGCTAAAAACATTTATTGGTCAGTAGGTTCGTCGGCCACATTAGGAACAAACTCCATATTCTTTGGAAATATCCTTGCCGATCAATCCATTACACTTACAACCGGTGCTAAACTCACAGGTCGTGCTTTAACACGCATTGGCGCAGTGACACTGGATACAAACATAGTTACAAAACCATAATACAAATAGTCATGAAGTTTATCCTGTCGGTGACAGGATAAACTTCATTCGACAAAAAAATCATTCAAAATGAAACTTATTAATTATACCCAGAATAAAAGTATGATGCGAAAATTAATTTTTTCCTCATTGATGTTGATTGGCTTAGCCGCGACATTGCCGGCACAGGAAGTAGAAAGAACACAACCAAAGTTTTGGATAGGTGTGTCGGGCGCTGCCAATGCCAATATGTACACAGGAACCACACAAACGCTGAACACCGACTTAATGGTTCCGGCTGCTTTGCACGACGGTTTCGGGGTGGGTGGATTTGCTTCGCTACTGCTCGAATATCGCCCCATACCAGTGGTAGGACTTATGCTGAACTTAGGTTACGACAACCGTGGCGGAGCATTCGACCAGGTTATGTCGCCCTGTAATTGTCCCGAAGATTTAAAAACAAATCTGAGTTACGCAACCATTCAACCCAGTATCCGCATTTCACCATTTGGCCCTAACTTTTACTTTATGGTAGGTGGATCTTACGGTTATAATATCGACAAATCGTTTGCCTATACTTTTGATCAGAATACAGGCAATCTGTTTACAACTACAGAAGGAGATTTCAGCAACATTCGTCAACACGTATTTTCAACTCATGTGGGTTTGGGTTACGACATTCAGTTGGCTGCTGCCAACAGTCCTAATCAGGTAGCACTTTCACCCTTCGTATCGTATCACCCTTATTTCGGACAAGCACCCCGCGACATGGAAAGCTGGTCATTATCGACAGTACGTGTAGGTGTGGCGTTGAAATTTGGCCGTGGAAAAGTAAATGAACCCATTCATGATGACTCCGATATAGTTATTGCTCCAAAAATTACCGAAGACAAAGTGGTAGATACTGCGCCTGTAATTATTTCAGGTACAGGCAATACAAAATTTGTGGTGAGAGCACCGCTTACAGTGCCTGTAAAACGTACTATCAACGAGGCATTTCCATTGCGCAACTATATTTTCTTCGAAAAAGAAAGTTCAAAAATCCCCAATCGTTATATAAAACTGAATGCTACTCAGGCTGTAAACTTCAAACCCGAACATTTACAGGTTACCGATCCTACAGACCAAACCGGCCGCTCTACCCGTCAGATGAAAGCGTATTATAACATTCTAAACATTCTGGGTTACCGTATGAAACAAAATCCTACTTCAAAAATCACACTTTCGGGCGCTTCGGCAGGCGATGGTGCAGTTTTGGGAAAAGAATATGCCGAATCGGTAAAACTTTATTTGGTAGATGTGTATGGTATCAGTGGCGATCGTATTACTACCGAAGGCCGCAACCAGCCATTGTACCCTTCGGAATTACCCGGCGGCACGCATTACCTGACCATGTTGCGCGAAGGCGATCGCAGGGTTGACATTACAAGCAGCCCTGTAAACTTGCTTGAACCGCTGCAGATTGTGGTAGAACAAGCCGATCCGCTTGATAGCCGTATTTTGTTCAATGTAGAATCCGATCAGGCGGTTCCATTTAAATCGTGGAAAGTAGATGTAACCGACGAAAGCGGAGTGACCAAACAATACGGTCAATACACCCGCAAACAGGAAAGCATTTCTGCGAATACAATTTTGGGAAACAATGCAAAAGGGAAATACAAATTTGTAGTGACCGGACAAACAGCCGATGGAGTAACCGTAAGAAAAGAAAGTGTGATAAACCTGGTGCGCAACGAAGAACCCAAAGAAGAAGCATTGCGATTCAGCATTCTTTTCGATTTCGACCAGTCGAATGCAGTAGCTAACTACGAACGCTTCCTTGTAGACGAGGTGGCTCCACACATTGCCAACAATGGCACAGTGATTATTCACGGACATACCGACATTATTGGTAGTACTGAGTATAACATGCAATTGTCGGAACGACGCGCCAGCGATACCCGTCAGATTTTGGAAAAGGCAGTGTATGCAGCCGGAAAAACCGGAGTTCGTTTCGAAGTACTTGCTTTTGGCATGGATACCGACAATGCGCCATTCGAAAATAAACTGCCGGAGGAACGCTTCTACAACCGTACAGTAATTATCGACATTGTACAACCCAAATAAACGTCAAACAACTTAATACATACAATTATGGCAAAATCAGAAAATGCGAAGAAAACGCAAAAGAAAGATGCTTTAAAAACTCCAAAAGAGAAAAAAGCGGAGAAACGTTTGAAGAAGGAGACCAAAAGCCATTCCGGCCTGAATGTAGACTAACAAACATCCGATATCCGTTTATATCATTTATCAAAGTGAGCAGGTGACTATTAGTCATTTGTTCACTTTGTTTTTTATCAGTGATTTATGTAAGAAACAAGTTACACTATGTAACAACTATGGCGCTGATTATCCGCATCTTTGTATAAAACAAAAACAGATGAAAACCTTTAAAATTATTGCATTATTTGTGTTCCTTACTTTGCTTGGAACCAGCATGACATCTTGTGTTGTCCGACTCAGTGAAAACCATGGAAACAGAGGACAACACAGAGGCTGGTATAAAAACAAACAGCATCGCTCACACAAAACCTATGTAATCAAAAAGAGCAACAATAAGCAGCCAAAGCAGAAATCGAACGGAAAAGGAAGAAAACAAAATAAAAACCGTTGGGATGCTAAAAAATAAGACAACAAAAAGTCAAAAATCATCGAAACAAAATGAATTAAAACACATTACAGTTTTAGGGTTTGCAACCTATGTGCGAACGGAAAATGAAAAGAAATCGGTTAAAAACAAGAAGAAAACATAAAGCTATTGATTATTATTGTATCATTTACTTAATACACGAAAACAACATGATCTCAAAAATCTTCTTTCTAATTGCCCTGATACTAACAGTGATTTGGCTCATCGTATTTTCGTTTTTCAACGAAATCATATACATTCACATTGTGGCAGTCATCGCTATCATAATTTTCGGTATTAGCTATGTAACCCGCAACAACGAACGACAAACAGGAAAAACACAACAACACAAAAAAAACTAATTCATTATGAGAAACTTATTATACACTATCGCAATAATACTGATAATTGCCTGGGCAATCGGATTTTTCGGATTCAGCCTTGGCTATCTGATTCATATACTTTTAGCCTTTGCGCTGATAAGCATTATACTGACTATCATCCGTGGAAAAAAATTATAAACAGGAAGCCCTGCGTCTCAATTGAAACGCAGGGCTTTTTATATTTACAATTTGTCAATTTACGATCCAACATAGCGGACAAGTTTACTGTTTAAAACTTCGCTATCTAATTAACGAATCAACCAGCCACTAATCCAACTTGTACCCGAACCCGCGGAGTTTAGTATCTTTGTTGCGCCAGTCTTTTTCCACTTTTACAAATAATTCCAGAAATACCTTTTTCTCGAAAAAAGCTTCCATATCTTTACGGGCGTCGGTGCCCACTTTTTTCAGCGATTTTCCGCCATGGCCAATGATAATGCCCTTTTGCGAATCACGCTCCACATAAATCACGGCATTGATACGAATCAGATTACCTTCTTCTTTGAATTGCTCCACTTCCACTTCCACCGAATAAGGAATTTCCTTGTCGTAGTTCAGCAGAATTTTTTCGCGGATAATTTCAGTCACAAAAAAGCGTTCCGATTTATCGGTCAACTGATCCTTGTCGAAGAAAGGGGGCGATTCGGGCAACAACTCTTTTATGCGTGCAAACAGCGGCTCTACATTAAATTTTTCGAGTGCCGACACAGGATAAATCTCCGCACGGGGAACGAGTGTTTTCCATTTTTCGACCAGTTCCTCGAGGCGTGGCTGGTCGATCAAATCAATTTTATTGATAATCAGAATCAGCGGAGCCGGATTGAGATTTACTTTCTCAACAAAATCTTCATTTTTATCATAAGTATCGAAAACGTCTGTCACATAGAGTAATACATCGGCATCGCTCAGCGCCGAACGCGAAAAGTTCAGCATCGACTCCTGCAAACGATAATTGGGTTTCAGCACACCCGGCGTATCGGAATATACGATTTGGAAATCGTCGCCGTTTACTATACCAAGGATACGATGACGCGTAGTCTGTGCTTTCGATGTGATGATAGAAATACGCTCACCCACAAGCGCATTCATAAGGGTCGATTTTCCCACATTGGGATTCCCTACGATATTTACAAAACCTGATTTATGCATTTTTTTCTGAAATCTTTGAAAGATTAATATGTTGAAACGGCTTGTATTTTACCATATTTCGAACAACATGCAAAGATACAATAAATATAGCAGATGCTAAATTCCTGAGAAATATCTGTATTTTTTTAGTATTTTTGAACGCAAATAAATTCAAAATTCTTAAAGCAGTTATTGAACATAATTCACCATTCATGATCAATCTGAATAAACTATACGAACTCTCGCGGCATTTCAAAACCGTTTTTATTGTGGTGGGAGCCGCCATCATGATTTTATCGACTCTTTTCACAAACCGCCTTGCATCAGCGCTGTCGAAGGAAGAACAAAAGAAAATTGAAATTTGGGCCGAAGCCACACGACAGCTTATGTCCGACGAAGGTAGCAATATTGAGTTCACCCTCAGCATTATTGAGGACAATACCACTATTCCGGTAATCATTGTCGACGAAAACGATCAACTGCTCGACTCGCGTAATCTCAAAATTCCGAAAAATGCAGATGACGAATTTTACAAAAAAGAAATTGCCCGCCTTAAAAGCAGACACAAAGCCATTGAAATTGATCTTGGAGGCACTTCACAATATATTTATTACGACGATTCGCTGCTACTCAAGCAACTATATTATTTCCCCTACATTCAGTTCGGAGTAATTATAGTATTTTTGCTGATAGCATATTTCGCATTCTCAGGCACAAAAAAAGCAGAGCAAAACCGCGTGTGGGTCGGACTTTCGAAGGAAACAGCACATCAGCTGGGCACACCTATTTCGTCGTTGCTTGCATGGGTCGATTTGCTGAAGGCGCGACACGAAGAAGATAAAATGATTGGCGAAATGGCCAAGGATGTAAACCGCCTGCGCATTATTGCCGAGAGGTTTTCGAAAATTGGCTCTGCCCCCGACCTTCAGCTCGTAAGTCTGAACGAAACGCTGCTAAATTCGGTACAATACATGACAAACCGCACATCGCAAAAAGTAGCTATCAAGTGTCATTTTGCCGAAGAAAACCCTTTGTTTGCAAAACTCAACGTTCCGCTGTTCGAATGGGTAATAGAAAATCTCTGTAAAAATGCAATAGATGCAATGGACGGTATCGGGAAAATTGACATTGAGGTACTTCAGAGAGACAAAGACATTGTGATTGACGTAACCGACAATGGCAAAGGTATTGAGAAAAACAAGTTTAAAACCATTTTTTCGCCCGGCTTTACAACTAAAAAACGGGGCTGGGGACTCGGACTATCGCTTGTAAAACGAATTATCGAAGAATATCATCAGGGTAAGATTTTTGTAAAATCATCGGAAATAAACGTGGGAACCACATTCCGTATCATTCTGAAAATGTAATACTTTATATCAACAATCAATCAAAAACACCAACCGGGCAAAACACATGCAAAATGTGCTGTTATATACTATTTAAAATCTAAAGATTTATTTTTCATAAATAATAAATCTAAAGTGTTTTGTATTAAGCGCATTTTTTGTACCTTTGCACGGTTTTTAATTAAAGCTGAACTATGTCTAAATTCGGGCTATACAATGTCGTTTTAAAAGACCTAAATAACGAACCTCGTGTTTCGGAATACCTGTTGGATAATGACTATTTCAAGAAAATAGACAGTCCTGAGGTGCAAAAAGGCAGTGTAAAAGCTATCGTGACGGCCAGAAAGAAAAATCAGGCCTTCGAGATTGACTTTGTACTTGAAGGCACAGTATTGATTCCATGCGATCGATGTCTCGATGAAATGGAACAGAGTATCAGCTATAAAGAAAAACTATTGGTAAAATTTGGCGACAAATTTTCCGAAGAAGATGAAATAGTAATCGTACCCGAATCGGAAGGCGCTATCAATGTAGCATGGTTTCTGTACGAATTTATTCTTCTGAACATTCCGCTCAAGCATGTACATGCACCGGGCGAATGCAACAAAACAATGGTCACCAAGCTCAAACGCCATATCACACGCTCGAAAGACGATGATGATCCGGACATTGAGGTTGAAGACGATGATTTAGAAATTGACGACAGCCCGATGGACCCGAGATGGGAGGGACTGCAAAATATATTAGACAACAATTAAATTAACAAAGAAAAATGGCACATCCTAAGAGAAAACAATCGAAAACCCGTACAGCTAAGAGAAGAACTCACTATAAAGCTGAAGCTCAAACTTTGGCAACCTGCTCAAACTGCGGCGCGGCTCATATTTATCACACTGTTTGCGGTGAATGTGGCTACTACAGAGGTAAATTAGCAATCGAAAAACTTGCTACCGTTTAATAGCGAACGGCAGGTTTTTAATGCATCTTAATACAAAAAAATTGTTTAAGCCCTGAGTGTAGCAACTTTGGGCTAAATTTTTTTATACATAAAACAACCATATTATGTCAAAAATTCATGCAGTAATCACAGGCATTGGTGGATATGTTCCCGAATACATACTGAACAACCAGGAACTGAGCACCATGATGGACACCAGCGACGAATGGATAACCACCCGCGTTGGAATCAAAGAACGCCGTATTCTCAAAGAACCCAATACGGGAACTTCGTACATGGCCGCTAAAGCCGGCGAAGACCTGTTTGCAAAAACAGGAACAAAAGCAGAAGAAATCGACCTCATCATAATGGCGACAACAACGCCCGACCACGTGTTCCCCTCGTGTGCGTCAATGACAGCCGAACGTCTGGGCATCAAAAACTCACTCGCATTCGACATACAGGCTGCATGTGCAGGATTTATCGTAGCCCTGCAAACTGCTGCAAGCTTTATTGAATCGGGCAGATATAAAAAAGTGCTTGTATTCGGAGCTGAAAAAATGTCGTCCATCACAAACTACAACGACCGTACCACTGCACCTTTGTTTGGCGACGGTGCCGGAGTAGTACTTCTGGAACCAACAACAGAAGAACTGGGCGTAATGGATTCGCTGCTTTACACCGATGGAATTGGAGCTAAGCACCTGATTCTCCGTGCAGGAGGATCGGCACAACCAGCCTCAGCCGACACCGTAAACACAGCCGACCATTATGTGTATCAGGAAGGACAGGCTGTATTCAAACATGCAGTTACCAACATGGCCGGCGCTTCGGGCGACCTTATGGATAAAAATGGCCTGAAAGGTGAAGACATTGCATGGTTGGTTCCACATCAGGCTAATCTGCGCATCATCGATGCAGTGGTTAACCGAACCGGAGTTGATTACGAAAAAGTAATCATTAATATTGATCATTTTGGCAACACATCAGCTGCCAGCATTCCTCTGGGTATGTGGGAAGCTCAGCAGAAATTCAAAAAAGGAGACAATATCATCCTTACTGCTTTTGGTGCAGGCTTCAACTGGGGCGCACTTTGGTTGAAATGGGGATATTAATTCATGTATAGCATTAAAAATAAGCCCGTTGAACGAAAACAACTTCGTTCAACGGGTTTTTCATTTTTAAACAATTTCTGCATTTAATGCCGTTGTCGTTTTCTGTATTTTTTTGTACTTTTGCAATCCGTTCAAATTCCTTAGCCCTGAGGAGTTTTTTTAATCATTAACGCATATTATTCCCCTAACGGGCAGGGGTTATTCTATCATTATGTTCGAATCATTAAGCGAAAGACTGGAGAGGTCGTTTAAAATACTGAAAGGTGAAGGTAAAATCACCGAAATCAATGTAGCCGACACCCTGAAAGATGTGCGTAAAGCCCTTTTGGACGCCGACGTTAACTACAAAACAGCCAAAACATTTACTGATACTGTAAAAGACAAAGCCATTGGACAAAATGTACTTACGGCTCTGAAACCACAGCAGTTGATGGTGAAAATTGTACACGACGAACTGGCCATGCTTATGGGCGGCGAGAGTGTGGACATTAACCTCAAAGGCAGTCCGGCAGTCATTCTGATGTCTGGTTTGCAGGGTTCGGGTAAAACTACTTTTTCAGGAAAACTGGCCAGCCTGCTCAAAAACAAACGCAGCAAAAAACCATTACTGGTAGCTTGCGACGTTTATCGTCCTGCTGCCATCGAACAGCTTAAAGTATTGGGCGAACAACTCGGCGTGCCTGTATTTTCGCAGCCCGACAGCAAAAACCCTGTAGCCATTGCACAGGCTGCTGTTAAACATGCCAAAGAGTTTGGCCACGATGTAGTGATTGTGGATACCGCCGGACGTCTGGCTGTGGACGAAATGATGATGAACGAAATTGCAGCCATCAAAAAAGCCATTCAGCCACAGGAAATTTTGTTTGTGGTAGATGCAATGACCGGACAGGATGCAGTAAACACTGCAAAAGAATTCAACGACCGCCTCGATTTCGATGGTGTGATTCTGACCAAACTCGATGGTGACACACGTGGTGGTGCGGCGCTCTCTATTCGTTCGGTAGTAAACAAACCTATTAAGTTTGTAGGTACCGGCGAAAAAATGGATGCCCTCGACGTTTTCTACCCCGAACGTATGGCCGACCGTATTCTCGGTATGGGTGACATTGTATCGCTGGTGGAACGTGCTCAGGAACAATACGACGAAGAAGAAGCCCGTCGCCTGCAGAAGAAAATTGCTAAAAACCAGTTCGACTTCAACGACTTCCTTTCGCAGATTGCCCAGATCAAAAAAATGGGTAATATCAAAGACCTTGCAGCCATGATCCCCGGAATGGGCAAAGCGCTGAAAGATGTGGATATCGACGAAAATGCATTCAAAGGCATCGAAGCCATTATTCACTCAATGACTCCGAAAGAACGCGAAAATCCATCATTACTGAACGGAAGTCGCAAAAACCGTATTGCCAAAGGTAGCGGAACCACCATTGTGGAAGTAAACCGATTGCTGAAACAATTTGAGCAAACAAGCAAAATGATGCGCATGGCTACCATGCAGCAGGGAAAACTAAAAGTGGGAAAAAGAAGATAAAAACCCCTAACCCCCGTCACGCGGACACGCTCTAAAGGGGAATAAAACTTATAAAAATGACCGATTTACATACCAACACCAACCCAAAGTCTCCTTCAGGGGATTTAGGGGGCCTAATCGATGGCAAAGCCATTTCGGAACAGATAAAAACAGAAATTGCAGCTGAAGTAGAAGCAATGGTAGCTGCCGGTAAAAAACGTCCGCATCTGGCTGTGATTATCGTAGGACACGATGGTGGAAGCGAAACTTATGTGGCTCACAAGGTAAAATCGTGCGAACAGGTTGGATTCACTTCGACCAAAATTACGTTTGAGAACGATGTCACCGAAGCTGAACTGCTGGCCAAAATCGAAGAACTGAACAAAAACACCGATCTCGATGGTTTTATTGTACAGCTTCCTTTACCCAAACACATTTCGGAACAGAAAGTCATTGAAGCTATCGACTACCGCAAAGATGTGGATGGTTTTCACCCTGTAAACGTGGGACGCATGTCCATTGGCCTGCCCTGCTATGTATCAGCTACTCCTGCGGGAATTATCGAATTGCTGCGTCGCTACAAAATTCCTACTGCCGGTAAAAACTGCGTCGTAATTGGCCGCAGCAACATTGTGGGAAAACCTGTAGCTTCACTCATGATGCAAAAAGGTTATCCCGGCGATGCTACAGTAACCGTTTGTCATAGTCGCACCAAAAACCTGAAAGAAATATGTCTGCAGGCCGACATTATCATTGCTGCCCTCGGACAACCTGAGTTTTTGAAAGGCGATATGGTTAAGGAAGGAGCTGTAATCATCGATGTAGGAACAACCCGCGTAGCTTCAGCCGAAACAAAATCGGGCTTCAAACTCAAAGGTGATGTCGCTTTCGACGAAGTAGCTCCGAAAGCATCATTCATCACTCCCGTTCCCGGTGGCGTAGGTCCTATGACCATTATTTCGCTGCTGAAAAATACTTTGCTGGCTGCAAAAGGGGAAATCTATTAAGAGTTGATAATGCACAATTGACAGTTGAAAATTAATTGTCAATTGTGCATTTTCCATTGTCAACTATCCACTGTCAATTATCAACTTAAAAAATGGCTTTATTCTACTGTCCCGACATATCCACTGCCTGCATTCTTCCTGAAGAAGAATCGCAGCATGCAGCAAAGGTTTTGCGATTGCAGGCCGGCGACAGTATTATTGCGATTGATGGAAAAGGTGGATATTACGAAGCAGAGATCACGCTTCCACATCACAAACGCTGCGAATTCCGCATTGTAAAAGCCACACAAAACTTCGGAAAGCGCAACTACCGGCTACACATTGCCATTGCGCCCACCAAAAACATTGAGCGCATCGAATGGTTTATCGAAAAAGCCACTGAAATAGGCATCGACGAAATTACTCCCCTGCTTTGTCGGTTCTCGGAACGTAAAAATGTAAAGGACGAACGTCTGGAGAAAATAATTGTATCGGCTGCCAAACAATCGAAAAAGGCGTATTTCCCTGTTTTGAATCCACTCACTCCTTTCGATCAGTTTCTAAAAAGTGCCAAAGCTGAAAATTGCTATATAGCGCACTGCTACGAACAGGACAAAAAACATCTCAGCACCGAATTGAAAGGACAAAAGGACATTCTTGTATTGATTGGTCCCGAAGGCGATTTCAGCAAAGAAGAAGTGGAAAGTGCCATGAAGGCAGGATTTGTGCCTGTCACTTTGGGGGACAGCCGCCTGCGCACCGAAACAGCAGGACTGGTTGCATGCACCACAGTTCAATTGTGCGTGTGATTGCGACATCAATTATTCCCTAAGGATTATCCATCAACAAAATAGCTCATCAACGCAAAAGAGTATCAATATTGAATTTGTTTTAGTTTAAAAATTATGCTATTTTTACGCTGCAAAAGATTAAACAAAACAAGATGGTTGTTGGTTTTATTCTCAAAGAACCCAAGATACATCTAAAAAATACAACATTAATCAAAACTGTATGAGAACTACTGAAATTTTAAAAGAGATACAAAGGTTACCCGTTTCGAAAAGAATGTACGTAGTTGAAAAAACTATGCACTCTATCAGAGCGCACGAAGATAAAAGCCAACTAAAAAAAGCTGCTATGGCTTTACAGTCCGACTACAAAACCGACAAAGACCTCACAGCATTTACAAGCATTGACTTCGAAGATTTTTATGAAGCAAAATGAAGTCTGGCTCATAAACCTCGACCCTACAGTAGGTGCTGAGATTAAGAAAACAAGACCGGCAGTCATTGTGAACGATGATGCTTTAGGCAGACTACCCTTGAGAGTCATAGTACCAATTACTGATTGGAAAGAACGCTATGAAATTGCACCTTGGATGGTGAAAATTACAGCAAGCCAATCGAATGGACTTTACAAAACCTCTTCTGCAGACTGTTTTCAACTTCGCTCTGTTTCGCAGGATAGATTTGTAAGAAAAGTTGGGGTGCTTAGTGAGCTTAAAATGAATGAAATAAGAACAGGAATCTCAAAAATATTGTCGATTGAACATTAAGTATAATATCATCTCACAAACACCATTTTATTCTCCGTCGACATTTGCGGGCTAAACCAATAGCCTTCCTCCGCAAAACCTTTCAAATCTTCCTCATTTTCAATACGGTTTTGCATCACATATCGCGCCATCATGCCACGCGCTTTCTTGGTATAAATCACCACCTGCCGGAATTTATCTTCTTTGTACTCGTAAAACTCCACATCGAGCATCCGTCCTTTCAGAGCTTTCAGGTCAAGCGTTTTGCTGTATTCGGCCGAAGCGAGATTCAGTATCAATGCTGGTTTACCCGACTTTTTCAGATCTTTCCGGATAGCTTCGGTCACCTTTTCGCGCCAAAAGGCATACAAATCTTTCCCGAGAGGGTTCCGGAGTTTTGAACTCACTTCGAGCCGGTAAGGCTGAATCAGATCGAGCGGACGAAGCACACCATAAAGCCCCGAAAGTATGCGCAGATGCGATTGTGCATATTCAAAATCCTCATCCGAAAACGACTTTGCATTTAATCCGCGAAAAGCCTCGCCATCGAATACAAGCGCTGCCTGCTTTGCATTTTTCGGAGTAAAAGGCAAATGCCAGTTAAAATAGCGATCGAAATTCAGTTGTGTAAGATTGGCATTGATATCCAGCAAACGACTCAGTTCAGTCTGACTCAGCCCCCGCATAAGTTCCACCAGTTCTTGTGCTTCGCCCATAAATACCGGCTTACTAAACTGTTTTGTAACTGCTTGTGGTTCGAAATTCTGAATTTTTGCAGGCGAAAGAATGGTGAGCATTTCTTTTAGTTTTGAGTAATGAGTATTGAGTATTGAGTGAGCACAAAATTATAAAAATTCAGTTGATTTTCCCTCACAAAAAAAAAGGATTCGCCCTGTGAGCGAATCCCTTTTATTGATATATCCTGAAAAGTTATTGTTTCATCCATTTACCACCGCCCAAATAAAAGCCTAATGAAAATTTCACAAAGTTATTTGACGTAATTCCAACACTTCCATCCAACACTTCATACACATTCGATTTTGGAATAATATTGTATTCAACACCAAGCCGAACATGTCCCAACTCGAATCCGCCACGCAACAATACACCAAATTTATGCGAAGCCGAAAAGGCAGAGAAATCAGTTGGCGGATCCGGGATTTGATCACCCGACACGGTCGTTCTAAGATTTGCAATTTTATAAAAGCCCATTCCCCCACCCACAAAAGGAGCAAATAGCGAGACTCCTTCATTAAAATAATAGTCGCCCGTAACCATGGTCGATGATATTGCAGTTCCGGTGGCAGAAGCTTCTAAATTAATTTTATCCACATACATATCTTTCATCATTACATCGCCGGCGAATTTTATCCCCAAATTCAGATTATCCTGAAGATTGTATCGAATATCCAAATCGCCACCCAACCCGGCACCGCCACCAGGCACATCAACACCGACATTAAAACCAACACGTACTTTTCCCTGCTGCTGTGCTCTCAAACCTGTAAACACAACCAATAACAGCATCACATAAATTGCTTTTTTCATTCTCTGAAGTCTTTAAATTATTATTTTGAAAATCAGCACCACAAGTAGCTATAAATACAACAACTACAACTACATATTATTCAATTTAAAACTACTGCCTACCTGTACTAAAAGAAATATCGGCAATAATTGACGATTACTTTAATTGACAAATGTAATTATTGTCATTCACATTTAAATCATTCACCGCTAAAAACATCGCATATTATTCATAAATCACTGAGCACAGACACACATTAATCTTCGATAGTCCTCAATATAAAAAAAGGATTCGCTCATTGAACGAATCCTTTTTGGAGAACTATTTTGCTGAAAATTATTCCTTTTCGAGCATAAGTGTTTTGGTAGGCAGGTCGCATACTTCGGTTGGTCCGTAGTACTGAACCGGACCGGGATATACGTAGCTGTGTTTTTCGTTAGCCCATTCTTCGCGGTTGGCAGCAAAGTATTTAAACGGTGCACCATCCAAAAGCACAAGCGCTTTCTGAATTACAGGTTTCATTTTTCCGTGACGACGTTCCATATTCATCATCATGGTAATGGGCACACCACCGGCAATCCATTCGGCTGCAGGAGCTGTAAGGTTGCGAACCGACGACATATAGCCAGTTTTTCCTTCTGAGATAAGCACAGAAGCTGTATAACCAAGTGAGTAAGTATAGTCAGCATCGAAGTTTGAAGGGATAGCGCAACGACCTTCGTAACCAAAGAAGTGGTTGATGGCCGAGAATTTACCCTTGTATTTACCTTCGGCTTTAAGCAGTGCCAAACGTTTTGCTACCATTTCGATAAGCAGTTTTTCGGTTTCGATAAGCGATACCTGAACGTTTCCGTGTGGGTCGCGATCGAGTGTAAGCTGACGTGCAATACCTTTAGGCAGATCGCGGTAAACCTGACTGCTTTCGGGGCTGAGCAGGCCTTTTACGTACTGACGTTTTTCGTCGTCCGACTCAAGGCTGTTGAAGTCATCGTTGTGAGCCAACAAGTCGTTGAGTTCAGAAATCAGCTTTTTCATGGCCGGAATAAACTCAATCAGACCTTCGGGAATAAGGATAGTACCGAAATTCATACCAAAGTTGGCACGATTTACAATTACTTTCACAATATCTTCCACCACATCTTTCAGAGTCATATTTTTGGCTTCCACTTCTTCCGATACGATACAGATATTAGGCTGGCTCTGCAAAGCACATTCGAGCGTAATGTGCGAAGCCGAACGGCCCATCAGGCGGATAAAGTGCCAGTATTTTTTAGCCGAGTTAGCATCGCGCTGGATGTTACCGATAAGTTCAGAATATACTTTACAAGCAGTATCGAAACCAAACGAAGTTTCAATCATTTCGTTTTTCAGGTCACCATCAATGGTTTTAGGGCAACCAATTACCTGAATTCCAGCATTGTTTTGTTTGTAGTATTCGGCAAGTACACAAGCATTTGTGTTCGAGTCGTCGCCACCAATAATTACAATAGCGTTGATACCAAGTTTTTTGCAAATTTCAGTTCCCTTGTCGTATTGTTCTGTTTCTTCGAGTTTTGTACGACCCGATCCGATAATGTCGAAACCACCTGTATTGCGGTATTCAGCTACAATTTCGGCAGTCAGTTCAATGTATTTATGATCCACCAAACCGCTTGGGCCACCCAGAAAACCATAAAGTTTATTGTCGGGGTTCAACGCTTTCAGACCATCGAAAAGACCCGAAATCACATTGTGACCACCGGGAGCCTGTCCGCCCGAAAGAATCACACCCACACCTACTGCAGGATATTGTTTCTTTTCGCCCGGTTCGAAGCTAATCAGGGGCATACCATAAGTATTGGGAAACAGAGCCTTGATATCGGCCTGATCGGCTACCGATTCGGTAGCAGCGCCTTCTTTGAGCACCACATTGCCTTTGAGCGAAGCCGGCAACTTAGGCTGATAAGCAGCGCGGGCAATTTGCAAAGGACTTTTTGTCATTGGTTTCATTCGTTATATTTTTATAATAGTTTGATATTCAAATAAATGATTTTATATAAAACCGCATGCAAAATTAATGAAAAAATTCGGGATTGCAAGAGAAAAAGAATCAATTAGTGACAGTACCGGAAAGCTGTTTCTTTACAGGCTAATATCACAAAACCACGCACACCCTTAACCAAAAGCTTTATTCGAGATTGGAATATTGTTGTCTTAAAAAAATTACGAGAAAATTTTAGAACTCTCACTCCGTTCGGGATGACAATCAGTTAGTTATATGATACAGAATAAATAACTAAAAATACCGCAACAATTAACCACAAATGAAAAACATTTTGTATATTTGCAAATAACATAACTGACTGATTACAGGGCATTAGGAGAGCCGGTGTAAGAATTAAAAAGTTTTATCAGCAAAAAAGCACAGATCAGTGATTTTTCAAAGAAATATATTAAAATTGCAGATTACACCGAAGCTTTTCGACAATTATTACAATCAACAGAAACATACATAAGTTATTTATTTTCTCATGAAGAAACGATGTTACTTTACAGCATAGTCTTTCAATAAAAAAAACAAATAACATAATACTACATCACATATTTTATTTTTTGAAAACGACCAATGTAACTTTACATTGGTCGTTTTTTTTTATCAGAACCCGTGAGATACATCAATTATTAAAGAAAAATCTATAACTTTGAAGCGTTCATCGCTGATTGTCACACAAATTATTCATTCGAAAGTAATCTCAAGACCTGCGGTAATATAAAAATATTAGTTTTATTGTAATAAAAGGCCTACGACAACACAAAAACTCAATTTTTTCTGTAACAAAAGGCCTATGACAATACAAAAACATTAGTCGAAAGCAAAAACCACACTTAAAGTTGACGTAAAACTCAGGTTTTAAACAAAAAAACATCCGACGAAAAGACTAGCTCGCACAATGTAATGCTTGTCGGCGAATGAAACATTATATTTTACTGCCTGTCACACGGCTTTCACTTTCGACCTTAAGCCTACAACAAAGATTTTTTGAGCAAAATACTTTAAACTATACACTTCATATGAAAAGTAACTTTATCAAATTACGTTTCGACAGGATGAAAAATCTTGATATACTTATTCTATACAAAAACATCCTGTTTGTTGTCAACGAATTTGGCAGTAACCTGCCCGAACTCGAAAAGTCGGTGGAAATACTCCGGGCATACGAGCCAAACATATATACACTGGACAAAAAACAGAAAAAGAGACTACACACAAAGGAAATAACCTCCCTCCGCGCCCATGTGGATAAATTAGTGGCAGCCATTATGCTGCAAATAAAAGCAATAAGGTATGCCAGACTGGACGAGGACGCATCAATAATGTCCTCACTAAGCTCCATCGAAAGCTTCCTGAAAGGTTTTAAACCGAAAAACAGATTTAACAAAGAGGGAATTTTCATTAATCTGAATTCCTACATCAAACGCTATCCCGATGAAAAAACAGACCTCGAGCGCACAGGAATTATGCGCTATATAAACAAAATAAACGAGATATATCGAACCATCGACAAACTATCGGGTGAACAATACGAAAACGAAAAGAAAAAACCTGCAGCACACAGCACAATGCCGGTCAGAGAAAAAACTATAGAAATGCTGCGTTTTTTCCTGCAATCAATAGACATACTGCAAGTAACGCACAACGAAAGCGACTACTCATTACTCATAATGAATGTGAACGGACAACTGATTGATGCACGAAAACAACTGCGCAACACCACCACACGCCGCATCCGCAAAAAAGCACGGGAAGAAGCTGATGCTGCAATATAACAGAGCAGATGAAGGGATGAGAGAGAGGGTTTGAGAGATGGAGCGACTTGTTTATTACCTTATAATTATTATTTTTGCAAACAAACACTTAAACTATAAAGATTTATGCCCACAATTTCAATGTTTTTCGGGATTATTATCAGAATGTATTATGCTCCAAAAGAGCACAATCCCGCACATATTCATGTGTATTATAATGAGTACACAGCCACGATTAACATCCTAAGCATGGAAATAATGGAGGGTGATATTCCTGTCAGACAATTAAGATTGGTGTTGGCATGGATGGAAATCCATCAAGAAGAGTTACTGGCTAACCGGACTTTGTGCCAAAATGGAGAAAAACCGTTTGCAATAGAATCCTTAAAATAGAAGAAATATGTATTTAGCAGTGAAGAAAGTATTACCAACTTCAAACTATCAATTGATTCTTACTTTTGCCAATGGGGAAGTAAGGCTGTTTGATATGAAACCCTATCTGGAAACAGGTATTTTTCAGGAGCTCAAAAATAACGATCTATTTAACACAGTCAGAATTAGCTTCGACAGTGTTGAGTGGGATAACGATGCCGATATGGATCCGGAAATTCTATACAGCGATAGTAAGCCGTTGGATAATCAGATAGCCAGCGAACCCACAGAGGAATACGAATTGCCCTGAACGAAGGAATCTGAACAACAATTGCATTTTAGCAACAGAAATAATAGGATAATTGAACGAAAGCTATTATTTTTACAAAACATTTCAGAACAAAAACAACAAACAGATAATATATTGAATTAAAACAAGATACTTTTAAATACATATAAATAGCATTTGCTTTTATTCTCGCAGCAGAAATTTCGCCAAAATTAAACAAAGAGAACACAGAAGTAATAAGATCAAAGCTTGCGCTAACGCGCGGGCTCATCTTATTTCTGTGTTCTGGTGTTTGGCGACACCTCTGCTGCGGATAAGATTTAGTCCGCGCTTTTTGCATCTAATCGGTTTAAAAATCTTACCTGAATAATGGCAGAAGCGTAAGCTGAAACCATGATAATTATTCCAAAAACAACATTTCACGAACCAACAAAATAAGGGTTTCACTCAAAGTGAAGCCCTTATTTGCATGTAAATATCCGATAATAAAACACAAAGCCCAATATGCCCACACTACACTGGATAGGAAAAGACAAAGTTATCAATCATCATATCAATGTGCCGTTTAGGGTGCTTGAACATAAATATACTGCCCCCCAACCCCCTGAAAGGGGAGTTTGCGAAGCTGGCAATAAGATAATTCACGGCGACAATCTCGATGCGCTGAAAGCATTGTTGCCCGAATACGAAGGGCGAATCAACTGCATTTATATAGACCCACCGTATAACACCGGCAACGAAGGCTGGGTGTATAACGACAATGTAAACGACCCTAAAATACGAAAGTGGCTCGGGCAGGTTGTGGGCAAAGAAGCCGAAGACCTTACCCGCCACGATAAATGGCTGTGTATGATGTATCCACGCTTAAAGCTGCTGCACAAGTTATTGGCTGACGATGGGGCAATTTTTATATCCATTGATGATAATGAACAGGCTAATTTAAAATTGATTTGTGATGAGATTTTTGGAGGTGGGAATTTTGTAGCAAATATTGTTTGGAGAAGAAGAAAATCACAAGCAAATCTTTCAAAAAACATTTCACCCATTCATGACTTTATTGTTTGTTATTCAAAATCAAAAGAAACAACATTAAATAAAATATCTCCAAATATAAATGAATCTGATTTCAAAAATCCAGATAATGATGAAAGAGGGCCATATGTAACAATGCCATCTACAAACAAAGGGGGTTCAAAATACTCCATAATCACTCCTACGGGGTTAACCATTGAAGATGAATGGCGTTTCAAGGAAGATACATTTAAAAAATTATTATCGGAAAATCGTCTAGTTTTCCCAAAAAACGGTAATGGAAAACCGCGTTATAAGCTATTCTTAAATGAGAAATTGATTGATGGGGTTATTCCAAATACATGGTGGGATGACGATTCATCAAACCAAGAAGCCACCTTAGAATTAAAATCAATATTTCAAGATAAATCTTTTGACACTCCAAAACCAACAAAATTAATAGTTAAAGTCATATCATTAATATCAGACAAAAACTCCATAATCCTTGATTCCTTTGCCGGTTCAGGTACAACAGCCCATGCAGTGCTTAACCTGAATAAACAAGATGGCGGCAACCGCAAGTTTATTCTGGTAGAAATGGAAGATTATGCCGAAAGCATTACAGCTGAACGAGTAAAACGCGTAATGAATGGCTATGGCTCGGCAGGCTCACCAACAGCAGAAGGCACAGGTGGCAGTTTCGACTATTACGAACTGGGCGAACCGCTGTTTCTGGAAAATGGTAATTTGAATGAAAAAATCGAAATTGAAAAAATCAGAAATTATATTTGGTACAGCGAAACACAGAAACCGAGCCTCTCCCTAACCCTCTCCAAAGGAGAGGGAAATGAGGGTAATTCAGCATTTTTGGGTGTAAACAACGATACAGCTTACTATTTTCATTACCTGAAAGACGAAATCACCACACTGAATCATGATTTTTTGGCAGGTATAAAAACCAAAGCCGAACAATATGTGATTTATGCCGATAATTGTGTGCTGACAAAGGCTTTTATGACGAAATATCATATTATTTTCAAAAAGATACCACGCGACATAACCCGATTCTGAAAAAATGGAACTAAAACCCTATCAACAACAGGTAATCAACGATATATCGTTGTTCCTCGAACATATACAGAAAATCAAGAATGTGAGTGATTCGTATTACGATTTTTGGGCAAAACATCCGCGCACTCCACTGCTGCCGTTTTCGGGCACAACCATTGAGCCTTACAAAAACAATGTGCCGCGTGTACCACATATTTGCGTAAAAGTGCCCACAGCCGGAGGTAAAACATTTATTGCCTGCAATGCAATTAAAACCATTTTCGATGCTTTTGATTACGATCGTCACAAAGCCGTGGTTTGGTTAGTGCCGTCTATCACTATTCTGGAGCAAACCATCAGAAATCTGAAAGACCCATCGCACCCTTACCGCCAAAAAATAAATTCTCATTTCGGAAATAAAGTAGAAGTATTCGATAAGTCGGCCTTGTTGCAGGGCAGTGGTTTTAATGCCACTTCGGTAAAAGAGCAGTTGAATATTTTTGTGTTGAGTTTCGACAGTATACGCACAGCCAACAAAGAAGGGCGAAAAGTATATGAGCAAAACGGTTCGTTACAATCGTTCGAAACACTGCTGGGAACTGAGGAAGAAATATCGCTTATGAAGGTAATGCATTATCTGAATCCGCTGGTGATAGTGGACGAAAGCCACAATGCAGAAACAGATTTGAGTGTGGATATGCTCAAAGCCTTTAATCCCTGTTTTATTCTGGACCTTACAGCCACCCCCCGGCGAAACAGCAATATTATAAGTTTTATCGATGCAGTTGAACTAAAGCGCGAAAGCATGGTAAAGTTGCCGGTAATCGTATATAACCATCAGGACAAAACAGACGTCATCAACAACAGTTTACAACTTCAAAAACGTTTGGAACTTCAGGCAATTGAAGAAGAAAAGAATGGTGGTAAATACATTCGTCCGATAGTACTTTTTCAGGCCCAACCCAAAAACGGAAAAGATTTCAGCAATTCGGAAGAAGAAAAATCGAATGTGCAACGCCTGAAAGAAAAACTGATAGAACTCAAAATACCGGAAAATCAGATTAAGATAAAAACCGCCAATATCAACGAAATAAAAGGACTGGATTTAATGAGTCGCGACTGTGAAGTACGCTACATTATTACTATCAACGCACTGAAAGAAGGTTGGGATTGTCCGTTTGCATATATACTGGCATCATTGGCCGATAAAAATTCAGCGGTGGATGTGGAACAGATTCTGGGCCGTGTACTTCGCCAACCCTATGTAATGAAACATAACTTCCCCTTACTTAATCTGAGTTATGTGCTTACTGCCTCAGCTAAGTTTATGGATACTCTGCAGAATATTGTAAAAGGTTTGAACCGCGCCGGATTTAGCGACCGCGACTATAAATTGGCAGACAATGTATTGGTGGAAGTTCCAAAACCCACAAACCCACTGGAGCAACTGACAATATTTACGAGTACTGAAAAGATTGAAAACAACGTGGAAGAAGAGGAAGATATCACTTCGGAAATTGACATTAACAGAATTACAATAACCCCGGAAGCACCAAACTCCCTCTCCTTCCCGCAAACGGGACAAGTCTCCGAGGGCTGGGGAGAGGTAGTTGCCGAAATTGAGAAAACCGCTATACAGCAAAACGATGAATTTGAAAAAACAGTGGCAAAAATGGATGCGACAAACACATTTGTATTACCAAACGAAATTCAGCAACTTGTGAAAACATACAATATAAAAGATATTTTTAGCGAGAAAGTCGGGCTTGTAAATCTGCCACAGTTCTTTTTAAAAGTACCCGGGAACGATTTGTTTGGTGTTAGCGAAAACGAACTTCTGCTCGAAAAAGAAAATCTGCTCGAAGGATTTGCTTTGAGCAAAGCGGATACCAATATTGTTTTTGACAATATAGCATCTGAATTATACAAAGTCGATCTTGATGAAACAAAAAAGGAACACACACCTACTTTTGTCAGATTGGATGGCTCGGTAAAAGCCAGTGTAATGTCGTACATTCTCGATCCATCAAAGAAAGGAAGCCGCATAAAGAATTTCACACGACGTATTATGGATATTATCGGGAATATGTATCCCATACCTGACAAAGAAATTGAAAAATATATAAATCGTATTCTGGAGGATTTCAGCGACGAACAGTTTAACGACTTAGCAGATAAAGAATATAGCTACACAGACAAAATTAAGCAGAAAATTAAATCGCTTTCAGATATTTTTGCCGAAAAGAAATTCAAAGATTATTTAGACACCGATAAATTATTCATAAAACCTTCGTTCATGCTTCCAAAAAGCATATCACCCACTTTTGTTGCAAAAGATATAACCAAATCTCTTTACGAAAAAGAAGGGGGAATGAATGGTTTTGAAGAACGGGTCATCAATGAAATTGGAAACATGAGTAATATTACTTTCTGGACACGTAATATTGAGAAAAGAGGATTCTGTATAAATGGATTTATAAATCATTACCCTGACTTTATCATTTATACCAAAAGCGGCAAAACCATTTTGCTCGAAACCAAAGGCGATCATTTGGATGCTGAGCAAAAAATTCGCTTAGGCAGTGTTTGGGCAAACAAAGCGGGAAACAATTATCGGTATTTTATGGTGTACGAGAAACGAAATGTTTCGGGCGCATATAATCTTGAAGAGTTTTTAAATATTATCAGAGAGCTATAGTTTTTATAGCTCTTTCTTTTTATTTCACTACTGACCGATAAAAATAGTTTGAATTAATTTTTTCAGCTTATTAGATTCCTCACTACGTTCGGAATGACAGGCAATCAACAACCTATCTCCTCCCAACCATAATCAATACAAAGCATTGTCATTCAGATCCGCCGCGGCGGAGAAGAATCTCAGATGTTTAGTCGGTCAGTAGTGTTTTTATTTGCAGTTTCGCTTAACATTCAACTGTTTCGCAGTTGACATCAGACAATCTACATTTATCATTCATGCATTGCACACATGACTAATCAGATTTAACCATTTCGTAGTTTTCCGAACCATTTCGATATTTATTTGTATAAAAGCGGAAGACCATAAACACTTTTTTACATTAACTATACAAAATAATTTCGCACATTCACATTTATTGAATTAAAATATGACTCATAATTGGTTTTCCAATTTCGAATAAAACAACGAAATTTTGATTATCAAACAGATACAAAACAAACAAATTTTAAATAGTATAAATAATTGTCTCTGTTTGTTTTTTCACACAAAAAGGATGCTAAAGTCCGGAAAAAAGCATTTCCTTTGCACAGTTTTTTGAAAACGTTCAATTTATGAGTAATCCATCTCTTTTTCTAACCGTTTTTCTGGCCGGCATCATCCTTGTGGTAGCTGGTTTGGGAATGGCCATGCTCCTCTCACCAAAATCGTTCAACCCGCAAAAAGGAGAACCCTACGAATGCGGCATCCCCACCCACGGAACCTCGTGGATGCAGTTTAAGGCCGGCTATTATTTATATGCAATTCTGTATTTACTTTTCGATGTGGAAGCTGCTTTTCTGTTCCCATGGGCTACTGTTGTACGCGAGTTAGGCACCCCGGCCTTATCGAGCATTATTTTCTTTATTGTCATTCTGGGACTGGGTCTGGCCTATGCCTGGAGGAAAGGAGTTTTGAAATGGAAATGAAAAACATTAAAATCAAAGGAATACCCAGCGAAGAGTTTAACGAAAACGAGTATCTCGAGAAACAACTCGAGGAACTCAAAGCACATGGTATAAATATAGTGCTTTCGAACATCGACGATATGATTAACTGGGGCCGCTCCAATTCACTGTGGCCACTGATATTTGCCACAAGCTGCTGCGGAATTGAATTTATGTCGGCTGCCGCGGCGCACCACGACATTTCGCGCTTCGGCATGGAAGTCACCCGCAACAGTCCGCGTCAGGCCGACCTTATGGTAGTAGCCGGAACTATTGTACACAAAATGGCACCTCTGATTAAACGCATATACGACCAAATGGCCGAACCCAAATATGTACTTGCAATGGGAGGTTGCGCCATTTCGGGTGGTCCGTTTGTTGGTTCATACCATGTGGTAAACGGCGTCGATCAGATTTTTCCTGTTGATGTATATGTGCCGGGTTGTCCGCCACGCCCCGAAGCTCTGTTTTACGGACTTATGCAACTGCAACGTAAAATAAAAACCGAGGAATTTCTGAAAGCAGGCAAAACAAAAAAATAAATTTTGAACGTAACAGTGTTTGTTATGGAGAATATAAAAAAACTGATCAGGGAGAAGTTTCCCGATCAAATAACAAAAGACAAAGACATTCTGACAATAAAAACAGAGCCGAAACAACTCAGAGAAGTTATTTCAACGCTTTATCACCTAAAAGAACATCCGTTCGACTATCTGAAATACATGACGGGTACCGACGAAGGCGAAATACTGGCTGTCACCTATGTACTTTCAAGCTCACTCTTTCCGGGCAACGACATTATCGTAAAAACCGGCACTTCGGACCGCGAGAATCCTCTACTTTACACTGTAACCGACTTTTACGAAACCGCACATTTCAACGAACGTGAAATATACGCACTTCTGGGCATCCGATTTATCAACAACCCCGACATGCGTAAATTCTTCCTCAACCACGACTGGGTAGGTTATCCGCTTCGCAAAGATTATGATCCAAATCCTGAACTGAACCCTGTTTCGGTGGAGAGTCGCGACATTATTGATACCGCCCCTGTAATTCGCGAAACTGCCAATGGAGAACTTATTGAAGAAACAGTCCGGATTTTTGAGGAGGACGATTATATTATCAACATCGGACCGCAACACCCATCTACACACGGAGTAATGCACTTTCGCACTGCACTCGATGGCGAAACAGTCAGGAAAATTGACGTGCACAGCGGATACATTCACCGAGGCATAGAAAAACTGAGCGAAAACCTCACCTATCCACAAATTCTGCATTTTACCGACCGACTCGACTACTTGTCGGCCAATATAAACCGCCACGCGCTGTGTATGTGCGTGGAAAAAGCAGCCGGCATAGAAGTGCCCGAACGTGCGCAATATATCCGCACCATTATGGACGAATTGAACCGTATCGACTCGCACCTGCTTGCGTGGTCGGCGCACACCAATGACCTTGGCGCGACTACTGCCTTTATTTATGGTATGCGCGAACGCGAAATAATTCTCGATATTTTCGAAAAAACCTGCGGCGGACGACTTATTATCAACCAAAATGTGGTGGGCGGTGTAATGTTCGACATTTACAATGATTTTCAGAAAGATGTAAAAAGTTTTATTCCATATATGCG
The DNA here is from genome assembly GCA_034004015.1 of Paludibacter sp. GTDB lineage: Bacteria > Bacteroidota > Bacteroidia > Bacteroidales > Paludibacteraceae > Paludibacter. The sequence goes on from JAVEXN010000011.1 coordinate 83,236, forward strand.
TGAAAAGCTGAAGGAATACGACCGCTTCTTTTCGCACAATGTGATTGCACTCGGCCGAATGAAAAACGTGGGATTGCTGAGCAAAAAAGATGCTATCAGCTACGCAGTAACAGGTCCTGCCGGAAGAGCTTCGGGCTGGTCGTGCGATGTGCGCAAATACAATCCGTATGCGCTTTACGACAAAGTAGAATTCAAAGAAATAATTCGTAACGAAGGCGATTCGTATGCCCGCTATCTGAACAGGCTCGACGAAATTGAAGAATCGCTGCACATTATCGAACAACTGATCGACAATATACCTGAAGGAGAACATTGTGCCAAAACAAAAGCAATTATTAAACTTCCTGAAGGCGAATACTATCAGGGAGTAGAAGCCGGCAAAGGACTTTTTGGCGTGTACATTGAAAGTCGCGGCGAAAAAACGCCATACCGTGTAAAATTCCGCTCGCCATCAATGGCGCTGGTATCGGTAATGCCACTGATTTGTAAGGACGAGAAAATTTCCGACTTTATTGGCATTGGAGGCTCAATGGATTATGTGATTCCGGATATTGACAGGTAAAGACAGTTACAATTTACTATTGAGTTCTGAGTATTGAGTTCTGAGTATTGAGTTCTGAGTATTGAGTTCTGAGTATTGAGTATTGAGTTCTGAGTATTGAGTTCTGAGTATTGAGTTCTGAGTATTGAGTTCTGAGTATTGAGTTCTGAGTATTGAGTATTGAGTTCTGAGTATTGAGTTCTGAGTATTGAGTTCTGAGTATTGAGTTCTGAGTGTTGAGTTAAAAATCAGTCGATCGTCTAATTAACCAATCAATCAGCTGATTAACCATTTACAAATCAACTATTCAACAAACAAAAAAAGTTATTTGAAACATATATGCAGCAAATTTACAATCAACCTTTGGAGTTTACAGGGCTTACAGCATGGATCGACTCGGCACTGAAGTCGGTTCTGCCCGACTTCTGGGTTATATTTATCCAACTGGTACTTGTGGCTGTGGCATTGCTGGCTGCTTATGCGGTGATAGCCATGATACTGATTTACGTGGAACGCAAGATAACGGCTTTTTTCCAGGCGCGTATCGGTCCGAACCGCGTAGGTCCTTTTGGGATTTTTCAGACGGTAGCCGACGTTATGAAAATTCTGATCAAGGAAATCATCCACATCAACCGCGTAGATAAGTTTCTGTTTTACACAGCACCTTTTTTCATGATTGTGGCATCGATGATGACATTCGGCGCTATTCCGTTTGGCAAGGGGCTTCAGGCTGTGGATTTCAATATTGGTGTATTTTATGTGATTGCAGTTTCGTCGCTCGGTATTATTGGGGTGCTATTGGCTGGGTGGTCGAGCAACAACAAGTATTCGATGATTGGCGCTATGCGAAGCGGAGCTCAGTTTGTGAGCTATGAGCTTTCGGCTGGATTTGCACTTATGACAATGGTGATACTTTCGGGCACCATGCAGTTCAGCGAAATGATTGAAACACAAACTTATTGCTGGAACATATTCAACGGACATATTTCGTCGGTGGTGGCATTTTTCATTTACCTGATTTCGGGACATGCAGAAACCAACCGCGGCCCCTTCGACCTTCCCGAAGCCGAATCGGAACTTACAGCAGGCTATCACACCGAATATTCAGGATTGCAGTTCGGCTTTTTCTATCTGGCCGAATATCTGAATATGTTTATCATTGCAGCCATTGCAGCCACCGTATTTTTGGGAGGCTGGCTCCCCTTACAGGTTTCAGGCTGGGAAGGTTTCAATCAGCTAATGTGGTACATTCCATCCTACATTTGGTTCTTCGGAAAAGTAGGCGTACTTATTTTCTTCAGTTTATGGGTGCGTTGGTCATTCCCCCGTTTGCGCATCGACCAATTGCTTAATCTGGAATGGAAATATCTTTTACCCATCAATCTGGTAAATATATTAATCATGGTTTTTCTGGTATTATCAGGTCTGACACTTACCGAAATTTTTAATTAAAAATGAGAACGTTTTCAGAATATATAAACGATTTATTTGGCGGAATAAAATCGCTTTTAACAGGGCTTTCGGTAACATGGAAAGAACTGTTGACAAAAAAAGTAACCCGCCAGTATCCCGAAAACAGGGATACACTTATCATTTCGGATCGATTCAGAGCCGAGCTTGTAATGCCGCACGACGACAATAACGAACATGCCTGTACTGCGTGCGGGGTATGCGAAATGAACTGTCCGAACGGCACTATAAAGGTTATTTCGCTTATGAACGAAACAGCGGACGGAAAAAAGAAGAAAGCACTCGACAGATATGTGTACGACCTTGGCACGTGCACGTTTTGCAATTTGTGTGTGGTAACATGCCCTTCGGATGCCATCGTTTTTTCGAACAACTTTGAGAATGCAACATTCACACGTGGCAAACTCGTGAAACAACTCAACCACGAAGGTTCGAAACTAAGAGAAAAGAAACCCCGGCCAGCTGCTGCAACACAGACTGAAACACCAGTTAGTGCTCCAACTGAAACAAAAGCAGAGTAATTCAGGCAAAATAAAAAATATTAGAATTCCATGGCAGAACAAATTATATTTTACATTCTTGCAGCTATTATTACCGTATTCTCGGTGATGGCTGTCACTTCCAAACGGCTTATACGATCGGCCACATACCTGCTTTTTGTATTACTGTCCACGGCCGGACTTTATCTCCTGCTTGATTATCATTACCTGTTTGCAGTTCAAACAGCAGTATATGCAGGCGGCATCATGGTATTGTTTATTTTCGCCATTTTGCTTACACAAAAACCGGGTCAGAACATAACTCCCGAACCACTGGCACAAAGAATAATGGCAACAGTATTGTCGATAGGCGGAGCTGTTTTTTGCGGATTGATCATTTTCAAAAATGTAAAAACAGTTTACCATTATGCGACTGATGTGGAAATTCCGGTGAAGGAAATTGGAATCACCTTAATGGGAAGCGGGAAATATCAGTACATACTTCCGTTCGAAGCCATAAGTGTATTGCTGCTCGCCTGTATTGTGGGCGCTATTATGATAGCAAGGAAAAGATAGGGATATTTACAATTTAAGAATTTACAATCCGCCACGGCGGACAAGTTTTACAATAAAATACTCAATAATATAATGGGATCACTTTTTGCAAATTTCAGTTCCGGCATAGTACCTCTGGAAGCTTACATTTTTGTAAGTCTGGTCATGTTTTTTGCCGGTGTTTACGGATTCCTTTCGCGTAAAAACCTTCTAATGGTACTTATTTCCATTGAGTTGATATTAAACTCAGCCGATATAAACTTTGTAGCGTTCAACCGCTACCTGTATCCCGAACATTTCGAAGGCTTCTTCTTTACGCTGTTTACCATAGCCATATCGGCCTGCGAAACAGCTGTGGCTATAGCTATTGTAATCAACATTTACCGCAACCTCAATAATGTGGAAGTGGACAGTTTGCAGGAGCTTCAGGAACCGGAACTTCAGGACACAAAAGAAGAATAAAAAAAGTCTGGGCTAATTATCAGAATCGCTACAAAAGATACTTTTTCAGCAATCATACTGCATTAATTTTCCAACAAATGCAATTGTAAATTGCAAATGATTAAATTGTAAATCAGAATAACACATAATATGGAATATACGCTATTCATACTTATTCTTCCGCTGCTGAGCTTTGTGGTGCTCGGACTTATGGACACCAAATGGAAACCTCGTGTGGCAGGCACAATAGGAACTCTGGTGCTTGGTACAGTGGCCGCTCTATCGTATTACACTGCCTGGGAATACTTCAGCAGTGCCAACATAAACGGAGTTTACCAGAAAATCACTGCTTTCGAAGTCGTTTGGCTTAAGTTCAACGATATACTTCATATCAATCTGGGTATTCTGCTCGACCCGATTTCGGTAATGATGCTCGTGGTGATTTCCACAGTATCGCTTATGGTTCACATTTACAGCCTTGGATATATGAAAGGCGAAAAAGGATTCGAACGCTACTATGCATTCCTGTCGCTTTTCACATTTTCGATGCTTGGATTGGTTTTGGCCACCAACATTTTCCAAATGTATATATTCTGGGAACTTGTGGGCGTTTCGTCGTACCTGCTGATTGGTTTTTACTATACAAAACCCGAAGCGGTGGCAGCCTCGAAGAAAGCTTTTATCGTCACCCGTTTTGCCGATCTCGGATTTTTGATTGGCATTCTGATATTATCGTTTTACACCAAAACATTTGATTTTGGCATTCTGACTTCAGGCGACGCCAATGTATTTGCGTCGTTCAGCGGAGCAACATTTATGGGCGCTTCGGTACTTAGCTGGGCAATGGCACTGATATTTATCGGTGGTGCAGGAAAATCGGCTATGTTCCCACTGCACATTTGGCTTCCCGATGCAATGGAAGGTCCAACACCGGTATCGGCACTGATTCATGCGGCTACAATGGTAGTGGCCGGTGTGTACATGGTAGCCAGAATGTTTCCTGTATATTATGTGTACACACCCGAAGTGCTGCACGGAATAGCTTATGTGGGTGCATTTACATCGCTTTTTGCAGCAAGCATTGCCGTAGTACAAACCGACATAAAACGCGTGTTGGCTTTTTCAACTATATCGCAAATTGGTTTCATGATGGTTGCGCTTGGTGTTTCAGGACTCGGAGGCCAACATGGAACCGGCTACATGGCTTCCATGTTCCACCTTTTTACACATGCCATGTTCAAAGCATTATTGTTCCTGGCCGCGGGTTCAATTATCCATGCAGTTCACAGCAACGAAATGAGCGATATGGGCGGACTGAGAAAATATATGCCTGTCACACGCTGGACATTCCTTATTGCCTGTCTGGCCATTGCGGGAATTCCTCCGTTCTCAGGCTTCTTCAGCAAAGATGAAATTCTGGCTGCTACCATGCACTTCAGTCCGGCGCTGGGTATAGTAATGAGCATTACTGCAGGATTGACAGCATTTTATATGTTCAGACTTTATTACAGTATTTTCCGGGGAAAAGAATACAAACCACAACACGGACACATACCACACGAATCGCCTTTTGCCATGCTTTTCCCTTTGGTATTTCTGGCTGCGATTACCGTATTTGCAGGATTTATTCCTTTTGGTGAATTTGTATCGAGCGATGGCGCACCTTATCACATTCATCTCGATCCGGTAATTGCGACTGTAAGTGTAAGTATTGCTGTGGCTGCAATTGTATTGGCAACTATCCTTTACAGGAAAGAAAATGCATTGCCGGCAAAAATGGCAACTGCTTTCAGTGGTTTGCACAAAGCAGCTTCGAATCGTTTCTACATCGACGAAGTATATCTGTTTGTGACCAAAAAAATTATTTTCAAACGCATATCAACACCCATTGCATGGTTCGACCGTCATGTAATCGACGCCACAATGAATGGTATGGCAAGCGTAACACAATGGACATCAGCACGCACAAGATTCCTGCAAAGCGGAAACATACAGCATTATGCTTTTGCCATTCTGCTTGGTGCGCTTATCATTTCCGCGCTGGCACTTTTTATCTGATGAATCAACGACAAGTTTAAAAACTGAATTATATGAATTTCCTGTCAATTTTTGTACTTATCCCCATACTGATGCTCGTTGCGATGTATTTTGCCCGCACGCGTAATCAGATTAATATCATTGCTGCTATTGGAGGCACAGCACTGCTAATCATGTCGGGAATACTCACCTGGCTGTATTTTGGCGAAAGAGCTGCCGGCAACGAAGACATTATGCTTTTCAGAGCTGACATGCTGTGGTACGAAGCATTCAACATTCACTACTCAGTAGGTGTGGATGGAGTTTCTGTAGCCATGCTGCTGCTGACATCGGTCATTGTGTTTACCGGCGTTTTTGCTTCGTGGCGCATCGATCCGCTGCCACGTGAGTTCTTTCTCTGGTTCTGGCTGCTTTCGGCCGGGGTTTATGGTTTCTTTATTACCATCGATCTTTTCAGCATGTTCATGTTTTACGAAATTGCGCTTATCCCCATGTATCTGCTTATTGGCCTTTGGGGAACAGGTAAAAAAGAATATTCAGCAATGAAACTGACCCTGATGCTGATGGGAGGTTCAGCGCTGTTGCTCGTGAGCATACTTGGCATTTACCACTTTGCAGGTGGCGATACTATGAATCTGCTTGAAATTGCGCAGCGACATATTCCTGTCGAAGCACAACGCTATCTCTTCCCGCTGGCTTTTATGGGTTTTGGCGTACTTGGCGCGCTTTTCCCTTTCCACACATGGTCGCCCGACGGTCATGCTTCGGCACCCACAGCTGTATCGATGCTTCATGCCGGTGTACTTATGAAACTCGGAGGTTACGGAGCATTCAGGGTAGCCATGTATCTGATGCCCGAAGCAGCACACGAGCAGGCATGGATTTTCCTTATCCTCACTGGCATCAGCGTGGTTTACGGAGCATTTTCGGCTGTGGTTCAAACCGACCTGAAATACATAAATGCCTATTCGTCGGTAAGTCACTGCGGACTTGTGCTGTTTGCCATTTTAATGATGAATGAAACAGCCATGACTGGCGCTGTTATGCAAATGCTTTCGCACGGACTAATGACTGCACTTTTCTTTGCACTTATCGGAATGATTTACGGGCGCACACATACACGTTTAATTACCGAAATGGGTGGACTGATGAAAATAATGCCTTTCCTGGGAGTTAGTTATGTGATTGCCGGTATGGCTTCGCTCGGACTTCCGGGTCTGAGTGGTTTTGTGGCCGAAATGACCATCTTTGTGGGAGCATTTCAGGAAACCGACACTTTTCACCGCGTGCTTACCATTGTAGCTGCATCTTCCATTGTGATTACTGCAGTTTACATATTAAGAGTGGTAGGGAAAATTCTGTACGGCAAGCTTCAGGATCCGCATCATGCCGGGCTGAGCGACGCGACATGGTGGGAAAGAGTTTCGGTGGTGACACTTATCATTGCCGTTGTGGCACTTGGCTCTGCTCCTTTCTGGATTTCCGACATGATTCAGGACAGCCTTACGCCTGTGGTTGAAAAACTTATGACTGCACTATAACACAGTTTGAACAAGATAATGACATTTCATATGAATTATTCTGCATTTTTACAGTTACACGATGAACTCTCGCTGCTTGCAGTCATTGTGATTATTCTGATTTACGATATTTTCGCTTCCGATAAAAGCGCCCGCTACATTCAGCCATTGGCATTGGTTCTGCTCACTGTACATACTGTGCTCAACGCATTTCCAAGGGACAGTTTCGAAGTGGCCGGAGGTATGTATCAGTATTACCCTATGCTGACTTATATTAAAACCATTCTGAATGTCGGAACCATTATAATATTTCTGCAAGCCGACAAATGGCTGCGCGACGACTCTGTGATTATACGCCGGGGCGAATTTTATTTCCTCACATTGTGTACGTTGTTGGGGCTCTACCTGATGATGTCGGCAGGACATTTTCTTTTGTTCTTCATTGGTATCGAAACAGCTTCGATTCCAATGGCTGCACTCGTGGCATTCAACAAATACAATCACAAATCGGCCGAAGCAGGAGCTAAGTTTATACTTTCCACTGTATTTGCATCGGGGATTTCTCTATATGGTATTTCGATGATTTACGGTGCTGCAGGTACATTGTATTTCGACGACTTATCAGTGTTGATTACTCACAATCCGATTTATATCATGGCTTTGGTATTCTTTTCAATCGGTCTGTTTTTCAAAATATCGCTTGTACCTTTCCACTTATGGACACCCGATGTGTACGAAGGTGCGCCCACCGGCATCACGGGATATTTGTCGGTCGTTTCCAAAGGTTCAGCCGTATTTGTATTATTCACCATTTTCACAAAAGTATTTGCAAATCTGACTACCGAATGGCAACCCATACTTTACGGTCTGATTGTGATAAGCATTACACTGGCTAATATTTTCGCCATCCGCCAGAAAAACATCAAACGTTTTATGGCCTATTCGTCTATTTCGCAGGCAGGTTATCTGCTGCTCGGCGTGATAAGTGCCAGCGCTACGGGAATGAGCTCGATGGTTTACTACATTTTGGTATATATGTTTTCGAACCTGGCTGTATTCGGCGTTATTTCGGTGATTGAACAGCGCACGGGAAAAGTAAACATAAGCGACTACAACGGACTTTATCAAACCAATCCGCGACTAAGCGCTGTCATGATGTTTGCGCTGTTTTCACTGGCAGGTATTCCTCCCTTTGCAGGGTTCTTTAGCAAATTCTTTATCTTTGCAGCCGCAACTGAGCAAGGCTATTACGTATTGGTATTTATTGCCCTGATAAACACAGTAATATCTCTGTATTACTATCTGTTGATTATAAAGGCTATGTTCCTGAACAAAAGCGTGCAGCCGGTGGAACGAATTGCAACCGATTTCCCCGCACGCCTCAGTCTTGTGGTTTGTCTCATTATGATTGTGTTTGCCGGATTGCTGAGCACTATTTATCAGCATATTTCGGCATTGAGTTTTGTTTGATTATTTATAAAAAAAATTAATGGAAGTAGGTATTGGCTTTTGGATTGGTTTTGTAGTTTTTGTGGTTGTTATGCTTTTTCTCGACCTGAAGGTTTTCACAAACAGGACGAGGAAATCAGAGTAAAACCGGCTCTTTACTGGAGCGCATTCTGGATTGGACTCGCACTGCTGTTCAACGTGGGGATTTATTTTATAGGAGACATTTACTGGGGCGAAGTCATTGCCAAACAAAAGGCACTTGAGTTCTTCACCGGTTATCTGATCGAAAAATCGCTGAGTGTGGACAACCTGTTTGTATTTCTGATGGTCTTCGGATTTTTCGGCATACAGGCAAAATACCAGCATCGCATACTTTTTTGGGGAATTATTGGAGCCATTGTAATGCGCGCCATCTTTATATTTGCAGGTGTAGCACTTATCGAGCGTTTTACATGGGTGATGTATGTATTCGGAGCGTTTCTTGTGTACACTGGTATTCACATGCTTTTCGAAAAAGACGACAAAAACAGTTTCGATCCCAATAAAAACTTTGCGGTAAGACTTTTCCGTAAATTCATGCCGGTAAGCGAAGACACTTCACTCACTACTTTCTTCGTTCGTAAAGACAAAAAACTTTATGCTACACATTTCTTCATTGTATTGTTGCTGATTGAAGCCTCCGATCTGATTTTTGCCATCGACTCCATTCCGGCTGTTTTGTCGGTATCGAAGGATCCTTTTATTGTGTACACTTCGAATATTTTTGCAATTCTCGGTTTACGTTCGCTCTACTTTGCACTCAATGGTGTTATGCAGTATTTCAAATATCTGAAATATGCGCTGGCCTTTATCCTGTCGTTTATTGGCATTAAAATGTGTATTAACGAGCTCGGACATCAATTTGGTTACAACATTCATATTGGTACATTTGTTTCACTGAGTATCATCATTGTGTCCCTTGCTATTTCGATATTTGCCTCGGTGATTGAGGAAAAAGTGAGCAAAAAAGGCTAAGCTGTATCGTTGTTATAAAAACACATTCGAACGCAAATTACGCAGATTTCCCATAATATGGATAACTTACGTAATTTGCGTTCCTTTTTTTCCGGTAAATTATCTCTGTTTTCTTCCTGAAAAAACACTCCTGAAATTATAAATACAGCCGGATAATAAAAAATCCGGATAATTTGCGTATCTTTGCACCCGATTTAAAAACAAAGCGCGTCGGGAGTAAATATCCGAAATACACTGCATTAACCTTTGCAGTATGCTATCTGAGGGGTACACGTTACACACAAAACGAAATTATCGCCGGATAAAAGCTCCACTAACGTGTACTAACAAACATCAAAATGACATTCAGAGAACTAAATTTGAAGGACGACATTCTGTCGGCCATCGAAGAACTTGGGTACGTGCAACCTATGCCCGTACAGGAAAAAACCATCCCTTTTATGCTCGAGCAAACAGCCGACCTTGTGGCGCTGGCTCAAACGGGCACAGGGAAAACAGCAGCTTTTGGCTTGCCGGTATTACACATGATCGATGCTTCGCAAAAGAAAGTACAGGCACTTGTGCTTGCTCCTACCCGCGAACTTTGTATCCAGATTTCGAACGACCTGAAAGGTTACTCGAAAAACATGCGCGGAATGCGTGTGGTACCTGTGTATGGTGGCGAAGACATTCGTACACAGCTAAAACAACTCGACACTCCTCCACAAATTATTGTGGCAACGCCCGGTCGTTTGATCGACCTGATTGAGCGTGGAAAAATTGAACTTGGCGGAATCAACTTCCTCGTGCTCGACGAAGCCGACGAAATGTTGAACATGGGTTTCAAGGAAGATATTGAAACCATTCTGCAAAAAACGCCCGACACACGTCGCACCATGCTTTTCTCGGCTACCATGCCCAAAGAAATTGCAATGATTGCCAAACGTTACATGAAAAACTACGAGGAAATTACCATTGGTACTAAAAACTCCGGTTCTGAAAATGTAGCGCACATCTATTATGTATCGCAGGCCCGTCAGCGTTACCTCGTTCTGAAACGAATTGTGGATTTGAATCCTGATATTTACGGAATTGTATTTTGTCGCACCCGTCAGGAAACCAAAGAAGTAGCCGATAAATTGATGCACGATGGCTACAATGCCGACGCACTTCACGGTGACCTTTCGCAGGCACAGCGCGACACCGTAATGCAGAAATTCCGCATTCGTAACATTCAGTTGCTCGTGGCTACCGACGTGGCTGCCCGCGGACTCGATGTAAGCGACCTGACGCACGTAATCAACTACAACCTGCCCGATGATGTGGAAATTTACACACACCGAAGTGGACGAACAGGTCGTGCCAACAAAAAAGGTATTTCGGTATCAATTATACATTCGAAAGAAAAATTCAAGATCAAGGACATTGAGCGCATGCTTAAAAAAGATTTTGAACAACAACAAATACCAAACGGATTGGAAGTGTGCAAAAAGCAACTTTTCCACATGATCGACCGCATGGAAAATGTGGAAGTAAACGAAGAACAAATCGATCCGTACATGGTTCAGATTATGAAACAGCTCGAATACCTGAGCAAGGAAGAAATTCTGAAACGTTTCGTATCGCTTGAGTTCAACCGCTTCCTCGATTATTACAAAGACTCAGAAGACCTGAACTACCACGAAAAAAACGAACGCGGTTCGAGAGAACGTGGCGAAAGAGGTGACCGTGCTGAACGCGGCGACAGAAATGATCGTGGCGAACGCGGAGCCAAATCGGGCAAACGTATCCGTCTGAAAATAAACGTGGGCGAACGCGAAGGCATTAACGCCAAACGCTTCCTCGGCATTATCAACGATGTAACCAACGACAAATCGATCAGTATTGGCGCCATTGAAGTAACCAACAAATTTACTTTCTTCGATGTATTTGCCGATCAGGCCGATAAAGTAGTAGCCGCTTTTGCCAAAGAACCTGACTATGAAGTGGCTGAAGCAAAAGGCAGCAAAGCAGTTGATTCAGGAAAAAGCAAACCTGAATATCGTGCACGCCGTAGCAGTGGCAACGACCGTAGCGAAGGACGCGATTTTCGTGAAAAACGCGAAGGCGGAAGCCGTCCACGTCGTGACGACAGCCGTCAGGGTGGCGAAAAACCATGGCGCAACAGAAGCCGGAAATAAGAACTTACTTTTTACAAGTATATACTTCACACCTAACAAGTTTCAAAAACCTGTTAGGTGTTTTTTTATGCATTAGTTTATATTATCTTTGTGAAACGCATGCAACAATATTAATCTGAATTGCATCGTAAAACTTAAAATCGCCAACATGAGAAAAAATTTATCATTCAAAGTACTTTTTGTTATCACAACTGTAGTTGTTCTAAACTCCTGCGGACTGCATTATACTTACACCTATCAGCCCGACGCATCAAAAACCGGAAAAATACTTCTGAAACCCACAAAAAGTACAAACGAAACCACATTCCGACTCAACGACAGCATTATTTTCAGCGAAAAAAGAGTAAAGTCGGTCACCATCGAAAACCTCCCCGATGGCAATTATTCAGTGCAATATACAGGCTTAAATTATTTATATTCCCAAAAAACAGACACAACTTACCAAATTGAAATAAAAAACGGGAATCCGGTAAGCGACACTATCACAATTACACCGGCAAAAAAAATATATCGTATTGCAGGTAGCATTGCTATCGCCGGAGCAGTTCTATTGTATTTGTCGTTATTTATATAAAAACCATTGACTATCATGAAGAAAATCCCTTTATTAATCCTCTCGCTATTAATTCTTTCGTGTTCTTCCGACTACAATTACTACCCAAAAGTATTTGAAGTATTAACGATTAAGAACGAAACCAACTTCGATCTATACTTTCTGAAAAACAACATTTATAATGAAGCAATTAAAATTGAAAGAGCCGGAGGTTCAATGATTGAAATATCTGGTTACGAATATGATTTATGGCTTTCGGAAGCACAATTCGAAGATTTTTTGTCGGATGTGATTATTTTCAGAGTAAATGACGAAAACGACACTGTGTATATCGACCCGGTTTATTACCGTAAAAAAACAAACTGGACATTACACACAGAATCGTACCACGATTGGGGCGAAATGAAAACCAATTACAACATACTCAACCTTAATTCCTCCATGTTTCTTACAAAAGAATAACTATGAATACACATTTCACAAAACTCTTTGTGGCAATAATCTACACTGTCGTTGCATTGCTCAATTCTTCGTGCACAACTTCTTACTATTTGCCACAAACACAAAACATTATGCCGTTCGATGAAAAAAACGACCTTCATATAAGCCTGAACGGAAGCCTGTTTAACGAACAGTTGGGAGCTGGCATCAGCTATGCCATTACCGACAATATCGGAGTTAGCAGTTCGTTTATGCGCTTCAATACTTCAAACTACGGCAATGATGATAAATTTCTGAAAGACTATATCATCACAAACGAATATATTCTGTACAAAAAATGGGAAAATAAATTTTACACAGCACTTAATACGGGTTATTCGTATGCTGATTTTAATGTAGGAAATCCTTATTACAAAATAAATATGCACCGTTTCTCCACACAACCTTCGGTGAGTTACTTCGCATACAAAGGCATCGGGCTGGGCCTTTCGTCACGCTTTTCATACCTCAACTACAATGTAAATATGTTGCAAAACAGCACTTACAACGACTACGACCGACTTATGTTTCACAATTATTTCTTTACACGCGAAATATCGATGCGCAATTGGTTGGTCATTGAACCAGCCGCCACATTGCTCATTCATACCGAGTTCGTGAACTTAGACATTCAGTGTAGCATTATCCCTGATTTGCTGAACAAAGGTGCAAACTTTGTCAGCCCGATAAATTTCTCTATGACATGGTCGTTTAATATCGGGAAATTTTTACTTTTTCCCCACGACAAATCGGGGAAACTACGCTGGAGCCTTTAACGACAACTATCATCGACTTAACAAAAACCCCTAAAATAACACAGAAATGAAGAAAATTATTATTACAATTACAGTATTGTTGAGTCAGTTTACGAGCTACGCAACCACAAAAATTTATTTGATACATGGGTATGGCGGCATTGGCATTGAAATGAAAGAGATCCAGAAAAGCATTGACAAAAAAGGATTTAACAGCGAGATATTTTCCTATCCAAGCCTGACAGAAGATGTGGATTCAGTAGGCATTTCGCTATTTAAGAAAATACAAAGCGAGAATTACGATACCGTTTCATTCGTGACACACTCGATGGGAGCACTTGTTGTGCGTTCGCTATACGAGCATATCGACTCTTTGTCCACATTTCCATTTATTCATCGAATTGTAATGATAGCTCCACCAAATAATGGCTCGCCGGTAGCCGATTTTTTTGCACAGTTTTCGTTTGTGAAGCATATCATTGGACCAAACATCAACAACCTTACTACTAATCCAAACAGTGGCGCCGGAAAGTACCCAATACCCACATGCGAAGTTGGACTAATTGCCGGAAGTTTTGCAAGAAAAAGAGGCTTTAATATGTTTGTAAAAGGAGATAACGATGGAGTTCTAATTCCGGAACAAACCAAAATGGGAATCGAAAAAGATGTGGCATTTATAAAATCGTGGCATGTAGGACTTCTGTACAACAAAACAGTAATAAAATACGTAAACTCGTTTCTTAAATCGGGGAAGTTTAAGTCGGACTAGTGTTAAGTTAACTTTGAATTGCCGGCTGCTTTAGCTGCCGGATATGTGTGATATATTGTATGGGCTTTAGCCAAATACTTATAATCATTTGGCTAAAGCCTAATTTCATACTTCTATTTCATCCACCCCATAAATGGGGCGGCAATTGAACAGATGCGTCATAAAATGCTTAACACAACACTAGCTGAAAAACAAAAAGAAAAAAATTGAAATACGAACCAATCGGGAGGAGGCATGTCCGTATTTCAATTTCTGTTTATTAGTATATCAATAAGCGCTTTATAAACGCTTTAAAAACTATATTTCAATTTCATAAACAACATATCATTGTCGTCGTACTGTCCGAAGCGCCCTGTATTGCCGGTAAATAGATTTGCACCCAGCTGCAGATCAACGCCATCGGCTACTGAGTAACTTACTTTTGGTCGGATGAGCGCATCTTCGTTGTTCAATCCCACATAGGCAAACAGCTCCAACCATAATCTTTCTCTGAAAAAATCTTTCTTTGCCAGAAAAGTCATGGTAGTTTCAACTTCGTCATTATTCATGCCAACTTCATAATCGAGTACACGTTCCTGAATAAATTGTGTACTTAGTTTCACACCACCAAGCGTATAATCCAAACCGGCCATATAATGTACAAAATTCTTTTCGATAGTAGCATCGGCCGCAGTTGGCGAAACAGTTTGAAAATATCTGCCATCATAAAAAGCCCCCTCGCCTCGTATAACTAAATCGCCCACAGGAACACTAAAGCTACCTCCCGCCATATTTGTACGATGATAGTCGGGACGCACAGTAAGACTTGTGAGCTGCCTTGTAACAGGATCAATTTGCTTAGTAAGGTGCATAGCGGGGTCATCGTAAAGAAATGTACCTCCAACCAGTTCCAAATCGAAAGCTGAAGACATCAGCGAGTATCTCAGAAACGCCTCGCTATTAGCCACAGTTAAGTTTTTATTTGCCGTGCTGTAATCCCATGTAGGATTAATTGGGAATGAAAGCTTTGGCGCCCATATCGAACCCGTCTCGGGCATCAGCGTTGGCGTAAATGCAGGCACCCAAACACCTTCGATAGTGTGATTTCCTGAATGATAATTAAGTTTCACTGAAGTAACCCCTGTACGTATTTCCTCGAAATCGCGTAGCAGAAACTCGCTTAAATCCTTTGGCGAAATCACATCAGTTATAAAAACACCCTCGGCTTTACCCCATATAATCTGCTGTTTACCAACACGCAAATCTAATTTATCGGAATAAAAATCCATATATGCCTCACGCAACCCAAAATCGATATTCTTATCGAAATACTGATACACATAAGGGTTTACTTTAAAACCTGTCTTCTGACCTCTGTATTCAACATTAAGATTAAAAGTATTCTGCAATATCGAAAACTGGTCCATGTCTTTAGTCAGAATACCGGTATAATTCCTTACAAAACCCGAAAAAACGGGTTTATTTTCCTGTGCTGTCAGCATTACGCTAAAAAGCACTCCAATTAAGATAAAATAATATGGTTGTCTCATTTGTAAATATTTTTTTGAAATATTATTGACCCATTGTCATACTTCTCTCAGTAAATTTTGAAGCAGGTACACCCTGGTTTATCTTCACATTAGCAAGACTAAAAGTCGTACTGTGATTTTTCTGTACATTTTTCATTTCGGTATCCAAAATCACCCAAACACCACTGATTTTTTTAAAGTTTTTAATTGTAAGTGTTTTAAGCAACTTTGCATTAGGATCGTAAAACTCACGCTTCAGACCGATATAAGTATCCTTCAGCACCCACGTAATGGTTTTCGAATACATATGTCCCTTTGCTTTGGGAGTACTCTCAACCACAAAACAGGGTTTACCATCAACTGTTTCCTCGCGCAATAGTTTGTGAGTATCCTCATCGGGGTGTCGTTCGCCCAAATCGTCATAAGTAAAATCAGAGCCCATAAAATAATCGCCTTTACTTCCACTTGAAATGCGTTTGGTACGTTTCAGGGCGGGTAGATAAATCCATTGGTCATCATCTTTTGCCGAACTATAACTCCAGTTCATAAACGAAGTTCCTTTTACATCCGCAGGAGCAGTAAAATACATTATCTTCTTTTCGACACTACCCTCATCGGCAATATATTGTTTTAACTGACGCACCCTTTTCTCTCCCTGTTTATTTATAAGTGTCATCGTCAATTCCGCTTGAGTATCTTTCCCCGAAGGCAAATCATACACTTTTTGCATTACCTGCAATCCTGTTGTTTGAGAATTCAGCATATTCACTCCTGAGAATAACAGTACTACTGTTATAGCTAATAATTTAATTGTTTTCATACTTCTATTTTTTTATTTATCATTTATTTCGTTGTTTGAACTTATTTGTTTTTTGCCGGGTCTGAATAACTTTGCAGTATAAACAAGAATCATCATAACCGAGAGTGTACCAATAAAACTTGTAAGCATATTCATCGACACCAGCAAACCAAGCATTCTGTTTGGGGGAAATACCGAAAACAGCATTACCAAAAATCCGGCAATAACCACAATAGCATTACTAACAATGGCACTACCTGTGTGTCGCATTGTTTCGTGAATAGCCTCGTGACGCGATTTTGTTTTCTTATAATACACTGAATAGGTTTGTAAAAAATGGATGGCATAATCGACTCCAATACCTATGGCGATACTTGAAATAAGTGCAGTAGTAGTACTTAACGCAATATTGCCAAGTCCCATCACCCCAAAACTTATAAGCGATGTGATAATAATTGGAACTGAACCGATAAGACCTGCTTTAAAACTTCTGAACATAATCACCAACAGAATAAATACTAAAGCCAGGGATAAAAATATACTACCCATTTGTCCTTCGAGAATAAGATCGGAAAACACAAGCGCTTTATAGCCTGAGCCCGCATAGTTTATTTTCAAACCATTTTTTTCAAACTCATTTTCAAACGATTTTATGACGGCTATTGCTTCATTTATAGTTTTGGAATCATCGCCTTTAAGCTGAAAAGTTAAATTCAGTTTGTTGTAATCATAGTTTACTACCTTCACAAGATTCTCGGGATCGCCGGACATTTCGTACAAAAGCAAATACTGAGCAACCATTTCGTTGTTATCCGGAATAGCATAAAACTCTTCTTTATCAGCATTCATCACTTTATTCATACGCTTGATATAATCGGTAAGCGAAAACGAATTTCCAACTTTTGGAAGCTGCTCAGTCGATTCCTGCAATTGATCAACTAATCGTAGGTTGGCAGGTTGCTTAAAAGCATCAGCATCGTCCGACTCAACAATCACATTCAAAGTGGAAGTACCACCAAATTTGGAGTTCACAAATGCATCAGTAAGTACAATTTCGCTGTTAGGTTCAAATTTGTCGAGGAAACTTGAATTTATCCAAACCTTTTGTAAACCTATTACCGATATCACTATCACTACTATAGTCACAATAAGAGTTATTTTTTTGTTTAATAATAGTTTATCGGTAATCCGATTTAGAATTGTATTGGTAGGCTTATCGTCAACTGCCTTTATTTTATATTTACGACTGCCAAAAATTAAGATCGATGAAGGTAAAAAAATCAATGCAAGCACATAAGCCATAAATATACCAAAGGCCGTAAACAATCCGAAATACTTAATTGGATATACCTGTGAGGTGAGCAGAGAAATAAATCCAATGATGGTTGTAAAAGCTGCCATCGACAAAGGCTTCCAAAGTACACCTAAGGTATGCAACACAGCGTCGGCATCACCAGATTGTGGTTTCAACAGCCTGTAACGGTTTAAATGATTGTAAAAATAAATTCCATACGCCACGCCAATGGCAATAAGCATCACAGGCATCATTGTTGATACCGAATAAATAGGCACGCCCGTAGCCGACATTAAACCAAACGCCCATATAGTACTGATAAGCACACTTATAAGGGTAAATAAAGTTGCTCTGAAACTGCGAAGCAACAATAACAACACCAATGTAATCACTATCATTACAACAGGCACCATTCGTTTCATATCCTGTGGCCCCAACATCCCCATCGTTCCTTCAACAATAGGACGACCAGCCACATAAATCACATCGCCATCGCCATTGTACGATTTGGCAAAATCCATTATTTCTTCATAAAATGCCTCATCAAACACATCATCCTTCATGCTCGCAGCTATCAGTGCCACTGACCCATCAGTTGACACCAACCTGCCATACACCATATCATTCGACACTACACTCTGACGCAAACTATCCTGCTCACTTTTAAGCCCAGGAACTTCTTCGTAGAATGGTTGCACATCCATGCCATCTTCGGTACCCACAATATTGTCGGCTGTATATAGCGACATAATGTCATTTTCTTCGAACTGACTCATTTCCTGCAACCTGACTGATATCTCTTTAATTTTTGAAAGTGTACCGGTATTAAAAACGCCCGATTTGTTTTCTATAGCAATCAGAATTCCATCTTTAATTGAGAACCATTCCTCTGCCATATCGCTATACTTAAAAGCCGGATGTTCTTTAGGCATATATTCATCAAGGTCGGTTTCCATATATGCATTTTGCGTCATTTCTCTTACAAAATACACACTGCCCAAAGTAATTACTACAAGGGCAATCCAGGAATAAATACGAAGTTTTTTAGTTGTTAGTTTCATATTTTTAAAATTAGTTTGTAAGCGCTCACTTACTTTTATGAATAAAAAAAATAAATATTTAGAGTTTAATAATTTCAGGATTTAACAAGGAGAAGCAAAGAACTCATGATAGACGAACCTTCGGCATGAATATCGAATGAAAAACCGGACAAACGCCATTTAAACATTTGCAGTTTGTAAGTACCCAATACAATCTGCACCAACTGCGAGGCTGGAATATCCGGATTAAAACAAGCTGTTGCCTGCCCCTCTGTAATAATATTCGTTAAATGCTTCTCCATAATGGCAATCAACGAAAATATTGCTTCATTTACCGCTTTACTTTCCTCAATAAGTCCATCCGAAAAAACCGCAACTACAAAATGTTGATGCTGACTAAAAAACAAAAATTGCTCAAAGAACAGATTTTTCATATTCTGCTCAGCATTGTCAGTTTGCGGAATAGCATTCAGACGATCGTCGATAATAGCCCCCAAATAACGTAATAATGCGACAATAATTTCTTCTTTACTTTGAAAATGACGATAAACAGCACCCTCCGAGAAATTCATTTCCTTTGCTATATTCTTTATTGTGAGACTGTTTACTCCACCTTTTGTAAGCAACCGACCAGCTGCTTCAATAATTTCAAGTTGTCGGGTTTTCAATTCTATATAAATGTAAGTAAGTATTCGCTCACAAAAGTATAGTATAAACATCTTCGTTCAAAAATAAAACAAAGAAATTCAGATTTATTAAATCTTTTATGCAATATAAAACAAATTGCAGAAAGAATGCAAGCAATATAATTGGACGAGTTTTCCTATTCCAAAATCATTATATATTATTTTGAAACGAAGCACAAACTATATTGGTAAACAGATTGTTTTTAAATGGTAAATGTGTAGAACTTTTTTCATTGCATTTTAGCACCATAAATACAAAAGCGATTGTCACCTAATTGTAAACCCTTAGTGTATCTTTGTGTTCTAAGTGCCTTAGTGCTAATATTCAAAATACCTGAATTATATGAACAAAATAGTATTGGCTCAAAAGGCCTTTTTCAACAGCAACAAAACCAAAGACATAGATTTCAGAATCGCTCAGTTGAAGAAACTCAAAAGAGTACTTCAGGAAAACGAAGCACGAATGGAGAAAGCAATTTTCGAAGATTTCAGCAAATCGGCTTTCGACAATTATTCTACCGAACTGGCTTTGCTGTATCTCGAAATTGACGATGCTGTGAAAAAAGTGCGCAAATGGGCAGCCCGCAAAAGAGTGGCGACTAACATCGTGAACTTCCCCGCACGAAGTTACATGATTCCCGAGCCGCTGGGCGTTACCTTAGTGATTGGCGCATGGAACTATCCTTATCAACTTTCGTTTGCACCCGCCATTGCAGCCATTGCAGCGGGCAATACAGTAATTCTGAAACCCAGCGAACTGCCTGCCAATACAAGTAAACTAATGGCAGAAATGGTAAATTCGAACTTTGCACCTGAATTTTTCAAAGTAGTGGAAGGTGGTGTGACCGAAACACAACAATTGCTCGAACAACGTTTCGACAAGATATTTTTCACCGGCAGTGTCGGTGTCGGACGAATTGTGTATCAGGCTGCAGCCAAACATCTTACTCCCGTCACGCTCGAACTTGGCGGAAAAAGTCCGGCGTTTATCCTTGACGACACAAATCTCGAAGTGTATGTAAAGCGACTTGTGTGGGCCAAGTTTGTAAATGCAGGCCAAACCTGTATTGCACCCGATTATGTATTGGTGAAACGCGACATAAAAGATAAATTTCTGCAATTATTGATGGCCGAAATCAAAAAAGAACAATTTGCCATTGAAAATCACAATTACGTTCAGATTATCAACGAACGAAACATCCAGCGATTATCAAAATACATCGATAAAAACAAAGTCGTGCAGGGTGGAAATTACGATATACAAACGCGCATTTTTGAGCCGACAGTTATGGATAACGTAAGTTTCAGCGATGCGGTAATGCAGGAAGAAATATTTGGACCGATACTACCTGTAATTACTTTCGACGATATCAACGAAGCTATTGCCGAAGTGAAGCGCCGCGAGAAACCACTCTCCTGCTACGTATTCACAAGTAATAAAGCGCTCAAAAACAAAATTCTGCACGAAGTTTCATTTGGTGGAGGCTGTGTAAACGATGCCATCATGCACATCAGCAACAGCCATTTGCCTTTTGGCGGCGTGGGCGAGAGTGGTATTGGCTCGTATCACGGTGAATATGGTTTCAAAACCTTTTCGCACTTCAAAAGCATACTCGAAAAATCCGCATGGTTCGAACCCGGCCTGAAGTATTTTCCGCACAGCGAAACAAAATTCAAATGGATGAAGCGGATACTGAAATTTTAGGATTTCTTCTTTTGACCACAAAAGAACACATTAGAAAACAAAAGAAATGTATATTGTCATCCCAAAGCGCAGCGAGGGAACTAAATAACGAATCAATCAAATATATGAATTTAGAAGAAGTTTTGAATTTCCGCAGGTCGGTACGCAACTACCAGACCGACAACGATCTCGATACTGAAAAAGTAAAACATTGCCTGGAAATGGCTACACTTGCACCCAGCAGTTCGAACATGCAACTTTGGGAATTTTACCACATTACCGACAAAGCCATGATTCAGAAAATGGCACACGCCAGTCTGGGACAGGCAGCTGTTTCCACTGCCAATCAGCTCGTGGTATTTGTCGCCCGTCGCGATTTATTTCGCAGCAGAGCCAAACAGGTACTGGCATTCGAACGCGAAAATATCAAACGCAACAGTCCAGCCGACCGACAAGCAAGCCGCATCAAAGGTATTGAAATATATTACGGCACTATGATGCCATTTCTGTATGCGCGCTTTTTCGGACTGTTGGGTATTTTCCGCAAACTACTCACTGTGAGCGTAAGTCTGTTCCGCCCAATGTTTACAGAATCAACCGAAAACGATCAACGCGTGGTTGTTCACAAAAGCTGCGCATTGGCTGCTCAGACCTTTATGATTGCTATGGCCAACGAAGGTTACGACACTTGTCCGCTCGAAGGTTTCGACAGTCGCCGCGTAAAAAAGCTTCTAAAACTACCTTACGGCGCCGAAATAAACATGATTATTTCGTGTGGTATCCGAAACGGCAACAAAGGCATTCGAGGCGACAGATTCCGCATTCCGTTTGAGGAAGTGTATAAAGTAATATAGATTTTCAGTTTTTTGATTAATTTTGCATTCCGTAAAAAAATCAGAATTCCGGGTTTGTAATGAATAAAAACTATCTTGGCGGTTCGTTCCTGTTTGTATTGGCTATTGCATTGATATTTACATTGTTGTCGGCTGTCGATTACGATCGGATTTCTATACCTTTCAGTTTCAAACCAATAAATTTTCTGTCGGATGTTTTAAGTGATAAAGAGTCTGAAACAGATGTTTTACTGGCGGAAAATCAAGCTGCGGAAAATAATATTCCGGCCGATTCAATTGCAAATAAAAACAATTCTTGTCCTCCCGGTGTGAAATGCATTGAAAACTTCAGCGGAAATCAGTTTCCGCTGGAGCGTTTTTTCGACAAACTCAATGCTGCAAAACGTGGAGAAACTCAGGTACGCATTGCATGGTATGGCGACTCTTTTACCGATGCCGACTTACTTGTTAGCGACCTTCGCGACACGCTGCAAAGTATTTATGGCGGCAATGGCGTTGGCTTCGTACCCATAACCCACGAAGCGGCTGCTTTCCGAAAAACCATAAAACATTCGTTTGGAGGTTGGAAAACCAGTTCCATTATTACGAATCCTAAAAGTAATTTTTTAGGCATAAACGGTCATGCATATCGCCCCGACTCGGCAAATTATTTACAGTTCGGATCGAGCCGGAATTACAAGCACACACGTAAATTCGACGTTTTCAGACTTTTCTATTCTTCAAGTTACGATGCCGAAGCCCGTATTTCGCTCAACGACAGCATCAGAGAAACAGTAAGTCTGGCACGTTCGCAAACTCCGGGTATGATTACCCTAAATCACAACCACATCAACAAGGTTAAACTCAGTTTCCCCGACAGCGACGACATTGTGGTTTATGGCGCTTCGCTCGAAGATAGTACCGGACTTTATATCGATAACTTTTCGATAAAGGGAAATTCGGGCATAGGACTGTTAGCAATATCTGACAGAAACCTGTCGAATTTCGACAGTCTGCTGAATTACGATCTGATTGTACTGCAGTTTGGACTGAATGCTGTAACTTCAGAAACCAAAAGTTTTGATAATTACATCAAAGGAATGAGTCAGCTTATTGCCAAGTTTCGCCGAACTTTTCCGGGCACGCCTATTCTGGTTATGTCGGTTTCGGATAGAAGCGAACGCCGTCAGGGCGAATATCTGACCATGCAATCCATCAAAGGAATGGTGAACGCTCAAATGCAGATTGCCCGCGACAACAAGACGCTTTTCTGGAATCTTTTCGAGGCAATGGGTGGCGAAAATTCTATGGCAAAATTTGTGGCCGCAAAACCACCTTTGGCCAACAAAGATTACACACATCTGAATTTTGAAGGCGGCAAGCAACTTGGATTAATACTGGCACGCAGCATTATTCACGAAGAAAAAAAATATACAGAAAGGAGGCGCGACATTGTGGCGAATTAAATTTCTGTGTATCTGGCTTTGCTGTGCATTTCTCACAAATGCTCAAAATATAAGCGACGAACTCAGCAAATTCAGCTTTGTGCGTCAGCAGGCCGACACTATCATCAACGACAGCACACTACAGACCTTTTTTGCAAAACTGCAAAGCGGACAGCAAACTGTGAACATTGTGCATATTGGCGACTCACATATTCAGGGCAACATGCTCACTGCTGAGGTACGCCTGCTTTTACAGGAAAAGTTTGGCAATGCAGGACGAGGACTTGTATTTCCATATTCACTTGTTCGTACCAATGGGTCGCTCGATGCAGTGTTCAGTTGCAAAAGCGAAGCCATACGAAGCGTCGTGCGCAAAGCGCAAAACGATTTTGCACCCGGCATCGCAGGATATGCAATAAAGCTGACCGACAGCCTGATACGCATTGATTTGAAAAGCTCGCAACCTTTCGACAATGTGGCCATTATCTGTCGCCCCGACTCAGCGCCCACCATCGGACTTTTGCGCGACAGCATTCAGCAAAAAAATATTTTATTCCCAATAAACGAAACCAGTATTCACCGGCTTTCGCTGCCTGATTCATCGCAATCGGTAAGTTTCTTTACCGAAAAGAGTGTAATAGTGGATGGTTTTGTGCTTGGCAATAATATGCCGGGCGTAGCCTACCACAGCATTGGCGTGAATGGCGCTCACTTTGCGGATTACAACCGCTGGCCGGAATTTTATCGTCAGTTGCCAATGCTGCAACCCGACCTGATCATTGTTTCGCTGGGAACAAACGAAGGCGTAAACCGACGAGTGACTAAAGCCGAAATGAAGCGTCAGGTGGAAACCATGCTTCGCGAAATTGAAAAAAACTCCGATGCACCTGTTTTGTTGATTACTACTTTCGATAATTATTACCGTCGTAAGTCATTCAACAGATATCTGCGAATAGTAAACACAGCAATTGCCGAAACAGCAACAGAAAATCGCATAGCCCTGATCGATGCCTACGCTATTACCGGAGGCTATAAATCGGCTGCAAAGTGGCGCTCACAAGGTCTGGTGAGCCGCGATGCCATACATTATACAGCAAAAGGTTACGAACTACAGGGAAAAATAATTTATCAGGCCATTATCAATTCATACGAGAAGCATGCAGCCCGTTGATTTTCAGAAAATACTACAGGAACTCACCTATCAGCCCAATGCTCCGCTTATTTTCAGCAGCGCGCTTTTCATGTACCTGTTTGTGTGCTTTCTGGCCATTTATCTTTTGGTATACAAGCACACAAGACTGCGTATTTTGTACCTCACGATTTTTTCGTTGTACTTTTACTACAAATCGAGCGGTCTGTATTTTATTCTTTTGCTGACACTTACGATATCCGATTTTAATATTGCACATTTTATTCACCAAAGCCGCAAAAAGTGGTTACGCACATTCCTGTTGATAACCAGTCTCACCATCAATCTGGGCATGCTGGCGTATTTCAAATACACCAACTTTTTGTTCGACAGCTTTTACAAGCTACTGAACCAACCGTTCGAGAATTTCAATATATTTCTGCCGGTAGGAATTTCGTTTTTTACCTTTCAGAGCCTGAGCTATACCATCGATATTTATCGTGGCAAAATTGAACCGCTTAAAAAGCTTAGCGATTATGCTTTTTACCTGACTTTCTTCCCGCAAATGGTGGCCGGACCTATTGTGCGCGCAGCCGATTTTATTCCGCAGATACACAAAACACCCTTTGTAAGTAAGGACGATTTCGGTCGCGCCATTTTTCTGATTGCCGGTGGACTTTTCAAAAAGGCGGTTATCTCCGATTATATAAGTCTGAATTTTGTGGATCGTATTTTCGAAAACCCTTTGCTTTATACAGGTTTCGAAAATCTGATGGGCGTGTATGGATATGCATTGCAGATTTATTGCGATTTCTCAGGTTATTCTGACATGGCCATTGGCATTGCACTGTTGCTGGGTTTTAAACTGAATATCAATTTCAATTCGCCCTATCAGTCGGCCAGCATCACTGAATTCTGGCGACGCTGGCACATTTCGCTGTCGTCGTGGTTGCGCGACTATCTGTACATTTCGCTGGGGGGCAACCGCAAAGGTAAAATACGCACATACATCAACCTGCTTATCACCATGCTTTTGGGTGGACTCTGGCACGGAGCTGCTTTGCGGTTTATCATCTGGGGTGCCATTCACGGAGTAGTATTAGCCATCGAAAAAATGTGGATGTCGGTGGTAAAAGTCCCTGCAAACAAATTCACGCGATTTTTGGGCATTATCGTCACATTTCATATTGTTTGTTTCAGCTGGATTTTTTTTCGTGCCGACAATATGGAAATAGTTAGTCAGGTGCTAAATCAGATTTTTTTGAATTTTCATCCGGAAATCATTGGAAATTTTATTCACGGGTACAAACTTGTAGTTATACTGATGCTCAGCGGATTTATACTACATTTCATTCCTAAAAGTATCGAAAATAGTTTTGGATCGTTGGTCAACCGTTCGCCATTTGTATTAAAAGTTGTATATTTGTCGCTGATTATAATTTTGGTGATACAAATCCGTTCGTCGGAAATTCAGCCATTTATTTATTTTCAGTTTTAAACGAAAAACTTAAACACCTGCCTGTACCTGATTTTTTCAGGTTTGAATTTTTTATTGAGGATTCATAAAAATCTGAATCCGTGTTATTTACTGATAACCGAAGACGCGTATGTCCGAAACAGAAATATCTATTTTAATTAATAAATTCAATCAATTCATTTTCAAACATCATCATTTATGAGAAAAGTAATTTTCGCATTGCTAATGCTGTGTGCAGTATCGTCGCAGGCACAAAACCTTCAGGTTATGTACGACTTTGGTAATGGTCGTCAGAACATCACTTCCACACTGGAAATGTTCAAACCCGACAAATGGGGTAACACTTTCTTTTTTGTGGACATGGAGTTCAATGGAAATATTAAAACATCAAATTCGATAAACGAAAAGCAACCATCAACTGCCTATATGGAAATTGCCCGTTGCCTGAAATTTTGGAATGGACCTTTCAGCGCACATTTGGAGTATAATGGTGGCTTATTATTAGGTAAACCTGTTAATGACATTTACAATGAAGGTTATATTATCAACAATGCTTACCTGGCCGGTGTGGATTATGCCTGGAATGATAAAGCGTTCACAAAATTCCTGAATCTGAAAGTTTTATACAAAAACATTGTAGGTAAAAATCCTGCTTCGTTCCAGATTACCGGAGTATGGAACCTGAACTTCCTTGATAACAAACTGACAGTTTCGGGCTTCGCCGATTTCTGGAGAGAA
This sequence comes from Paludibacter sp., assembly GCA_034004015.1. Taxonomy (GTDB): domain Bacteria; phylum Bacteroidota; class Bacteroidia; order Bacteroidales; family Paludibacteraceae; genus Paludibacter. The sequence goes on from JAVEXN010000011.1 coordinate 110,091, forward strand.
GACAACACCAACTTCAGCGATGCACAGGGCAATCTTATTGTTCCTACCAACACTAAATTTGTATTCCTTACCGAGCCACAGGTATGGTACAATGTAAATAAAAATCTGTCGCTTGGTGGAGAGATTGAAGTAGCCACAAACTTTGGCACAGTAAACGGTCTGAAAGTATGTCCTGCCTTGGGTGCAAAATGGAATTTCTAATCATTTGAAAGTAAAACATTATGTTCGAAAAATATTTTAAACTAAAAGAAAACGGTACCAATGTGCGTACTGAAGTAATTGCAGGGATTACCACATTCCTGACGATGGCCTATATTCTGGCCGTAAATCCGGGAATTCTTTCGGCTACAGGCATGGATGCCAATGCATTATTTACCGCTACAGCTCTGGCAGCTGTGGTGGGAACTTTGGTAATGGCTTTGTGGGCAAAATTGCCTTTTGCACTTGCTCCGGGTATGGGTCTGAATGCTTTTTTTGCATTTTCGGTAGTGCTTGGCATGGGTTACAGCTGGCAATTTGCACTTACTGCTGTGCTTATCGAAGGTATTATTTTTATCCTGATGACCATTTTTAATATCCGCGAAGCCATTGTGGATGCGATTCCAAAATCGATACAGACAGCCATCAGTGCCGGTATCGGTCTGTTCATTGCATTTATCGGTTTGCAAAATGCCGGTATTATTGTAAACAACGATGCTACACTTGTTCATTTGGGCGACATCACTTCAGGCTCAGCATTGCTTGCTCTGATTGGCCTCGTAATCACCTCAGTACTTATTATCAAAAAAGTAAAAGGTGATTTGCTCATTGGTATTATTGTAACTGCACTGATCGGTATTCCAATGGGAATTACTCAAATGAAAGGATTTGCAAGTTTACCTCCTTCGATTGAACCTATTTTCTTCAAATTCGATTTCTCGCAGGTTTTCACTTTCGACATGATGATTGTGGTATTCACTTTCCTTTTTGTCGATATTTTTGATACTTTGGGAACACTTGTAGGTGTATCGCGCAAAGCCAACATGCTCGACAAAGATGGTAAAGTGCCAAATGTAAAAAAAGCATTTATGGCTGATGCTGTTGGTACTACTGTAGGTGCAATGCTTGGTACCAGCACCGTAACCACTTACGTGGAAAGTGCTGCCGGTGTTTCGGAAGGTGGTCGTACCGGACTGACAGCGCTTGTTACAGCCTTGTGTTTCGTAGCTGCTCTTTTCTTTGCACCATTATTCATTGCCATTCCGGGTGCTGCCACTGCTCCTGCACTGATTCTGGTAGGTCTGTTTATGCTATCGCCCATTAAGGAACTCGACCTGAGTGATTATTCAGAATCGATTCCGGCATTTATCACCATTCTGGCAATGCCTCTGGCTTACAGTATTGCCGAAGGTATTACACTGGGTGCTTTAAGTTATGTATTGATTAATATGCTGGCCGGTAACTTCAAAAAATTATCGATCCCCATGTATATTTTAGCCGTATTGTTTGTGCTGAAATATATATTCATATAATTTTTGCAATCAATATCAATCATTTGCCGGGTAAAGCTGATAGACTTCAGCTTTACCCGGCATTTTTGCATTCTGACATTTTTGTACACCCTAAATGCATATTACCGACACCGTTTGCAACTGCTCATTGTCTATTTTTGTATCAGAGAAAAACTTACAAATATCATATAAGAAAAACCAACAAAGAGTATGAGAAAATTGCATTTGTTATTAATTTTAGCTCTGTTTCAGTTTCACATTTCAGCACAGGTCGATCCCTATAGCCCCGACCCGAATACTCCCGCAGTACTTCCGGGCTATAAACTCTCGTGGTCCGACGAATTTAATTATACAGGAAAACCATCATCCGCCAACTGGAGCTACGAAACAGGCTTTGTTCGCAACGAAGAACATCAATGGTATCAGTCCGACAATGCAAATGTGTCAAACGGCACTTTGCAGATAACCGGACGTAAGGAACGCGTCAAGAATCCAAATTATCAATCGGGTAGCAGCGACTGGAAGAAAAACCGCGAATATGCCGAATATACATCATCGGCCATTCACACACGCGGAAAGCAGTCGTGGAAATACGGACGTTTCGAAATTCGCGCTAAAATCCCCGCCACTACTGGTGCATGGCCTGCTATATGGACTTTAGGCAATTGGGGCGACTGGCCAACCAACGGCGAAATTGACATTCTCGAATACTATGGCGATGGCATTCTGGCCAATGCGGCATGGGGATCGAGCCAGGCATGGGTAGGCACCTGGGATTCAAGCAAAACGCCCATGTCATATTTCAAAGGCAAAGACGCCAATTGGGCAAACAAATATCACATTTGGGTGATGGACTGGACTCCCGAGTTTATTAAACTTTATGTCGATGGCGAACTTCTCAACACCATTGAAACATACAAAACACTCAACACCGATGGGTCAAATCCCTTTACAAGCCGCAATCATTATGTATTATTAAATCTCGCTTTGGGTGGCGTAAATGGCGGTGATCCGTCGAAACCCAATTATCCCATTACTTATTATGTGGATTATTTCAGGGTTTACCAGCCCGATAACACCGACAGTAATTGCTTTCAGCCTCTTCAGGCCACAAGCAATCTGGCTCCCGATCCAGAATGTAACAAAGTAACACCTGATGGAAGCGGTTCACGAAAACTTTTGCGCGATTTAACAAAGGTTTATTGCGGAAATTATTGCGCCGAAATTACCGGAGGTACATATGCTCAGTATATCAATTTCAACGCCGGAAAAACATACCGTGTAAAAGCCATGGTTTATGCCAATGGCAACGATTTAGTTCTCAGTGCAAACGACACAAACGGCAGCAGCATAAGCTCACAAACCATCAACTCAAATCTGAACGAATGGCAGCCTGTGGAGTTCACTTTCTTGGCACCTACAAGTATTGGCAGTCTGAAAAGCGGAATCTTTCTTTCAGGTGCTGCAGGTTCACGTATCGACAACGTGGAAGTTTATGAAACCGACGAACCCTTTGTCAGTATTTCGCGCTACGAGCTTGCCTTTAACGCAACCAAACGTGTTCACACATTCAGAATTACAGCACACAATCTGAGCAGCGACCTCGTTCTAAATACACCCGAAGGAATTACTATCAACAAAAACCGCATTACCCCACAGGAAGCAGAAAACGGAGTTGTAATCACTGCGACATTCGATGGCAGCACAGTCAGTGGTCTGAGAAGTATTGTTATCACAGGTTCCGGTTATACAGGATCAGTACGCGTTAAAACATCTCTGAAGCAATTCACAACTAACAATCTGGCCGAAGGCTGGGATGCCAACGGACTGAGCGGCACAGGCTCCGAACCCGATAAATTTGGTTGGACGGCCAACGGATCAGTTGTTTGGCGAGCAGCCAATGCTACTTCGGATGTGCGCTACAGCGACCAGACTTCCGGAAGCAGTTATAGCCTCAATGACCAAAAATGGACCGGACGCTTGCTTCATTTGCGTTGGGATGGCAGTCTTGCCCCGGGCAGCAATTATGCTTTTCCGGTAGAACTCGAAGGCGGTAAAACCTATACATTTTCAGGACTCTTTGGCTGGCAGGCCAATGGCGACAGTCACTCTACTTATTCAATTGCAGTGAATAAACAGGCCAATAATATGGGAGTACAACAGGCTGTGATGCATAAAACCATAAAGAAAACAGATGTATTCAAGCTGAATGAATTCGCCATGGCCTTCAGACCTACGCAGGATGGAACTTACTATCTCACATTCGACAACACAACAAAAATGATGGGCGCTGTGGGAGAATTAAAAGTACGGGAAGGAGTTTATTTACCCGGCGAACTGTCAGTTACACCCTCATCTGTAAATTTCAGCGAAACATATAAAACACGTTCCGTTAATTTTCAGGGTAAATATATTCGCGACAATGTAACCATTCAAACTCCCGAAGGAATTACAGTGGCTAAAACAGCGTTCACACCCGATGAAGTCAACGATGGCATTGTATCAACCACTCTCGCTTTCGATGGCAGCCGCAATATCACAAACGAGCAGATTACAATCACCTATGGCGACATTGTGAAAACCATTACTGCAAACGCAGTTTCGTATCAAACAGCTCTCGACCTTCTTCCGCTTTCAGCCAATAAACTAAAGGCGTACAGCAAAGCCGGAATCCTTGTGGTTGAGTTCGAACTTACCGAACCATCGGATGTAAAAATCGAAATTTTCAGCATTCAGGGAGTACGTTTAGCTATGTATAACCAGAATCTTGGAATAGGAAAACACAGCATTTCAGACATTCTGGAGCCTGTTGCAGGACATTACATCGTAAAACTAACCAGCACGAAAGGTATAAGCAGCACACGTTTTGTGGTTTACTAAATCGTAAAAAAAAAATCAACCTCACAAATTTCAATCAGAAAACAAAAATGCTCCGGGGTATCCTCCGGAGCATTTTTGTTTCTAACAATTTACACAATCTGTCATTTGGTTTTAGCATACACAACCAGTAATTCACCACTCCATTTAGTTACTTCGCAATAAAATAAAACAACAGTTCTCAAAAGATCAAAATAGCAATACCTTCATACTCTCAAACATTGAAACTCTGAAACTCCTAAACCTTTAAACTAATCTTTGGGCGTGCCCCTCCGGGTCGGGCTTTCCGTTCCAATGCCGGCGTGTAGTCTCGTTCGTACCTCACTTCGGCCACACACCATCATTTCCACTGCAATCCCTCACGCATCGCCACTACATTTTCATCTGGCACCACTACTAAATTAGCGTGAATTCGATCTGAGAATGTATTACGAATTTTCAAAGTATAATATGGAGAAAAAAAAATTACACTAAGAAAAAACGAGTAAAGTTTTAATTTGCACTGAGTTCTTCATTTATTCTCAGTGCAACTCAGAAATTTCTCATAACAACCTCAGTGTAAACTCTATATACTCGTTTCCATATCTACTTTGCTCCCTCGTTTACCTCTTATTCTCTTACTTCTGATTTTCTGCAACAAAAAAAGTCCCGACTACATTTCTGTAATCAGGACTTTTAAAAAACGGCGGCTATCTACTCTCCCACTTTGCAGCAGTACCATCGACGTAATTGGGCTTAACTTCTCTGTTCGGAATGGGAAGAGGTGGAACCCCAATGCTATAACCACCTAAATTCAGTCAGTAAGTAAGGAGTAAGTTGGTAAGGAGTAAGTAAATTGCTTGCGCACTTCCCTTACCTCTTGCTTTCTTGCCTCTTACCTCTGTATAGGTTTTGACATTGAAAAGAAAGAGAAATTTCGTTTGTAAAGTGCAGGATTTGCCTGTTTCCTTATTTCTTGCGAAAAAAGGGGCTTCAAAAAAGCTATCGGGCAATTAGTATTACTCGGCTCTACATTTCTGTTGTACACCTGTAACCTATCAACGTCGTAGTCTTCGACGACCCTCAATGGAAATCTAATCTTGAAGATGGCTTCGTGCT
>JAVEXN010000058.1:0-6365 GCA_034004015.1 Paludibacter sp.
ACGCAGAAATCCCAGTTGTTTTGTTCTTCGTATTGTGTTTCGATAGGCACCATTTTGAGTGCTTTGCCGTTTTTGTTACCCGGACAAACTTCAGCACAGTTGTCGCAACCCATACAGTCGAGTACGTCAACCTGAATGCGGTAAGTCATACCTGCAAATGTTTTACCATTGGCTTTAAGAGCAGCAAACGGAGCTTTAGATTGTTCGGCTTCGTCGAGCACAAACGGACGGATAGCAGCGTGAGGACAAACATAAGCACACTGGTTACACTGAATACAGTTGTCCATTTCCCAAACCGGTACGGTTGCTGCCACACCACGTTTTTCGAATTTTGCAGTACCCTGAACCCATGTGCCATCTTCGCGACCGCTGAATGCAGATACAGGTATGTCGTCGCCTTTCTGAGCATTAACAGGAACCACAATGTCTTTTATGAATGCAGGAATGTTGTTGTTGATCAGGCCATCTTCTTCGGGAAGATCAATCCATTCGGGCAATACATCAACTTTTACATATTCGCCACCACGATCCACAGCAGCGTAGTTTTTATCGATAATGGCCTGACCTTTTTTACCATACGATTTTACAATGGCATATTTCATTTTCTCAACTGCCAGTTCGTAAGGAATTACGTTGGTAATTTTGAAGAATGCTGATTGCAAAATGGTGTTGGTGCGGTTACCAAGTCCGATTTCCTGAGCAATGTGAGTAGCGTTGATAATATACAATGTAACATTATTCTTAGCCAGATATTTTTTTACATTGTTTGGCATGTTGCGTTGTACTTCTTCGGGAGTCCAAACGGTATTTAAAAGGAAAGTTCCGTTTTTCTTCAAACCTTTGGTTACATCGTACAAACGAAGATAAGCCTGAACGTGACAAGCCACGAAGTCGGGTGTAGTAACCAAATAAGTTGAGCGAATAGGCGTTTCACCGAAACGAAGGTGCGAGCAGGTAAATCCACCCGATTTTTTCGAGTCGTAAGCGAAATAAGCCTGACAATACTTATCGGTATTGTCACCAATAATTTTGATAGAGTTTTTGTTTGCACCTACAGTACCATCGGCACCCAAACCGTAGAATTTAGCTTCGTAAGTACCTGCTCCGCCCATTGGGATTTCTTCGCCCAATGGAAGTGAAGTAAAGGTAACGTCGTCCACAATACCTACAGTAAAGCCGTTACGTGGTGAAGGCAATGCAAGGTTTTGATAAACCGAGATTACCTGAGCAGGAGTAAAGTCTTTAGAAGAAAGACCGTAACGTCCACCCACTACAAGTGGTTGATTTTCTTTTCCGTAAAGTACATCTTTTACATCGAGATACAAAGGTTCGCCGGTTGCTCCGGGCTCTTTGGTACGGTCGAGTACGCAAATGCGTTTTGCAGTAGCAGGAAGTACAGAAAGGAAATGTTTCGCCGAGAAGGGACGATAAAGGTGAACTGAGATAAGACCCACTTTTTCTCCTTTAGCAGTCAGGAAGTCGATACCTTCACGAATAGCTTCGGTAGCCGAACCCATAGCTACAACCACGCGGTCGGCATCGGGAGCTCCGTAATAATCGAACAAGCCATATTTGCGACCTGTAATTTCAGCAAGTTTGTCAAGATAATCTTCCACAATACCGGGAACAGCATCGTAGAATACGTTGCTGGCTTCACGGGCCTGGAAGTAAATGTCGGGGTTTTGTGCAGTACCACGAACCACAGGGCTTCCTGAGTTCAAAGCACGGTCGCGGTGGGCCTGAAGTGCATCCTGATCGAGTAATGCCTGAACAGCTTCGCCATCGATTTCTTCAATTTTCTGAATTTCGTGTGAAGTACGGAAACCGTCGAAGAAGTGAACAAAAGGAACGCGAGATTTGATAGTGGCTAAGTGAGCCACAGCAGCGAGGTCCATAACTTCCTGAACCGAACCTGTAGCAAACATAGCGCAACCAGTCTGACGAACTGCCATTACGTCCTGATGGTCGCCAAAAATTGAAAGTGCATGCGAAGCCAAAGCGCGTGCCGATACGTGATAAACACCGGGTAGCAATTCACCGGCCACTTTGTACATATTGGGAATCATAAGCAACAAACCCTGCGAAGCAGTGAAAGTAGTTGCCAGCGCACCAGCCTGCAACGAACCGTGCATAGCTGCAGCAGCTCCACCTTCCGATTGCATTTCCTGTACCTGTACAGTTTCGCCGAACATATTTTTACGTCCGTTTGCCGACCATTCGTCTACATATTCTGCCATAGTCGACGATGGCGTGATAGGATAAATCGCAGCTACTTCGCTGAACATATAGGCAATATGTGCAGCAGCCTGATTTCCATCACATGTTAAAAACTTTTTAGTTTTAGCCATTTTGTTTGTATTTAAAGAATTATTTCTTCTATTTTATTTTTGTTTAAAATATGCAATTAATTTGTTTTGAAAATGAATATTGCGCCTTAAGTAAGCTCAATACAGAAAACCAAATATCCAAAGTGGAATTTCATTTTTAAAACCGGTTTCAATGTCGTCGACAGCATAAAACATTTTATTGCTGTTTTTCGATTGTGTAGGTTTGTTAACTCTGAAATGATATTGTTGGTCGATACAAAAATCTGTACTGTGTTTACACATATTCACTTTGTGACGTGCATGAAGCGCATTGTAAAAAAAAGTTTTACGCTCGTCGTCCTTGTTTACTCCTTCGTGATTTACCACATGCATCAAATTGGTGTTTTGAGCATAAACCTGCTTTGGTTTTTTTGGAAACTCCTCACCTTCGGAATAAAGCAGATTTAACAAACGTGCGTCCTTCAGATATTTGATATAATTCATTATAGTAGCCCTCGAAGTTTCAATTTCGAGACTTAGCTGACTCACATTTGGTCCTGCAGGTACACTACTCATCAATATATATAATAGTTTTCTGATTTTCGACAGATATTTAATATCAATTTGCTTGATCAGAAGAATATCCACTTCCAGCATCATGTTCATGGTTTTCAGCAAATTCTCTGAATAATTGCGGTTTTCGAGAAAAAATGGATAAAAACCGTGATGCAGATAATCGTTGAAATACTGAAGTGGCTGTACCTGAGTGCAAATGTCTTTACAAATACTTTCGTGATTTTGTAATATGTCTTCAATATTGTACGAAGGAAGTTGTAAACCAGATTTGAGGTTCAAAAATTCACGAAACGAAAATCCACGCAAATTATATGAGTCTACAATGCCCTTAATATCCTCATTGTCTTCAATCAGTCGCATAACCGACGAGCCTGAAAAAACGATATGCAGTTGGGGAAACCTATCGTAACATTCGCGAAGCTCCTTCGACCAGTTTTCATATTTGAAAGTCTGGTCAATCAGCAATGTTTTTCCACCTTGTTTGCAGAACTCTTCCGCAAACTCCACCAAAGTATGTTGTGTGAAATAAAAGTTGTTGAAATTGATATAAAGACATGAGCGATCGGTTCCAAAATGATCTTTGGCATATTGAAGCAAAAAAGTTGTTTTACCCACACCACGACTGCCTTTTATGCCTATCAGTCGGTTATTCCAGTCTATCTCGTCCATCAACTGGCGGCGTACAGGTGAGTGTACGTGTTCGACCAGATATTTATGTGTATTGTAAAACGCTTCCATCTCTTTTATTACGACGCAAAATTACAAAAATATTTCAGTTTTGCAATGTAGAGATGGCAAATTTTGTTGTATTGTATTTAAGTGTTTTATTGTCAGTGTTGTACATTGTTCTTTGTTGGTTGAGAATTGAATAGGGAACTAAAGGTCAATTTCTGCCATTCATAGTATTTTCTGTTTTTTATTTATCTCGCTCCCATGCAATTCTTTTACAAAATCTTGCTTGGAATTGTATTTTGACTTCTCTGTTGAACTCCACCAATGAATGGGAACTTGCATTTGGTCTGCGGTTTTCTTTATATGAGAGTTCAGTTGGTCAGTCAAACTCTTTAATACCCCATTCGTGTGATTATTAAAACCCAAATTACGCAATAGCTTAATTACACTTCCTTCCATAAACAAACTAGGCAAGTAACCACGAAATACAATCCGATCGAAACTTGAATAACTGAAACCAATATGCTTGTCTAATTTTGTATGTAAAATGCTTGTCACCACTTTTGCTTGTTTTGAATTAACGTACAAAGATAAAATATACTATGAATGGCAGAAATTGACCTTTAGGTCGCTATATTTTTCTTTCATTCTGTCCCAAAATCCATCACTCCAATCTAAAACGACAGTTGGTTGCCAGTCATTTGGTAAACCTGTCAAAATAGCATCCACCATTTTACTTCCGTTTCCTTTTGTCGGTGAATTAATGTCGAAAAAGTTGATATACTTGTAAGATACACTGTATAATATCTGTACTCCAACAGCTGTCTCGTGATTCATATGTGTTATCGGAACTTTCGGTCTTTTTGGGTAATTTTCGCTCGAAGCTGCCAACGCTTCATTGCTAATGTTGATATATTTGATAAAGTCTAATTCGGCAAGGTTTAATGCCATTTTAATGATTGGTTTCGGCAATTCTTTCACCTTAGTAATTACCCATATTTGTTTCCCGTTTTCGTTAAATGGAAGAAACAATTTCTCAAATTCTTTTCTTTTTAGCATTTTAGTCAACCTAATTTTCCTGTAGTTTTTACTCCATTTACTGATATAATATCATTTTCAAGTTGTTCTGTCATAATAGGAAGCAAAAATTCGATATTATAGTTGTATACGTTATTTTCATCCCAAAATTCATGAAGTTTTTGACGAGCTATTTCGTTTGTAAATAGTTCATTCGTGTTCGTCATTAAAAGCATTGCAACATCTCCATTATTTTCAGTCACTACGAACAAGAATTCGTCCTTGTCTTTTTTCATATTTTTCTTCCAAAAATCTACATGCTCTTCTAATTCATATCTGAAAAGTCCGTCACTCATTTCTCCATTCAAAAGCAAAGCTTTCCGTAATGCATTCTCAATTCTATACATCATTCTGATCATAAATATTCATTAATGTTATGCGTCTTCTTTTTTTTTCGGCCTGCTGCTAACGACCGAGGCTATGCGCATCCTGCGGTTTGCGGGAGTATTCACTGTCGCACTGCGACAAGGTGAATGCGGGCGCAAAACCTCCAAATTGCACGTCAGCCAGCAGGTGAGCATAGGCGTGTGTTGGCAGCTAGGCGCTGTTGCCATTAGTTTGTTTTTCTAGTTGCATTCTGTTTCAATATGTGCAAAGTCAATTCAGCTCTCATCCCCACCCGAATGATGTTTCTTTCTCTTTTTTTACTATGGTAAGCGTTTGCTGAATACTTTCAAACTTCACAAATCATCGTAAACCACTTTTAATTCTCATTCCAATTGCTCCAAATGAACCAAAAGGATGTCCTTTATCTGGCTTAACAATGGATGGCAATTATTCTCGAATATTAATAATATGTAAATTCCGATTCCTGATATGTGCTTGAACCTTGTTTAATTATTTCCTTTTGCACTCTTCCATGAGAAAAAACATAGTCATATTTTAGCGTATCAGCCGATATGGAATTAATAAATATTTTGTACTTTAAAAGATTACGGCTGTACCGCCCATAATATCCTGGAAATAATAAAATACCTCCCATCTCTCTTGTTTGTATCTGGTAAATTCCATTGTTTAAATAGTTGTCAAAGTATTCATATTTAATAATAAAACCACTAGGATGATATAATTTCACCACGTTTTCTCCATTTATTTCAAATACATCGTGATAATATGTACTTGTATCAGAAGAACCTCCCCAATCTTCAATCATATTCGTAAGAAATCCATTATTATCATATTTAAAACTAAACCGCTTAATTCGTAAATATTTATTTGAACTTATTGTTCTTGTCGAATCTACATATCCACGAGTGTTTAAGAATGATGAGTCTGTGGAATATAACATGTTATTTGAGTAATTGCTTACAACAAGTTTATTCCCATTAATAGAAAAAGTTTCATATGAATCCGGATTTTCTGCCATATTCGCTATTTTTATCAATCGGCCCGTCTTATCATATTCGTAAAAATAGCTCCAGCTTACTCCATCAGATATTGTAGTAACTGATTTTACTTTACCAACTACAGACTGTGGAATCTCATTTTTGTCCTGACAAGCAACAACAAAGAAAATGATAATCGAAAAACATAGTAATTGAGATTGTATAAGCAATGTTTTACCCATAGTCGAATAGTTTGTAAAATTTCAAATCTTTTTTTTATGCGCTTCTGACTAACGACCAAATATATAATTGATAATTAATCAATTAGAAAATTGGAAGTCGGTGCTTTCGAGTTCAAATTTAGTTATTTGTTTTTGGATTCTTTTAAGTAATCCTAGTTTCTTTTTCT
>JAVEXN010000025.1:0-30563 GCA_034004015.1 Paludibacter sp.
CAGATATGAAATTACTATATTTCAACACGCTCATTATCTGACATATACAATAATTATTCATTAAATATCAAAAATATTACTCAATTTATTTGGATTACAACATAGAAGGTCAAGCCCTACGGGTTTTGGGCACAATCTCCACACCTCGCTACGCTTCGGGTAGTATTCTGCCCAAAAACCTTGACAGCCGCCGCTCTCTGGCTGTTTGAAGAGTATATCCTTTTTTTTCTTCTTTTCTTTTTTCTTTTTCTTTTCTGGGGGTAAAAATTATTTGCAGGGGGTAGTCCCTCGTTTATTAACCCTTTAATCGTTATCCTCATGTGTAGCTTTATTTTGAAGTCTTATAATCAGAAAGATGAAATCAGAAAATCGCATTTCTTTATTCTTAACAAAGGAAATAATAGCGGAAAACCGCTTGCCTTACCCTGTCCGAATTGCTTTGTAATTATCGCAGAAAATCAGGAGCAAGCCGACCAACTTCGCACCCTCTGTTATGCTTTGTGGCGGTGTCGTGCCTTTGAACCTCATTTGCATGGCTCTGTTATTCCGTTTATGACTATTCGGTCATTCCGCAGCATTTTGGCGTTCCACATTCCAATCATTGAGCAATATGCCGCCGATTTTGCGAAAACTGTCCAGGCACTCAAATTATTGGAGGAAAGGGAGCAGAATCTAAAAAAAACACTTCGAGTTGTCAGCGAGTACAAGCAAGCGTTTGTTCGCCAATTCTTCAAAAATGCAGGGGTGTAAAAGCCCTTGCAAAAGCAACTAAACGCAATCGGCAGCAAGCTAAACTCTTTCTGTGTCAGCCATATAATTGCAATATATCTTTACATTCGGATAAGGGAAAGTCCATATTTGAGCCGTACCAAGTCCAAGTAATCATATTTATTAACTCCATAAATTTTTAAGGTAATGGGAAAGATTAATTTAGGTATTTTAGGAAGTTTCTCAGGTAAAGTGGGAAACGTCGTAGGTGGTAGCTGGAAAGGAATCAGCTACATGCGCGCTAAGGCTTCTTCTGTAGCCAATCCCCGCACTGATGGTCAAATGGGCCAACGCAGCAAATTTGCTTTAGTATTGGGTATTTTGAAGCCAATCACTGGCTTTATCCGTGTAGGCTACAAACGCTACACAACCAAACAAACAGCGTTCAATGCTGCAATGTCGTACATTCTCAACAACGCAATCACGGGAGCTTTCCCTGATTTCAGTGTTGACTTGTCCAAAGTGTTGGTTTCTCGTGGTAACCTTACTACGGCTTCAAATGCCGCAGTACTTGCCACAGGTGGTTCAATTGGTTTGACTTGGGACGACAATTCCGGTGCAAACATGGCTAACGCCACCGACAAAGCGTTGGTATTAGTGCTGAATCCACTTCGGGCAGAAGCAGTTTATGAAACTGCTGGAAACGCTCGTACCACCGGAGCTCAAGAAATTGCAGTTCCTGCGGAATGGTTAGGCGAAAGTGTTGAAGTGTTCCTTGGTTTTATCACCGAAGACGGCAAAGATCTTGCTAACAGCGTTTATTTGGGTTCTGTAGAAGTTGCTTAGGCGTAAGCAATAACTATTTTCTTGCTGACAAATCCCGCTCATTCGAGCGGGATTTTTTGAATACACTAATTTAAAAATCAAATCAAAATGAAATTACTTTTTATACCGTCCATAATGAACAAAGACTGGAGCCATTTAAATGGACTCTTGGCCGTTTTAGCAGTCTTATATTCCTGCGTATTTGTGTCAGTACTCATTGACCTGTTTTTTGGAGTAAAACGAGCTAAACAATTGAAAGTGGTCCGTACAAGTTTCGGGTATCGCCGTACTATTACAAAATTGACCAGTTACTTTGGCTTAATGATAATGCTAACCATTGGCGACATAGTCGCCAGCGTTGTGTTTGAAATGCCATATTTTACGGTTATAGGTGCGATTGGGATTGTCTTAATAGAGGCTAAATCCGTGTTTGAAAACCTCAGGCAGGAGAATAAAAACGTTGATGATATCCAAAAAGTGCTACTGAAGATATTTGAAAACAAAGAGGAAATACAAGCCCTCATTTCATTCTTAAACTCAAAAAAACAGGAGGAATAAATATGAAATCGAGAGGACTTCGGAACAATAATCCATTGAATATCCGGCACAATGCCGATAATTTTAAAGGAGAAATCAAAGGTAGAGACAAGAGTTTTAAAACTTTCTCGTCAATGCCTTACGGCTACAGAGCAGCCTTTGTAACGCTTGCAACCTATCTTTCGAGAGGATGGAACACAATTGAAACGATAATATCGAAGTGGGCACCACCTGCCGAAAACGACACAGAAAGCTATATTTCCAGCGTTGAAAGGTGGTCGGGCATTCCAAGAAACAAACAGCTAAACGCCATTGATGGCTCTGACTACATTCTGATTGTTGCGGCAATGAGTTTTGTGGAAAACGGACAAAACGCTGACATTTCAGCAGTACAGGCAGGATTCAAATTACAAACTAAAATCAAAATTCAATGAAACAAATAATCATTTTCGCAGTAATAGCAACTATGTTGTTTTCCTGCAAATCGGTAAAATACATTCCGGTAGAAACAACAAAAATTGAATACCGGGATAATTTCGTCAAAGACTCAATTTTCCGTTATGATTCAGTTTTTGTCAAGGACAAAGGCGATACGCTAATTCTGGAACGGTACAGCTATCTATACAAAAACAAGATTGTCAAAGATTCAATCTTTATCAATGATACAATTCGCGTTCCCTATCCGGTGGAAGTGATCAAACAGGTAAAAGCCCCATTGACAGGCTGGCAAAATTTCCAAATCTGGTGCGGTCGTATTTCTCTATTTGTTTTGTTGCTTATTGGCGTTTACTTACTGTGGCGATTAAAGCAGTTCTAAGGCTGTTTTCTACTAAATCAAATCTCACTCATTCGAGTGGGATTTTTTGTTCTAAAACAGTCCAATATGTCCAAATAAGTACTATATTTGCACGGTATTTATGTTGTATGTTTTTATCTATCAAAATACACTTAAATAACATATTATCAGCAATTTGATTTTTATTTATATCGATTTTTTATTTGTTTCATATTTGCAACATGCGATTTTAAGTGTCTGATATAATGCACTAATCACATATGAAGAAGTAAAATAAAACCTCACCCCTAACCCCTCTCCTTGAGGAGAGGGGAATAAGATAAGAAACCGCCCCAATCTGAAATTTCAGATTGGGGCGGTTTCATTATTCCTATAATCGGCTATCACTTTGAATTACCAATAGTGAGAGTGTCACTCAAAGTGACACCCTCACTTGTTGTTATGAATTTTACTTAATCGTCACCATAGTGGCGCCGAAGCCATATTCACGGAACGAAGCATCCTGGAAATAGTAAGTTTTGTAGCGTGTTTTGAGTTGTTTTTCGATTTCCTTGCGGAGCACGCCTTCGCCCTTTCCGTGAATAAATACCAGTTTGTGACCTTTTTGATTTTTATATTCGCTGAGAGCTGCGTGAAACTTATCCATTTGCAGTTGCAGCATATCGGCATTGCTCATTCCGGCAGTGGTATCCACCAATTCGGTAATATGCAAATCAATTTCGGTCACACCCGGACGTTGATTCGGCTTGCTCACAATTTTGCGGGGTGAAGCAGGCGTTTCTTTGCTGAGCATCGCTATTTTAATATCTTCGGGCGACACGGCTGCAAGTCGGGCGTTTTCCTTTTCCGCCACAATGTCAAAAATCATGGCAGGCTCGTCGAAATAATCGTTTTCGGTAAAGCTGTGCAGTTTATAGAATCGTACCACATTCATTTTGATTTTCACATCAATCACATCCTGGGTCTGGTACGACTTCCCCTGTTTGAATGGGATGATCTGAACACGGACATTTTCCCAGTCGTTGAGTTGCTCTTTTGTCAGCGAGCAAAGTTCTTCCTGCATATTAGGCTCAATAAGTCCGTGCGCCACAGTGCGGCGGGCATTTTTTTCGCCATTTATCAGGTTATAATACAGAAAATAATTGCTATCGTTCACCAGATAACAATCGTATGCCGTAGTTTGCAGCTGTTTAATATCCACCGGAAAGAAAGCAAGCACAGCTTTCAGCACATCGCCTTCGGGTGTTTCCACAACCGGCTCCTGAATTCTGACTTTAGGTTTTTCAGATTCAACCGACACAGGCTCTGCAGCCGGAGTATTCCCTTTGGATGAAAAATCTTTCTTTATAAAATTAGTTTTTTCATTTACTTCGCCAATCACCACACATTCGCGCTCGAGCACAGGAATTTCAAAACCATCGGCATCTTCCACATATATCAGTTTTTTATCTGCATCAATACGAACCACAGTCCCTCCTCCTACTGCGTTGAGAAAACGCACATTATCACCTTTTTTTATCGACATAATATTTATCCTTTATCCTAATTGCTTTAGCATCGCATCCACAGTATTTACAGAAACGGGGCTCTCGCAAAATTTTATTACTTTTGCACAAAAATACAATAAATTCCGCGAAACAAAGTGACTCAGGCTTCAAACAACAACGTTATTTATATCGACGAATACGATTACGCGCTTCCCGATGAGCGTATTGCAAAATATCCACTCACCAAACGCGACAGTTCGAAACTGCTCTTTTATCAGCAGGGGAAAATTCAGGAAAGTATTTTTTCGAATATTGCTGATTTTGTACCCGAAAACACATTATTGGTTTATAACAATACCCGTGTGATTCAGGCGCGCATGCTTTTTCAGAAAATCACCGGTGCGCAGATTGAAATTTTCTGTCTCGAACCCGACAGCCCTGCCGATTATGCACAATCGCTCGGTTCTGTTCATTCCTGCATATGGAAATGCATGATTGGTAATCTGAAAAAATGGAAAGAAGGTGCGCTCACTAAGAAGATAAGCATAGCTAATGAAGAGTGCGAACTGAAAGCCACCCTTGTATCGACAGAAGGGAATACACATAAAGTTCATTTTGAGTGGAATAACAACGAAATTCATTTTGCCGATATATTGGAAAGTGCCGGAGAATTGCCTATTCCGCCCTACCTGCATCGCAAAACAGAGGAAAGCGATCTGAAAAATTATCAGACCGTATATTCAAAAATTAAAGGCTCTGTAGCTGCGCCTACAGCGGGATTGCACTTTACCGACGAAGTTTTTGAATCACTAAAAAACAACAACGTACAATTCGAAGAAGTGACACTTCATGTGGGCGCAGGCACCTTTCAGCCTGTAAAAACACGCGACATTGCCGAACATCATATGCACACCGAAGTGATTTCGGTACAACGTAAAACCATTGAAAAACTTATAGCTAACTATGGTCAGATTGTAGCTGTGGGAACCACTTCGGTGCGTACACTTGAAAGCCTTTATTATTTAGGAGTGCAGTTGAAAGAAGGCAAAGGAGAAGAGGCCTTACGGGTTTCGCAATGGGCGCCTTACGTTGTGCAACACAAATACGACACCTGCGAAATGCTCAACGAAATTCTGAAATATCTCGACCGTACGCAAACTGATACGCTGCATGCTGATACACAGATTATGATTCGTCCGGGATATAAATTCAGAGTAATAAACGGAATGATTACCAATTTTCATCAACCTAAAAGCACCTTATTGCTTTTGGTTTCGGCCTTTGTGGACGGCAATTGGAAAAACATTTACGACTATGCCATGTCGCACGACTTCCGCTTTCTGAGTTACGGCGACAGCTCGTTACTGTTGAAATAGTCAGACAAGCGGAATTACAATTTTCACGGTTGTACCCTCGTCCGGAGCCGACGTAATGAACATTTCGCCATCGAGAAGCGACGTGCGCTCGCGCATCAACATAAGCCCGTGCGAGCTATGCTCCATAAATTCACTATACTCAAAACCCAGCCCGTTATCGGAAATTTCGAGTTCAAGAGAATTATTACGACCGTGCAACGAAACAATAATTTCAGAAGCCTGTGAGTGAACAAGCGCATTGGAAATCGCATCTTCGAAAATGCGATAAAGAATAGTGGACTGTTTCTGCTGAGGCAATTTATCAACTTTACCCAAATCGAAAAAACATTGTTTGGCAGGGTATTTATGATTAACTTCATCAACATATAGTCTGATAGCATCGGGTAAGCCCATCATATAAAGCACCTCATTTCGGAGGCTTGTCATCAATTTAAGCGAAAAGGCCAGCGAATTACCCAGGGTTTTATACACCTCATCCAGTTTATGTATCAGTTCGTCCGACTGTCCCGTCTCATCATTCTTTTTGAATTTTTGCTTGAGTAATCCTATATCCATTTTAAGAGCTGCCAAACTCTGATTCAGCTCATTATCAATTTGAGTGGCCAATACAATTTTTTCTTCCTCGCCGGCATTTTGTAAATGAGAAGCAAAACTTCGCAAAATCCTTTGCGATTTTCGTAATTCGGCTTCTGTCTTTTTCTTCTCTGTAACATCGTTAACTACTGTAAGTAAACATTTTTCATTATCAATGTATATGATTTCGCTTGAGAACTCAGCAGTTATAAGTTCTCCGTTTGCTTTTCGAAACTGCATCGTTCGGCTTACAACTCTGCCCTTTTCATTCAGCTCCGTTACAAAAGCAAAACGGTCGACCTCATCAACCCAGATATTGTTTTGAGTCGTCGTTTTACCAATTACTTCAGCGGCAAGATAACCGGTTATTTTTTCATACCCAGCATTTATCTCAATAATACGTCCTTCATTTAAAGTTGATATTAAAATACCTAGCGGAGAATGTCGAAATGCTTTCGAAAATTTCTCTTCCTGCACTGAAATTTCATTCAAAAGTCTTTGATTCACCATTAACGCCAAAAAAAAGATCAGAAAGAAATAGGCTACCTGATACATTAAAGCCACATATACTTCAAATACACCGGAATTGAAATAACTTAAGTCAGAGAATCCCACAAAAAAATACTTCGACAACCTTACAACACCAATAAACACAAGAAAAACAAACACATAACCCATTGGCTTTGCAATTTTACGCATTACCCCGGTATTTCTGTAAAGCATCAAATGTGCACTCTGTAACGACACAACCATAAGTGCAAAACTCACATTTATATTTCTTAGTTCCTGCGAAGGATAAAAATAAGTAAACACTAAATGTAGTATTAGAAAGAAAACAAACAACAAATAATGTTTCAGGCGCGGTGTTTCTTTGTCGCTGAATTTTTCGAGACCCACAAAAGCCAGAAAGGCGCCACCCACCACAAAGCCATTAGCCATAATGATCGAAAGGAAATCGGGTATCTTGTCGCGTAGTGCTATCAAAACCAAAGCAAAAAACTGCATCACAATGTACAGCACGATCAGTTCCAGGCCTCTGAAACGTTTTCGATTCTGCCACCACAAAAGAGCCACCACAGCCAGACAAACTACCAGCATTACTACAAAACTGGTATAAAGGGTACGTAAATCAAATGCGTACATATCGTTTCAGATTAATTCGAAAATAAAATTCGATGCAAATATATGAAAAGGGCTGTCACAACAATGACAGAACCTCAAATAAAATGATAGAAAAATCAGTTGATTTATGTTTCCAAACATATCATTTCCTTATCAGACTTAAAATTCAGATCCCAACTACCATTATTATCATTTGCAGTTGCACTGACTTTTTGCTATTTTTGCACAAATTTTTCAATCAATCGATATTCTCAATGGAAAAGATCATTATTCTTGATTTCGGCTCACAAACCACACAACTTATCGGACGACGCCTGCGCGATCTGAACGAATATTGCGAAATAGTTCCTTACAACAAGTTTCCTGAAGATACTACCGATATCAAAGGAGTAATTCTTTCCGGAAGTCCGTTTTCGGTGTACGACCCCACTGCATTCAAAACCGACCTGAGCAATATACGTGGAAAGTTTCCTGTTTTGGGAATTTGCTACGGCGCACAATACATTGCTTACACTTCGGGTGGGAATGTGGAAGCTGCCGGTTCACGCGAATATGGCCGTGCCAATCTCGATTTCATTGACAATACCGACCCCCTTTTCAAAGACATTAATCCCGGTTCGCAGATATGGATGTCGCACGGCGATTCTATTACAAAAATTCCTGCAGGTTTCCGCAAAATAGCCAGCACAGCCGATGTGGAACTGGCCGCTTACAAAATAGAAAATGAACCCACCTGGGCTGTACAATTTCACCCTGAGGTTTATCACACACTGGATGGCATTCAGCTACTTGAAAACTTCCTTAATATTTGTGGTGCAGCACGCAATTGGTCTCCGGCGTCTTTTGTTGAAAGCACTGTAGCTGAACTCAAAGCACAACTTGGCAACGACAAAGTAGTTCTTGGGCTCTCGGGCGGTGTAGATTCATCGGTGGCAGCCGTTTTACTGAACAAAGCCATTGGCGAAAACCTCACTTGTATATTTGTCGATCATGGCTTGCTCCGCAAAAACGAGTTTGAAAATGTAATGAAAGATTACGAACACCTGGGGCTCAATGTAATCGGGGTAAATGCAAAAGATTATTTTTACAAAATGCTCGATGGCGTAACCGATCCGGAAAAAAAACGTAAAATTATCGGCTCAGGCTTTATCGACGTATTCGATGCTGAAGCCAAAAAGATTGATGGTGTAAAATGGCTTGCCCAGGGAACCATTTACCCTGACATTATCGAATCATTGTCAATCACAGGCACAGTTATTAAGTCGCATCACAATGTAGGCGGACTTCCCGACAAAATGAATCTGAAACTTTGCGAACCATTACGACTGCTTTTCAAAGACGAAGTGCGCCGTGTGGGTACCGAAATGGGCATGATGCATCATCTTATCAAACGTCAGCCATTCCCCGGCCCCGGACTTGCCGTTCGTATTTTGGGTGACATAACTCCTGACAAAGTCCGCATTTTACAGGAAGCCGACGACATTTTCATCAACGGACTCCGCGACTGGAACCTATACGACAAAGTATGGCAGGCAGGTGTTATTTTACTTCCTGTACAATCAGTAGGCGTAATGGGCGACGAACGTACTTACGAAAATGCTGTTGCACTGCGCGCCGTAACCTCTACCGACGGCATGACGGCCGACTGGGTACATCTGCCTTACGAATTTCTGGCCAAAATGTCGAACGAAATTATCAACAAAGTAAAAGGTGTAAACCGCGTAGTATACGACATCAGTTCAAAACCTCCCGCAACTATTGAGTGGGAATAGCCAAAAGAGTTCTGAGTAAAGAGTTCTGAGTAAAGAGTTCTGAGTAAAGAGTTCTGAGTTTCAAGTTTCAGAGTTTTGGATTGCATCAAAACTTTGAAACACTGAAACTTTAAAACTCTGAAACATTGGAGTACAAAAATGATTGACACCCATTCACATATTTATTCCGAGGAGTTCGATAACGATCGCGACGAGGTAATTCAACGCGCAAAAGATGCAGGTGTAACAAAAATCATCCTGCCCAATGTCGATAGCGAATCGTTGCCGCGTATGCTTAGTCTCGAAAAAGCATATCCCGGGTATTGCTATGCAGCAATCGGTCTGCACCCTACAAGTGTAAAAGATGATTATAAAAATGAACTTGACATAATAAAACGGGAATTATCACGTAGAAAGTATATAGCTATCGGCGAAATTGGCATCGATTTGTATTGGGACAAAAGCTTTTACAACGAACAGCTAATAGCCTTCACACAGCAATTGCAATGGTCGCTCGACTACAATTTACCGGTGATAATACATGTACGCGATTCGTTTCGCGAAACCATGAACGCACTCGAACCTTTCAGAGGAAAGGGACTCAGAGGCGTTTTTCATAGTTTTACAGGAAGCATTGAGCAGGCCGACGAAATAATACAGTTTGGAGGTTTTTATATGGGTATCAACGGCATTGTAACTTTTAAAAACTCCGAATTGGCCGACACACTAAAACATGTACAACCCGAGCACATTCTCACTGAAACCGATGCACCCTATCTCACACCCGCACCTTATCGTGGAAAAAGGAATGAACCTGCACACATAGCAATCATTTGCGAAAAATTGTCAGCAGTCTATGAACTGGAAAAAGAAAAAATTATTGAAATAACAAGCTGTAATTCTTTCAATTTATTTGAAAAATCAGAGCCGAAATCATAAAACCATCTAAAAAAACGAGAAAAAAATAATTTATTGGATACAAATTTCAATAAATACATTGTTTTTCGTGATTTTTTCTTAACTTCGCCCCGTTTTGGAGAGGTGCTCGAGTGGTTGAAGAGGTACGCCTGGAAAGCGTATATACGGTGTGGAATCGTATCGAGAGTTCGAATCTCTTCCTCTCCGCAACAAATTCAGGCAGAATGAATTGAAACAAAAAAATAAAACAACAACAATTAGAACATTTAAAAAAAAGTAAAATGAAAAAGGTATTTGCAATCTTATCAATCGTAGCGATTTTCAATTTTGGAAGCACTTTGAACGCAGTGGCACAGGACGCTACCGCCACAGAGCAGGTGGCAGCAACTGACTCAGCAGCAACTGATTCAGCGGCTACAACAGTAACAGAAACCACTGAAGACGCTGAAGTGGTGGAAGAAGTGGGTATGCATAAGGCATTGAAACAAAAATTTATTGAAGGGGGCGCAGTTTGGATGACTCCGGTAGCACTCTGTTTGATCATTGGTCTTGCATTGTCTATCGAACGTATTCTTTACCTGAGTCTTTCGTCTACTAACACTAAAAAACTTCTCACCAACATCGACGAAGCATGGGAAAAAGGTGGCGTTGAAGCAGCTATGGAAGTATGCCGTAACACACGCGGACCAGTAGCTTCAATCTTCTATCAGGGCTTGTCGCGTTACGACGAAGGTATTGAAGTAGTTGAAAAATCGGTAGCTTCTTACGGTGGCGTTCAGCTGGGTTTACTCGAAAAGAATCTTACATGGATTTCGCTGTTTATCACACTTTCACCATCGTTAGGATTCCTCGGAACAGCGATCGGTATGATTGAAGCTTTTGATAAAATTCAGCAAGTTGGTGATATCTCGGCCACTGTAGTAGCCGGTGGTATGAAAATCGCCCTTTTGACAACTGTATTTGGTCTTATCGTAGCTATGATTCTTCAGGTATTCTTCAACTACATCGTTACTCTGATTGAAGGTATGACTAATGACATGGAAGATTCTTCTATCTCATTGCTTGACATCATTGTAAAACACACAAAATAATCATTTGAACATTAAAAGAATTCAGATATGTCAAAATTAATTGAAAAAGGCCCTCAGATTTTAGCATATATTCTTGGAATATTATCAGCACTTATTGTAGTGATGGTATATGCCGGAGGAAATGCTGAATCGCTCGAAGTGGGTGGCGATTTACTTACTGTTCCAAAATACACTGACACATTGCTTTACTGGTCATACTTCCTTGTAGGACTTGTAGTAGTTATCACAGTTCTTTTGATCATTATTGGTTTTATCAAAAATTTGGTAAGTTCACCGGTTTCGGCATTAAAATCGCTTATTCCGGTTATCATATTTATTCTTATCTTCGTGATTTCATGGTCGCTTGGTAGTGCTGATAAAATCTCAATCATAGGATATGATGGAACTGACAATGTGGGATTTTGGGCACAATTTACCGACATGGTAATTTATGCAATTTACGCATTGTTCGCAGCTGTAGCAATAACAATTGTTGGCTCAAGAATTTATATTAGTCTTAAATAAAAAAAACTGTTGAAGGTCAGCTAATACTGACTTTTAATATTAGATAGAAATTTTTTATCATGGGAAAAAAAAGAAAATCAGGCGAGATTAACTCAAGTTCGATGGCCGACCTTGCGTTTCTGCTGCTCATATTTTTCCTTGTAACCACATCAATGAGCACAAACACGGGTTTGACACGTCGTTTGCCACCTCCATTGCCACCCGATCAGGTTGTTCCACCAGTTGATATCAACAAGCGTAATTTGTTTGTTGTAAAAATCAATAGTTTGAATGAGTTGCTCGTGCAAGGAGAAATGATGGAAATCAGGGATTTGCGCAAGAAAGCCAAGGAGTTTATCAAAAACGAGAACAACGATCCAAACATGCCTAAAAAAGAGTTGGTAAACATCCCGTTGATCGGCGAAATTGAAATTACAAAAGAACATGTAATTTCACTTCAGAACGACGTGGACACACAATATCAGGCATATATCGATGTACAAAACGAATTGGTAGCTGCTTATAACGAACTAAGGAACGAACTGGCTCTTCAGAAATTCGGAAAAGTTTTTGACGAACTCGAAGAAGACCAGAAGAAAGCTGTTCAGGATGTATATCCTCAGAAAATTTCGGAAGCAGAACCTAAAAATTATGGAGGGCTGAATAATGGCACAAATTAGAAAAGACAAAGACAGAGAAACGCCGGCGTTGAGTACTTCATCGCTCCCCGATATTATTTTCATGCTCCTGTTCTTCTTTATGGCTGTTACTACAATGAAAGAGGTTACATTTAAAGTTAGAGTGGCACCTCCTATGGCTACTGATGTTCAGAAACTTGAAAATAAGTCACTTGCTCGTTATGTATATGTAGGTAAACCAATGGAAGAATACAAAAGAGCCTTTGGTTCTGAAACACGTATTCAGCTGGGTGATGCCTTTGCCGACGTAAGTGAACTCGAAGAGTTTATTGTACGCGAACGAAGCGCTATGAGTGAAAGCGATCAGAACTTAATGACTGTGTCGATTAAAGCTGACAAAGATACCAAAATGGGTGTTATAAACGACGTAAAACAGTCGTTGCGTAGAGCATACGCGCTGAAAATCGTTTATGCAGCAAGCAAGCGTACAAGTTATTAATGCAAACACTTATTTTCAATATGCAAAACCGCCACACAGAAATGTGTGGCGGTTTTTTTTATAAAACATCAGCCATTCCGGTTCGGAGTATTACAAAACAGAAAGATCCGAAACCCTTATAAAAAAGCATCTGACACAACAATATCAGAGTCAGTTTCAACTGCATAGCAGTTTTTATTAAAGCCCTCCCAAATTCATATTTTTTTTGTACTTTTGCAGTCTTGTAAAAAACAGCAAAATTCCTATTCAGATATGGCAAAATTTAAAGAATACTCCGGACTTAACCTGTCGAACATCAACAAAGAAATACTCGAACGCTGGCAACAGCTTGATGTTTTCCATAAAAGTATCGAAACCCGCGAGGGAAAACCCTCGTTTGTATTTTATGAAGGACCGCCTTCGGCAAATGGCATGCCGGGTATTCATCACGTAATGGCACGCGCTATCAAGGATATTTTCTGTCGTTACAAAACCATGCAGGGCTTTCAGGTAAAACGTAAAGCCGGTTGGGACACACATGGGCTTCCCGTAGAACTTGGTGTGGAAAAATCGCTCGGCATTACCAAAGAAGATATTGGTAAAAAAATCAGCGTAGACGAATATAACGCAGCCTGTCGCCATGATGTAATGAAATACACCCGCGAATGGGAAGACCTGACTACAAAAATGGGATATTGGGTGGATATGAACGACCCGTATATCACTTACGACAACCGATACATCGAAACATTGTGGTGGTTACTCAAACAACTTTACAATAAAAATCTGCTTTATAAAGGCTACACCATTCAGCCATATTCTCCGGCTGCCGGAACAGGACTTTCGACTCATGAACTAAATCAACCGGGTTGCTATCGCGATGTGAAGGACACCACCTGTGTGGCGCAATTTCACCTCCCCTTAATCCCCTCCAAAGGAGGGGAAACAGTTGGCGAGCGAAACTTCGTACAACTAAATAAAGTATTTAGCGCTCACTCCCTCTCCTTTGGAGAGGGTTGGGGTGGGGTATTTTTTCTTGCATGGACAACCACGCCATGGACATTACCCTCGAATACAGCGCTTTGCGTTGGACCGAACATCGATTACGTATTAGTTAAATCAACAAATCCATATTCAAAACAAGAGTGCAGCCTAATTCTTGCCGAAGCATTATTAACTCAAGTACTGGGCAAAAACGAATGTGAAATTCTCGGAAAATGTAAAGGTTCCGACCTTGCCGGAATGGAATATGAGCAGCTTATTCCCTGGGTAAATCCGGGTGAAGGCGCTTTCCGTGTCATCACAGGCGACTTTGTAACCACCGAAGATGGTACCGGAATTGTTCACATTGCTCCTACTTTTGGTGCCGACGACGACCGTGTGGCCAAACAAAACGGTGTTCCACCGATGCTGCTAATCGACAAAGATGGTAACCGCCAGCCGATGGTGGATCGCAGCGGAAAATTCTTCACTATCGAAGATCTCGATACCGACTTTGTAAACAGCAATGTAAATACTGATACATACAAAGAATTTGCCGGACGGTTTGTAAAAAATGCTTACGATCCGACTCTTTCCGAACAGGACGAAACGCTTGATGTGTCTATCTGTATCATGCTGAAACAACAGGGACTGGCATACAAAATTGAAAAACATACGCATAACTACCCACACTGCTGGCGTACCGACAAACCCGTACTCTACTATCCGCTGGATAGCTGGTTTATTCGCACAACAGCCTGCCGCGATGAAATGATTGCGCTGAACAACACCATTAACTGGAAACCTGCTTCTACAGGAACGGGACGTTTTGGCAAATGGCTCGAAAATCTTCAGGACTGGAACCTCAGCCGCAGTCGTTACTGGGGAACTCCGCTTCCTATATGGCGCACAGAAGATGGTACCGAGGAAATTTGTATTGGCTCGGTGGAAGAATTGATCAGCGAAATCGAAAAGTCGATTAAAGCCGGATTTCTGTCGGAAAATCCCTATAAAAACTTCAAAGCCGGAGAATATACTGCTGAAAACTACGATGTAAAAAACATCGATTTACACCGTCCGTATGTGGATGGCATTGTGTTGGCTTCAGCTTCGGGCAAACCCATGAAACGTGAACTCGACCTGATCGACGTTTGGTTCGATTCGGGCGCTATGCCTTATGCACAGCTTCATTATCCATTTGAAAACAAGGATCTGATTGAATCGGGAGACTTTTTCCCTGCCGACTTTATTTCGGAAGGTGTGGACCAGACACGCGGTTGGTTCTTTACGCTTCATGCTATCAGCACTATGGTGCGTGGTTCAGTAGCCTTCAAAAGCGTTATTTCGAACGGACTTGTACTCGACAAAAACGGCAATAAAATGTCGAAACGTCTGGGCAATGCTGTCGATCCGTTTTCAACTATCGAGAAATATGGTTCCGATCCGCTGCGCTGGTATATGATGACCAATGCATCGCCATGGGACAATTTGAAGTTCGACATTGAAGGAATTGAAGAAGTGCGCCGCAAATTCTTCGGAACACTTTACAACACCTATTCATTCTTTGCGCTTTATGCCAATGTGGATAATTTCACAAACAGCGAAGCACAGATTCCCGTGGAGAAACGTCCTGAAATTGACCGCTGGATACTTTCGTTGCTCAACACTCTGACAAAAGAGGTGCAGGAACATTACGAAAACTATGAGCCCACACGTGCCGGACGTGCTATTTCTGATTTCGTGGGCGAAAATCTGAGCAACTGGTATGTGCGTCTGAACCGTAAACGCTACTGGGGTGGCGAATACGATCAGGATAAAATTGCAGCTTATCAAACACTTTATGCCTGTCTCGAAACAGTGGCCAAGCTTATGGCTCCGATTGCACCTTTCTTTGCCGATCAACTGTATTTAGACTTAAAAGCCCCCCTAAATCCCCCCTCAGTGGGGGACTTTGGCGCAGTGCAAAGTTCAAAACCTTACAATACAGCAAATCCACTTAATTATGAAATGCTGAAAGAAAATGCGAAAAACAGAAGAAAAAATCCGACTGAAGCGGAAAGTTTTCTTTGGAAAAATTTACAAAGCAAAAACTTAGACAATTATAAATTCCGCAGAGAACATATCATTGGTGATTTCATAGTAGATTTTGTTTGTCTTTCAAAACAGTTAGTTATTGAAGTTGATGGAGGGTATCATAACGAAGAAAATCAGCAAGAATTAGACAAACTACGAACAGAATATCTAAATAAACAAGGATTTACGGTTATTAGATTTACCAACGAAAGTATCCTGTTTGACATAGAAAATACGCTTAACGCAATAAAAGTTGCGCTGGACCAAAGTCCCCTTGAGGGGGATTTAGGGGGCTGCATATCAGTTCACCTTGCAGATTTCCCATCATTTGATGCTTCGCTGATCGACACGCATTTGGAAGAATGTATGCAGTTGGCACAGCAAACCACTTCGATGATTCTCGCGTTGCGTAAAAAAGCAGAGAAAAAAGTGCGTCAACCACTTATGAAGGCTGTAGTGCCCGCTCCCGACGAGAAAACATTTAACCAGTTAACTTATGTGGCCGATCTGGTAAAAACGGAAGTCAACATCAAGGAACTGGAAGTAATTCCTGCTGACACCGAAATGGATAATCTGGTGAAAAAGATTAAGCCTAACTTTAAAACATTAGGCAAGAAGTACGGCAAACAGATGAAGGAAATTGCAGTGGCATTTGGCACACTCAGCAAAAACGAAATCAGCGAAATAGAGCGCAACGGTACATATATTCTGAAATTAGCATCAGGCGATGTGGAAATCACTACCGAAGATGCCGAAATCATTACCGAAGATATGCCGGGCTGGCTGGTAGCCAACGAAGGCCGTCTGACAGTAGCGCTCGACATTACGGTGACTGATGCTTTGTTGCGCGAAGGTATTGCCCGCGAACTTGTGAATCGTATTCAAAACATCCGCAAATCAAGCGGTTACGAAATCACGGACAAAATTGCCATCGAAATTGAGAGTCGTCCTGAAATTGAAACTGCCGTTCAGGAATATGCGTCCTATATCGGAACACAAACTCTTGCTACTTCGGTGGAAATAAAAACAGTTGTCGACAATGCAACTGAACTTGATTTTGAAGATTACATTGTAAAAATTAAAATTGAGAAAATCTGATTCGGTTGATACAGCCTTTATGACGTAATATTTTTAAGAATAAATATAAACTTTACGGAATAAAAATCAGCAAAAGCGGCTCAAAGTCCTCCTGCAATGTAACAAAGTAGTGTTTTAAGGTCAGTTACTCAGTCTTAATTCAAATTTAGAAACCTGTATTTCAAAACAATAAGCATTATTGACAATATGATATCAATACGAATTATATTGTAAAAATGATATCAAAAATAATGCAATTAAAAGTTTGAAAACTAAAACTATTTTGCTATTTTCGCATGCAATATAAATGCACGCAGAAACCATTGTTGAGGGGGAAAATCCTTAAACGCAAATAATTTAAAGCTATGAGTGAAAAAACAAGATACACTGATGCCGAACTCGAGGAGTTTCGTGAAATCATTAACGAGAAATTGGGTAAAGCCCAAAAGGATTACGAATTGTTGCGCAATGGTATCACCAATCTTGATGGAAACGATGTAATGGATACTTCGCCTACTTTTAAAGTACTTGAAGAAGGTGCTGCCACATTGTCGAAAGAAGAATCGGGTCGCTTGGCTCAACGTCAGATGAAGTTTATACAACACTTACAGGCTGCACTTATCCGTATCGAAAATAAAACTTATGGCATATGCCGCGAAACAGGCAAGCTGATACCTAAGGAACGTCTTCGCGCTGTGCCACATGCGACTCTGAGTATTG
Organism: Paludibacter sp.; assembly: GCA_034004015.1. Classification (GTDB taxonomy): domain Bacteria; phylum Bacteroidota; class Bacteroidia; order Bacteroidales; family Paludibacteraceae; genus Paludibacter. The sequence continues at coordinate 17,635 of JAVEXN010000025.1, forward strand.
AAGCAAAAAGTGATAAAAGATAATTGAGCAAAGATAAAAGACTAAAGATAAAAGACAGTTTATCAATACTTAAAACCGGCAATGGAGGCATATCTGTTGTCGGTTTCTTTGTCTGAATGCAAAGGCAAAAACATTCTTTTTCTCAATATGTTTTAAAAAACATTGTTTTAGGGCTTATGTATATCGAAATATGCGCCTCTTTTATTTACCTTTGCATTAATAAATATAACAGTTGTAGTTGAAATCACACAAAACACAAATCTCTCAACACATGTCGGTTACAAAAAAATCCCTTTTACTCATATTCCTGGTTCTTATTATCGACCAGGCTTCAAAAATATTCATAAAACTCAACTTTGCGCTCGGCGAACATATCGAGGTATTCAGCTGGTTTCAGATATATTTTATCGAAAACAACGGGATGGCTTTCGGAATGGAGATATTCGGGAAATTATTTCTGACCATTTTCAGAATTATAGCTGTAGGTGGAATTTCATATTTCATTTACACATTGATTAAGAAAAATGCACGAACCGGATTTATTCTGGCAGTATCGCTCCTGCTTGCCGGAGCCGCAGGAAATATTTTCGACTCGGTGTTTTATGGCGTGCTTTTCAGCGACAGCTATGGAATGGCTGCCACATTTTTGCCTGAAACAGGCGGATATGCTCCTGTATTTTATGGAAAAGTAGTGGACATGCTTTACTTTCCACTGATACGAAACAGTGCAGGTGAAGTACTGTTCTTTAGCCCCGTATTTAATATTGCCGATTCGGCCATTACCATTTCAGTGGTTATTATCCTCATTTTCTTCCGCAAAGATCTGAATGACAGTCTGGAAACAAAAAAGGAGAAAAATCAGAAGAATGAATCAGAAGCTTAAGAAATATCGTAAGTATTTGATAGGCATTTTATTGCTGACATTGTTTGCAGGTTGCGAAAAACGCCCCGAAGGATTACTGTCGCGCAGCGAAATGACCGATTTCATTTACGACCTACACAAACTCGACGGCACTTTAATGGCCAATGGTTTCGGACAGGCCGAAGACAGGGAAAATGTGTATTATTATAATTCACTGCTCAAAAAACACGGAATAACGCAGGCACAATTCGACTCTTCGGTGGTTTGGTACACTGCGCATCCAAAAACTTACGAGAAAATTTACATTGAAGTGCTCGATCGTCTGAATAAACTTGAAGCCGATGTGGAAAAAGGTGTATATCATCCGGTTGACTCAGCTGCGCTTCGTAACTCGATAAGGGAAATGTGGCCTCAAAAAGCCAGTTTTACTTTTACAACCGATTCCACGCCAAACAATATCAGTTTCAGCATTACCGATTCACAATTACGCTGGAACGACCGTTATACCTTGCGTTTACTTCAAAGATTATCGCCGGGCAAAGACAGTTTACTGCACAAACGTATTGTTTTCCGCATTCATTATGCAGGAGGAATTACCGACAGTATTACGACCAGTGTAAAGGCCGACAGCGTTTTACGACGATACACCCTAATGCTACGCGCTAAACGTCAGCTTCCTGTTGAGAAAATCACGGGTGAATTATTGAACGACACGTCCACAACCAAAAAATACTTTGCTAAAATCGATAGCATTAGTTTTACACGTCACTACGATCAACTCGCACAGGACAGTATAAAAACGCTGATCGAAAAAATCCAGTTTGAGAAAGATTCGATAAATGCGCTGAAGAATAACAAAAAGCCAGCATCGGATTCCATTAAACCAACCATTGAAAAAGCAAAACCTGCGGTTGAAACCCGTAGACCAACACCTGCTAAAATTCAGAAAATAAATTCACGTGCCGAGAAACCAAAACTAATCAATGAATAGAGTTGTAAGTCAACTCATGCTGACTGCTCCCGATCAGCTATTGCGACATACGGTGCTTGAGATATCGGAAAACGGGCTTGTTTCGCAGCTTATTTCACTGAATGACATGAAAAGCGAAACAGCCGCAACCATCTTTCGCGACGGCATTATCAGCGCAGGGATTGTTTCGCTAAAACTCAGAGCTTACGACTTTCAACAAATGCCTGAGCAGTTTTTGTACATCGATATCACAAACATCATCCCTGAAAAAATTGACTTACAAAACCGGACTCTGATACTCGATGCCCACACCGAAAATCCAACTGAATTTAGCTTGCATCTATACAAGGCATTCGATTCATTATCAGGCATAAACGTCGGCGATATTATTACTGCCACATGCTACACGCCCGCACTTCTGTGCAATTTCAACAATGAAATCAGACCCGGAAACAGCATTAATGCAATCATTTGGGAAAATTGTAACCTGCCCGATAAAAAGCTCACTTCCAATGTTTCGATTGCAAATTTATACTGAGAAGTTTATTCCTTATAATTTGTATTTCAGACACACGTAAATCCATTAATTTTACTAAATTTGCATTCCGGAACTGATAAACCGACAGTTTCGTGATTTCATCACATCCTAAAATCTGATATTTATGACCATACGCCAACTCTCCGTTTTCCTCGAAAACAAAACCGGCTACCTCAATCAGGTACTCAATGTATTAGCCCGCAACCAAATTAATATTGTAGCGCTCACAGTTGCCGACACCAGCGACTACGGCATTATGCGTGCCATTGTGTCAAATCCGGAAAAAGCCCTCGAAGCACTTCGAAACGAACAGTTTACAGTGCGCGTTCACGAAATACTGGGACTCGAAATGGACGCAGCTCCGGGTTCGATGTCACACATTCTCGACCTTTTTACTTCAGCCGACATTTGCATCGAATATGTGTATGCTTTCAGTTTTGGAAGCAAATCGATGCTTGTTTTCCGTACCGACAACAAAGAAAAAGCCCTCGAAGTAATCGAAAAAAACAAGTTAATACCCATCCGGGAAAAAGATTTGCTGTAAACAATCTGATTTACAAACACAACCACATCTATAAACTCATATTTTTCACCTGAATAAGGTTGAAAAAACTATATCAATTTTCAAATTAAACATTTGACATGATCTGGAACAAAGAAATTGAATGTATGGATCGCGAACAAATGCGCGAACTGCAATCGGCACGACTCCGTAATCTGGTGGAGCGGGTTTACAACAATGTAGCCTTTTATCGTCGGCGAATGGACGAAATGGGCGTAAAACCCGGGGATATTATGACCATCGACGACATCGTAAAACTTCCTTTTACCTATAAAAACGACCTTCGCGACCATTATCCATTCGGACTGTTTGCTGTGCCAATGCACGAAATTGTGCGCGTGCACGCTTCCAGCGGCACCACAGGCAAGGCCACCACAGTAGGTTATACCAAAAACGACATCGAAAACTGGCGCGAGGTGCTTGCCCGCTGCCTTACAATGGCCGGCATATCGCAAAATGACATTATGCAGGTTTCCTACGGCTACGGACTTTTCACTGGCGGACTTGGCGTGCATTACGGCGCCGAAACTGTGGGTTGCACGGTTATTCCCGTATCGGGTGGAAATACACGACGTCAGTTGCAGTTAATGTCGGACTACGGTTCCACTGTGCTCGCCTGTACTCCCTCGTATGCGCTGCATTTGGCCGATGCACTTAGTGAAAACGGATACTCGCTGAAAGACTTGAAAATCAAAGCAGGCGTATTTGGCGCAGAACCATGGACTGAAAATATGCGCCTGGAACTGGAACGAAAATGGGGAATTAATGCTTTCGACATTTACGGACTTAGTGAAATTATGGGCCCCGGCGTAGCCAACGATTGCATTCATCATACAGGTCTGCACATTCACGAAGATCATTTTTATCCGGAAATTGTGGATCCGGAAACAAAACTGCCATTAGCCGATGGTCAGGAAGGTGAACTCGTGTTTACGACGCTCACCAAAGAAGGCATTCCGCTTTTGCGCTACAATACCCGCGACCTTTCGACACTGAATCGTGAAAAATGTGAGTGTGGACGAACCACAGTACGCATGAAAAAAATCACAGGCCGCAGCGATGATATGCTTATTATTCGTGGTGTGAATCTTTTCCCATCGCAAATTGAACATGTATTGCTCGAACTTTGCGAAACGAGCGCTCACTACATGCTTTATGTGGATAAAGTGAATAATCTCGACACGTTGGAACTTCAGGTTGAACTCGACGAAGCAAAAATGGTGGACACTATCAGAGAATTACAAATGCTTTCGCGCAAAATTGAACATGCGCTCAATAGCGCCATTGGTCTTAGTGTAAAGGTAACGCTTGTAGAGCCTAAAACCATTGCGCGCAGCGAAGGAAAGGCAGTGAGAGTGATTGACAAAAGGAAAGCGCAACAGTAATTGTGTTCCTGTCAAATCTAACAGACACTAGACATTTAACCAAATAAATTACACATTTAAATTTTTTATTACTATGAGAAGCATTTTGAAAATATTGTTTTTCGGAGCCATCACATTGCTCTTTGTTCGTTGCACTTTGTCCACCACTATTTCAAGTCAATACGACGAAGTTTTGAATACTGAGCGTCAACGTTACGATGCAGTATTCAGCAAGAATGAAATACGCGAACAGGAGTACTCGCAAACCGTAAGCATTGTAAAAGAACGAAATAACAATGGCGAAATGGTTTACACAATGTACGACGTAATCACTATGCCTTATGGTAGTTTCGAATTGTCGGACAAAATGTATATTGTAATCGACAAAAAGGTTATTGAAATGAATAACACAACGTTGGAGAATGGTGTTTTCACAAAACTGAATGAAAATACTTCAAGTATTATGAAGGCCGACTCCTCGAAGGTCGATGTCGTGACCGGGTATAGCGAGCAACATCTGAAAACTTACAAAATGACCCGTATTCTTGACAATGAAATTATTGAAAGGATACTGGAGGCGAACGATGTATATCTGAGATATTATGCAGGACCTAATCTGATTACCTCGGAAATAAAATCGTACAAATTGGGGGCTCTGAAAAGAATGATTTTACAACAGAACAGACAATGATTACAAAAGAAATAGTAGACAGCTTATTTACTCAGTTTGGCGAGAGCGACATTACGCGTCTTTCGATACGCGAAGTAGGAAAACTGGTGGCGCAGATCGAGCAGGAAAGCGGTGAAGAATTTATCCACATGGAAATGGGTGTTCCCGGTCTGGAGCCAAGCAAAATTGGCGTAAAAGCCGAACACGAAGCTTTGGAAATGGGCTTGGCACGCATTTATCCGAACATCGAAGGAATCCCTTTTGCCAAAACAGAGATTTCGCGCTTTGCAAAACTTTTTATGGATATCGACGTATCACCTGCCTGCTGTATTCCTACTGTGGGTGGCATGCAGGGCAGTTTTGCCGCATTGCTGGCTATGGGACGTTCCAACCCTGAAAAGCCCTACACTTTGTTTATCGACCCCGGATTTCCGGTGAACAAATCACAACTGAATTTGTGCGGACTTCCCTTTAAATCTTTCGACATACTGAGCTACAGGGGTGAAAAACTTCGTGCAAAACTGGAATCGTATCTTCAGGAAGGAAATATCTGCACCATCACGTATTCGTCGCCCAATAATCCTTCGTGGATAAGACTGAGCGAAAAAGAGTTGCAAATAATTGCCGAACTTGCCGACCGTTACGATGCGGTAGTAGTGGAAGACCTTGCATATTTCGGGATGGATTTCCGTCACGACTACGGACAACCCGGCGTTGCACCCTATCAACCCACAGTGGCGCGCTATACCGACAATTATATTTTGCTACTCTCAGCTTCGAAAATATTCAGCTATGCCGGACAACGCATTGGCATGATGATAATCTCAGAAAAACTGCGTACAAAGCGTTATCCTGCTCTGAAAAACTATTTCAGCAGCGATGTATTGGGGCATTTTATTCCTTATGGGGTACTTTATGCCACCACAGCCGGCACTTCGCACTCAGCACAATATGCACTTGCAGCTATGCTAAAAGCTGCCAACGATGGAGAAATTAATTTCACTGAAAGCCTCCATCCTTACGGCGAAAAAGCACGCGCAATGAAGGAAATCTTCCTGAAACATGGATTTTATATCGTTTATAATGACGAGGACGGCGATTTGGCAGATGGATTTTATTTTACCATTGCATATCCGGGCATGACAAGTGCTGAATTGATGAAAGCATTTCTGTATTATGGCATAAGTGCTATTTCGCTTGCCATTACCGGAAGCGCAAACCCAAACGGACTGCGTGCCTGTGTTTCGTTTGTACGCCCGGAGCAAATTCCGGAATTAGATAAGAGGTTGACGGCTTTTGTGGGAGAAATAGAATTGGAAAATGATAAATAAGCTGTTTAAATTATTACTAAAAGAGTCAAATTTTCTTTCAACTATTGCATATACGTATCATTGTATTTATATTTGCACGTATTATCATGCAAATTTCACATAATCATGAACACAAAATTAACGCTTACAATAGAGCAAACGACCATTGAGAAAGCAAAAATATATGCAAAAAGTAAAGGTCGCAGCCTTTCAGATATAATTGAAAATTATCTGAAAGCGCTCACGAAAGAGCAAAAGAATGATTATCCGGAAATAACGGATATGGTAAATTCTCTTAAAGGATCATTTAAGGCTCCTGAGAGTTTTGATTATAAGAAGGAATTAGAAAGCAGTCTGACAGAAAAATATCTTAAGAATGAAAAGGATTCTGATTGACACCGATGTAATACTGGACTTCTTTTTCGACAGAAAACCATTCTCGGAAAATTCAGCCAGAATACTAACTTTATGCCATACCGGAAAAATTACCGGATATGTGACTTCCGTAATTATTAGCAACACATATTACCTTTTAAGAAAAACAGCAAGCCACGAAAAGGTTGTTGATAAACTCAAACAACTTCTAAGCTTCACCGATGTATTAACAACAGATAAAAGCATAATAATAAATGCTTTAAACTCAGGATTCGGTGATTTCGAGGATGCTATACAGAATTTCTCGGCCGAATCTTCTAATAAAATTAATGTAATCGTCACGCGAAACACAAAAGACTACAAGGTGAGTAGCTTATCGGTATTCAGCCCTGAAGAGTTTTTGAGGACACTTAAAAACTCAGATTAGTGAGGAAAACTATCTCACTCTCCATCCATTTTACTTTTCAGATATTCCTGTTCGGTTTGACCCGGAATGGGACTCATTTCGGCTTTGTGCAGGCAGCCAAGCGCATATAAATCCATTATGGTGGAATAGCCCGAACGGGCAATAATTTTGTCGGCACCACGAAGCAACGGCACAAGTTCGTCATCGGCGAGGTGCGACACTAATGTAACATCGCCCACATGATAGGTGCGTTTGTTTTCGGCAGGCTGACCACATACAATCAGTACTTTCTTTCCCGATCGACGGTATTTTTTTATAATCTGATGTTCAAAAATCGAACGCTGAGGCTCTACACCTGAGAGTACAGCCACAATTTCGTAACTGTTATCCATACTTTTGTCAGTCCAGATATCGAAACGCGAGAGTGGCCCGATAAACTTAGCATTGTGTGGCAAAACGTATTTGTGCGAAAGGTCGCCCGACAGGTTTTCATCCCCCTCAAAATCAGGAATCCAACATTCATCATAATGTTTTATAAACCAACGATGTAAACGCCAAATGGTCCGTTCGAAAAGTTTAAGACCACGTGGCATTTTAATCATCATTTGATGGGTAATATACACACTTTCAATCCCGCGATTCCACAAGCCAAAACGATTATCAGAAATCACCTTGTCGAAATGTTCGGTTTTGAGCAGATTTTTGAGCCAGCGATGCTCTGCATATATACCGTATAAAATGGCGGGCATATTCCAGAGCATAGCCAAAATCTGCGAAATGCCTGAGGAATAACGAACCGGATAAGAGGTATATTCGATATATCGCAACTCAGGGAACTGCATTCGGATACAGGCCATTGGAAAACCATCGGACACAATGACCGGCTCGTGACCTTCGGACAAAAGCTGTCGGATAATGGGAATGCAGCGTGTAGCATGACCAAGACCCCAGTTAAGCGGACATACGAGTATTTTCACTGTTTGTAATTATCAAGCATTTAACAACACCATGCCACAAGCAAAACATAACTTTCAACCTGCAACCGATACGTCAAAACCCCTTGCTCTGGCTTTGTCTGCGATCAGATTCAGTTCGTCGACGTTTACTTTTTGCAGGTTTTTCACCGGCGCTTCGCGGTCGAGCGAATATATCATAATCTGCTGAGGCTTAATTTGCTCCATAGCATTCAGCCAGGCCTCCACCTCTACATCGGTGGTATTGTCGAAAGCTTCATTATTGTACTCACCACGTATAAACATGGTTTGAATAATTAGCCTGCCCTCAAAGCGCCTGAGTTGCTCAATAAGCCATTCCACATTGATATGTTTTCCCACAGGCTGATCGATCAGTTTCATAGTGCGATCGCTGGCCGAATCGAACTTCAGTATGTTATTGTCGACCTTGCCAAGCGCTGCAAAAATATGCGGTTTATGTACCCTTGTAGAGTTTGACAACACGCTTACCTTTGCCGAAGGACAAAAACGATTTCGCAATTCGATGGTATCATCAATAATCTCTTCGAACTGCGGGTGCAGCGTAGGCTCGCCATTCCCGGCAAAAGTAATCACATTGGGAATGTCGCCATCGGCTACCATCTGCTTCAGTTTTGTTTCCAGAATTTCAGCCACCTGCTCACGCGTTGGGAATGGAAATTCCTTCATAGTAGTATTAAAACCACATTCGCAGTAAAGACAATTGAACGAACATATTTTAGCATCGATGGGCAGCAAATTCACTCCCAGCGACAAACCCAAACGGCGACTACGCACCGGACCAAAAATAACCTGATCGAAAAGTATCATTGAAAAAAATTATATTTTTAGAATTTGAACATCCAACTAAGCATTGGAATGGGCAAAGTCACAGTTTTATCAAAATCAAGAGATGCGTAGCCCTTTGGGGTCATTGAGACTCCGGCAATTCATATTTTTATAATAATCCTTTCGCCAAGCGTTTTCGAGAGTTGGCGTTTTACGGATTCAAGATTAGCCATTTCGTCCATAATTTCATTCACTCTTTGTGTATTTTTTGTTTCTGAGGCCTGTTTCATTTCGAGTAGTTTCTGACGTACAAGGTCGAGAATAAGGCTGTTCTTAAACTCAAAAATCACACGTGGCACCAGGTCGATAAGTCTGTCGAGGTCGGTTTCAACGCTTTTTACTTTCGAGTGTACTTTGCTGAGCGTGTATTTTTCGGTCACAAGCTCGGCTGCAAGCTTGCTGATCGTTGCCTCGGGGTGGAAAATAAAGTGCTTTTCAGGTACAAAGACAGTATCGTTGCGATGTTCTTTATACTCGTCGAGCATTCGTTGATGCACAGGATTAAAAAACCGCAAATCGTCCTGCTCAAGTTCATCCAGTACATAAGCAGCTACAGTGACAGGCTGTGTTTTTTCATCATCGTTGTAAAACATCACCGTCTGTCCGTAACGAATGAGTTGTTGCAGAATGTTGCGCTCTTCATTGTCGAATTTCGTAACCGGGATTGCAGGAATATCCTCGTCGATATCCACTCCGGGAGGAGGTGGAAAATCGTCGGGAACGTTTTGCTGACGGGCAGTTACTTTTTCCTTATCTGCCGTTTTTATCTTGTTGATCTCGTGGTAAAGCATAGCTTCGTCCACATTCAGCAAACCCGAACATTCCTTTACATATTCGGCACGAATCACCTGATTGGGAATAATAGAAATGCTTCGTACAATGTCGCTTACAAGTCCGGCACGCTTTACAGGGTCGTTTCCTGCGTCTTTCAAAAGCAAATTAGTCTTGAAACGGATAAAGTCGGAAGAGTTTTTCTCCACAAACTCAATAAAGTCGGAAGCATTGTGTTTACGGGCAAAAGAGTCGGGATCGTCACCATCGGGCAAGAGCAATACTTTGATATTCAGGCCTTCTTCGAGCAATAAATCGATACCACGTATAGATGCTTTGATACCGGCCGCATCGCCATCGTAAATTACAGTGACATTTTCGGTAAAGCGGTGAATCATGCGAATTTGCCCCGGAGTAAGCGAAGTTCCCGACGAAGCCACCACATTTTCGATACCACTTTGATGCATCGAAATCACATCGGTATAACCCTCCACAAGGAAACAGCGATCCTGACGTACAATGGCCTGCTTGGCAAAATAAATTCCGTAAAGCTCAGTACTTTTATGATAAATTTCGGACTCGGGCGAGTTCACGTACTTGGCCATTTTGTCGTCCTTTTTAAGGATACGACCACCAAATGCCACTACTTTTCCCGAAAGTGTATGCACAGGAAACATGACACGACCACGGAAACGATCGGCCAGATAGTTGTTCTCACCTTCGAGGGTAAGACCTGTTTTTACAAGATATGATTTATTGTAACCAGCCTTGATAGCTTCCTGTGTAAAGGCGTCGCGCTGCTCAAGACTGTAACCAAGCTGGAACTTACGGATAATATCGTCGCGAAAACCACGCTCGCGGAAGTAAGCCAACCCTATGGATTTGCCATCGATATGATTGTGAAGCGTATTGCTGAAATATTTTTGCGCGTATTCGTTCACCAGAAACATCGACTCACGGTCGTTGCGGGCGGCCATTTCTTCGGGCGACAACTCACGCTCCTGATATTCAATGTGATACTTTTTAGCCAGGAATTTCAATGCTTCGTAATACGAAATCTGCTCATGCTCCATGATAAAATGCACCGAGTTTCCACCTTTTCCGCAACCAAAACATTTGAAAATACCTTTGGCCGGCGACACAATAAATGAAGGTGTCTTTTCGCCATGAAAAGGACACAAGCCAAGGAGGTTGACACCGCGCTTTTTAAGGGTTACATAATCGGACACCACATCCTGAATCTGGGCGGCATCGGTAATTTTATCAATGGTAGACTGATCGAGCATAATTTCAACAAAAAAATCTCAGTAATAAACGATATCGCTTAAATTTTTCCGATTACAAAGCTACTTATTTTATTTGGTAAACCGAAGAGAAAGCAAGCTGCATAAATCATAAAAAAAACGCTTTATCCCCAATTGCAGGATAAAGCGTTTGATAATAACCAAAGTATAATCAGCGGACTATTTCCGGATGTACCAGTTTGTTCTGTCGAGCAATTTAGTGCGTACAGGCCCCGGATTCGGATACTTCGCTGAAACGATATCGGCCAGATAAGCATTGTCCTTACGACGAATGGCAAAGCGCATCAAGTCGTGGAAACGGTTACCTTCGAAAGCCATTTCGAGTGCAAGTTCCTTCTGAATCAAATCCTCTACATACAGTATTGAGTCCTGTGCCGAAGTGGCCGAATATGTAATTTTCGGGATACGATAGTAAGTTGTATCCATCTGTATATTACCACATCCACGTGCATGCACACCAATATTCTGATTGAAACGCGTATCGGTAAAATCCATATAAGATGGTGCAGAATAAGTAGTATCGTATCTTACCGAATCGACCAGTGGGTCGAGTTTCGAAGGAATAGTGGTTTGCTTAATGTTGGGTACCATCTCCTTACCCGGAATAAAACGACGGTTAGCAAGCGTGGAAGCATTCATACCATATTTCAACACAGCCATAGCGGCATTGGGTTTACCCAGACGATTGAGTGCTTCGGCATAACGCAGATAAAGCTGAGAAGCTCTGAAAATGGGTGTGAGTTTCGAACTATTCCGGTCATTACTATAATTCAGATCAATAAACTTAGAAATAGTATAACGACCAGAATTTAACAGCGTAACCGAGCCCTGACCATATAAACTCATTTTATCAATCGATACTTTCATTCGCAAATCGCCAAGTGTATCCACAGTCGCATTATGCACATAGCGTTGCGTCATCCAGTTTTCGATCGATTTTTGCGATGCTGTAAGCGACAGATTCTGCACCAGAGTATCCATTTTATAGTCGTTACCATACTGATTTGAACTGATAATAGCACCCACAATCTGAGAATTAAAGAGCGAGCAAGCACTATAACCTCCGGTAAATGCGTTATTGACAGTATTATAAGTCGAACGATCTCTTATCAAAAAGAAATTATCGAGTATAAGTCTGTAATACTCTTTGGCTGCCAGTTCATAAAAATGTGTCGAATTTGTAAAACTACCCGACCAAAGATACAAATCACCTATAATAGCACGAACAGGCATTATCGTACCCGTAACATCAGGATATGGCACATTGCGGTAAGGCTCAAGATCGGCAATCAGACGTGGCGCAAGTTCCTCCATTGTATATGCAGGATAAGAAGCAAAAGCTTCGTCGACACTCAGAATGGGTTTCTCGAAATATGTGGCTTTGCCAAAATTAAGTGCAACCTGCATATAAGTCCACGCACGAATGGCTTTTGCTGCCGCATAGGTTCTGAGCATGGCCTTCTCACCTTTGATAACCTGTGTGGTATCGATTTTATGCAGAATATAATTACAGTTATTAATTACCGCATAATAGGCCTTAATGTTTACATACGGGTTATTGGCCGATACATTGTGATTGTAAATTTCTTTGAGATACACATCTGCAGTGTCGGTCACATCCATCAGGTCTGCTCTTAATTCACCCAACAGCACATAGCTGTCGGCCAGTTTCTGAAATTGCGAGAAAACGCCATACATGGCATAAAGCGTATCGTTTGCAGCCGACATGTTATGATCGTCAGCCGAAATAAATCTGTCGGAATCCACGCTGAGCAAATCGTCGCAACTGCTGAAAACGCCTACAGACAACATAACAGCCACCAGTATTTTGCTTATATTTTTCATATCTTATCACTACTGACCGACAAAACTTGAATTTTGTCGGTTTTTATTTTTATTTATTTGTATATCAATTATTAGCGGTTTTTATTTTTGTTTTACTGAAAACATACCCCCTCTCAAAATAAACTCATTTGC
>JAVEXN010000059.1:0-6076 GCA_034004015.1 Paludibacter sp.
GCTTCTACTTTTTCGAGCAGACGGAGGTAGCGTTTTTCGTGTTCGGCTTCCACAGCTGCAATTTTGCGGAAAGTAGCTGCAATGTTTGCAAATCCTTCGGCTTCAGCGATATCGGCAAAGTGTGGATAAGCTTCAGTCCATTCTTCGTTTTCGCCTGCTGCTGCAGCTTTCAGATTTTCGGCAGTTGTGCCTACTTCACCTGCAGGATAGCTAGCGGTGATTTCAACCATTCCTCCTTCAAGATAACTGAAGAATTTTTTAGCATGTTCTTTTTCCTGTTCGGCAGTTTCAAGGAAAATAGCAGCAATCTGCTCAAAACCTTCTTTTTTTGCTTTGCTGGCAAACATTGTGTAGCGCATACGGGCCTGACTTTCACCCGCAAACGAAATCAACAGATTTTTTTCTGTCTGTGTTCCTTTAAGACTTTTCATGATGTGTTTTTTTATTGATGAATATCTATTTCATACGAAAATAATTGTTTTCTAATGGTCGTATGGAACTCGAATGATTGGGTTGACTTCCTGAATTTTGAATTCAATCTCTTACAATCATTCTTCGTTTCATTTAATATGTCGCTTTTGACCCAACAAAGATATAAATTACTTTTCGGATATTTGTAACAATTTCAAATATTTTATTTACAAAAAGTGGCTTTCGCAAGCTGTTGCGATGGACTATGAAGGCGTTTTTGGTCTGAATTTCGTATCTTTGCAATTCATTCTGAATTCTCAATTTTCAACTACTCTTATGATCAGTTATCTTCAGGTCGAAAATCTTACCAAATCGTTTGGCGACAATTTGCTTTTCGAAAAAATATCTTTTGGAATTTCCGATAATCAGCGGGTGGCTCTGATTGCTAAAAATGGCACCGGAAAAACCACATTGCTTAATATTATTGCCGGAACCGAAGATTATCAGGAAGGCACGATCTCTTTTCGTCGCGATTTGCGTGTGGGTTATCTCAATCAGAACCCCGATTTTCCCAAAGATCTTTCGGTGATTGATGCTTGTCTGCAATCTGATAATGATGTGGTACGCACTATTGCAGCTTATGAGCATTGTATGGCCAGCGGTAATCACGAGAAACTTGATGAGCTGATTGCGCTGATGGATTTGCACAAAGCCTGGGATTACGAAACGCGCATCAAGCAAATTCTCGGGAAGTTGAAGATTAGTAATTTTGAACAGAAGATCTCGGAACTTTCGGGTGGACAGCTTAAACGTGTGGCACTGGCCAATGTACTTATTTCGGAGCCGGAACTGCTGATCCTCGATGAACCAACCAACCACCTCGATCTCGAAATGGTGGAGTGGCTCGAAGATTTTCTGAAACGTTCAAATATGTCATTGCTTATGGTAACGCACGACCGATATTTTCTCGATCGTGTTTGTACCCACATCATGGAAATTGACCATCAAGGTCTTTTTCAATACAATGGCAATTACTCTTATTATTTGGAAAAACGACAGGAGCGTATTGAAAACTGGAATGCAGAGAGTGAACGCACGGTTAATTTATATAAAAAAGAGCTTGAATGGATGCGTCGTCAGCCACAGGCACGTGCTCACAAAGCCAAGTCGCGTCAGGAAAGCTTCTACGAAATTGAAGAACGCGCCAAACAGCGTCGCAACAACGACAAAGTGCAGCTCGATGTGAAAGCGAGTTATCTGGGTTCAAAAATTTTTGAAGCCAAATATATCTCAAAAGCTTATGGTGATCTGAAAATTCTGGATAATTTTTACTACAATTTTGCCCGTTACGAAAAAATGGGAATTGTGGGTAAAAACGGAACCGGAAAATCTACGTTTCTGAAAATGTTGCTGGGCGAGGTAAAGCCTGACAGTGGTTCGTTTGATATTGGCGAAACGGTGGTTTTTGGCTATTACAGTCAGGACGGACTGGCTTTCGACGAGCAGATTAAAGTGATTGATGTGGTGCGCGACATTGCCGAAGAAGTGCATTTGGGCAATGGAAAAAAAATGTCAGCTTCACAGTTTTTGCAGCATTTTCTGTTCACGCCCGAAACGCAGCACAACTATGTGTACAAACTTAGCGGAGGCGAAAAGCGTCGTCTGCACCTGTGTACAGTGTTGATGCGAAACCCTAATTTTCTGGTGCTCGACGAACCTACCAACGACCTCGATATTGTGACGCTCAATATTCTGGAAGATTATCTGCAATCGTTTAAAGGTTGTGTGATTGTAGTGAGTCACGACCGCTACTTTATGGACAAAGTGGTCGATCATTTGCTTGTGTTTAAAGGTGATGCGGAGCTGAAGGATTTCCCGGGAAATTATACCGATTACCGCGATTGGACTGAAATTGAAAACGAAGAAAAACCCCTAACCCCTAAAGGGGAACAAAAGAGCAAAGAGCAAAGAGTAAAGAACAAAGACCAGGAAAGTGGTGCTGAGGTGGCAAATGCAAAAGCTGAAAAAAGGAAGCTTTCGTACAAAGAACAAAAGGAACTGGAAGCCCTTGATGCGGAAATTCCTGCTCTTGAACAGGAAAAGGCGGATATTGAAGCCCGTTTGGCTTCTGGGCAGCTGACTGCCGACGAAATTATGGCCGATTCGCAGCGTCATGCACAGTTGCTTGAGCTGATTGACGAAAAATCAATGCGCTGGTTAGAACTGAGCGATATGTAGCAAAACAACCCCCTGGCCCCCAAAGGGGGGAAGTTGTATGTATATCAACAGCTTCAGTAATAACGATGTTTTTTTCAATTGCCTCTTTATTATTTGGGAGGCAATTGAATTGATGTCTGAATTCAAGTTGCATTTACAACTTGAATTCAGCTTTAATAAAGATGCAGGATGGAGAAAGATAAATTAATAAAACAGACCCTCAAATCGACACAATGGCCTCCGGTGTCGGGCGATTTTCAGTACAAAACCATGCAAAAGGTGTTTTTGCTGGCCGAAAAGAAACGTAAAAGAGCTTATTTCCTCAATCTGGTGGGAATTTCGTTTGTGTCGCTTTTATTGGTGGCAGCCTGCGTTTATATTTTGAAGGTATATTTTGCCTTTAGTTTTACTTTACCCGAGATTCACTTGACTTCATCATCGTTGTCGATTCTTATGTTTAGTTTTTATATTGTAGCGCTTGTGTTCTTGCTTATTGGCCTTGATGCTTTTATGCGTCGCAGGTGGCAAATGCGAAATGCTGATGGACACGATTTGAAAGGGCTTTGATGCAAGAACTCCAACTGAAAATTTTCAGTTGGAGTTCTTTTTATACAATCCGTTGCGAAGCTGCGGTTATTTTACTTTGTACAAATCCACCCCTTCCACATCGAAAGTTTTGATGAATGTAGCGTGTTTGCGCACTTCCACTTCGGCAAATTTATTGTAAATAAAGGCCGATTTGCGGAACAAATCTTCTTTGTCGCGCGTAGCATCAATAATCAGCAGGTAGCTCATTACAATGTGTCCGGCCATTTCCACGAGTCTGCGGGCATGAAAGTCGATATATTCCTGGCTTTTAGCTTCGTTTACGCGCTCTATCGAATGTTCGAGCAAATTAGTCATGGTGATCAGTCGCTTGCGTATCGAATCGAACTCCGGATTGATAGGCAGTGATTCGTAATGACGGATTTGTTTCAGATAAGTGCCTGTGGTGACGTGGCGGATAGCAGCTACAGTTTGCAACTGTGAAGTTCCTTCGTAAATGGTCAGAATGCGTGCGTCGCGGTAAATGCGTTCGCAGGCATAATCTTTCATAAATCCTGAACCGCCGTGCACCTGAATCGAGTCATAGGCATTCTGATTGGCATATTCGCTCGAGAACATTTTCAATATAGGTGTAAATGCATCGGCCAGTTTCTGATATTCTTTGAAATCTGATTTTTCTTCTGGTGTCAGTTTGCGTGTTGCTTCAATGCCTTCGTATGCTTTATACACATCTACAAATCGCGCTGTTTCGTACAAAAGTGCACGGGTGGCATCGAGTTTGGCTTTCATCATCGAAATCATTTCCGAAACGGCTGCAAATTCAATAATGGCTTTTCCGAACTGCTGACGCTCACGGGCATAAGCCAGAGCTTCGTCGTAAGCAGCTTGCGAAACGCCCACCGACTGAGCTCCTACGCCCAAACGTGCGCCATTCATAAGCGACATTACATATTTAATAAGTCCCATGCGGCGAGCCCCCACCAGCTTGGCCGGTGTGTTGGTGAAAACAAGTTCGCAGGTTGGTGAACCCTTGATACCGAGTTTGTTTTCGATACGACGCACTTTTACAGTGTCATCGTGTTTGTTGTCGGCCACAAAGTACGACAAGCCGCGACCATCGCTTGTGCCTTCTTCGGAGCGGGCAAGTACAAGTTTAATCTGCGCGTCACCGTTGGTAATAAATCGTTTTACACCATTCAGATACCAAATGCCATCGGCTTCGCTGTAAGTAGCTTTCAGCTGTACAGCTTGCAGGTCGGAGCCGGCATCGGGTTCGGTAAGGTCCATCGAGCAGGTTTGTCCTTCGCAAACACGTGGCAGAAATTCTGCTTTGATGTCTTCGTCGGCAAATTCGGCTATTGTTTCGGCGCAATCCTGAAGTCCCCAGATATTGGCAAAACCCGCATCGGCGCGCGACACCATTTCGCCACCCATAATATAAGGAATCATGGAGAAATTCAGTCCGCCATACTGACGTGGCAAAGCCATGCCGTAAAGACCGGCCTGTGCAAGTGCTTCGTGGTTTTCCTGTGTGCCACGGGCGTAAATTACACGGTTGTTTTCTACCCGTGGTCCTTCGTGGTCCACACTTTCGGCGTTAGGTGCAATAATATCTGCACAAATTTCACCGATAATTTCGAGCACACGTTCGTAGTTGTCAATTGCATCTTCGAAATCGCGTGCGGCATAATCATATTTATCTTTTTCGGCAAAGTTCTGCTCTTTGAGCGTCACAATTTTCTGCATCAATGGATGCGTCAACTGGAACTTTAAGGCCGGATTGTTGCTGTAGTAGTTCATAAAGTCATTTACGATTTAATCATTTACGATTTACAATTTTACAAATGATTTTATGACCAATCGTAAATTGTAAATTGAAAATTGTCAGTTACTTACTGTTCTTTTTATAGTATTGAATCATTTTCGGAATCACCTCTTCCACTGTGCCGGTAATTACATAATCGGCAATGGCGTTGATGGGTGCGTGCGGATCGCTGTTGATGGCGATAATCATGGCGCTTTCCTGCATACCTGCAATGTGCTGAATTTGTCCTGAAATTCCGCAGGCAATATACAGTTTCGGACGCACTGTGGTTCCGGTTTGTCCAATCTGACGTTCGTGTTCGCACATGCCCGAGTCAACAGCGGCACGTGAAGCGCCTACTTCGCCACCAAGCACTGCGGCAAGGTCGTAAAGCATTTTGAAGTTTTCGGCGCTGCCCATTCCGTAGCCTCCGGCAATCACTATGGGTGAACCTTTCAGATTTACTTTCGACTTTTCCATGTGTCGTTCAATTACTTCAATTACGAAGTCGGTATCAGGCACATATTTCGAAATTTCGAGTTTCTTTGTTTTTCCGGCATATTTGGCATCGCGAATTTCTTTTTTCATAACGCCTTCGCGTACGGTAGCCATTTGCGGACGACAATCAGGATTTACAATGGTAGCCACAATATTACCACCAAAGGCCGGACGAATCTGATAAAGCAGATTGTCGTACACTTTGCCGGCTTTTTTGTCTTCGTATGTACCAATTTCGAGCGAGGTACAGTCGGCTGTAAGTCCGCTGAACAATGCCGAAGAAACACGCGGGCCGAGATCGCGACCAATGGAAGTGGCTCCCATAAGTGCAATTTGCGGTTTTTCTTCTTTAAAAAGATTTACAAGTAAGGAAGTGTGTGGGAGGGTGGTGTAAGGAGCAAGTCGTGCATCGTCGGCCACATAAAGTGTGTCTACGCCGAAAGGAAAAACCTGTGCTCCTATACCATCGAGTTTATGACCCGCAGCTACAGCTTCGAGTTTGCATTTCAGCTGATCGGCCAAAGTGCGACCTTTGGTGAGCAGCTCGAGACTTACATCGCCTACGATGCCGTCTTCTATTTCGAGATATACTATTATGTT
>JAVEXN010000026.1:0-28673 GCA_034004015.1 Paludibacter sp.
GACTTTACTATCGGAATTTTCCCGCAATTTCGTCCTGCGAAAGTATTACGGTGATTGTTTTACCATCAGGAGTCCGGTTCGGGTCGGTGCAGGCAAATAGTCTGTCAATCAGGTCCGACATTTCAGCTGCACTCAGTGTTTGTCCTGTTTTCAGAGCCGAAGCTTCGGCCAGCGAGAGGGCAATCATTTCGTGAATGCTGTCGGCGCTGTCGGTTGCCGTGTGTCGGGCATTGTCAAGCAGGTTGTGAAGCAACGGCACCACAGTTTGCGAATGAAAATGTGAGGGTACGCCGTTTACCATAATGTTGTCGCTGCTTTCGTTTTCGAAGTCGAAACCTACCGAACGCAAACTTTCTTCAATCTGCGAAAACCATAGCTTTTCTTCAGTGTTCAACTGCAACGACTCGGGAAAAAGCAATTGTTGCGAAGGCGTTCTGTGCTGCTTCATTCCAAGTAAAAACTCTTCGAAAAGAATTCGCACATGCGCTCTGTGCTGATCGATAAGCAACATTCCCGATTTTACACCTGTGATAATATAGCGGTTTTTGAACTGAAAATTTGCCGATTGAGCATCACCAAGCTGCATCTCCTGTTGCTGAGGTTCTTCCTGATATATCGTTTCCACTGTTTCGAATTCCTGAACGGGCAGCCCGCTTGTTTCCTGTTCAGTTTCAATTTCGATCTCAAAGTCAGGAATTTCCGTTTTTGGTTTATCGTTTTCGAAACCTCCGTAAAGTTTCTCCCAGTCTAATGTGGGGCGCTTGTACGAACTACTGTTGAATGGATTGTACGATGGATTAAAATTGGTTTGTGGCGGGCGCACATTTTCCGGATTCGTCATTACAGGTATATCCACAGCACCTTCCTGATCGAAATCGATGGACGGTACGACATTAAATTTGCCGAGCGATTCTTTTACAGTGGCATTCAGAATGGACCAAATCGCCTGTTCGTTTTCGAACTTTATTTCGGTTTTGGTAGGGTGAATGTTGATGTCAATCGTTTGCGGATCGACTTCCAGGTAAATGAAATAGCTCGGATTGTCGGTTGGCTGAATCATTTGGTGGTAGGCCATCATCACGGCTTTGTGAAAGTATGGATGACGCATATACCGGTTGTTTACAAAGAAATACTGGTTTGCCGATTTCTGAGTAAACTCGGGGCGACCCGTAAAACCATAAATATTGACCAGTCCCGTTTGAGTTTCAACAGGTAAAAGCTGTTGCTGAATTTTTTTCTTCTGATTTTTTCCAAAAATATTATCAATTCTGACTTTGATGTTCGATGCCGGAAGGCGATAAAGTTCTTCCTCGCCATCGTAAAGCGAAAATTCCACTTCGTTGTTTACCAGTGCTATGCGGTAAAATTCGTTGAGGATGTGCGATTTTTCCACATTGTCGCTTTTCAGAAAACGGCGTCGGGCAGGTACGTTGAAAAACAGATTCTTTATCTGAAAGGTGGTGCCTTGTTCGCATTGCACAGTTTCCTGCCGAAATACGCGCGTACCCGCAATTTCGATCATTGTGCCCAATTCGTCTTCGGCGCGACGCGTGCGCATTTCCACCTGAGCCACAGCAGCTATTGAAGCCAGCGCTTCGCCACGAAATCCCATTGTGCGGAGCGAAAAAATATCGGCTGCATCGCGAATTTTAGAGGTGGCATGACGCTCAAACGACATGCGTGCATCGGTTTCGCTCATGCCTTTGCCGTTGTCGGTGACCTGTATCAGCGTGCGACCGGCATCTTTTATCACTATTTGAATAAACTGAGCTCCTGCATCGATGGCATTTTCGACCAACTCTTTAAGTACCGATGCCGGACGTTGGATAACCTCGCCGGCCGCTATCTGGTTGGCTACCGCATCGGGCAGTAACTGAATTACATCACTCATTCGGAAAATTATTGTTTTTGCTGGTTACCTTTTTGCGGTAACCTTACTTTTTTTTAATATAAAAATGCCGCAGGGTATTGCCTTGTATGGTTTTATCCTGCGGAATTTTAAAAATATTGTTCAATACTAATATGCTTCAGAACCGGAGATTGTCAGTTTTTTTATCTCAACAAAAAATATGCAATGGCAAACAACAACGCCATAATAACGACAAGTCTGATATTTGATTGTCGCGACATATCCGAGCGTGTTTTGCTGTTTCTTTGCGCCATTTCACGAAACGTTCCACGACGAATTGTCGGTTGATACTCACCACCCTCAGCTCTTTTATCTGCAGCCTCGCGTTGTTTCTCTCTTTCGTCGCGGGCTTCTTTTTTCGGGTCGTAATAAATATAGCGATATTTATACTCCTTGGGTTTGTAAAGACTGAATAATCCCATTGTTTCGTATTATTTATGTGTTAATAATCCCTGATTTTGAATTTCTGAATTCAGGGAAACATATTTAAATATAAGCTCCTTCGTAATTCACACTTACGTCGTTTACAAACTGGCGGATACGTTGCTCTTCCTCAAGTTTGCAAATCAGAAGCACATTGTCCGACTCAGCCACAATATAGCCTTCCAGATCCTGAATCACAGCCAGTTTACCTGCCGGAAGCGCCACGATATTCGATTTGCTGTCGTAATAACGTGTATTACATTTCAGTGTTACATTTTGTGCTTCGTCCTTTGGCGACATTTCGTAAAGCGATCCCCATGTACCCAGATCGGTCCAGCCAAAGTCGGAGCAAAGCACGTAAGTATTTTCGGCTTTTTCCATAATGCCGTAGTCTATCGAGATATTCGGGCAGGTTGGGTACATTTCGTCGATAAATGCCTGCTCCTTTTCGGTGTTGAAAAATTCGCGACCTGCTTTGAAACGATTGGCTACATCGGGCAACAAACTGTTGAATGCTTGGTCAATAGTTTGCAAATTCCAGAGGAAAATGCCTGAGTTCCAGTAAAACTCGCCTGTCTCAAAAAATATCTGTGCCAGTTCTGCATTAGGTTTCTCGGTAAATGTTTTTACCTTGCGCAGATTAGTGTCACCTTCGTCTATCTGAATATAACCGTAACCAGTTTCGGGGCGGCTGGGTTTTATACCGAGCGTAAGTAAATTATTATTGTTGGCCACAAATTTGAGGCCTGTGCGTATGGTTTCCAGAAAATCCTGCTCTTTCAATATCAGGTGGTCGGATGGTGCTACCACAATGTTCGCTTTGTCGGTAACAGCTTTTATTCTGTTTACAGCATAGGCAATACATGGTGCGGTATTCCGGCGGTTTGGTTCTAATAAAACCTGTTCAGCTTTTAGTTCGGGGAGTTGTTCGAGAATCAAATCGCGGTAAATGACGTTGGATACAATCAGAATATTTTCAGCAGGAACCACCTGACGGAACCTGTCGTATGTCATTTGTAGAAGTGAGCGTCCGGTACCAAAAAAATCGAGGAATTGTTTGGGACGATCGTTACGGCTGAAAGGCCAAAACCGGCTTCCTACTCCTCCGGCCATGATAATGCAAAAGTTGTTTTTCATCAGACTATTTGATAGTTGTTTATGTTCTGGTAAGCCCGAAGGCTTCATTTTTGTAATGTGTTTTTCTTTTTTTCGTTGATTTTCCGATACATCTGATACCGGCACATCTGAATTAAAAATTGCACTAAGATAATATTATTTTTCGTGACTTCGAAAACAATAATTCTATTCCGATCCCATTATTTATAAATTCTTAATTACTCTTTTGCCATACGCTCACTTCACAAGTGCGGTATTCGCTTGTGCGCGACGATAATGGCCTGATTTGCGTCATATTTACAGCTTGTGCGAATTCGCTGAAATGCGCACTTAAAATATCTTTTATGCCTTCGTACGAACTGACAGGCTCGCCATCGCGCTTAAATCCTCCGGGGCGTTGTGTTCGTTCTATGCGGTTTCGGTCCCAGTCGTAGGTGGATGCAATCACCAGCAAACCACCGGGCAGCAATCGTTCGTGTATTTTCTGCAAAAAGTCAACAGGCGCTGTCAGCTCCTCAAGCAGTTGAGGCAGCACAATCAGGTTGTACCCGCTGTAAAGTGCTTTCAGATTATTGGCATTGTCCTGCAAAAACTGTATGTTTTCACTGCCTGCTTTGTTTACTTTTTCGTTCAATACTATTTCGCGGTAATGCACCAGTTCGCACTCATCGGTTACAATATAGCGTATAAATCCCTGTTCAAGCATTTGTACGGGCATGCGAATAAAGCGTGCAGAGAAGTCGATGGCAGTAATACTATCGGCAAAAGGGGCAAGCTCAAAAGCCAGTCGTCCGGTGTCAGCATTCAGGTCGAGCACTTTACCTGGTTTCCGGTTTGTAATTTCCAGTAAATGTGCGGCCAGTGCTTCGCTGAAATTCTGAGTTTGTCCGGCAGGGTTTGTCCATTCGGCTTCGCAGGTCAGTGTCACTTCGGCATCGGTTTCGTACTCGTTGTTGCGAATGACGAGCGGCTGTTCTGATTCCACAATCCGGAAACCGGCATGTTGATAAAAATGCCTTCGGAAAGCATATCGTGCGTGCAGTGTGGCTTCGTTTCCGGTCGAAATCCACGAACCGCCTTTGATGATATTGTGTTTGCCATCGAAAGTGGGAGTGGAGAAGTCGTCGTACATAGGATGCACTTTAAATCCTGCAAAACCGGTTATGGGCGTTTCGGTCCATTGCCACACATTACCCACTACATCGTAAAAATCGCCCTGAGGAAATTTATCTACAGGACAGGCTGAAGTGTATTTTTCTAAATTCAGATTTCCCGGAGTAATTTTACGGTCGTTTACATCAGGTATTTTGCAATGTTCGGCCAGCCGGTACCATTCGGCTTCGGTAGGCAGACGATAAGTTTTGCCTTCGCGGGCCGAACGCCAGTTGCAATAAGCTTTAGCTTCCAGATAATTTACTTCCACAGGCCAGTTCCAGGGCATGGCAATTTCTTCGGCCACCAATCGTAAGCGGTATTCGTTTTCTTCTTTTCGCCAGAATAGTGGCATAACAGCTTGTTTAAAGTTCCGCCAGTGCCAGCCTTCTTCGGTCCAGTAGCTTTGGGTTTCGTAGCCTCCGGCATTTATAAATTCCAGAAATTCTGCATTCGAACAAAGATATTTAGACGTTTTAAAATCAGCTACATTTTCGGTATGGCTTCCATATTCGTTGTCCCAGCCGTAGAAATGATGATCGGCCGGTTTTCCAAGTTTCATTTCGCCTCCGGGTACGGCCTGCATTTCATTAACGGGTGCTTCAGCATATTCGGTGCAGGGCGAGCCAAACCGTCCGGGAACCACTTCGCAGAGTGGCAACTGACGAATGAGCACCGAAGATGTTTCGAGATGTATGCGCTCATGCTCAATGCCCATCATGATTATCCAGAACGGATCGTCCCAGGTAACAGGAAGTTTTAGAGGAGCGTTTTCAATTACATCGAGAATCACCGCTTTCGCTTTGCTGCGGTATTCGCGTACTTCGTTCACTTTAGGCCAGTTGTAATGCCGTTCGTCGAGGTCGTCCCAGCTCATTTCGTCCACGCCAATTGCAAAAATCGATTCAAAATCGGGATTGATGCGGGTATCGATCATTTTGGCCAGAAAGAACTTATTGATGTAAAAGACAGCCGTATGTCCCAGATAAAACAGCAATACATGACGCAGCGGGTCGCCACGATGATAGAATATCTCATCCGATTTCAGCTGCGTGTATAGCAGTTCGTCTACTGCCCATGTTTTCTCAAAATACTCCCGAATCTCGCGACGTTTATCGTCTGCATTTCCGTTTTTTAAATCAATAGTGTGAGTGATGAGTTGCTGCATATTATATCTTTTTGTGGAATAACATTGATTAATTTCTGAAATGCAAATATACTTTTTCCATTTCAAATAATGTCTTTCCGTCGGGTTTTGTTTTTGTTTCAGTGATAGTAGCCACTTCGGTGAATCCGGTTTTGAGATATAAATGAAGCGCCGCCCTGTTTTCCTTCCATACACGTATCAGAAAATCTCGATTGGGAAATCCTGCAAGTGTCTCCTGGAGCAATTGGCTTGCCAATCCACGACCGCGATAATGTGTATCCACCATTAATTCTGCAATATAAATGCAGTTGTGGCCTGTTAAATGTGCGATTGCAGGAGGATAGTGTGTATGGAACTGTGCCGGGAAATGCAGGAGTGCAGCTATCGTTTTGTCATTGTCTGAGTAAGTTTTGCATGCCCCACCTTTGGAAACTGCCCATTGAAAATACGCTTTGGTTTCTTTAGGGTCAGTTAGTTGGGCTGCGTCACCTGTGCCAAAACAGTCGGCGTAAAGTTGCACAATGTCCGAAAAATCGCAGGTAGGATCGATGATGTTTCTGTGAATCATTTCTAACGGTTTTGTTTTTAATAAATAACAGTTTTAAGGGGGAATGGTTTGTTGGCGTGACTGTGAGGTTTGAAGTTTTTAAAAATGCGGCTATATGCATGATATGGAATGCGCCGTACCGTTTTTTAATTAGCGTATATTTTGCAAATTGAAATTAGTTTCCTTATTTTGTGTCACTTTTCAGAAAAATGCTCAATTAACCTTTTCGTACATGAACATAAACCATCGTATTGTCACTTTTTTCATTTCCCTGATGCTTTTGCAATGTGTATTTTCGCAGGAATTTACGCCTATTGTAAAGCAATATAATAAAAAGGATTACGGAGCTGCCAATCAGAACTGGGCAGTGGGGCAGGGGACCGATGGTATGATGTACTTTGGCAATAACAATGGTTTGCTGCAGTACGATGGATCGTCGTGGGAGTTGCACCGCATGCCGCAGAACAAAATTGTGCGCTCCCTGCTGGTGTCGGGCGAAAGAATTTATGTGGGTTCGTTCGAGGAGTTTGGTTTTTTTCAGAAAGACGAACGTGGCCAGCTGGCTTACACCTCGCTTTCCGATAGTCTGAAAGCCTACGATATGCAGAATGATGAAATCTGGACCATTCTGCAACTTAAAGACCGCGTTATTTTCCAGTCGTTTACCTCATATTTTGAAATAAAAAGCAATAAGGTTTATGGGTATCGCTTGCCTTATACTTTTTTGTTTTTCAATCAGTACCGCGATAAAATTTACACACATACCGAACAGATTGGTTTTGGCATTTTCGATATGCAAAAACGGAAACCATTCCCTGTTCAGCAAAATATGTTTGGCAGTCAGGTGTTCTCTGTGCTCACTTTCGATCCGCTGCATGCGCTTGTGGTGACAAAGTCGGACGGGCTTTTCCTGTTCGATGGAACAACATTCAAACCTTTTAAAACGGCTGCTGATGCGGAAATTAAACGGGCTGAGATTAACCGCGCGCTGATCACCACCGATGGAATTATTGTACTTGGAACAATCCTCAACGGAGTAACTGCCATCGACAAAAAGGGAAATCATTTGTGGACGCTTAATACTTCGAATATTCTGCAAAACAATACGGTTTTAGGCATGTTTTACGATAAAGACAAGAATCTCTGGCTGGCTATGGACAAAGGACTTGCGTCGATTCAGCTCAATTCTTCCCTGCGCTATATTCATGCATTCAAACCCTCTATCGGAGCTGTATATTCATTAAATTACAATGCTTCAAATTTGCTTATCGGAACTAATCAGGGACTTTACCGTGCGCGATATGACGAGAACCGGCGGTCTGTAAGTGACCTGAGGCTTGAACCAGCCTTAAAGGGACAAATTTGGAATGTGAGCCGCTTCGATAATCAGGTGATTTGTGGTAACAACGAAGAAACCTATAATATAAATCCCTCGGGAGTTTCGTTTATGTCGCCTGTGCGCGGAGGCATTTGTGTCCGGAAAGGTTTGGTGCAGGGACAGGAAATTCTGGTGCAGGGGACTTATACCGACCTCTGTATTTATACACGCGAAAACGGACAATGGAAATTCAGCCATAC
The DNA here is from genome assembly GCA_034004015.1 of Paludibacter sp. Lineage (GTDB taxonomy): Bacteria > Bacteroidota > Bacteroidia > Bacteroidales > Paludibacteraceae > Paludibacter. The sequence continues at coordinate 7,873 of JAVEXN010000026.1, forward strand.
CGTAGCCGGCTTTGTCAATCCTGTGCGCTATGTCGAAATCGATTATACAGGTACTATCTGGGCCAGTCACCTGCATCAGGGACTGTATGCCATAAGGCTGAAGCCCGATTTGCGAAGCATTGAACATATCCAGACATTTAAAACACTCGATGGAAAAACGCAGGCAAATATCAATGTGTTTTCGGTGAACAATCGTGTGGTCTTTACCGATCACAATGCTTTTTATACTTTCGACGATATTCAGAAAAAAGTTATTCCGTATGACGAACTGAATGAAAAACTCGGTTATTTCTCTAAAGCCTATAGGGTGAATCATTTCAGATCGGATTTGTACTGGTTTATTCTCGATGGAGAGGCTGCTCTGGTGCGTGTGAAACCCGGCGATATTGCCATTTTGGATGTGGTGCATTATTCATTGTTCCTCAATCAAACGGTGGACGATTATCAGAATATTATCCCTGTGTCGGAAAACGAATGTCTGTTTACACTCGAAAATGGCCTGGCGCTTTATCGTTACGACGAAGCTCTCGCTGAACGACAAAACACACAATTAGCCATACGAAGTGTGCTTGCTTTCGATGCGGAATCGAAGGAAAATGATTTCTTGCAACTCAGCGATTCTGTGCAGCGTAAATTGCCATTTCGTACCAATAACCTGCTTTTCAGAGTTTTTTATCCGGACTATCGTTTGGCAAATCTACTGTATCGTTTTAAACTGAAGGGACTCGACAAAGTGTGGAGCGAACCTGTTGCCACGCCTTCGAAAGTGTATAATTATCTGCCTTACGGCGAATACACACTCGAAGCCGAAGTACTCAACAATACGGGCATTGTGCTTTCGTCGGTTTCGTACAGTTTCGAAATAAAGCCTCCGTTTTATCTGAGTATTTTTGCCAAAGTGATTTACCTGCTTTTATTTTTAATGTTACTGGCAGGAATATATTTTTACATTCAGCATTTGTTTAGGGTGAAAAAGGAAAAGATTCACCGCGAACAGGAGGAAATAAGAATGCGAGAAATCGAAAAACGTGAAAAACAGATTATCGAACTCGAAAAGGACAAACTAAAATCGGAACTGACGCTAAAAAGTAAAGAATTGGCTGAATCAACCATGACCATTATCAAGAAAAACGAGATTCTGGTAGGTATAAAAGAAGAGGTAATGGCGCAGAAGAATATTCTGGGTTCGCAATATCCCAACAAGTATTACGATAAACTTATCCGCCTGCTCGACGATAATCTTAGCTCCGAAGCCGACTGGGCTGTGTTTCAGGCTAACTTCGACCGCATTCACGAAAACTTTTTCCGCAATCTGCACGAGCGTTATCCCGAACTTACCTCCAACGACCTGCGCTTCTGTGCCTACCTGCGTCTCAATCTGTCGAGCAAGGACATTGCGCATCTGATGAATATTTCGCTCAAAGGGGTGGAAGTAGGCCGCTACCGTATTCGCAAAAAAATTGGCCTGCCCTCGTCGAAAAGCCTCACCGAGTTTATGATTGAGTTTAAATAGTGGGCTGTTTATTTATAGTAGTTTTATATAGTAAATTATTGTTGTAACTATCTGATTGTCATTTCGAACGAAGTGAGAGATCTCATTTTAATCATTCGTGTTTTTTTTACCGGACAACACTGAGGGTAATTATAATTATTTAGCCCCTTTTGACACAGTTTATTGAACAGACCCAACTATACCCGAAAACTGAATGATTTCTATTCTAATCAGATAATTTTCTATTTTTATCCGAATGATTTCATGCCCGGATAGACAGTTTTCTGTTCCGACCCGAAAGATTTCTGCTTTCAACAGAAAAATGTCTGTTTTTACCCAAATGATTTCTACTTCCAACAGAAAGTTTTCTATCCCAACCCTAAAGATTTCATGTTTGAGTAGAAAGCTTTCCTTTAAAACATGAATGAGCGGTTCTTTTTATAGAATGATTTCTATTCTGACCCAAATGATTTCATGTTCTGATAGACAATTTTCTGTTTTCAATAGAAAAATGTCTGTTTCTACCCGAATGATTTCTACTTTCAACAGAAAGTTTTCTAATCTGACCCGAATGATTTCATGTTTAGTAGAAAGATTTCCTCTGAAACATAAATGAGCGGTTATTTTTATAGAAAGTTTTCTATTCTGATCCGAAAGATTTCATGTTTGACTAGAATGATTCCCTCTTAAACATAAATTGTCGGCTGTTTTTGTAGAAAAATATCAGGTTTGGGTCATGTATCAGAATATTTCCCTTCAAAAATTGCTGTACTTTCAATGAATATTCAATATTCTGCCGGCCTGAATTAGCCCGACATTTCCGTGTTTATCCCTTTTTTGAGGCTTTTTGCCTCTTTGGGCTTATTAAAAATTAAAATTCTTTCTAAAAAATCACTTTTAATTAAATTATAGATAATCAAAACTTTAGTTTGTGTCATTTTGTTATAGTAGTGCTTGTGTAGGGTTAGTTTTTGTGGGTGATTTTTTCTGTAGTGATGTAGTGGGGTGTAAAAAAGTATCAATCTGATTTTTGTCCCCTTATATTTGCAACACGACAAAACCGAAAATAATAATATCACAAAATATGAGACACACAATTTATCAAATGCTGCTGATTTCGTTCAGCGTGTTTTTTGTAGCCTGCGGGTCAAAACAGAGTTCAGGCGATGCCGCACTCGATCAGAAAGTAGATTCAGTACTTCAACTTATGACGCTCGAAGAAAAAATCGGGCAACTGGTACTTTATACAAGCGACTGGGATGTAACCGGTCCCACACTCCGAAGCACATATATGGAAGATATCCGCAAAGGTCATTGCGGAAATATATTCAATGCACATACGACGGCTTATGTACGCGAATTGCAGCGTATCGCCGTTGAAGAATCAAGGTTAGGTATACCGTTGTTGTTTGGTTATGATGTAATCCACGGGCACAAAACGATTTTCCCGATTTCGTTGGGAGAATCGGCCTCGTGGGATTTGGAAGCTATTGAAAAAGGTGCCCGCGTTGCTGCTATTGAAGCAGCTGCCTCGGGTCTCAACTGGACTTTTGCGCCAATGGTAGATATTTCGGTTGAACCACGCTGGGGACGCGTTTCCGAAGGTGCCGGCGAAGATCCTTTTCTGGGCTCGAAAATCGCTGCTGCCCGCGTTCGTGGTTTTCAGGGCAAGGACAACGACCTTTCCGATACCCTGACTGTGCTTGCCACAGTGAAACATTTTGCCGCTTATGGCGCTCCACAGGCAGGTCGCGATTATAATACCGTAGATATGTCGGAGCGTACTTTCCTCGATATTTATCTCCCTCCTTACAAAGCAGCTATCGATGCAGGCGCTATGAGCGTAATGACTTCGTTCAACGAACTCGATGGCGTTCCTGCTACCGGTAGCAAATATCTGATGACCGATCTTTTACGCGATCAGCTTGGCTTTAAAGGCTTTGTGGTGACCGATTATACGTCTATCAACGAAATGGTACATCATGGTGTAGCTGCCGACGATGCTGAAGCAGGACTTCTGGCTATAAAAGCTGGTGTGGACATGGATATGCAGGGCGAAGTGTATTTCAAATATCTGAAAAAACAGGTGGAAGATGGTTTGGTGGACGAGAAACTGATTGACGAGTCGGTCCGTCGCGTGCTGAAAGTGAAATTTATGCTCGGACTGTTCGACGATCCTTACCGCTATTGCAATCCTGAGCGCGAAAAACGCTATGTATATGCCCCTGAACATTTGGAAGCTGCTTTGGATGTAGCCAAAAAATCGATGGTGCTGCTCAAAAACGACAATCAGGTTTTACCGCTTTCAAAAGGCGATAAGTTAGCTGTGATTGGTGAACTGGCCAATTCTACCCGCGATATGCTGGGTTCATGGAAAGCTGCCGGCGACTGGGATTTTATGAAATCGTCGCTCGACGAATTGAAAGCTTTCAATGGCGAAGGCAATATCATTTTTGCGGAAGGTGCTAAAAAGTTTGGAACTGATCGCAGTGGTTTTGCGGCTGCTGTAGCTGCTGCCCGCCGTGCCGATAAAGTTGTATTCTTTATGGGCGAAGACTGGGAATGGAGTGGTGAAGCTGCCAGTCGTACCGATATTTCGGTCCCTGGTGTACAAACCGAACTTCTTGCCGAGTTGAAAAAAACCGGAAAGCCAATCGTGGTGGTGCTGATGAATGGTCGCCCGCTGGTGCTCGAACGCGAAAACGCTCTGGCTGATGCCATGCTCGAAACCTGGTATCCCGGAACAATGGGTGGAAAGGCCATTACACAAGTGCTTTTTGGCGAATACAATCCTTCTGGAAAACTGACCATGACTTTTCCGCTGAATCTGGGACAGGTTCCTGTTTATTATAATGCTAAAAATACCGGTCGCCCGATTTACTTGCCTAACGATAAATATAAATCTAAATATATCGATAGCCCTAACGATCCGCTTTTCCCCTTTGGTTATGGTTTGAGCTACACCACATTCGAATATTCAGACATTACACTCTCAACCACAGAGTTGTCGGCCAACGGCGAACTTACAGCCAGAGTAGTTGTGAAAAATGCGGGTAAATATGATGGTGAAGAAGTGGTGCAAATGTATGTACGCGACCTTGTAGGCAGTGTTACACGTCCGGTAAAAGAACTAAAGGGCTTTGAAAAAGTGATGATCAAAGCAGGCGAAAGCAAAGAAATTACATTTAAAATTACCCCTGATATGCTTGCATTTCACCGTATTGATATGGCTTACGGAACCGAACCGGGCGACTACAAACTTTATATTGGTGGTAATTCACGCGATGTGAAGGAGACTGGATTTAAATTGAAATAACAAACCCCTAACCCCTAAAGGGGAATAAGAAATGAAAAAATATATTATCATATTGATCCTGATATTCTCAGTCATTGGAATTACTAAGGCCGAAAGCCCGAAGTATTTTGTTCCTTTCGAACTGAAAGCCAGTGCATATCCTGCGCATGTGGAAATTACATTTCACAATCGCACTGGTTTTGAGTACGAAGTGTATCGCTCGCTGAATCAGGGAAAGAAATTTGTAAAAGCAGGTGAAACAAACAAAGGATATTTTCTGGACTTTTTCGGAAAACCTGTGGCTTCGGAAAGTACTTTTATATATTGTGTGCTTCCTAAAGGTATGAGTCTGAAAGATAAGAATGCTGAGAAATATCAGATTTCGGTAAATGTAAAACCTGCCACCGACGAGGCTTTGCTCGATATGACGCAGCGTTACACAACGCGTTATTTCTTCGATTTTGCTGAACCCAAAACAGGGATGGCACGCGAACGAAGCAACGACGTAAATGGCGAAATTGTAACCACAGGTGGCACAGGATTCGGAATTATGGCACTTATTGCGGGAGCTGAACGGAATTATCTGTCGAGAAATGATGCTTTTTCAACTATACGAAAAACGGTTGATTTTCTTGAAAATGCCGAACGTTTTCATGGTGCGTGGGCTCATTGGTATGATGCCCGTTCGGGAAAACCTTTCAGTTTTTCGAAATACGACGACGGGGGTGATCTTGTGGAAACGGCATTTTTGGTGCAGGGCTTGCTTACTGCCCGCGAATATTTCAAAAACGGAAATGTAGACGAACGTTTGCTCGCCAACCGCATAACACAACTTTGGGAAACAGTGGAATGGAACTGGTACACACGCGGCACCGATTCGCTTTACTGGCACTGGTCGAAAAACCACGAGTGGAAAATGAATCACCGCATCAAAGGCTTCGACGAAACGCTGATTACTTACGTGCTGGCAGCTTCGTCGCCTACTTATCCTATTAGCCGGAAAGTGTACGAAAGCAGTTTTAAAAACTCACCTTATTTCCTCAATGGAAAATCGTATTACGGCATTAAACTCGATTTGGGAATGGATTTGGGCGGTCCGCTGTTCTTTACACATTATTCGTTTTTGGGTTTGAACCCTACAGGACTGACCGACGAACATACGAATTATTTCGAACGTAATAAAGCACATGCATTGATTCACAGAGCTTATGCCATCGACAATCCGAAAAAGCATGCAGGACTGGGCGCTAATCTGTGGGGATTCACTTCGTCCGACGATCCTTTGGTGGGTTACACTTCGCACCATCCCGGAACCAACGACGAAAACGGAACTGTTCCGCCTACAGCAGCGCTGTCGTCGATAGTTTATACGCCGACTGAATCGCTTGAAGTGCTGAAAAATCTGTATTATAATCATGGCGCAAAGGTTTTTGGTAAATATGGTTTTTTCGATGCCTACAATCCTTCGATGGTCGAAGGGCAGCAGGTGGTAAAAAGCTATCTGGCCATCGATCAGGGGCCCATTGCGGTAATGACTGAAAACTATCGTTCGGGACTGATTTGGAAACTGTTTATGCAGAACGATGAGATACATAAGGGATTGGAAAAATTAGGCCTGAAATACAAATAATATAATACTATCTAATTGAATATTATCACATTATGAAAAAACTACAAAGCATTTTATTGGTATTGTTATTGTTAAGTGTGCCTATTTTAGCACAGGATAAAATAACTATCAGAGGGAAAATAACTGATAAAAGCAACGGTGAAACCCTGATTGGAGCAAGCGTTAAGGTGTTGGGAACTACTATGGGTACCATCACCGACTTTGATGGGAACTATCAACTTATCGACATTCCTAAAAACAGCAAATTAGAAGTAAGTTATGTTGGAATGAAACCGGTGAGTGTTGATATAAAATCGGGTGGTATTATTAATATTACTTTAGAATCGAACACTCAGGGATTGGACGAAGTGGTTGTAGTAGGTTATGGCACTTCCCGCAAACGCGACCTCACAGGTTCTATTGTCTCAATTAGTGGCGAAAGTCTGAAAACATCGCCCGACTACAATCCCGTAAAATCGTTGCAAGGTAAGGTGCCGGGTTTGGTAATTACCAATAATGGTTCGGCAGGTGGCAGCCCCGACGTAAAAATTCGTGGTATTGGCACAACTTATTCTGGAACGCAACCTTTGTATATTGTAGATGGTATGTTTACCGATAATATTGATTTCGTAAATCCAAATGATATTGTATCCACCGAAGTCTTGAAAGATCCTTCTTCGTTAGCAATTTTTGGTGTTCAGGGAGCAAATGGAGTTATTATCATTACTACCAAACGTGCCGAAAACGGCAAAATGTCGGTAAGTTACGATGGTTATGTGGGTTCGCAGGTTTTGCACAGTCGCGACAAAGTAAGCCTTACGAATGCCGACCAATTTACCATGCTTTACAATGAGCAGTTGAAAAATATGAACCCATCAGCTGTTGAGTGGTCGGGCGATTTATTGGGAGGTGGTACCGATTGGCAATCGCAAATTTTACGAAATGCAATAGTAACCAACCATGGTGTAACCATAGCAAACTCAACCGATAAAGCAAATACCGTTTTTTCATTAGGGTATTATTTACAAGATGGTATTGTTAAATACAATTCGTATCAACGCTTTAATGGGCGTTGGGCCGGCGATTATCAAATTTCGAAAAAAATTAAAGTTGGAAGCAATATTACGTTAACTCGCTGGAATAGTGATCCAACGGCCGCAAGTGTTTCGAATGCAGTACAGGCAATCCCTACATATTCGCCCTACGCTCCGGTTGAAGACCATAATCCTGAAAATATAGGTTCGTATTATACTCCATCGCCTGGAATTCAAAAAGACGTTGCGAATCCAGTTGCTGTAATGGAAATTAACAAAGGAAATACCGAAACTTACGGCTATCGTGCCGTAGGAAATGTATATGCCGAAATAAATTTTTTGAAAGACTTTACCTTTAAAGCGGTAGGTTATGGCGATATAGGTTTAAGTTTGGGAAGTAAATTTACACCGCGTTTTGATGTAAACAATGCTACTTCGAATTCATCGCACAAAAGCGAAACGACTCGATTCTCACGCAATTCGGATGAATATACGAAGTATCAGGCTGATTTACTGCTAAATTACAACAAAAAGGTTGGCCTACATCGCATAGGTGCATTGGCTGGTTATACCGCTCGTATTCAGGAAAGTAAAGGATTTAGTGCTTCCACCGACTCGCTTATCAGCGGTTCAACATGGATAGTACCACAAGATTTTTGGATGTTGAGTGCCGGTGCCGACCAAAACAGAGGTAATGGCGACTGGTATACTGCCGAAGCTTTTACTTCGTATTTGGGTAGACTAAATTATTCGTATGCAGATAAATATATTGCCGCATTCACATTCAGAGCTGATGCATCTTCCAAATTTGCCGAAAATTACCGTTGGGGTTATTTCCCTTCTGTTGGTCTAGCTTGGATTGCTTCCGAAGAACGTATTTTTGAGCCTCTAAAGGCTACAGTAGATTATTTGAAGCTAAAAACATCGTGGGGTAAATTCGGCAACGATAAAATCGGGAATTACATGATGTATCCGCAAATTAATCCTCGTGGACAGCAAGTAGTTGTTAATGGAGTAACTTATTACCTTCCTACTCAGGCAAATCATCCCGATACTACCTTGCATTGGGAAGTAATCAAAGAATTTGATGCTGGTTTTGAAGCACAATTATTCAAAAATCGAATGAAAATCGATGTAGATTACTACAATAAATTAACAACCGACATGTTAGCGTTTCTCGAAACCTCTTCGGGAATAAACAGTGTCGATGTTACAAATATTGGCTCAATACGTAATAGTGGAGTTGAATTTATACTTTCGTGGAACGACAAGATTGGCAAATTTAACTACGGCGCAAGTTTTAATGGAGCTACACTGAATAATGAGGTGATAGCCATTGGCAATACGAATGCTGATATTGTAACCGGAAAATACCACCGTACATCGGTAGGACATTCAGTAGGAGCTATTTACGGCTACGTACAGGATGGAATTTTCCAGAATCAATCCGAAATTGATGCTTATTATCCTGCTCCATGGACTTCGAAACCGGGCGATATCAGGTACAAAGATTTAAACGGGGACAATAAAATTACTTCCGCCGACCGCGATTTTATTGGCCGAACCATTCCAACATTTACATATGGTTTTAGTTTAAATGCTGCTTATGCAAATTTCGATGCCAATGTTGATTTCAATGGAGTTTATGGCAACGATATTATCAATGCCAAAAAATTACCAACTTATGCGCAGTTTAATTTTTACACAACTTCGCTCAAACGCTGGCATGGCGAAGGAACTTCGACAGTAGAGCCTGCTCTGAATACTGCGCAGGGTCATAATTTTGAATCGTCGACCAACTTACTCGAAAGTGGAGCTTATTTACGTTTGCGCTCGGTTCAACTTGGTTATAATTTTCCATTACAGTTAATTAAGAAATTAAATCTTTCGAAAGTGCGAGTGTATGCCAATGCACAGAATTTACTGACATTCAGAAAAAATAGTGGATTCACTCCCGAAATTGGCGGTTCTATATTAGCTGGCTCGATCGATAGTGGTGGCACTTATCCAATTCCTACTACTTACTCATTTGGTTTAACTGTTAATTTTTAAAATTATTACAATCATGAAAAAGTACATTTTATATATCGTTGTGGTTTTTATTGGTTTCGGTTGTGCCGACGATTTTCTTGAATTATATCCAAAAGGATATTATCACCCAAAAAACTATACTCCTGACATGGAAATAGATGCCACTATTTTGGCCGAGGGAAAATTAGCCGAAGCGTATGCTACATTGCGAGCGTGGGGTTTTCAGTGGGGTGGGTTAGGAATGCATAGCTACACCACACCTGATGCCGAAAAGGGAAGTACACCGAGCGATGGGGGTGAAGTTACTCAATTTAAATCGTTGAGTTATACATCAAGCAATGGACCAATAAAGGATTATTATACAAGTTGCTATAGTAGCATTGTGCTTTCGAACGAAGCACTTGTAATTGCAAACACATTGGCTGATAGTGTTGTAAAGAAGAAAACCTATCAAGCGGAAGCACTATTCCTGCGTTCGGTAATGTATTTCCGGTTAGCTCAGGCTTTTGGAGGCGTTCCGTATATTACCACAGTTCTGAGTGCTACCGATAAAATTCCTGCACGCTCCACACGTGATGAAATTTGGAGTAATATTGAAAAAGATTTATTAGCAGCTATTCCGCATTTACCTACTCGCATGATGTTGGTTGCCAGTGGAAATGCCGGTCGTGCAACTCAAAATGCAGCAAGAGCCGTATTAGCCAAAACTTATTTGTATCAGAAAAAATGGTCGGAAGCTTTAGCCCAAACTACCGCTATTATTGCTTCGGGCGATAATGACCTGAACACACCTTATGGCGAAATGTTCACCGAGGCCAATGAATTTAATTCCGAATCGGTTTTCGAAGTATATTGTGAACAAAAACCCACTGAAAAGATATTTTTGTCGAGCCAATATGGTCAAATACAGGGATTCAGAGGCATTCCTAATTTAGGCTGGGGATTCAACGGTCCGAGTCAGGCATTGATGGATGCATACGAAGCAGGTGACCCTCGCAAAGCAGCAACAGTTTTGGCTGATGGAGAAACGATTGAAGGCAAAAAAACAAAAGCAGATGCAGCAGCATACAAATTCTTTAATAAAAAGGTTTATGTAAGTCTTGCAGAAAGGGCTTTGTATGGTCGCTCAACCGATATTCAGGCTTATTGGTTAAATATTCGCCTGATACGTTACGCCGATGTATTATTGATGCACGCCGAAGCTGCCTGTGAGTTAGGCAACAGTACCGAAGCATTGGCAAAACTCGAAATGGTTCGCGAACGTGCCCGGGGAGGAAATTCTGCCGTATTACCTAAGATTACAACAACTAATAAAGAAGAATTAAGAGCAAAAATTCATCACGAAAGACGTATTGAATTGGCATTGGAGTGGGAAAGATTCTTTGATTTAGTACGTTGGGATGAAGCTAAAACAGCCATAACAGGATTTGTAGTGGGTAAACACGAACTATTTCCAATTCCACAAACCGAGATTGATAAATCAGAAGGAAGATTAACTCAGAATCCGGGATATTAAAGAGTAAAGAGCAAAGAATAAAGATAAAAGACAAAGTGAAATTATTTAAAAACATACAGGTCAAAACTATCTTCAATTCTCCGTCAGCTGACGGATTAGGGAACTGGATTGTTATGTTAGTAGTTCTCATCCTATTCTCATGCAAAGAACCTGTTGTTCCAACAATACCTGTTGTTAAAAACGACGAAACTTACGCTCCCGAAAAAGTAAAAGCCGTAATGGACGAATGGCAGCGAAAGAATTTTAGTTTCTTTTTCGAAGGCGCAAGTTCAACTGGAATGGCGCTGGAGGGTAATGATAGAGGCGATGTAATAACAATAGGCGGCAGTGGTTTTGGTGTAATGGCTATTATCGTTGGAACTGAAAGGAGTTGGATTACCCGCGAACAATCGACAACTCAAATGCAGAAAATTGTTCGTTTTTTGGGTAAAGCCGAACGCTTTAAAGGTGCATGGTCGCATTGGTATAATCCCGATGGAACAGCACACCCATTTGGCGATCAGGAGAAAACAGGTGACTTGATAGAAACTGCTTTTATGATGGCCGGATTGTTGGCTGCCGGCGAATATTATACTGGAACATCGGCAGTTGAAAAAGAAATTCGGGATTCAGTTGCTTCATTTTGGAAAACAATAGATTGGCGTTTTTATGCAGGAACGGATAATGCTCTGAATTGGTTGTATTACTCACACGAAAACCGTTTAACCATGCATATTAAAGGTTGGAACGAAGGATTAATAAGCTACATACTGGCGCTCGGTGCACCTGAACCAATGAATATCAGTTATGATGTTTACAACAATGGTTGGCTAAGTGGCGGAGCTATTCTGAACCGAACAGGTAAGTTTTATGGTTACGATTTACCCTTAGGCGAGAATTATGGTGGTCCTATGTTTTTCGCACATTATTCGTTCTTGGGTTTAAATCCTAATTTAATGGAAGATAATTATGCAAATTATTGGAAGCAAAATGTGGGACATACGATGATAAACAGACATTACTGCGTTTATGCTGCACCAAAAACCTTTAAGTATGGCGAAACCGATTGGGGACTCACTGCATGTTACGGAGGTCGTCCTCCTTGGGGGTATTTGGCACGTTCGCCACTTAATGACGATGGGGTAATAGCACCTACGGCAGCATTGGGTTCATATCCATATACTCCGTTTTATAGTACTCAGGTTTTATTTCGGTTAGCCGAATACAGTTTGGTGCACGGAACTTATGGTTTTGCCGATGCCTATTCGCCCGAAACTTCAACTTCGGAAAAAAAGCATTTGGCCATTGATCAGGGACCGATTGTAGTGATGATGGAAAACTACCGTAGTGGATTAATCTGGAATTTATTAATGAAAAATGCCGACATTCAGAAAGGTCTTGCTTTGGCTGGAATGAAAGCAAAACCGAATTTTAAAGAAGGTTTTCATAAAGCAATATCGAATACCTATACAAAAGAATATGATATGATGAGACATCCGGACAGAGGAAGTTTTGAACTGGACTATTATTTAGGTTCAGCAGGTGCTATCCGGTTCAGGATTATGAATGCAGATGATTCCTTATTGAAAGATACTACTTTCACCGCATTAGCTGGTGAAAATGTATTTAAATTTAGAAATACAAAATCCATTTTAAATGGAAAACAATATACCATAACGATGACTTCTCCCGCAACTAAAGATTATTCGTTAGTGGTTCGATTAAGATAACAGAAAAAACTATTTAGTATTCATCCTTAAATTTTTATTTTTATGAAACAGTTTTTTACTTTGCTGGTAACTGTGCTCACATTCAGCGCTTTTACCCTTGCTCAGGAAACTTTTGTTCTTGACAATTTTGAAAATGGGTTGGTGAATTTCACCGAAGTCGTTAATGGAAATCCTCCAGCACACTTTGATTATGCTGTGGTGGATAACCCCGTAAAAGCTGGAATAAATACCAGTAATAAGGTGTGGGAGTGGAAGCGCTTTGATGCCGAAGCCGATAATAAAATTTGGGCAGGATTTTATGCTACATTGAAAACTGAAATTCCAAAAGGTTATCATCGTATTGAAGTTAAGTATCTTCGCAAAAATGCCACTTCTCAATTGAAAATAAAATGCGAAGGTGCAGTTAGCAAGGAAATTGCTCCGGTTAATGCAGCTTCAAAAACAAACGAATGGGAAACACTTGTTTTTGACATTTATGCAAACGGAATTAAAAACATCAAAGTTTTTAGTATGTTTCCTGACTTCTACGAACCTATTGATGCAAGTGCAATAGTTTATATCGATGACATTAAAATTATTTACGATCCTACCATCGTACCACCTCCAGCACCAACTTCAATTTCTTTTTTTACAAACAGTGCGAGTAATCTTTTCCACGATCAAAGTTGGGTAAATCAAACTGCACCAAGTACTGTTAATGCTGTTCTTTGGTCAGATCCTACACAACCGGGTGACAAATTACCAGTGGTAACAACTCCTGTTAAAGATGGAGCAAATGCACTGAAACTTCAATGGAAATCGGTTGAAACAGGTGACTGGATGGCTTTGGTTGCAGCTATTGGTTGGGTACCTGCTGATCTTTCGCAAATGACGCATCTCAAATTCTGGGTTAACTCTCCAGTTACAATAGCAAAAGCCGATTTACCTAAATTGCGTTTCGAAGCTACAAGCGGTAATCCAAATAATACAGGTAAAGTGCTTATGGGTGACTATTTGACAGCCGATTTAGCTGCAAACACCTGGACTGAAGTTTCAATTCCATTGGCCGATATTTGGGCAGCTGATCCTGCTTTCTTATCCAAAGATGTAGTGAAAGGCATTTTCTTTTCGCAAAACACAACCGATAATGTAGAACACACTATGTTTATCGACGAAATAAAATTCGAAAAAGTAACACCTGCTTTGGAACTGTTTACGAATAGTGCAAGCAATTTGTTCCATGATCAAAGCTGGACTAATGTAGCTGCACCAAGTACTCTTGTTGGTGTTTTATGGTCAGATCCAACTCAACCTGGCGACAAACTACCGGCTGTTACTACTCCTGTTAAAGATGGTGCAAATGCACTGAAATTGCAGTGGAAATCGACCGAAGGTGGTTCGTGGATGGCTTTGGTCGCAGCTGTTGGTTGGACTTCTTTTGATTTAACTCCGATGACACATTTATCATTTTGGGTAAATTCACCGGTACGCATCAACAGAGAATTGCTTCCAAATATTTATTTGGAATCGCATAGCGGTAATCCAAATAAAACAGGCAAATTACCAATGGGTAATTATGTGATAAGCCTGGCTGCTAATACATGGACTGAAGTTAGAGTTCCGTTGGCTGATTTATATGCGGCTAATCCGGCATTTACAGCAAAAGATGTGGTGAAGGGTATTTTCTTTGAACAAAGTGTGGTAGATGCTACTGAACGTACTATGTATATGGACGAGTTCAAATTTGTAGCACTTCCGGCAAGCGCAAATAATGCCAACATGTTTATTGATTTTGGCGAAAATAATCCAGCTTTAATGATGGAAGGAAACTGGAATAATGTAACAGACCATCAGGCTGCTAATACAAAATTAATTGACGAAAGTGGAAATGCAACCGGCATTACCTTGGCAGTTACTGACCCATTTTACAATGGATATAACTCCTCAGGAACTTCAGTTCCAACTGGCGATGCTGCAATTTTTGCGGGAAATGCAGGAGCAGATAATTTCTTTGGTAATGGTGCTGTTTGGGGTACAACTCCGGCTAATCCAGAAGGTGTTATTACACTTAGCGGATTAAATCCTGCAAAATACTATTCATTTACAATTTTTGCTTCACGTACAGGTGTTACCAATATCAGAGACGCCAGGTATACGATGACAGGTTTGGGAGCAGGTGTAAGCGATACTTTAAACGCATCTAACAATACGTCGCGCATAGCCGAAATCTCTAATGTGAAACCTACTGCCGAAGGTGTTATTGTATTCAAAACTGAAGCAGGCCCCAATAATAATAGTGCTGAGAAATTCTATTTCCTTGGAGCTATGAAAATTTCGGTAAGTGATGCCCCTACCTCAGTTTTCACTCCAAAATCAACAGAAACAATCAATGCAATGTATAACAACGGAGTATTAAAACTGTCGGATTACACTGGATTGGTTCGTGTTTACGGTCTTGCCGGTAATTTGGTTGCCGAAAAACAGGTCGTGTTTGGATATGCCCAAATGCAACTTAACAAAGGCATTTACATTGTAAATACTGCCGAAGGAAATGCAAAATTATTTGTGAAATAATTGAAATTAATGGTATTCCCGACAGTTGAAAACAATTGACCGTCGGGAATATCTTTTATATATTGATGCAATAAAAGTGCTAATAAAATTCTTAGTAAATGAAAAGACAAATTCTACTAATTGCTTTATTCTCAATGTGTGTTGTTGTTAATGCACAATATCCACGTGCTTCACTTTGGACAGCCGATATGAGTGGGTTTGCAGCACAAGATGCTAATGGTGTTAAAAAAGATGTGGTTCTTTTCGCGGGGAGTTCAACTTTTACCATGTGGAGCAGTTTGAAAACTGATTTCCCAAACTCCAAAGTGTTAAATCGTGCTTTTGGAGGCTCTATGATGACGGATTTATTGTATTTTTTTAATCAGGTGGTAGCTCCTTATAGTCCGCGTCAGGTGGTTCTTTATGAGGGAGATAATGATCTATACGGCACAACCAAAACACCCGAACAATTTATGGACGATGTGATTGCAATGATTCGCCTTATAAATATCTATTATCCGAACGCCAAAATATTATTGGTGTCAATAAAACCAAGTCCTTCGCGCGCAAGTGCTTTCGCCAAATATCAGGCAGCCAATTTATTAATGAAAAATTATGCCGATAAGTTCGATTATATCGATTATGTGGATACATGGTCGCCTATGTTGAAGCAGGACGGAACACCTAATGAAACACTGTTTGGCAGCGATATGCTTCACATGAATGCAAGCGGATACGCGCTTTGGAAATCAATTCTTGAACCTTTGTTATTAACTGCACTTCCCGAAACTGAAGCTAAAGATATTATCTTGTTCGACGAAAGTTCAAATGCGACATACCATGAACCCAGTTGGGTTAATGCAACTGCGCCAAGCACATTTACAACGGCAAAAGATGAGAAAATTTCGTGCGATAGTGAGCACCATCATGTAGGTGCAACCTCATTGAAGCTGGCTTATCAGGGAATAGGAGTTGGTAATTGGAAAGCTTGTGTAGCCGCTAAAGACTGGGCTGCTTTCGATGTTTCAGGCCTGAAAGAACTCGAAATGTATGTTTATTCTGATAATAAGGTAGACTCGATTAACCTACCTTACGTTTATCTGGAATCCTATTCATCAACTACAACAGCCAAACTTCGTCTTTCAAATTATATAAACGGAATATCAGCAGCTACTTGGACTAAAGTTGTTATCCCGATTCAGGACTGGAAGGCTAAATCGCCTTCGTTTGCCTATAATAATGTAAAAGCAGTATTCTTTTCTCAAATGAATTTGAATACGGCTCCGATTGTTATTTATGTCGACGATATAATTTTCAGATTGCAAAGCGGTGGTTCAAATCCGGGCACCGGAAACTCGGGTAATATTTTTGTCGATTTTGGATCTCCGTCAAACAGCACAACCGGCAACTGGAATAATATTACTGATCATCAGGGTGCTAATGTCGAATTAATTGATGATCAGGGAGCAAAAACAGGTATAACACTTACAATTACAGATCCTTTTTATAATGGATATAATACAAGTGGGACTACGGCGCCAACTGGAGATGCCGCTGCAATTTTTCCTTCAACGGCCACAAGTGATAATTTCTTTGGTCACGGAAACGCATGGAGCACCACTGCTGCCAATCCAGAAGGTATATTTACATTAAGCGGATTAGACAAAACAAAGTATTACAGTTTTAAAATATTTGGTTCGCGACCAAGTGCTTCCGACGACAGAGAAACTTTATACACAGCCACCGGAGCAGGTACTAAGACCGCTACGCTTAACGCTTCGACTAATGTAAGCTCGTTTGCAAAAATTGACAGTTTGCTTCCAGATAATTCAGGGGTTATAAACATAAAATGTTCAGCCGGA
Organism: Paludibacter sp.; assembly: GCA_034004015.1. GTDB lineage: Bacteria > Bacteroidota > Bacteroidia > Bacteroidales > Paludibacteraceae > Paludibacter. The sequence goes on from JAVEXN010000026.1 coordinate 24,953, forward strand.
GTAAATAATACTACAGCTGAGAAGTTCTATTATATTGGTGCAATGAAAATTACAGTTGTTGGAAACCAGACTGGTATTAATCTACCTAAAACAGCTGCTTTTAGTGCCTATTACTCAAATGGAGTGATAAAAGTTCCTGAATATACAGGTAAACTAACAATATACAATTTAGGTGGTACTATTGTTGCTCAGGGTCATGCTTTATATGGTCAATGTCAACTCAACCTGCCAAAGGGAACTTATATCATTAAATCGACTATTGGCAATACTTCGTTACTGGTATATTAGATTAACAATAATATCAATGAAAGTCTGATTATGTTTCATGAGGTGAAATTCTTGTAAATTACTTAAAATAATAAACCACAAAAGAATGCGATAGAAAACAAAAGGACTAATTCTCTTTTGTGTATCTAATGTGTTCTTTTGTGGTTCAATTATTTAGCAGACATTATCAGGGCATATGATATTTCAGATCTGAATCCTGCTTTGTTTCCTTCAGTGTGCCATCAGTAGCAAAATATAGGTCCACTTCGTTTTCACCTTTTTCCATGTCGAGCACATACACTGGTTCGGCATTGGCATATTCAATATAATCCACATCGTCGATGCGCCAGCCTGCATATTCGCTCTTGTCGAGAGTGCTTTTAACTGCTGCCGGAATTTTCGAACTGCGAATGTCGGTTTCGGTCATCAACCAGGTGCCGTTGGTTTCGAACCATGCATCTTTTCGCGAACCATCGTGTGTAAATTCGGCATTTACATAGCCGGCCTCCATTTCCCAATCCACAAAAACTGCTTTCGGGAACATAGATTTAAAGGTAGTTTTTACTGCGGCATCAGGTGTGTACATGTCGTCGCTGCACGAAAAACTCAAAGTGCTTATAATGCTTAAAATAAGGATATTCATTGTTGTTTTCATTTTTTTTATTGATTGCTGTTTACTACTTACTTTCTTACCTCTCACTTTCTTACTTTCTTTTTAATTATCGTATCTCAGAAACTTTCCCCCTGAAGTATATTCCACTTCAACTTTGTTCGATAGTTTCACTTCAATACCCCAGAACTTTTTCTCAATCTGAACCACATAAACATCATTGTCGAAGTTGTCTTTTACATGTTTAAGAATGTTGGCGGGAATAATCGTTTGCGGAACGGCCGTTTTTTTAGCGTCAATCTCTTTCCATTCACCATTTTTGTAAAATTCAATTTCCTTGCCGCTGGTGAGCATAACCTCGTAGGTGGTTTGCAATCCATCCTTATCCACAATTACGTAGGATATTTTTTCGTTGGGGAAATGTTTTTTCAGAAAATCCTGTGATGTTTTGGGCAGGCGGCTTTCGTTTTTACTCATATTGTTGCCTGCAACGCTATAGTGGGTAAGTGTCCCCAAAAGGCCTAAAGCCAGAATTAGTGCAATTACTTGTTGTCTCATATTTTTTTTGTTTTAAAATTTATGATACAAAGTTCTGCACCAAAACCGGAAAGATTTGGGAAAAACAGGAGGGAAGTGATTTTTTTTATTTCTTTAACCTGAAATTGTGTTTTCCGTCGTAAAAGTATTCGAGTGAAAGCCCTGAAAGCTGCGCAATTTCTTTGGCAATGGTGAGCCCGAGTCCGGTCGATTCTTTGGTTTTAGAATTTCCGGCACGGTAAAAACGTGTAAATATCTTTTCGTTGTCGAGCGCAGCCTGGCCTTCGTTGCTTATGGTGAGGCTTTTTTCGTGGCTTGTAATGGTGATAAGGCTGTTCGACGAAGAATGCACAATTGCATTTTTTACCAGATTGTTGATGAGCACCACAGCCAGCGAATCGTTCATTTGATGAATAAAGTCACTTTCAGTTTCAATTTTAGCCATAATGTTTTTATCGCTGTACACTTCAAGCATATCGTTGAGCACGCGCTGTATGGTTTGCGTATGGTTTTGCTCACTGACCTGCACAAACTGTTCGTTTTGTATTTGCGAAAGCAGCAAAAGCGACTTGTTGAGACGTGTAGCGCGTTGCAAAGTTTCGAAAGTCTGGCTCAGCAGGTTCATTTGTTCTTCGTTCAGTTCGCCGCTGTTGGCCAGCATGTCCAGCTTATTGAGCGAAATGGCCAGCGGGGTCTGCAGTTCGTGCGATGCATTTCCGATAAAGTCTTTTTGTTCCTCGTAGGCTTTCCGGCTTCTTTTCTGCATGTTCACGGCAGCATCGTTTAGTTTTTTGAATTCTGCAATTTCTGTTTCGTTATTCAGTTCCGGAGCTTCACGGCCAGGTATTACACTGTTTAGCCAGTCCAATAGTTTGTATAATGGTCTGAAAGTTCGCTTCAATACCATACGCATGCCTACAAGCGTAATTCCAAGCATTACCACAAACAATATTATCAGGTAAAAAAGAATATCCTCTATTACATTGTCGCGCTCAATGGTCGAAAGGTAAAGCTCTATTTCGTAAAACTGACCGGTGTTGTCTTTGAACGATGATTTGTAAACCCGCATGGGTTCGTATTCGTTTTCAATCTGAATGTATATTTTAGTGTCGTAAAAACTGTCGCGATGGTTTAGCCCTGTCTGTTCACTGATACGTCGTATATGGTAATTGTCCGATATAGTGTCTGTTGTCAGCAAACGCTCCGGTTGTTGCAACATGCGGTGCACCACCAATCCTTTGTTGTTGAGCAGTCGGTCGTCGGTTTCATCCATTACTTCGTCCATCATACTGATGTAAAACAAAGCCCCCCACAGCATGAACAGTATAAACATGAGTGAGAATAAACGAATATATGTGTAGCGAATCAGTTTCATGTGAGTAACTGTTTTAAATAATTATCTGATTGAAGTGAAAATAACAAAGCCACAATAAGTAGTGTCTTCGAGTCTCCGTGTTTGAATTTTATTCCGAAATGAGTTTATATCCAAAGCCGTACACAGCCTTTATTTCGATGTTAGCACCGGCAGTTTTTAGTTTGCGCCGTAGATTTTTTACCTGTGAATACAAAAATTCAAGGTCGTCGGCCTGATCAATATTGTCGCCCCACACAGCTTCGGTAAGCGTGGTTTTATTCAGCAATCTGTCAGGATTTACCATAAAGTAGTACAACAAATCGAACTCCTTGCGGTTCAGCGGCAGTTCTTCGTCGTTTACAAATACAGTGCGTTTGTCGGGCAGCAGCTTTACATTTTCAATGCTTACGCTCATGTCGCCTCCGCTCTGGTTGCGGCGAATCAGCGATTTTACGCGGGCATTCAATTCGGCCAGATGAAAAGGTTTGGGCAGATAATCGTCGGCGCCAAGTTCAAGTCCCAGCACTTTGTCGTCGATCGCATCGCGGGCCGAAATGATAATCACGCTCTCGCGTTTGTTCAGGCGTTTCATTTCAGTAAGCAGGTCGAGTCCGCTGCCACCGGGAAGCATAATGTCGAGCAAAACGCAGTCGTAGTCGTACACGCTCAGCTTCGACAGGCCTGAATCGAAATCGTGTGCAGTTTCCACCACAAATTTCTGCTGCACGAAAAATGTTTCGAGGGTCTCGCGCATGCCTTTTTCATCTTCTATAATAAGTATTTTCATTGTCTGAAAATTATTTGTTTAGCAATACAAAAATAGCACTTCAAAAATCATTGGGACGATTTTCAAAATCTCAACGGAGACTTTGTCAAATCTCAACGACGATTTTTAAAATCTCAACGGAGATTTCGGCAAGTCTCAACGACGATTTTCCGACACCCTCTGCAAG
>JAVEXN010000027.1:0-28385 GCA_034004015.1 Paludibacter sp.
CTTCTTTGATAGCATAATATATTTGCAAGATTTATGCATCAAATATACTAAAACTTGCAGATATACACAATACTTTTAAGATTTATTTTACTGATAATCTTATGTTTATGGACTTTTTAAGGGTCGATTAAATAAAAGGGATGGATATGAAGAGTAAATAAAACATTTACATTCTCAAAATGAATGCAGAAAACAACTTTTAAAGGAGGATAAATGTATTGCAGAAAACTCGAGTACTAAATAAAAACATCAATACTTTAGCAATAATCCGGATTTTCTTATACCTACAAGAAAACCACTACTATTACCGCGCAACTCGCCTCTGTCAACACCAAGGCTCAGCAACCATTGTGTATCGGATGTGATTTTGCCGGAAAACTCAGTCATAAAACTATTTTGAAACTTACTCACTGCATTTGGATAGCCGTACACACCAAAATTCGACGTGAATGTAGCCAACACTCTGAACGAAATGCCATGACTTTCGCCTTCAATGCCAAAATGGTGCGCCTTCACACGGTTGTTCCATGTTTGCGTATAACCATCGGTATTATAATAAGGCGAAGAAATCAACGGAGTCCCGATATTGGCTCCAAAATAATTCCAGCCACCGGAATAAACACCATTAGTCATATACGAATCGCTACCACCATACACAATACCATCCTTATCGTGATAAGGCCCCGACTGATCGGTGGTATTGATATATTCATACAGAAAACCTTTGACAACAGGAAAAGATTCGTTACGAACCGACAAACCCCAAATACCATCAGATACATTCATGGTTTGCCACATAAGGCGAAAAGGCGTATCTTCGGTAAAATTCTGCCAATAAGCAGAAATTCTGAAGTCCTGCACAATCGCATCGAGTTTCATACTTTGCGAAATAATATGATTTCCCAACACATTAATCTGATCGGGTGTAGCCGCATCTGCACCACCGGAAGCTGCCACAAAAACTCTCACTAAATCGTTTATTTTAGAAGGCTGTGGACCATAATTTGGCGAATGTCCGCCCCATTGTGCCACGTGATCGAGTCCGTACTGAAACCGCAACGGCAAATGTCCGCCAAACCGAAAATATGCATATTTATGATGTAGAAAGGGATCAACTGTGTACACCTCGTCGTTGAACCAGCCATGCGAAAGTCCGCCACGTACCTCAACATATCCTGCTGTAAACGGAACGGCTGAAAATTTGTCGATACCGACCCAAATCTTTGGCATGGGGCGGCTGTTTTTTGAAAACATAAAACCACCGGCCGACAATACAGAATCCTGATTGCCGTAATGTTCTTTCATTGCCCCTATACGCATACCAATCTTATGCCAACGGGCTTTGATATAATACTCCTGTGGAATGAGCAGCGTTTTCTGATTATCGTTCAGAAAAATTGCCTGAGCTCCGAAACCATAGTCGAAATCAGCACTGAGATTGGCCATTGGTTTTTCAAATCCGGCTTCGGTATGAAAGCCTGCTCCACGCTCGGTAACTGATCCGAAACGGTTGCTGTGAAGCCAGAAGGGAGAATAACGACCTGTGGAAAGCAAAACCGATGTACCAAAGTTATATTTCACACTATCGTTTTGCGCATTTACAAATGAGGTGGGTAATACCAACAAAAGTAATACAATGAATATCAACAATTTATTCTGTTTCATGATCAGGCTTATTAAGGTTCGAAACTCCATAAATCGTTGATCACTGAGCTGTCGTTTTCACCCATTCCAATATACACACGACCTTTCAGCACAAATGCAATAGCATTTTCACGACCGGTTTCAAGCTGACCTCTGTAATACCACACATCTTTGTCCGCATCGTACTCCATGATATCGGGAAATAACTTTCCATTGGTTTCAGTACCACCAAAATGACGTCCTGTAGCCACAAACACACGTTTACCCACAGCAAAACTCAATGCATTTACCCGGCCACCATCAGGCATTTCCCGACGTTTTTTCCAACTGTCATCCGAAGGCAGATATTCCCACCAGTCGTTCAGATTATAAGTATGATAGCCTGTACCAAAGAAAATCCGTCCATCGGCATTCAGGGCTGTGGCAATGGCTCTCGAAGTGGACGTAAAATCATTTATCTGAGTCCATGCGTCGGTCAGTGTATTGTATTTCCAGAATCGATTTGAGAAACTATAACTATTAAATCCTGCTCCCACATAAATATCGTTTCCATACACAAAACTCACCGAACCGCTTGTAAAAGGCGTACCTGTTAGTTCGCCGGGATAGTCAGCCTTTCGTTCCCATGTATTTGCTTTCGCATCGTACATCCACCAATCACGCAGATAAGCTTCAGACTGATATACATTATCGAGAGGTTGGTAACCCAATCCCACATAAGCTTTTTCAGCACAAACTTCAGCCACAGCATTTACACGGGGCAGACCCGGAAAGTCAGCTTTTCTCGCCCAATTGTTCGACTCGGGATAATAAGCCCAGCAATCGTTCAACGCTCCTGAAAAAAGCCATTGACGACCAAGCGCTAAATAAGCCGTATCATTTATTACAAACGATACAGCTGTGGAGCGACCACCAGCAGGGTGATCTGCCATTTTTTGAAGAGTAATTTCAGGATAGGGAGAAGGTTCAGACTGATCGCAGGCCTGAAAAATGAGCAGAAATAAAAAAAACAAACAACTGAAATGCTTCATATAAAAAAGAATTGCGTTTATCCCCTCCCATGTTTTGGTTGGAATAAACGCAAAAGTACATTTTTTTATCTGATTGTGAAATAAAATCAACAGATTAAATTCTCACCTCAATACCTTCGTTTATCAGATATTGCTTCAGTTCGGGAATGCCGATTTCTTTATAATGAAAAATACTCGCTGCAAGGGCTGCATCGGCTTTTCCTTCGATGAATACATCCACAAAATGAGCCATTGTACCAGCACCACCACTTGCCACCACAGGTACATTTACCGCTTCGGAAACAGCGCGCGTAATGTCGAGTGCAAAACCATGCTTGGTACCATCGTTGTTCATCGAGGTAAGCAGAATCTCACCTGCACCCAAACGCACAGCCTCTATAGCCCAATCCACTGTTTTAATGTCGGTAGGCACGCGTCCGCCATTCAGAAATACAAACCATTCGCCATCAATACATTTGGTATCAATAGCCAACACCACACACTGACTTCCAAACTGCGCAGCCAGATCGCTGATAAGTTGTGGGTTACGCACAGCAGCAGTATTTACCGAAATTTTATCGGCACCACAAGCCAGCAGTACCGACACATCTTCCACACTCGAAATACCTCCACCCACAGTAAAGGGAATGTTGATATGTTGTGCAATACGCGTTACAAGCTCCGAGAGGGTTTTTCGCTTTTCGTTGGTAGCTGTAATATCAAGAAACACAAGTTCGTCGGCACCCATTTTGGCATACAATGCACCAAGTTCCACGGGATCGCCCACATCGGTAATGTTTAGAAAATTAATTCCTTTTACCGTTTTGCCATCTTTTACATCCAGGCAGGGAATAATTCGTTTTGCAAGCACGTTTTTATTTGTTTATTTTGGGTTTCGCGTTTCAGGGTTTCAATTTGAAGATTATCCACAGATTACGCAGATTAACACAGAGGAATTTGCAACATTTATCTTTTGTCCTTCGTCTTTTGTCTTTTGTCTTTGCTCTTTGCTCTCAATTATCAACTTATCTTCAGCGCCGACTTATCCTCATTCCAGTCTCCGAGTGTAACCATTTCCACTGTATTTACTAGCGATTTATCGTAAGGTCGCTCCACACGCACATAGTTATTGGTGAAGCCCACCATATTTTCGCCATTGTGGCGGCTTTCCCAAAGCACCGGATATGTTTTACCCATTTGACTTTCGTAAAAAGCTTGTGTCTTTTTATCCGATAGTAAATGCAGAATATCACTGCGTTTTTTACGTTCAGCCACAGGTGTATTCTGCTCTATATCGAGCATTTTGGTGCCTGCACGCTCCGAATATGTAAACACATGTAACTGCGAAATATCCAGCGAATCGATAAACCGACACGATTCTTCAAACAGTTCAGGCGTTTCTCCACGCACACCCACAATTACGTCCACACCGATAAAGGCGTGCGGCATAAGCGTTTTGATTTTCTGTACTTTGTGCGCAAAAAGTTCACGGTTGTATTTACGTTTCATAATACTCAGCACTTCGTTGGTTCCAGACTGAAGCGGAATATGGAAGTGCGGCATAATATGACGACTGTTCACTACAAATTCAATAATTTCGTCGGTCAGCAGGTTTGGCTCAATGGAGGAAATACGGAAACGCACATCTGCTTCAATCCTGTCGAATGCTTTTATCAGGTCGAAGAAGGTTTCATCTCCATGCGCACCAAAGTCGCCAATATTCACACCCGTAAGTACAATTTCCCTTGCTCCTGCTTCAATAGCTTCCATAGCTTTTTCCACAGTTTCAGCTACAGAAGCACTACGACTACGGCCGCGCGCAAAAGGAATAGTACAATAGGTACAGTAATAATCGCAACCATCCTGAACTTTAAGGAAATAACGGGTGCGGTCGTCGCGCGAACACGAAGGACGAAATTCCTTTACTTTATTGATTTTTGTGGTATGAATCTCACCTTCGGCATGTTGCCCGTCGAGATTTCGCAAATGCTCCAGAATACTGAACTTTTCATTAGCTCCCAACACCAAGTCCACACCTTCAATTTTCGATATTTCCTCGGGTTTCAACTGGGCATAACAACCTGTAACCACCATGATGGCATTCGGGTGCTGACGATGTAGTTTACTGATGGCCTGACGACATTTACGGTCGGCTGTATCGGTTACCGAGCAGGTGTTGATTACGCACACATCGGCTTCTTCGCCCGATCGCACCTTTACAAAACCTTCATCTGACATTTTTTTACCGATAGCCGATGTCTCGGCAAAGTTGAGTTTACAACCTAATGTATGAAAAGCTACTTTTTTATTATGAAATATATTCTGATCTATCATTCTTTATACCTTCCGAAAAAACGATGCAAAGTTAGTAAAATATAAGTACTTTTTAAAACTCACTCTGTAACAACCGCCGAAAGGCATTGTTTATGCGTTTATTGATTTTTAAGAGGCAGAAACAAGCCAAAAAACAAAAAACCGTTCTGAATAATCAGAACGGTTTTTAAACTTTGAAAGATTTGTATTTCTGTTAATCTTTAAATTTTGCCGAAATATACTCACGGTTCAAACGTGCAATATGCGAAATTGAAATAGCCTTCGGACATTCAGCTTCGCAGGCACCTGTATTGGTACAGTTACCAAAGCCAAGTTCATCCATTTTACCAACCATTGCTTTAGCACGGGCAGCACGCTCCACCTTTCCCTGAGGCAACAATGCAAGCTGACTTACTTTTGCAGCTACGAAAAGCATGGCCGAACCATTTTTACAAGCTGCAGCACAGGCACCACATCCAATACATGCAGCCGCATCCATTGCTTCATCGGCAGCATATTTAGGAATAGGAATTGCATTACCATCGGGTATTCCACCGGTATTAACCGACACATAACCACCGGCCTGAATGATTTTATCGTATGCGCTGCGATCCACCACAAGGTCTTTGATTACGGGAAAACCAGCTGAGCGCCATGGCTCAACAGTGATTGTTTCGCCATCTTTGAAACGACGCATGTGAAGCTGACAGGTTGTGGTTTCGGGATCCACACCATGTGGATGACCATTGATATAAAGACTACACATACCACAGATACCTTCGCGACAATCGTGATCGAATACAATAGGTTCTTTACGTTCTTTTACCAAACGTTCGTTCAATACATCGAGCATTTCGAGGAACGAACTGTCGGTGGATACATTATCCATTTTATATGTCTCAAAAGCTCCTTTTGCTTTCGGACCGGCCTGACGCCATATTTTGAGTGTTACATTTATACTTTTTTCCATGATTCTTGCTAATTACGGGTTACGCTTTGTAGTTACGTTGTTGACGTTTGATAAATTCGTATTCAAGCATTTCTTTCAGCAGTGTAGGTTCTTCACCTTCACCATTGAATTTCCAGCACGAAGCAAACGAGAACTCTTCGTCGTTACGGAGTGCTTCGCCTTCGGGTGTCTGATATTCTTCGCGGAAATGTCCACCACACGATTCTTCACGCATCAGGGCATCACGTGCCATCAGTTCGCCAATTTCAATAAAATCGGCTACGCGCAACGCTTTTTCAAGTTCAACATTCATGTCGGCACTCTGTCCGGGTACATATACTTTGGTCCAGAAAGTCTTGCGAATTTCCTGAATTCTTTCGAGCGCATGTTGCAAACCTTCTTTATTACGACCCATACCTACGAAATCCCACATTACCAACCCAAGTTCGCGGTGAATAGAATCCACTGAGCGGTCGCCCTGAATTTTCATGATTTTTTCGATCCGTTCGCTTACAGCTTTTTCGGCTTCTTTAAACTCAGGCAGATCAGTGCTCATACGTGGCACCTGAATCTGATCGGCCAAATAATTCTGAATGGTGTAAGGAAGTACAAAATATCCGTCGGCCAATCCCTGCATAAGTGCCGAGGCACCCAAACGGTTCGCACCGTGATCGGAGAAATTAGCTTCACCAATACAGAAAAGTCCGGGAATTGAAGTCTGTAGTTCATAATCGACCCAAACGCCACCCATCGTATAGTGGATAGCAGGATAAATCATCATAGGCGTTTTATATGGGTTGTCGTCCACAATTTTTTCGTACATCTGGAAAAGATTACCGTAACGTGCACGGATAGTATCTTCACCCAAACGTTCGATCGACGAAGAGAAATCGAGATATACTGCCAAACCGGTATTACCTACACCAAAACCAGCATCGCAACGTTCTTTGGCTGCACGCGAAGCTACGTCGCGGGGAACAAGGTTACCGAAAGCAGGATAACGACGCTCCAAATAATAATCGCGGTCTTCTTCTTTCAGATCGGTTGGTTTGAGTTTACCGGCGCGGATAGCTTCGGCATCTTCTTTCTTTTTAGGAACCCAGATACGTCCATCGTTACGAAGCGATTCCGACATCAAAGTCAGTTTCGACTGATATTCACCATGCACAGGAATACAGGTTGGGTGAATCTGAGCATACGCAGGGTTTGCAAAATATGCACCTTTTTTGTACATCTGAATAGCAGCCGAGCCATTTGAGCCCATTGCATTGGTCGAAAGGAAAAACGCATTTCCGTAACCACCAGTACCTACCACTACTGCATGTGCAAAAAATCGTTCGATTTTTCCGGTCACAAGATTACGGGCAATAATACCACGTGCACGACCATCGATCATAACCACATCAAGCATTTCGTGACGCGCATATAATTTCACCGAACCTTTACCTACCTGACGGCTGAGAGCCGAGTAAGCTCCGAGCAACAACTGCTGTCCGGTTTGTCCGCGTGCATAAAAAGTACGCGATACCTGCGCACCACCAAACGAACGGTTGTCGAGCAAACCACCATATTCGCGTGCAAAAGGAACTCCCTGAGCCACACATTGGTCGATAATGCTATTTGCCACTTCGGCCAAACGATATACGTTGGCTTCTCGTGCACGATAGTCACCACCTTTAATAGTATCGTAGAACAAACGATATACAGAGTCACCGTCGTTCTGATAGTTTTTAGCAGCATTAATACCTCCCTGTGCAGCAATTGAGTGCGCACGACGTGGAGAATCCTGAATACAAAAGTTAAGTACATTGAAACCCATTTCGGCCAGCGAGGCTGCTGCCGATGCACCGGCAAGTCCGGTACCAACCACAATCACATCAAGTTTACGCTTGTTAGCAGGGTTTACAAGTTTCTGGTGAGCTTTATAATTGCTCCATTTCTCAGCCAATGGTCCCGCAGGGATCTTAGCATCTATTTTAATTTCTTCTACCGAAGTAGCATCTTGTTTCTTTGCCATAATATAATATCTGTTTTTCAAAATGGGTTAAACAATCCAGTTGCTTCCGCCTCCAAGCAAAAAGTACACAGGAATAGAAATAAACATCAGGATAATGAGCGTAGCCACAATGTTTGAAATCATTTTCACACGGGGCATCCAGGTATCGTTATTCAAACCCAATGTATGCAGCGCACTCCATACACCATGAGTCAGGTGCATCCACAATGCTACCAACCACACAATGTAAAGCACCGAATAAAGCGGTTTGCTGAAATAGTACTGTATCCAATAAGCTCCGTTAGCAGCATTGGCCAATAACTCTTCTTCTACATGTCCACCCAGTTTGTGTGTAATTTCCACCAACTGCATTTTTGCCCAGAACTGATACAGGTGCAAAGCCATAAAACCAAGCACAATTGCACCAAGCACCAACATATTTTTCGATGCCAGACTTACGCCTTCCTGTTTTTTAGTCACAGCATAGCGTATGTTTCCACGTGCTTTGCGATTCTGAAATGTCAGATAAATAGCATACAGAATATGCACTACAAAACCCAGCGCAAGTACTTTGGTACCGATCAGAGCATACCAGTTTGCTCCCAGAAATGCAGCAATGGCGTTATAAGCTTCAGTTGAAAATAAAACGACAAAGTTCATTACGCCGTGAAAAAGTAAAAATAGCACGAGAAAAACCCCCGTGATACTCATAATGAGCTTACGCCCGATTGAGGAATCAATTAACCACATAGAATTTTGTTTTAGTTAGTATTTTTGTTGTATTAATTCTTTTTTTTATTTTATTGAAAAACAGATCATTACTTATAGCATTCAGCTTTTTCAAAAGTCTCACAAAATTACTAAATACTTTCAATATAACAAATAATTACTGAAATTTTTCCGTAATCAGATCAAACCAATTATTTGAAAATAATATATATTTATTTGCACTTTGAATATCATTAGCTTATAGATACTTATTGTAATTATTACAAAATAAATTTAAATTCAAAATCGCAGTAAATATACATAATTTTCAAATAAAAACAGAGCATTACACTAAATCGGACTTCAAAAAAACAACTCAAAAGGCGAAAACAACATAGAATTGCCAATAATCCGATTTCTTATATACAAAAAACGACTTAAGAATATTAAGCCGTTTTTAAATCGTAAAATGCATCCTGAAATATCACTCCACAACCTCACCAATAAGTGTAGCCGAAGTTGAAGTCACAATTTTCACTTTTACAAATTCACCGATATGTCGTCCTTCGCGTGGGAAAACCACCATCTTGTTTTGCGAAGTTCGTCCGGACATTTGTTCTTTTGAGCGTTTCGAAAAACCTTCCACCAACACTTCGTACACTTTGCCAATATCGTTGTGATTACTTTCTTTTGCAATTTCATTTTGCAACGCAATAATTTCGTTCAGTCGACGTATTTTCACTTCCTCAGGCACATCGTCGGTCAGACGCTTGGCTGCCACAGTGCCGGGTCGCTCTGAGTATTTAAACATGAAAGCCAAATCGAAGCGCGCTTCACGCATCAGGTCGAGCGACAACTGATGATCTTCTTCGGTTTCGCCGGAAAATCCGCAAAAAATATCGGTACCAATAGCCACATCGGGAATCAGGCGGCGCATGGTTTGTACCCGATCCAGAAACCATTCACGGGTGTATTTGCGGTTCATGGCTTTGAGCACATTGTTGCTACCCGACTGTACAGGCAAATGTATAAACCTGCAAATATTCGGATATTTAGCCATCACCTTTATAGTTTCGTCGGTCATATCTTTCGGATGTGGCGATGTAAAGCGTATACGCATCCCGGGCACCATTTCGGCAATCATACTCAACAATTTCGGGAAATCAAACACAGTCCCATCTTCGGCAGTATATTTATATGAATTTACCGTCTGACCAAGCAGCGTCACTTCTTTATAGTTTTTAGCTTCCAGATCGCGAATTTCATTCAGAATACTCTCCACTTCGCGGCTTCTTTCGCGTCCACGGGTATATGGCACTATACAATAAGTACAAAACTTATCGCAACCGCGCATAATGGACACAAAACCCGAAATTGACTTACCAATACGCGTAGGAAGCACATCTTTGTAAGTCTCGGTTTTCGACAGTTCTACATTGATAGCCTTTTCTCCCTGTTCTACGCTATTAATCAGATTTGGAATATCAAGATAAGCATCAGGTCCCACCACAATATCCACTTTATGGTCAGTAATCAGCTCGTCTTTTACACGTTCGGCCATACAGCCAATTACCCCCACAATCATACCTTTGTTCTTTTTCTTCATCGCATTAAGCTGTTGCAGGCGATGAATCACTTTTTGCTCGGCATTGTCGCGCACCGAACAGGTATTTACAAACACGGCATTGGCTTCGCCTATATTTTCGGTAATCTCGAAGCCATCCATTTGCATAATCGAGGCTACTACCTCGCTATCGGCCACATTCATTTGGCAGCCATAAGTCTCAATAAAGAGCTTTTTGTCGTTCAGCGCAGATTTAGAGTCCGGCGAAGCAACTTTTGTTTCAGTCATAACTTATATATTAATTGAAAATTTTAGCTACAAAAGTACATTATTCGCTGAAAATACGAAAGAAACAACACGTTAACAGAGATTAACCTTTAAGTTGTATAAAATACACTTTTCTGAATACAAGATGTTTATGTCATATTAAAATAAATAGATTGCATAAAACGAAAGCCAAATAAAAAAAAACTTTCAGGAACACTTGCATATTCAAAAAAAAGTATGCAAATTTGCAGAGTAAACAAACAGATAAATTTTTCATAGTTAAGGTTTAGGTTAAAATGTGCAATGGGTGGCTGTGAAGTTACCCATTGTTTTTTTTTCGAAAAACACATTCTATCTCTGCCCCGTTTCAGTATAAACAAACCCAAGCACATTAACAATTCAACAAATAGGATTTGAATTGATTTTGCCACCAGAAACTCAGCAATAATAACTACAAAAAAACAAAATACAGTTTCTGACTAATCAGTTCGACAACTGTGTTTCAATTTCTCATTTTTACATTCAGCACGTAAAAAAATCCGGAAAAGTACAGGCTGCAATCAGCTTTCTTTTCCGGATTCTTTTTGGTTAGAATATTATAAAAAGTGACTTCTTTTATTGTTTCAAAAAGCTTAAACGATTGAGACGACCTTCCCACACATCGGTAAAGAAGCCAGCCTGATTACGCCCGCCTATGACAATTATTTTCTTATTGCGCACAATGGCTGAGGTAAGGTAACGCGGAGTCATATACCTGTAACTTGTGTCGGTCGGACTGTAAACCAGTTCGCGAATCTGATTGTAAGTTGTATCGGCTTTGCTCCAGCTCAGACCTTCGTCTTTCGATTCCACATACCAGTTTTCCGGAGCCAGTCCGTCGTCGTTCATACGACCTATCATAAGCAGCTTATCGTCGTAACTTACAATTGTTGCACCGGCCAAATGCTCCAGATTTGTTTTTTCGGTACTGAAGTCGATCCAGTAAGATCCGTTTTCGGTGGACCATATATTGCGCATAATACTTTCGTCCTCGGTATAACCACCCACCACAATGGCTTTGGCAACTTTTGTACGCGAGAAAAACGAATGAGCAGCAAAACCCTTTACAGGAAATCCTGTGGGAACTTCATCTTCTTTTGCCCAATTTAATCCATCGTCAGAGTTTGCAAAATGATATTTCTTTGTGCCGGGCGAATATGCCACAGCCCAGAGTTTATTGCTCATTTCGAAAAGCAGATTGTGGATATAAAAGTTTTCCGATCCGAATGATCGTTTGGTCCACTGTATTCCGTTATCACTCCAGTAAAGTGTACTGTCCTGATGGGCATAAAACAATTTGTTTTTATAAGTCAGAATATTTCGCAGGTTCGCAAAATCAGGAAGCGAAGTCACACTAATAGGATTTGACCATATTTTTCCATCTGCCGATTTATAGAGCGTATTGTTTAATCCACTTCCCACAAAGAAGAAGATAGAATCGTTGAATAAAAGAGCCTTCTGATCGCTACCGGCATGTGAGTAAATGGAGCTGTTTATACGATTCCACTGATAAAGCTCTGGCTCCACAGTGTGAACATTTACCTTAACCACATATTTTGCAAAAGTTTTACCATCGGCAGCATAATTAAGAATGCGTACGCCCCAACGATAATCGATGGTATCGGCCGCAGTAGTGGCTGAAATATTTATAGTGTCGATACCTCCAACCGAGTCAGTTACATAAGCATAAGTATTCGCCACACTTTTAAAGCTAAACGTACTTACAATTTTACTGATATTGGTTTTATAAGGCAGTGAGTCTAAATTCACGATCACAGAATCTTCGATACCCTCTTCCTTTACAAGTGTAAAACTGGTACTGCTAACACCCGGGGCTGATGATGTAAACCTTAGCGATACGAACGATGGATTGGTCGAAGCTTCGGTTTCTTCGGTATCGAGCCAATCGCACGACACAACAGTAAACACGAGTGCGAAAAGGATAAAAAATCTGTAGGGATGAAGTAACATATAAAATTCGGTTTTATTTAAACAGCTGACAAAGTTAATACATTTCGGCGCATCCTGATCAACTGGTTTCTGTTTTATTGTTTTTTAAAATTAAAAATCAGTTGTTTGCACTGAGAAAATCAGTCGAGCTCCACTGTCACGGGACAATGATCGGAGTGTACGGCTTCGGACAGAATGGCTGCGCCTTTCAGACGATTGCGCAATGGTTCGCTCACCCAATGATAGTCGATACGCCAGCCTGCGTTACGGAAGCGGGCACCACCCCGGTAACTCCACCAACTGTATTTCTCAGCACTTTGGTCGAAAACGCGGAACGAATCGATCATGCCTGATGCTTCGAACCTGTCGAGCCACTCGCGTTCTTCGGGCAGGAAGCCTGAAACTCCGTTCTGTCGCTCAGGATGATTGATATCAATGGGTTTATGACAAATATTATAATCGCCGCACACTACCAGATTCGGGCGTGTTTTGCGAACTTCTTCGATAAAAGGCAAAAAGGCTTCGAGAAAATCCATTTTGAAAGCCTGACGCTCGTCGCCCGACGAACCCGAAGGAATATACACGCTAATAACCGACAAATCGCCAAAGTCGGCACGAATTACGCGTCCTTCGGCATCGTAGCGCGGATGATTCATCCCCACCACTACATTATCGGGTGCTATTTTGGTAAGAATAGCCACTCCGCTATACCCTTTTTTTTCGGCCGAATGCAGAAACGAAGTATAACCCATTTCAGCAAAAAGCATTGTATCAACCTGATCGGGCTGCGCTTTTGTTTCCTGTATACATAAAATATCAGGATTCTCAGCCTGTAGCCATTCAGTAAAGTTTTTGGTCAGGGCAGCCCTGATACCGTTTACGTTGTATGATATAATCTTCATAAGTTGATAATTGATAGTTGATAATTGAGAATGAATAATTGAGAATTAAGAATGATGGATTTATAATTTATGAGTATCATTCTCATTAACCAGAAATCTTCAAATCTTCAAATCTTCAAATTTTCAAATCTCAAATGTTTTAATGTTTTACGAATTCGCAGCTTTTACTTTTTTGTAAAGATTGGAAGCAAACACAAAATCGTTCAGATCCTCATTGTCCACATGGAAAATATCTTCTTTACTGCCCTGCCAGGCCATTTCGCCTTTGTTGATGAAAATAATATTTTCACCAATTTCCATTACCGAGTTCATATCGTGTGAGTTGATAATGGTGGTAATATTAAATTCAACGGTAATATCGTGAATCAAACGGTCGATAATAAGCGATGTTTTGGGGTCGAGACCGGAGTTCGGTTCGTCGCAAAAAAGGTATTTGGGTTGCAGGGCAATGGCGCGCGCAATGGCTACACGTTTCTGCATACCTCCACTAATCTCTGAAGGTGCCAGTTTAAACGATTTTTCCTGCAAGTCGACATGTTTGAGGCAAAAGCGTGCACGTTCTTCCATTTCTTCTTTTGTAGTGCGCGCAAACATTTCTAGTGGATACATTACATTTTCGAGCACCGACATGGAGTCGAAAAGCGCCGAACCCTGAAAAAGCATACCCACTTCGCGGCGCAATGTGCGTATATCCTTCATGCGCATATCCGGCAAATTACGTCCATCGTACTCAATTCGTCCATTGTCGATACGGTGCAGACCGATAATGCTTTTCATCAACACCGTTTTTCCCGATCCGCTGGCACCAATAATCATATTTGTTTTGCCATCATCGAATACAGCCGAAACATTTTTCAACACCTTGTTTCCGTCAAAGGATTTATCTATATTTTTTACTTCTATCATTTTCTGTTGTTATGTATTCCGAATTCCCTGTTTATAGTTTCAGGTTCCAAAGTTCAGGATTTGAGAATTTGAAAATTTGAGATTTGAAGATTGCCTGTTTTAATAGACTATTATCCATTATCAATTGTCAACTGTCCATTGTCAATTTTTATTTCAGATAATATTGTTGCATAAACTCAAAATAAGTGCTCATTGCATTTTGCTGCATCATTACGTTCAGATTTCGCTGTGAGCCAAGCAGGTTTCGGTAGTCAGTACCTTTAAGCGGTTCCATAACGGCAGTTTCGCGCACAGTACGGAAAAGGTATGACTTGGCTACATTGGCATCTACAAACGGACCAATAATCACCACCTGCATTGTATTTACGACTTCTTTCTGAATTTTCAGGTTCAGCATTGCATAATTCTGACCATGATATTTATCAAGTCCTGCTTTAAATTTTTCGAAATCAAAATTTCCTGATAAAACAGCCACAGCCACATAATGTTCTTCCTTCTCACGATAAGCAAACAGGTTTTTGAACAGTGGCACATCGTCCTGCACAACTGCAGGCGGAGTTACATTTGTTTGCGCCGGTGTTTGATTTTGTGCGGTTTGCGGTTGTGCAACCTGTGTGGCCGGTTTGGTGTCAGTTGACTTATCAATCTTTGTTTCCGGTTTTGTGTCCGGTTTATTTTGTGGCACTACTACTTCATTATTTTGTTTCACAGTGGTTGTACCTGGTTTAGCAGGAGTAGTAGTTAACTGTTTTACATCTTTCTTTATGGCTAAATTATTTGCAGCATTACTTGTTACAGTGCTTTTAGCCAGACTTTTTTGATGGAAAATCTGATATTCTTCAAGCGTAAAAACTGTGCGCAATAAAGCATAATTTTCTTCCGAAATAATCAGCTTTTGAGTATTAAAACTATCGAACAGAGTTCGCAAATCAGGATCGGTACCTACTGAACTCAGGTACCAGAGTGCTTCGTCGTACGAATCGAAATTGGTAACCGAAAGCGAACTATTCAGGCTGTCGATCTGATTTACCACCAGGTCGAAATCTTTTACCATAAAGCGTGTAAAGTTATAGGCTGCCACATTGAAGAGCAACTTATTCATGCCTTCTTTGTCGGCCGAAGTAATAAGTAAAAGCCTGTGTTTGCTTTCTTTCTCAGGCGAGAATTGCTGATCTCTGATCTCGGTTTCGTCACTGATCGTACTTTTTTCGCGACGCGAAAGCAAACTGCCATGCGTTGAGCCTGTTTTGGCTTCGCGGCCTTGTTTCATAAGTGCAATAATATCTTTCGACATTGCACTCACATCGCTTTCGGGATATTTTTCAACCAAACTGTTCAGTTTTGTTTCAAAATTCGTCTGAGTGTCCGATTTCCCGGTACTTAAAGCCTCCAGAAAAAGAAATTTCGGCATCAAGGTGGACAGTGGATATTCAGCTTTCATAAATTCCACCTGTTTTCGCACCGTGGCAAAATCGCTTCGGTTATAAGCATCGTAAGTCACACGGTAAAGCGAATCCTGTGTGCGTATCATTTCCTGCATTCGTCCGCCATAATTGGGTTGCGACAGAATTTCGGCGTATTTCGACTTTGGGAATTGCGTGAGCAACATGGTTTTATATTGTTGTGCAGCAGTTTCATCGCTCAGTCTTGTACTTACAATATACGATTGATAATATGCATCTTCTACACGCTTATCAGCCGGAAAGCGTTTTACAAAATCGTCGAACGTGCGAATGGCCATTGGGTAATCCTCTACCTTGTCTTTGTAAATCATTCCCATGCTGAAAAGTGCATCGGCAATTTCGCTGTTCGATTTTTTTATGGCCACAGCTGTCATCGGAATTTGTTTCAGGTAAAACTCCGGAGATTTCGGATCGCTTGTGGTGCTTGTGGCTCCGGTTCCGGCTTCGTTTTCAGTACCTTCGGTTACTTCGGCAGGATTGTTTGTCGTGCCGGTTTCTTCGGCAAAAAGCGCCGAACTTTTATTTGTACGTCGCCAGTTATCTTCGAGTTTACGACTTCCCCATTTTTTGCGGAAATCGCGTTGTCCCGATTTTACAATAGCAGGATTGTAAAAATACCAATCGCCTGCGCCCTGATTAAATCCGATGGGCTGCATAAGTTCAGGTCCATCGTCCATCTGATTGGCTTTGGCAACTTCGGCTTCGGCAGCAGCTTTTTCATCGGCAATAAGTTTCTCAATGACTCTGTTGATAGCTTCAAGCCTTTTATCTTCGGGGAGTGAGGCTAATTTTTGAAGACTATCCTGCAAAACCACAATTTCGTATTGCACTACAAGTTCGCTAAGCGTGATGGCACGTTTTTCAACACGGGCGAAATCTTCGTTTTCTACAGTAATGATCTTTGAAGCTTCGTCGTAACAGGGTTGTGCTTTGATGTAGTTTTGTTTGTTGTAATATAAATCGCCGAGCGTGATTAGCGTCAGCGCTTTATCGAAACCATTACGCGTGCTGCTTTCGGCCGATTTTTCGTAAAACTTCATAGCCTGCACGGTATCACCCTGAGCCATATAGGTTTTGCCGAGTGTGTAATAAATCTGATCGTGGAAATCTTTGTTATTCACATTTTTCAGCATTTTATGCAGCTCTTTTCGTACTGAATTTACATTCGGATTGAGCTCCGCACGATAGATGCGCGCATTGAAATCCATTTCGTAAGGCGGATTCATTTTAGTCACCTCAGTGAACGCCTTAAAAGCCTGACCTGCGTTTCCGGTTTTACGGTAAAGTTGCGCCAGTAAAAAGTTTATGCGTTGCTTTTGCAGCTTGTCCTTTTCGTTTTTAAGGGTAAGTTCCAAAAAAGGAATAGCTTCGCGGTATTGTTTTTTCTTAAGCAGCAAATCGGCGTTTACCGAGGCATAAAGCCCTGTGTTTGTGCTTTTCAGATCGTCCTGCTTTATTTTCGACATAACCTGCTCGGCTTCATATATCCAGCCCATTTCGCCGTAGGCACGGGCTATCCACAATTGGCATTGCGCCACTACATCCTTGTCGTGCTTGTAATGTCGCGAAATGTAGGTAAAAGTACCTACTGAGCCAATAAAGTCGGCTTTGTGAAACTCCGATTTTGCCAGCATCATCCATGCTTCAATCAGTTCGGGATTAAATTCGTTCTGATTGTACCACAGCTGATATTCCGGATCGCTCCATTTACGGGTATTGCGCTCGGGTTTTTGCTTAATGGAATAAAGTTTAATGGCTTTTCGCGACTTTTCGATGGCTCTGTCCATTTGCGATTTGCCCGAGTTTGCATTTTCGTGCCTGCTGATAGGATAAAGCGGAATAATGGCCGAATAATCCTCGGTATGAGCCTGTGAAATGCCTTTCAAACCCTCTTCGTAGCTTGTATTGCCATTGTACCACACATTGAATTTGGTATTGAGCGCTTTGAAGCTTCGGGTGCTCCAGGTATTTTTTTTCATAGCACAACCACCGGCCAGCACCACAAGCATTGACAAAAGGATGATATGTTGAATTTTCGCTTTCAAGAAGTGTATTATAGAAAAAGTGTTCTTAATAATAATTCAGAATTCAGAAGTACTAACTTAAAAAACTGCAATCTATTGTGTTTTTAACTCACAAAAATAAGCAAAATCAGCCATTAAGAGTTAACTTTGCAGCGAAAATTATGTTGAATTAAGATAAATCTCGTTTTAAATATATGTGGGTACTCATTATTACGCTGATAGCGTTTGGATTACTGATTTATTTGCTTACATTTTTCAATCGAAAAAATAAAAATGAAGAGCAGGAAATTGTGGTTGAAAATAACCCAGAAGGATGCTGTGGTGCGCACGAAGTCTGTGAAACAGATTCTCTTTTGACTTCGAGCGACAAAATTGAATATTTCGACGACGAAGAACTTGATAAACTCTCGGGCATTGAAGTCGAAAAGCTAACCGATCAGCAGCAAAATCAGATTGCCGATGTATTTTACACCCTGAAGGAAAACGAAGTAGCATCGTGGCTTAAAAGCATGCAATTGCGCAACATACAATTACCAATTGCCATCAGAGACGAAGCCCTGCTTATCGTAAGTGAGCGTCGCGGCCTTTAACTTACAATCGCAAAAACAACATAAAGTATCCGTCGGTATTTTTCCATCCGCACGGATACTTTTTTTTATCAGTAAAACGAAACTGCTGTTGTTTGGCTCTTTAGCTAAATTTCAGTACTTTTGCACGCTCTAAAAAAATTATACACATCACTTATGTCATTAGTTTCAGAAATTCAGCGTCGTCGCACCTTTGCCATTATCAGTCACCCGGATGCGGGTAAAACCACTCTCACCGAAAAACTATTGCTTTTCGGAGGTGCCATACATGTGGCAGGCGCTGTAAAATCGAACAAAATAAAGAAAACAGCCACGTCGGACTGGATGGAAATCGAAAAGCAACGTGGAATTTCGGTAGCCACTTCGGTAATGGGTTTCGAATACCGCGATTATAAAATCAACATTCTCGATACGCCGGGTCACCAGGATTTTGCCGAAGATACTTACCGCACACTTACAGCTGTGGACAGTGTAATTATTGTGGTGGATACAGCCAAAGGAGTGGAAGCACAAACGCGTAAACTCATGGAAGTGTGCCGAATGCGCAACACACCGGTGATGATTTTTGTAAATAAAATGGACCGCGAAGGAAAAGATGCTTTCGATTTACTCGACGAACTGGAAGCAGAACTCAAAATCAATGTGCGTCCGCTAAGCTGGCCCATAAATCAGGGTTTTTCGTTCAAGGGAGTTTACAATATTTACAAAGACAATCTGGAACTTTACACGCCCAACAAACAAATGGTGAGCGAAACTGTAAAAGTAGATGTAAATGGAGCAGAACTCGGCAAACTTGTAGGCGGAACCGATGCAGTAAAATTACGTGATGATCTTGAACTTATAAACGGTGTTTATTCTGAATTCGATGTCAATAAATATCTCGCTGGCGAACTTGCTCCGGTATTTTTCGGAAGCGCGCTGAATACTTTCGGGGTTAAGGAATTGCTTGATTGTTTTGTGGAGATTGCCCCCTCACCACGTCCTGTGGAAACTCCTGAACGTACCATCGATCCTTACGAAGAAGCTTTCTCGGGTTTTGTATTTAAGATTCATGCCAATATGGATCCTAACCACAGAAGTTGTATTGCTTTTGTAAAAATATGTTCGGGAAAATTTGAGAGAAATGTAAACTACCGCCATGTGCGTCTTGGAAAAATGATGCGTTTTTCGGCACCGACTGCGTTTATGGCCCAGAAAAAAGAAACGGTGGACGAAGCTTATGCCGGCGACATTGTCGGTTTGCCCGATACAGGTACTTTCAAAATCGGCGATACGCTGACGGCGGGTGAAATACTTCAGTTTAAAGGCATTCCGAGTTTCTCGCCTGAAATGTTTAAATATATCGAAAATGCCGACCCAATGAAAACCAAGCAACTGGAAAAAGGCATCAATCAACTTATGGACGAAGGTGTGGCACAGCTGTTTGTAAATCAGTTTAACAACCGTAAGATCATTGGTACTGTGGGCCAGCTTCAGTTCGAGGTTATTCAGTACCGTCTTTTGCACGAATATGGCGCTCAGTGTCGTTGGGAACCGATAAACCTGTACAAAGCCTGCTGGATTGAAAGCGATGACGCTGCCGAACTCGAGAACTTCAAAAAACGTAAAGCTCAATACATGGCTGTGGACAAAGAAGGTCGCGATGTATTTATGGCCGATTCAGGCTATGTACTGCAAATGGCTCAAAACGACTTTAAGAATATCAGATTCCATTTTAGTTCAGAATTTTAAGCTTTAGCAATCAAAAACACCAAAAAAAAAATCCCGCTATCAAAATAGCGGGATTTTCTTATTCCCCTTCAGAGCTTGCCCGCCGTGGCGGGGGTTAGGGGTTTATTTATTTTTCTCCACCCAAACTCTTGCATTTACAAATGCTTCAATCCAAGGAGTTACCTGATCGTTGTTTTTGCGATCGGCAGGATAATGTGCACACTGCCATGGAAAAATGGCACGTTCAGGGTGTGGCATCATAGCCAAGTGGCGTCCATCGGCCGAGCAAATACCGGCAGTATTGTAATCAGATCCGTTTGGATTGGCCGGATAATCAGCATGCGTATATTTAGCAATAATATTGTAGGCATTTTCGGCTTTTGGCAGACTGAATTTTCCTTCGCCATGAGCCACCCAAACCCCCAGTTTGCTTCCACTGAGCGAACCGAGCATTACCGAATTATTTTCAGGAATAGTCAATCCCACAAAACCTGATTCAAATTTGTGAGAATCATTATGTAGCATTTTCACACTACCAAACATTCCTGAAGTAGAAGTTGCTTCAACTCCCCCTTTAGGGGGTTGGGGGGCAGATCCAAACAGCTCCACCATCAGCTGACAGCCATTACAAATTCCGAGACTCAGCGTATCGTTGCGTTTGTAGAAGCTATCCAACGCTGATTTTGCTTTTTCGTTGAAAAGAAACCCTCCTGCCCAACCTTTAGCTGAACCCAAAACGTCAGAGTTAGAGAAACCGCCACAGAATACTACCATGTTTACATCTTCCAATGTTTCACGGCCGGTTGCAAGGTCGGTCATGTGAACGTCTTTCACATCGAAGCCGGCCAGATAAAGTGCGTACGCCATTTCGCGTTCGCCATTCGTTCCTTTTTCACGAATGATAGCCGCTTTTACACCACTAGCTTTGCGATCGGGCGTAATACCAAACTGCGAGAACTTACCTTTAAAATCAGTATTGAAAGCAAATTCGAGTGGCTGATTTTTGTAGTTATTATAACGCGATTGCGCACATACCTCACCGCTTTGTTTACGATCGAGCAGATAGGAAGGCTTAAACCAAAGGTCACGCAAATCGTTGATAGAAAACGAATAAGATTCTTTTTTACGGGTAATATCCAAGCGACGTTCAGCTGTTGGCGTGGCAATACGCGCAAAACCAATTCCGTTGTCATTCAGAATTTTCTCAACCGGTTTACGGTCTTTTACCTGAATCAGCACACCGGGATTCTCTGCAAAAAGCATAGTAACCAATGAATTTTCAGCAATATAATCGAGGTTTACATTCAAACCGCCTTTCGTGTTTGCAAAACACATTTCGAGCAAAGCGGTAATCATACCACCTTCCGAAATATCGTGACCAGCCAGAATCAGATTCTGCGCTATCATTTCCTGAATGCTGTCGAAAGCTGCTTTGAAGTACTCTGCATCCTTTACAGTTGGCACTTCATCGCCAATTTTATTCAGCGTTTGAGCCAGTACCGAACCACCTAATTTATGTTTATCAAATGAGAAATCAATATAATAAATTGTTGATTTCTCATCATTTACCAACACAGGAGAAACCACTTTCTTCACATCCGACACTTCGGCACCAGCCGAAATAATCACAGTTCCGGGCGAGAACACTTTGTCGTCGCCATATTTCTGAGTCATCGAAAGTGAATCTTTTCCGGTTGGGATATTGATACCCAACGAACAGGCAAAATCCGAACAAGCTTCCACAGCTTTGTACAAACGGGCATCTTCGCCCGGATTTTTACATGGCCACATCCAGTTGGCACTCAGCGAAACGCTATCGAGTCCGTCTTTAAGTGGCGCCCATACAATGTTAGTCAACGCTTCGGCAATAGCCATTACCGATCCGGCTTCCGAATCAGCCATTGCCACCAAAGGTGCATGTCCGATAGAAGTAGCAATACCATTTGTTCCGCGGAAATCGAGTGCCACCACACCAAGGTCGTTCAGCGGCAATTGAATCTCACCTGCACATTGCTGACGAGCAATTTTACCGGTTACCGAGCGGTCAACTTTATTTGTCAACCAATCTTTACAAGCTACCGATTCAACTTGCAATACATTTTCAATATAGCTTTGCAGTTTTTCTTCCGAAATTTCGGGAGCTGCATAATGCTCAGATACAGTATTATCAATAATTACTGTACGTGGGGATTTGCCAAAAAAATCTTCTAAAGCTAAATCAATAGGAAAGCTGCCCCCCAACCCCCTAAAGGGGGAGTTGTCCGAGCGTAACTCAAGCTTTATTGCATCAAGAACGTTTTCAATACTTCCAATTACTTCTTCATTTGTAAAACGTATTACTCTATATCCATATTCCTCAAAGAGTTGAGTTCTCAGTTTATCATATTCCAATACTTCTGGATCGTTATGATAAGCTCCATCAACTTCAACAACTAATTTATTTTGCAAACACACAAAATCAGCAATACAATCACCAATAATATGTTGTCTTCTGAATTTATAATTTTCAAGATGTTTACCTTTTAATTGTTCCCAAAGAAATTCTTCTGCCGGTGTTGGATTATGTCTGTTCTTTACAGCTAATTCTTTTAAACGGGAATATAGTGAAGGATAAGCCGTTTGCATACCCTGTTTTTCCCCCTTTAGGGGGTTAGGGGGCATCACAAAAGTCAATCTCATATCACCGGTAGTTTCGCCCACCACATAAAACGGTGCACGTTCACGCTCGGCAATAGCACGCACTTTTTCCACTTCTTTTTCGGAGATAACAAAGCCCATGCGTTCCTGACTTTCGTTACCCACAATTTCTTTGGCACTCAAGGTTGGGTCACCAACAGGTAAAGCCGACATATCAATTTTTCCACCGGTAGTTTCCACCAATTCCGATAAACAGTTGAGGTGTCCGCCTGCACCGTGATCGTGAATAGAAACAATCGGATTTGTATCTGCTTCAGCCAGGGTACGAATAACGTTCGAAACACGTTTTTGCATTTCAGGGTTAGCACGTTGAACAGCGTTAAGCTCAATTGAGTTGTCGTATTCGCCTGTTTGAACCGACGAAACAGCAGCGCCACCCATACCAATGCGATAGTTATCGCCACCCATTACAACCACTTTTTCACCAGCAGCAACTTCGCCTTTTAATGCATCGCGCATAGTTCCGAAACCAACACCACCAGCCAACATGATTACTTTATCGTAACCAAATTTCTTGTCGTTTTCCTGATGTTCGAAAGTCAGCAATGAGCCACAAATAAGTGGCTGACCGAATTTATTTCCGAAATCAGATGCACCATTTGACGCTTTGATCAGAATTTGCTCAGGTGTTTGATACAACCATTTGCGTGGAGCGATATTATTTTCCCACTGACGATTATTGTCGTTGCGGGCGTAAGAAGTCATATACACAGCAGTTCCTGCAATAGGCAAACTGGCTTTACCTCCACCGAGACGGTCGCGAATTTCGCCACCTGTACCGGTAGCAGCACCGTTGAACGGTTCCACAGTAGTCGGGAAGTTATGCGTTTCAGCTTTCAGAGAAATCACCGAATCAATTTCCTTTGTTTTGAAAAAATCAGGTTTATCGCCACTCGCAGGCGCAAATTGTTCAATTTTTGGCCCGGCATTAAATGCCACATTATCTTTGTAAGCCGAAACTAATTTGTTCGGGTTCTCTTCAGAGGTTTTGCGAATCAGTTTGAAGAGCGATAGTTCTTTTTCTTCTCCATCAATAATGTATTGCCCGTTGAAAATTTTGTGACGGCAATGCTCCGAGTTTACCTGCGAAAAACCAAATACTTCGCTATCGGTGAGCTTACGTCCTACTTTTTTACTTACATTATTTAAATACTCAATTTCGTCGGGACTCAGAGCCAAACCTTCCTGATCGTTGTAGGCAGCCACATCGTCGATATACAAAATTGACTCAGGCTGTTTTTCGATAGTAAAAATATCCTGATTCAGATTGGTGTAAATACGTTCGAGCATGGGATCATACTCCAAAGCGCCCTGAACCGATGGTGTATGCGGCAACAGTTTGAACTCTTCAATACGAAGAATGCCGCTGATACCCATATTCTGAGTGATTTCAACGGCATTTGTACTCCAGGGAGTAATCATTTCGCGGCGTGGGCCGACAAAGTTTCCTTCAACCGTGGGCTGAGGCACTAACTTTGCTTCGCTGAAAAGCCATTCTAACTTTCGGACATCGTCGTTCGACAAATTGTCGGCAGTATGCACTGCATAAACATGCTGGGCGGGTGTTCGGAAAAACTGAATCATTTTATTGTATGTGAAGTTATTGAATTCGACAGAAAGTCAATTTTGTCTGAATGTCAGATAATTAAATCAACAATCAGGACAATTCTTATTCAGGCGCAAAGATAAGGAATTTTTATGGGGATGGAAAGCAAAATTTTTATATTTGAGAACACTATTGACCGGAAATATCATTGAAGACCACATCTCCAACTATTTCAGAATACCAATCAGTCAGTTACGTAACCAGCTATGATATATCGATGGATAAGCCAATGAATTATATTTATGAAGTGCTTACAAAACACTCAACGGAGGATATTTAAACCGGCGCATTAAATAAAAACAATCGATACATTCAATTAAAAGTATTTCGTCCGAAAATTATTCTGTGGCACTTATTTTTTCAAGATATTTTTCAACAAAGATATTGGGTGTTAAACGCTCCCTGAAAATGGGTTTAGTGGTATCAGGCAAAATTTTACTCACATCAACAATTAAACCGGGCACATCGCCATCGTTTAAAGGCTGATACACACTGTCGGGATTCTGACGACGCTCGAGAATCCAATCGAACATAATGCTCGGTTCGTAAAGCATGTGCTTAACATAATCTACATTCGCCACTCCTTTATCTTCAAACCATTTATCTGTACGCTTAATGGTTTTTACTTTCACCTTTTTACCATTATTGTATTCACCACCTACAAGTTTCATGGGTATTTTCACATCCACATACCACTCCTTATTTTCGGGAGGTAACACCCCGGCTACATCAAGCATAGCCATTCCGAAAGCCGAACAACCTGCACCTTCGTTATGATACAACGGCCAAAAAGCACCACCATAAAAATCGGAGGCAGAATATGTTTTATTGATTTTAGAAGAATACTGTTTAATAAATGTAAGCATTCTTCTTGCAGCCAGTTCATTGATCTTAAAACGTATAAATGCAAGTTTATTTCTGCGGGCATACACTCCCAGTTTATGTGCCAGCTCGGAAGTCGTTTCGAGTCGCCCCTGCATTGGTGCACCCAGAATTCCAAAACCCACTTTTTGTTTCATTATCAAATCGAGTTTCTCCTGTAATGAACCAGAACTTTGAGCTATAAGCAAGGGCTTTTCAAGCAAAGTTGAATTTAGTCCCACAGCCACATGCCCCAACAAATAATTATCAGGCAATGTAATGGTTTTCAGATAACAACTCATCATACTTTTGTATAATGCGGAAGGTCCCGACCAATCGAGCGGATACATGGCAGGCATTACATAAACTGTAAATTCATGTTCAGATTTATTATTTAGTTCCTGAGCTTTTAATGAACCAAACAGACTGAATATCAGAAAAACAAACAGAATTTTTCTTTTCTTAAAGTATAATCCAGATGACATATTTAAATAAATTAAAGACTAATACAAAAGTAATTAAAAAACTGTTTTCGAGCAAAAGACTATGAAGAAAAATTGCCGTTAAATGAAATCTGAGAATAAAACCATCTGAAGCATTCATAAAAAAAAAGGTTTGCAGCCCGACATGGCCACAAACCTTTTTTCACAACATTTTGAACAGCAATAAAAACAATCTAATCTTCAGAAATTTAGCGGGCAATCAGTTTATAAACCTTCTCGTTTATTCTGACGATATAAATTCCGGTATTTATATTGGTTGAGAAATTTCCGGCATCTGCTTTGAGCGAAAGCAGTTTTCGTCCCAACAAATCGTGAACACTTACGCTTGCACCCACAGCAATATTGCGGAAATAAATATGATTGTCCGACACGAATACATTCGATAAATCGTCAACCTGCTGCAATGCATTCGGCCCGCTCACAACAGGAGCAAACGCACCACTATAATCCTCAGTAATATAATCCACAGCAGCATCGAGGCTTCCAGCAGTATAGTTTTTACCAAACAATAGCTGATTGACTCCGCCCTCTTTCAGGTACAAATCGGCAATGGCAGCTGTACCAAACGTAATTGTCTTTTTAAGAACCAGATAGTACTGCATTTGCTCTACCGCAGCATCGCTGGCAGTAAAGAAACGCACAAGTTTTCTGTCGGCAGTAGCCCGTACAGAAGGTGTTTGCACATTTTGTGTTGCAATAACCCCGGTAAGTCCATTGGCAGAAGTAGCTACCACAACGTCAAACTCTTTACTCTGATTTTCGCCCCAGGTAATCAGATCGAAGCTGAATTCATGCCATTTGTTGGTTTTCAGCGTTACAGGATAAGCATAATAACTACCTCCACTGGCGTCGAAACGAAACATAAAAGCTTTTTTACCATCAGGATAAGCCGAAAGTTCGGTTGTCTGGCTTTTTTCCTGAATACGCGGATTTGGCGAAACACCCATTATTTTGTCCGAAACCCAACCTGTAGGAGCTGCATTATGCACATCGTTTTTGAAATCGGCATTGCTCACAATGTTTATTCCATCGTAGAAGTTCTGCGGTTTTTGATCATTCAACACCGACTCAACAGTTCCTGCTGCATCCATATTTCCCACTTCAGCGGCGTCAAATGTTTCTACAAATGTACCATTACGATACAAATGAATTTTTTCGCCCTGTACAGCATAACGAATTACCTGCTTTTGATTATTCACAACTTCAAGCTGACGAATATCGGCAAAAGGACTTGCCCACCGTAAACTTTCGTTAGAAAGCGAGGTACGAAATCCGCGACCACGACCATTGCGCACTTCCATATCCAAACCACGACCCACAGCCGCATTTACAGTTGCTGAAATCTCGACAGAATAATCACCGTTAGGATTGAACTCCAACGTACGCACATCTTTTGCTCCTGTAGTAGCACTGAAAGTCATTTGACTCTGAATTTCATTTGACAAAACTGCTTTTTCAGGCAGTTCGGGAGTCTGAATCACATCTTCTTCGGCCGGCGCATAAGCTCCATCCTGATAGCTAACAGCGTAAACTTCGGCATTCAGGCTTCCATAATTATAGTTTTTCCCGAATTGCAAACGGCTGTTGTAAGCAAGGCTTTTCAGCGACAGCTTAGCAATCCCGTACATTGCCCATGTGGCGTTAAATGTAATATAATATGTACCAGCCTCCTGCGAACTGAACAAAAAAGTTCCCGGACGAACTGTTTGAGCTGTAGCCGCAGTGACAAAAGCTTTGCTGTCGAAAATGCCTGCCGCATTGGCAGTTTTACTCACACCAACCGTCATGGTTTGAGCTGCTGTGGCATTCGACCAATATTCGTATAAAAATGAAAACTCATAGGTTTTGTTGGCTTCGAGCGTTACCGGATAAAAATATGTAGCCGAAGAATAAGCACTTCCGTCCCAGCGAATAGTCATAAACCTTCCGGTATAACTTCCTCCGCCTTCAATGTTATGAGTCACATTTTCGTAACGTACTCCACCACCACCGGCAGCCACATTCCAGGGCACTGTTGCCGAGGCCGACCAACCATATTCCGTAGGCATTCCGCTTCCCGCTTCCGAAGGACCAGCCCAGTTTGCTATTACATTGGCTCCATAAGTACCACTTACCTCAGCTTCGGTATCATCCGATTGAATTTCTTTAATAAAATCGGCATCGCGTGTGCCAAGAAACTGCATTCCGCGATAAATATGAACCTTGTCGTCCTTCACTGCAAAGCGATAGGTCTGTTCCACAGTATTGTCTGCAGGCGAAATTTCGTTTATTTTACTCAGCGGCGCCGACCAGTTAACAGTTGTGTTATCCAATGTAATGCGAAAACCTTTTCCGGTAATGCCACGCGCTTCAATATCAAGACCACGACCTTCTACAGCATTGATTTTTGCGCGGACATCCACGCTAAAATCTTTGGCAGGAGCAAACGGAGTAAGCACCGTCATGTCGCGCACAGTTGCATTCAACAATTTACTGGCAGTCAACACTTTTTCACTAAGCTCACGTTTTGCAGGTAGCACCGGAGGAGTTACCGAACCCGGAGCATCGTTTAGTTTTTCAGCATAAAGCGATGCTGACGGAATTGTTTGTTTTGCAGTATTCAAACCCGACCACGACAAGGTCAATGGTGCAGAAGTAACTGATTCGATCACAATATTATTTTTATGAGAAGCAATGAGCGAATAAG
>JAVEXN010000060.1:0-5837 GCA_034004015.1 Paludibacter sp.
TATGATAAAACCCATCGGCGCCGTAAGCTTTTTGCTGATAGGCCAATTGAAGATCGAACTTTCCGGCTTTTGGGGTTTTTAAAGCACTATGTATAAATGCATTTGTCATTATGTAATCGGTGTTTGGTGCATAGCCTTCGCTGGCTTTATGTGTGATTGAAGCAAAATTTTTGAAATTGCCCTTACCCAATGAAGCGCTTAAATTTCCCAGATACGAATTGTAGCTACCTCCTTCCACTGTGGCTGAGAGGCTTTTGTTTTTGCTTTGCTCTGTGACGATATTAATAGCGCCACTGAAAGCATTCGGTCCCAAAAGTCGTGCAGCGGAGCCCTGCAGGATTTCAATACGCGAAATGTCGCTCAGTTCTACCGGAATATCCAGATTGTAATGTCCGGTTTGCGGATCGGTAATGTTTACGCCATTGAGCAAAACAAGCACCTGGTCGAAAGTGCCTCCGCGCATACTGATATCGGCCTGAGTACCATCTGTTCCCCGTTGACGAATGTCGATGCCGGGAATGTTTTCGAGCAAAGCATCGAGACTTTTTACAGGTAGTTTTTCAATTTCCGCACGGTCGATCACTGTGAGTATGCGTCCCATTTCGGAATACAACTTGGTTTTGCTTGCATTAACTTCAATGGCCGATAGCTGTACAGGAATTGAATCGTTGAAGTTAATGGCTATACTCAATTGAGTAACGAAAACTGCTAATAGCAGACTTAGAAAAGATTTTCTGATCATGATTTTTTGAAATTAAAAAAGCCGTTGAAAGAGATTTTCTCTTCCAACGGCTTCGGGTATAATACAGTATTGTTTAAGCCACAGGCAGCTGCAGCTTCGGATGTTTGGTTTAAAACTACTATTTGGGACAAAAATGTACTGAGATTATCCAAAACATCCGTTTCAGATTCTCTGTCGCTTTCATTGTCAATGACTAAAAGTGCTGTGTCCGATAAGCCGGTTTTTGATTTCAGAAGCGATTTTTCGCCTACCGAAACCGATAAAAAACCGATTGAAACTACTAAAGATAAGCTTGCAAATACAGCCCACGAGCTACGCGACCATCTGCGAAAACGGGCATTTGCTGAACTGATATGTAAGCTTTTTTCTTTCAAAATTTCATTCTGATTTCTAACCGCAAAGTTATTCCAATTTTACGATTATACAAAAAAATATGGAAAATTCTATCACAATAATGAACATAAGTTCAAAACTATTTCTACCTTTGCATTATGATTCTATTCTGTTAGTTTTGATGATTCCTGATTTTTCACGACTTCAAAATTGAATTGGTAGCTATCAATTGTACATTATCAATTATTAAATTGTAAATTAAAAAATGTCACGTCCCAAACAATTCAGAAAAATAGTTTCACCACCATTAATGACTGGTTTTAAGCCATTTGGTATTCCGCGTGCTCAGTTGGAAGAAGTCGTTTTGCATTACGACGAATACGAGGTTGTACGCTTACTCGATTACGAAGGGCTTATGCAGGAGCAGGCGGCGGAGAAAATGAATGTGTCGCGACCTACGCTCACTCGCATCTACGAAAGTGCCAGAAAGACAATTGCAAAAGCCTTTGTGGAAGGAAAGATGATTGTCATCGAAGGTGGCAATGTGGATTTTGGTCGCCAGTGGTTTCGTTGTCGGAAATGTCATAAATTGGTTGATGGAGTCGAAAATCATATACCCTGCAAAAACTGTGTAAGCTTTGGTAATGAAGAACTTACTCCATTAAAATAACAACTAATCACTAAATTCCCCCTTTAGGGGGTTAGGGGGCTGAAATGAAAATTATCGTATTATCAGATAACAGAACAATCAATTCTGAGCTGGAAACTGAACATGGTTTGTGTGTGTACCTCGAAACCGAAAAGTATAAATGCCTGCTCGATACCGGGGCTTCGGATATTTTTATCAGCAATGCTGCCAGGCTGAATGTGGATTTGGCCGATGTGGATTATGTGTTTATTTCGCACGGGCATGCCGATCATATTGGAGGCATGCCGGCTTTTTTGGCTTTGAATAAAAAGGCAAAAATTGTGATGTCCGAATATGCACTCTCGCAAACATATTATTCTGTACGAAATGGCTTACACCGTATTAGTATCGATTTCGACATCAATACCATCAAAGACCGTGTGATATTGGTGAATGATGAAATGTGGTTCGAAAACGATATTCATGTATTCAGTGTAAACGAACTGAAAAATTCATTGCCACAGGGAAATCGCACATTATTAAGAGATGCAGGAGCAGGAGTGGAGCCCGATGATTTTAATCACGAAATAGTAGTGACTTTTGGAACTGAAAATCTTTTTGTTTTTACCGGTTGCGGTCACAAAGGTCTGCTAAATATTCTGGAAACATTAAAAGCAAAAACCATAAAGAGTATTCGCTATGTGCTGGGTGGATTTCATTTGTTGGATGCTAAAAACGGGATTCTTTTTGAATCGGAACAGGAAATTGAGAATTTAGCAAAATTGCTTATCAAAGATTATCCGCATGCCGAATTTATCACTGGGCATTGTACGGGTGAAATTGTGTTTTCGGTGTTACTTGCATTGCTTGGGCCGCAAATCAGGCTTTTCCATACAGGTGAAGAATTTATTTTATGCAAGTAGTTTCTTGATTTTTCACATGCAATATAATTTCGCTCCTAACGGAGCTCTGAAAAGAGATTGTAATCAATAAATCTACCATAATAACGCTTCTCCGAAGCTAAGAAATTACTCCGTTAGGAGCTTAATTATGGTAGTTGTTATTAGTTCTTTGTACAAAAAAGCTCCTAGGAGCGACATTATAAATAGTCAGAACGAGTTCATTATAGAAATCAGAATATATGTCGGAATTAAATGGGAAAGGTCCCGCAAATAATGATGTTGAGCAGGGTCGTGGACTTGGCCTCTGTAAACGAAAATCCTCAGAAGCAGAATACGATTATGGCACAGGAATGGGTAAGCGCCGTCAGGCGGGTTTAAACAGAATTGATAAAAAATTAAATATTGACAAAAATGAAAATTGCAGTACCTACAAAAGAACAAAACAAGATTGATGACCACTTCGGTCATTGCGCGTTTTACACTGTTTTTACAGTGAATGAATCTCAGATTACAGAAAAAGGAATGCTTCCATCGCCTCAGGGCTGTGGTTGTAAATCGAATATTGCACAGGAACTGGCAAAAATTGGTGTGAGTATTATGCTTGCCGGAGGAATTGGTGAAGGAGCAATCAATAAATTAAATGCATCGGGTATAAATGTAATTCGCAATTGCCGGGGTGATGTGGATGAACTGCTGAAATCGTATTTAGCCGGTGAATTGAAAGATGGTGGAAAAAATTGCGCTGCACATGCCGACCATGCCCATACACACAGTTGTAATCACTAAGAAGTAGTTGGCAAAAGAGTTTTAATTGAAGCCTAAATAACCAGCCCCGAAATACATTTTGTACTTCGGGGCTGATTTTTTTTTTGCATGCTCCGGGTAGGGGAAATAATGAGAATACTTCTAAACCAATATTCGATGCCAATACGATTAAACTAATTATTTAAAACGAAATACGAACGAAAAAATAGGATTTACACCTATAAGAAACAGGATTTACACTATATAAAAAATCTAAATTGCTAATTATCTTTGCTTACAATTTTTTAGAGTTTTAAAACTTGCGAATTAGTCACCGAGAATCAAAATGTGGCAGGCGGGACTTTTCTGAAAACTATTATTCAGACATCAGGGCTACGCCCCTCTGATATAACATGAATTATCCGGCTATTAAGATTTCACAGCTACGCTGCTACAAGTTTATATATAGGGGCGTAGCCCTGATAGCTTAGTAGAAAGAATGTAAAAAGAATGATTTTTTGGGGCGTAGCCCTGATATCATAGATTTAAATTAAATGATTTCAACCCTTAATTCGCATATGATCGTATTTTATAATAAACAATTCACAAATATATTTACAATTTAATTCAAAAAGAAATGAAAAAAATTAGTTTGATCTTTATGACTTTGATGCTTTTTAGTTTTGTAATTAACGCACAAACAAAACGCACCGTAGGCGAGAAATTTGGTGGTGGTGTGGTAATTAGTGTTGCTGCCGATGGTTTAACCGGAGTTATTGCCGAAACACAGGACCAGGGTGTATGTGATTGGGATGCAATAAATGCACTTATTGCCAATCCTGCAAGCCACAGCGAAAAGGGTAAGGCATTCAACAACTGGAGACTACCCACAAGAGAAGAGTTGGCATTGATGTATGCTCAAAAAAAGGCTATTGGTATTTCGGGTGGTAACTATTGGTCGTCGACTACCGGAAAAGGAAGAGTTTCTACACAGAATTTTGCTACCGGGAAAGTGACTGTGGTTGCCAAGACAGAAAAAAATGCTATTCGTTCGGTACGTAATTTCTAATAAGGAAAACTGTATGTCAAACACAATAAGCTGATTTCTTATAAATTCAGCTTATTGTGTTTGTTTAATTTCATGATTTGTATTTAAACAAACTTACGCAAATAAAAAAACCAATGAATAAAGATTACTCAATTCAATGTTTCTTACAATCGCTATGTAAGCATATGAGTTTTTCTGAAAGTAAGAGTCGGCAATATTTAGCTCTGTTTTCGAAACTGGCATTGCTTCTTATGCTTTTTGTATTTCCTCAGCATAGCAATGCCAATACATTTTTTAATCCTGACAACAGAGATCATTTGAATATTTATCTCCCCGGAGGTGCTCAAAATTATAGTTATGTCGATTTCAGAATATTAGCTTACGATTACGATGGAATTGATGATAATATGGATGACGTGAACATTTACTTTCAGGAAGAAAATGGGACCTATACAAAGATTATAAACCATGGTGGTAGCCACGAAAAGCCTAATGGTTATTTTTATCCTGTAAATAATCAGAATACCGGTTTTATATATGGTTCTACTGTGGTTTCGGGTGGCGATCGTCGTTACAATACTTATCGATGGGCTTATCCACAGCGACTAAGTGGACGATCAGTTAATTTTAAAGTGTCATATCGTTGGGATGTGGACCACAATAATGGCTGGGATTCAAAAGACAGAGTCGGTGATTATTATGGATTTACAATCAATTTCCCGGTGTATCCCTTTGCTCCGGTAATAACCAACTCCACATTTGAACCGGTGAGTGGTAATAATGTGCAATTTAATTTTAGCAAAACTGCTGATTATCCGTTAAATAAAGTATATCTTTATTCAGATGCAGCCAGAACCAACCTTTTAAAAGAGTTTGATGTAACTATGGGTGCCACTTCGGGTACTTCCACATTTTTATGGGATAATCCATTTACCAGTGCAACCACGCTATATGTAAAATATGCTATGCTTGCAACCGATCCCGGCTTGCCGTACAAGCAATATTATTTTAATTCAACTACTGTTAACAAGGCATATGTACGCCCAAATAATTTAAAAACTAACTATGATAATTGCCTGAAAGGTATCACATTATCATGGAATGCGAATAATAACTCAGGAGAGTATTCTGACAATGGAAAATGGGTTGTTGAAAGGAAACTTACCTCACAAACAAACGCTCAGTATGTTGAACTTGCGGGTGCGATTCCGGCCTCGCAAAATATTTTTGTAGATGAACTGATTGACTATGATAAAGAGTATAACTATCGCTTAAGATTTGTTCCGGCAGGGTTGGATAAATCACGTATAATACCTGAATTTGAAAATGTAGTTTCAGTAAGCACAAAGCGTACGGTTTTAAATACCTTAAGCTTCGAAACTTTTACTAAAACGAGTGCTGAAAATCCTAAGATCAAGCTTAAATGGACTCCAAACTGGT
>JAVEXN010000001.1:0-149 GCA_034004015.1 Paludibacter sp.
TGATAGTTTCTATATGACCTATGTGCCTATGTGGTTCAATTAAAAAAACAGTCAAATATCAACCTAACAGACATATAGAATTCATAAAGAAAATTGTTTATGTGACCTATGTGCCTATGTGGTTCAATTAAAAAAACAGTCAAATATCA
>JAVEXN010000001.1:159-278768 GCA_034004015.1 Paludibacter sp.
GTGCCTATGTGGTTCAATTAAAAAAACAGTCAAATATCAACCTAACAGACATATAGAATTCATAAAGAAAATTGTTTATGTGACCTATGTGCCTATGTGGTTCAATTAAAAAAACAGTCAAATATCAACCTAACAGACATATAGAATTCATAAAGAAAATTGTTTATGTGACCTATGTGCCTATGTGGTTCAATTAAAAAAACAGTCAAATATCAGCCTAACAGACATATAGAATTCATAAAGAAAATTGTTTATGTGACCTATGTGCCTATGTGGTTCAAAAGATAACAAAATGTCAAAAATAAATCCTGCATTCAATAAAGAACTAGAGAAGTTTGGCTCGGTAAACTTCAACGCCTGTTACAACTGCGGAAACTGTACGGCCGTATGTTCACTGTCGACCGAAGACAATTCCTTTCCGCGCGAAATGGTGCGTCTGAGCGCACTCGGTCTCGAGGACGACATTCAGGCGTCGCTTAAACCCTGGGAATGTTACTACTGCGGCGAATGTTCCACACACTGCCCGCAGGAAGCCAATCCCGGCGAACTAATGATGTCGCTGCGTCGCTACCTGACAGCCAAATACGACTGGACAGGTCTTTCGGGCTTGCTTTACAAATCGTTGCCTGTGAGCCTCGCCGCCTTTGTGCTTACATTTGTGGCCGTGTTGTTTTTTGCCAACTCGGTAAGCTACGATCTGGAAAAGCTACTGCACTTTGGTCACCTTTTCGAAGGCATAGCCATTGGCACCATTGGCCTGCTGATACTTATGCCCAATGTGGCGCGCATGTGGTACCTCACCATTCTGAAACCCGGTATAAAAGTGCCTGTGGCCAAATATGCCAAAAGCATGGGCGAGCTGTTTGTGCACATGTTTACACAGAAACGTGCGCTCGGTTGCGACGACAATCAGTTCCGCTGGTTCGAGCACTTTATACTCGTGATTGGCTATCTGTCGCTGCTTATTACCACTGTGGCGCTTAACTGGTTTGGCACTTCGAGCCTCTTTGTGATTATCCTGGGCTATGTAATGAGCGCCATTGTATTTGTGGTGACCGTCGATTTTGTAGGCAGCCGTATGAAAAAGAAAAAAGAAGTAAGCAAACACTCGCAACCTTCGGATATTTTCTTTGTGGTGTGGCTGTTCTTTATGGGACTGAGCGCTTTTATGGTTCGTCTGTTTATCGACCTCGATATTCTCGACAGCAACAAATGGATGTATATTTTCCACCTGACAGTACTGGTGCAGTGGGCGCTGATTATAGTGCCTTTCGGTAAATGGACTCACTTTTTGTATCGCTCATTTGCTATGTATTTTGCGAAACTAAAAAATTGAATTTGAAAATTATGAAGTTTCAGGTTTCTGAGTTTCAGAGTTTCTGAGTTTCAAAGTTTCAAAGTTTCAGGTTTCAGGCTTGGGTTAGGCTGATAAGCAAAACCGAATAAAAAGGGATTGTTTCAAAAAGAGATTTTTGGGACAGTCCTTTTTTTTTGTGTGACAAAACAATGCGTTTTTGTATAAATACTCAAAAAAAATCGGTACCGGCTTTTTGGTCGAACACTAGTCGAACACTAGTCGAATCTAAGAAGAAGACAAACACTGCCGAAAAAGCATACAAATGCATACTTTACCGCATAATTATACAAAAGAATTCTCTAAAAACTTTTTTAACCACATAGACACATAGGACACATAGGGAGTATTCACGGAACTGTGTCTAACATTTTTTCGGAAGAGATAAATTACACTTACCCGACAGGTTATTTCCAGTTGTTTGGCAAGGGTGGCTAGGAACGACGCCACTTGTTTACCCTTGCAGAACAAAACGGAAATAACCTTCCTTTGTAAGTTTTATTTATCGGTTAGTTTGCTCATTCGTTCTTCAAACTTAATAAATAATTGTCCATAAATCAAACCCCAATTAGGCACTTTCCCTTTCGGAGATCGATTGATTTCCCGTATGACTAAATAAATGAGCTTCTTAAGTGCCATGTCCGAACTGAAACTTCCTTTGGTTTTAGTTACTTTCCTCATTTGGCGATGGACATTTTCTATCGGATTTGTTGTGTACATCAAACGACGAATGTCTTTGCCAAAGTCAAAAAATGAGCTGAGTTTATACCAGTTATCCTGCCAACTCTTGATCGCAACAGGATATTTAGATACCCATTTCATTGCAAATTCATCCAGTTTAGCCTCAGCCTGATCTATTTTCGAACAAGTATAAATAGCTCTCATGTCGTTTACAAGCGATTGATAATCCTTGCTTGCTGCGTACTTCAAAGTGTTACGAACCTGATGAACAATGCAACTTTGAATAATCGTTTGAGGATAAAGGCTGCTTATCGCATCTGAAAATCCCTTTAAGTTGTCGGTGCAAGCAATCAAAATATCCTTCACACCACGTAATTGTAAATCCTCCATTACGCTTAGCCAAAACTTAGCCGATTCACTCTGCGAAACATAGATGCCTAAAAGCTCTCGTTGCCCTTTCATATTTACAGAGAATACATTATACAGAGCCTTGGTGGTTACAGAACCACTCTCTCGTAATTTATAATGTATGGCATCAAACCAAACAATGGAATACATTTCCTCTAATGGTCTGGATTGCCATTGTTCCAATTCCGGGATTATAAGATCGGTTATCTCACTCATCTGAGCCGGAGAAAATGACAAACCATAAATCTCTGATAAAAATTTCTTAATATCATTATAACTCATGCCTTTGCCATACATTGACAAAATCTTCTCACAAAGATCATCCCCTAAAACTACTTGCCGCTTGGCAACTATTTCAGGCACAAAAGTGCTGTTCCGATCACGGGGAGTGACTAAATCAAATTCACCTGAGCCACTTTTTACTGTCTTTTTACTTAGACCATTACGCTTATTACTATTCTCTTGATGTAAATGGGCTTCCAGCTCTACTTGAAGTGCTTTCTCTAAAAAATGCTTCAATAAGGGCGTGAAAATACCATTCTCACCCATAAAGGACTTCTTCTCATAAAGTCCTGCTATCGCTTCTCGCTCGAAGTCTTCATAGCTAAATTCTTGTTTCGTTTCTTCTTTTTCCATTGGACTGCAAAATTAGTGATTTCTATTTGCAGACACAGTTTCATGAACAGTCTCGACACATAGAAAATGTAATTGTTTTTATACTATGTGAACTATGTGCCTAATGTGGTTTGTAATCTTTCTTTTGAATCAAAATAGAGTTCACATAGAAAATATAATTGTTTTATACTATGTGTCCTATGTGTCTATGTGGTTTGTAATCTTTCTTTTGGACCAACATACAGTTCACATAGAAAAATGATGATTCAAAGTTTTTAGTACACAGTCCAGAAGATACTTCTGCAGGGCTTATCCATACCTACATTTTAGTATTGGAGTAAAACAATAAAAATAAACACTTTTCAGGTTAATAAGCTGGAAATTTTATTTATATTTGTTGGGTATTAAATTAAGAATTGTGCGAAAGAAGAGAATTAAGGAAAAACACAGGAAGAACTAATTGCGCATACACCCATGTCAGCCTAAATAATAGAAAATAAAACTGATGTTTAAAAACCGAAAGTCGAGAAATAAGGAGAAGTTGCTTAGTGAGTTTGGAAACCTGAAATCAGACTCGTTTGACTTTGAAAATATCGAAAGTTATTTCCGTAAAAAGGATAATTCCGCTACATTTCATACGCTGTCCGACAAAACCTGCAATGATCTGGATTTCGCAGAACTGTTTATGTTTATCGACCGTACCAATTCAAGAATTGGACAGCAGTATCTGTATAACAAGTTAAGAAATATTCCGGCAGACCCGATAAAGAATATCAGCAATGAAAACCTCATGGAAGAGTTTACAAACAATTCGGACTTTAGAGTGTCAGTGCAAAGGCAGTTGAGCAAGCTGAACCACAGGGAAGTATATTATGTGGCTACGCTGTTTCAGGATGAAATTCTGAAGCCGCCCAAATGGTATTTTATTGTGCCGCTGTTGTCGTTTGCAAGCGCCTTGTCGTTTGTACTGGCATTTTTTAATCCCGTATTCTTTCTTGTAATTTTGAGCCTGTCGGTGATTAATATTGTGATTCATTTTTGGAATAAGAAAAACCTGTTCAATTATTTCAGTTCTATTCCACAACTCTCAAAACTGAATGGCGTTGCTCAGGAATTGTTTAAACATCCCATTTTGAAGGAGATACAACCGGACTTAACGAAATCGGCAAGTGTCATTAACAAGGTGAGCAACCGAATGTCATTTTTCAATCTGGAAACAGAAATGCAAAGCGATCAACGCATATTGTTTTGGGCAATTCTGGAACTTGTAAAAATTGTATTTCTGATTGAACCATTGTTTCTGTTCGGGACTTTAAAACGTATTGATACTAAAAGAAAAGAGATTGAAAACGTATTTCTGTTTGTTGGAGAGATAGATGCTATTATATCAATTGCTTCACTCAGAAAGGGACTTGAGAACTACTGTACGCCGAAAATTATTGACGAGCGAAAAGAACTTTCTGCTCAGGAAGTATATCACCCTTTGATTGAAAATTGTGTAACAAACAGCCTGCATGTAAACGGAAGGTCTGTTTTGCTGACAGGATCGAATATGTCGGGGAAAACATCGTTTATTCGTACAATAGCCATAAATGTAATAACGGGACTGACTATAAACACCTGTTTTGCGACACATTTTTCGATGCCACAGATGCGGGTTTTTTCGGCCATACGCATCAGCGATGATTTGATGAACGACAGAAGCTACTATTTTGAAGAAGTAATGACGATAAAAGATATGATTGACAAGAGCGTTGCTGAAAATATAAACCTGTTTTTACTCGACGAAATTTTCAAAGGCACTAATACTGTTGAACGAATTTCGGCTGGCAAAGCTGTTTTGTCGTCGCTGAACGGGCAAAATAATATTGTTTTTGTTTCGACGCATGACATTGAACTGGCCGATTTATTGAAAAACGAATATGATTTATATCATTTCAGCGAAATGGTGGATCATAAAACAGTAGCTTTTGATTATAAGCTAAAAGAAGGAAAATTAAAAAACAGAAATGCGATCAGGATACTTCAGATCAACGATTATCCCGAAAGCATTATCAACGAAGCCATCGAAATTTCGGAAGAACTTGATAGGATTAATGTGGCTAATTCAGCCCCGAATTTGAATGAGCACATCTCAAACTAAATAAACTGAATAGATATGAACGAAATTATTTGCCCAAACTGTAAAAAAGCTTTTAAAGTAGATGAGGCCGGGTTTGCCGATATTCTGAAACAGGTTCGTGACCGTCAGT
This sequence comes from Paludibacter sp., assembly GCA_034004015.1. Lineage (GTDB taxonomy): Bacteria > Bacteroidota > Bacteroidia > Bacteroidales > Paludibacteraceae > Paludibacter. The sequence continues at coordinate 5,470 of JAVEXN010000001.1, forward strand.
TTGAGGATGAGTTGAAAAAGCGACTGACAATTGCCGAAACAGAAAAGGAATCGGCGGTGAAGTTGGCCGAAGCCAATCTGAAGCATTCGCTCACCAAAGATATAGCCGAAAAGGACCGGCTCATTGCGGAGCTTAAAGTCAGGAGTGAGCTTGAACTGGCTGAACAATTGTCGAAAAAGCAATCGGAGATTGCCGAAATGAAGGCGAAAATTGAAAATGCCGAAAACGAGAAAAAAATTACTGTGACCGAAGCCATCAAAAAAATTGAAAAGGAACGCGATGAGTTAGTCAATGACTTAAAGAGCAAAGAGGCTGAAAAAGAAAATGCAGTAAAACTACTGGAAGCTCAGCTCAATCAGCTTTTGCAGACAGAACTGACCAAAAAGGACCATGAAATAATGGAACTGAAAGCTAAAAACGAGCTTGAGCTTGCTGAGCGTTTGTCGAAAAAGGAATCGGAAATTGCCGAAATGAAATCGAAAATTGAAAATGCGGAAATTGAAAAAAAGCTTTTGGTGACCGAGGCCATTCAAAAAATTGAGAAAGAACGCGACGAACTGGCCAACAGCCTTAAAAACAAAGAAACAGAAACACAATTGCTCGAAAAATCGCTTCAAGAGAAATTCAATGCCGAGCTTAAAACCAAGGACGATATTATTAAAATGAAAGATGAGGAAATTCTCCTTCGTAAAGAGATGAAGCTGAAACTTTCGACCAAAATGCTGGGTGAAACCCTTGAGCAGCATTGCGAAACTGAATTTAATAAGCTTCGTGCCACAGCTTTTCAACGGGCTTATTTCGAAAAAGACAACGATGCAAAATCGGGTAGCAAAGGCGATTATATTTATAAAGAAACCGATGAAGCAGGGAATGAGATTATTTCCATAATGTTTGAGATGAAGAACGAAGGTGATGAAACTGCCACCAAAAAGAGAAATGAAGATTTTTTCAGGGAACTCGACAAGGACAGAAACGAAAAAAAATGTGAGTATGCAGTACTTGTTTCATTATTAGAGTCCGAAAGCGAATACTACAACACAGGAATTGTGGATGTGTCGCACAGATACAACAAAATGTATGTGGTAAGACCTCAGTTTTTTATCCCAATCATTACTTTGCTTCGCAATGCTGCCCTGAATTCTATTCAATACAAAGCTGAACTTGCTTTGGTGAGGAGTCAGAATATCGATATCACCAATTTTGAAGAAAAGATGAATAAGTTCAAAGACGGTTTTGCACGGAATTACGATTTGGCAAGTCGTAAATTTAAAGATGCAATCGATGGCATTGACAAGACAATCAGGGAACTGCAGAAAACCAAAGACGCATTATTGTCTTCGGAAAACAACCTCAGACTTGCAAACGAAAAAACCGAAGACCTGACCATTAAAAAACTAACTTACAATAATCCAACAATGAAAGCAAAGTTCGATGCGCTTAATAAATAAATTTGCATATTCTTAGAGGTAATGGTCCGAATCTACAACGAACCTAAGAAATTTGAGAAAACAGCCAAAATCGTATATTTATGTGTTTTGTATTCGCATAATTATAAGAAGCCAGAACCACATAGGCACATAGGCACATAGAACACATAGTTTAAAACAATTTCATTTTTCTATGTGAACTATGTGCCTATGTGGTTCAATAGCTCCGCGACACACAGCACTAAAGCTACTCCTGACGGATTTTTTATTGTTCACTTTTTTACTACTGGAACAGAATGATAAAAATAAACATTTTTGCGTTAACAGATTGGATATTTTATCTATATTTGTCGGGCGAAAAAAAAGAAATTGAAATATATCATTAGTATCGAATTAGCTATTTATGTATAAGAAACCTATTATTTTATTATTCAATCTGATAATCAGCATTTCTATTTTCAGTCAGAACAGTAACGATAGTATTCAAATAATTAAATTGAATAGAAATTACAGTTACGAACAAAACAGTCATGTACTTAATTATCAGGAAATAAAAGAAATACTAAAAGCAGATAAAGAAGCAACAAGGTATTTAAAGTCAGCAAAATTATCGAATGATATTTCGACTGCGCTAAGATGGGCCGGTGGTTTTCTCATTGGATATCCGATAGGAGGATTAATTGCCGGAAAGAAAGTTAATACATCAATGCTTACGGTAGGAATAGGGTTTCTCATAATTGATATTCCTGTAAGCATTGCTGTGAAGAAGAATTTGTTTAAATCAATCAGTGTTTATAACGATCATAAAAATGCTACAGGTTTAATTGACAATGATTACGATTTACAAATGGGGATTACTCAGAATGGAATAGGCTTTACATTTAAGTTCTAAAAAGCATTTTTCAAAGTAAAATGAAACAAAAAAGAATATCTAAATTATTGATAATAATATCAATTGTATTCGGCCTGAATAGTTGTGAATATAAACTTACTGAAGAATATTTCAGAGACCTTACAAAGCCAGCCAACTCACACTCATTTGAATTAAATTTGAAATCGACACAGGATACGATTTTTATTTATGACGTAGTTAATCTGGCATATGAATTCGATTTAAATAAGCTAAAAGTGTGGGAAATACAATTCAGCATTGGCGAAAAAGTGATTCTAACCACTAAGAATACATCAGGGATTTTATCCATTGATCCTGATGAATATAATGCAGGAATTTACAAGCTAAAAGCTACTATTTATACACATAGCGGCACAACCAGTATAGCAGATGATTTGGGAGCAGAAGGCTATAAAGTTGAAAAAGAGTGGATTTTGGAAATAAATCGCTATTACTCTCCTGTGATAAGTAATCCGGTAGTTTCGAAAACAGAAGAAGGGTTTCTGAAAATAAGCTGGGAAAAATTTGACAAGCCGGATTTGTTTGTATCCTATAATGTAGACCTTCCATCAAACGGAAAAGTCGTAATTAATGACATCAATGTAACCTCAGTGGTTGACAGTATGTATATTGGCTACGGCTATTCAACAATGATGTACGTTAAGATTAAAGGTAAATATAACAGAACCTCCAACAATGCATTTGCCAGTGTAAATTACAAGTTTCCAACCATCCAATTCGAAGAAATAGGCGATGACAGTTTACGTATATACTGGAATCAGTCGACATACAAAACCAGATATCATTTATTTATAAATAAATATTATAATCATTATTTATACAATTCAACTACAGATTTGCTAAAAAACAGTCTGGATACTTCTGTTATCATTTCTCAGGCAGGTTTCGAAGATCATTTAGGATTCGAATTGCAAATAGAATCTTATACAAGTACAGCCGGAAGAAATCCTTTGAAAGCGACAATGAATTCGGCTTATTATCATTGGGGATCGTATTTCGTGAGTTTAGGTGGTCTTAATCTTTCGTATAATATAAAAGAAAACATATTGTACTATACTGTTTATGGTTATGTGTACAGTTGCGATATATCTACTTTGGAAAGGTTCAAATCGGTATGGTGGAGCCCTAAAACTACCGGAAATAATGCATGTCCTACAAATTCAACAAAAGTTGCGGTTCTTTCGCCTACAGACTTATATATATACAACAATAAAAATCTGGATACCGGCATTTCGATGCCACTTCAACGCGACCCGGACTATATGAGTATGAGTGACAATGAACTCGTAGTGATAACTTCACAAAACTATGGACTTGAATACATTAATGTTTCAGAGAAAAAGATTATAGCCAGTCAACCGTTGACGTACTCCAGTTCAGCCAATAAGTGGCCGGTGGCTTCCAGTTCGAACGACGCAAAATACACTTGTGTGTTAAGCACAAATGCTATAAATATCTACGAATTTAACAATCAGGCTATTTCCAGGTCTTATTCAGCAACTGCTGTTTACCGTTCGTGCCTTTTCGACAAAACAAATATATACAGATTATATCTTACAAAGGAGAATTCAGACATTCTGGAAATAAGAAACGCAACTGATTTTTCGTTAACCAGCACGATTAAAATGAACAGTAGTAATGCTTTTTTGTGTAATGTTGATCCTCTGACAGGTTTTTTACTAACAGCCGATTTAAACAATGCTTATATTATTAGTTTAAGAACCGGAAAAACGATATACAGTCTACGATGCACCAGTTCAAAACCAAGATTATATGGAGGAAAACTGTTTTCGGGAAATGGTATGTATATTGATATCTCAAAAAAATTATATGAATAGAATTACGAAACTGCTTGTATTGATTTGTCTTCTACCTGCAACAGGTTTTAGTCAATCATTCAGAATAAGTTACGAACCGGGCTATGGTTTATACAGCATGTCTGATCTAAAGTCACAGCAACAGATAATGATTAAAAATTATCCAATACCCATTATGTCAGTTGAAGAATTTCCGGGCTATTTTAATCATTCAGTGAGTGTAGATTATTTTTTAGATAGCAATATTCTTTTTGGCATAAATGCATCATATCTGACTACCGGTGGCAGGAATTTTTCAGGAGATTACTCAGGTGAATATAAACTGGATATGATTTTAAATGCATATCAGTATGGAATAGAAAGCGAATACATTTTTTTTCCGAACAACAATATTAACTTGTTTTTCAATTTCAAGTTAGGTATAATCAGCTCAACATTAAACATTGATGAATCGCTAATACTATATAGCATCAACAGTCAGCACTATAACCGGACATTGACTCAGAGTAATTTTTTCATGGAACCCAATACCGGTCTATCATTTAATATTACAAAAAAATTATTAGCCAGGGCTACAATTGGGTTTAATATTGACACAAGTGCAATGTCGGGTAAATTAATTGACTGGACTGGTTTTAGAACCAGAATAGGAACCTGTTATCAATTTTAATCTTTTAGCATATAGAATGAATACGAAACTATTTCCTATGAACTTACACCCTACCCTTATTGAAATAAAGAAAGCCCTGAGAGATAACATACAAGAAGATACTCTCAACTCAAAAAAGAGGTTTTTCAAAGAAGAGGTCAAATTGCTTGGACTAAGTGTGGCCGAAGTAACCAAAATAAGTAAGCACTTTTATCAAACGTTAAAGGACTCGCCCAAAGAGGATATTTTCGCGCTTTGCGATGAATTGTGGAAATCGGGTTACAGCGAAGAGGCTTACATGGCCTGTCACTTTTCGTATTATATTTCACGCAAATACGAGCCTGCTGATTTCCGGGTTTTTGAACGCTGGGTAAATGAATATGTGACCAACTGGGCTACATGCGACACTTTGTGTAATCACACTGTAGGTACGATTGTCGAAAAGTATCCTGAGTATATCGAGGAGTTGAAAAAGTGGGCAAAATCGCCAAATCGTTGGGTTAAACGGGCTGCAGCCGTGTCGCTGATTATCCCTGCAAGGCGTGGACTTTTCCTGAACGATATATTTGAAATTGCGGATATTTTGCTTACCGATACCGACGACCTGGTACAGAAAGGCTACGGCTGGATGCTCAAAGCTGCAAGCCAAGCACATACCGAAGCTGTTTTGAACTTCGTGATAGCCCGCAAAGCAGTAATGCCGCGCACAGCATTACGCTATGCCATCGAAAAAATGCCCTCTGACATGAAGGCTGAGGCAATGAAGAAATGAATAAATCCGGATTTGGGGAAAGCACTTTATGCCAGAAATTCTTGCGAACACCCATGTCTTTTGTGATATATTTTAACCCGAAAACCATGTAAACAAGCACAGAAAAAACATTAAAACTTGTCATAAAAGCCCGTTTTTTGTTCGTTTTTTTGTAGATTTGAACCGATAGCGATCAAATAATAAAACAAAAACACACAAATTATGGACAAGAAACTAAAAACCTACACCCTGCAAAACTATCGTACAATACCTCAGATAGCCACTTTAAAGGAGTCGGACATAGAGGCGATAGAAGTAGTAGGGCGCGTACTCCCTTTCAAAACCAATAATTATGTGGTGAACGAGTTAATTGACTGGACCAGGACCGATGATGATCCGATTTTTACGCTCAATTTCCCACGCCGTGAGATGCTGGAAAAAAAGCACTACCAAGCGGTAAAAAGAATGCTCGACGAAGGCGTCGACAAAGCTACCCTCGACCGGAAGATACATGAAATCCGGCTCGAATTAAATCCCAATCCTGCCGGACAGGAGCACAATGTACCCACCCTCGATGCGGTGAAACTTAAAGGCATACAGCACAAATATCCCGAAACAGTTTTGTTTTTCCCAAGTCAGGGACAAACATGTCACGCTTATTGTACCTTCTGTTTTCGTTGGCCACAGTTTTCGGGCATGAGCGGACTAAAGTTTGCCATGAAAGAATCGGATCTTTTGCTAAAATATCTGAAACTACACCGACAGGTAAGCGATGTGCTTTTTACAGGCGGCGACCCAATGACTATGTCGGCTTCGGTGCTAAGCGCTTACATTGAGCCACTTCTCGCGCCAGGTTTCGAACATATCCGCACTATCCGTATTGGCACAAAATCGCTGGCTTACTGGCCTTACCGATATACAACCGATGCTGATAGCGAACAAATTATTGAACTTTTCAATAAAATTGTGGCAGCGGGCAAAAACCTCTCCATACAAGCACACTTCAATCATCCGGTAGAACTTTCGACCGACGCAGTGCAGCAAGCCATAAAAGCCATCAGAGCTACAGGAGCACAAATACGCACACAGTCGCCCCTGCTGAAACATATCAACGATAAACCCGAACTTTGGGCGGCCATGTGGCGCAAACAGGTGGATTTGGGCTGCATTCCCTATTATATGTTTGTGGCGCGCGACACCGGTTCGAAAGCTTATTTTGAACTTCCACTGGAAAAATGCTGGCAGATATTCCGCAGAGCATATCGTCAGGTAAGTGGTTTATGCCGCACCGTGCGTGGACCAAGCATGAGCGATCATCCGGGCAAAATTCAGATTCTCGGTGTGCAGGAAGTGAAGGGCGAAAAGGTGTTTGTACTTCGGTTTATTCAGGGACGAAACCCTGCCTGGGTGCATATTCCGTTTTTTGCAAAGTACGACCCGAAGGCCACCTGGTTCAATCAGCTGAAACCTGCTTTCGACGAGGAGAAGTTTTTCTTCGAACAAAAACCACCCAAAGATATGGGTAGCAAACCCTTTCTGTTTGAGTAGAAATTAATTATTTTGCCGCTTGTGAATCATATTTTCACAAGCGGCATTTTTCATCCTGTATTTTTGTTTTTGAATATGCGCAGTCGGAGTGCGACTTAAAGTCGCGCCCCGACTATCAGGTAGCTAAAGACCGAGTTTTATAAGCTAAAGGCATAGTATAGCGAGTAAAGACTGAGTTTTCAAAAAAATGCTTTTCGCAGTAACGGAAAATAAATGTATTTTTGCAAACAAAAAAATACGGCTTTCCAATAAATACATTGCTGATATGATTCTGAACTATATCTGGATAGGGTTTTTGCTGATTGCATTTGTGGTAGCCTGTGTACAATTGCTGTTTTTTGGCAATGCACAGGTTTTTTCCGATATCGTAAACTCCACTTTCGATTCGGCCAAAAACGGTTTCGAGATTTCACTCGGGCTTACAGGTGTGCTTGCCCTTTGGATGGGGATTATGAAAATTGGCGAACGGGGTGGCGTAATCAATGCGTTTTCGCGATTGGTAGCACCATTTTTTGTGCGCATTTTTCCTGACATTCCCAAGAATCATCCGGCCATGGGCACCATGTTTATGAATGTAGCCGCCAATATGCTCGGACTCGACAATGCCGCCACGCCCATGGGACTGAAAGCCATGAAGGAAATGCAGGAACTGAATACCGATAAAGAAACAGCCTCAAATCCCATGATTATGTTTCTGGTGCTCAACACATCGGGACTGACGCTTATTCCCATCAGTGTAATGGTGTATCGCGCGCAACTGGGTGCAGCAAATCCTTCGGATGTATTTTTACCTATTTTGCTGGCCACTTTTTTTTCGACCGTTGCCGGACTTATCAGCGTGGCCATTTACCAGAAAATAAATCTGTTCAACAAAGTGGTGATGGGCACATTGCTTGGCATGACCACCTTTATTGCCGGACTGATATTTTTCATGAGTCGGCTACCCAAAGAAGATATTGAACTTTATTCAAACTTTTCAGCTGCCTTCATATTGCTCTCCATTATTGTAGCTTTCGTTACCATGGCTGCTGTACGAAAAATAAATGTGTACGAAACCTTTATCGAAGGAGCCAAAGATGGTTTTCAGGTAGCCATTGGCATTATTCCTTATCTGATTGCTATTTTAGTGGCTATTGGTATGTTCAGGGCTTCGGGCGCAATGACTCTGCTGATTGATGGCATTGCCTGGATTATAGGCCTTACAGGTGTAAACACCGACTTTGTGGGTGCACTTCCTACGGCACTTATGAAACCGCTCAGCGGTAGCGGTGCGCGTGGCATGATGGTAGATGCCATGACCCTGCACGGTGCCGATTCGTTTGTGGGAAGACTCTCAAGCGTTATTCAGGGCTCTACTGACACAACCTTTTATGTGCTCGCCGTTTATTTTGGCTCGGTAGGCATCAAAAAAACGCGCTACGCGCTCACCTGCGGATTGATTGCCGACTTTGTGGGCATTGTAGCAGCTATATTGATTGGATATCTTTTCTTTTATTAGAAAGACTTTCAATTGATAGTTGATAATTGATAATTGACAATTTAGTCATTTACAATTTACAATTTGAATGTACCGACTACGATAACCAGTCAAATGATTAACCATTCAACCTAAAACAAGAAACTTTGAAACAAGAACAAAGACAAGGACAAAAGAGTTTTGAACGCGTGATGAATTGAGAATCATTTCCGTAATCCGCAATTTTCAAATCTCAAATTTTCAAATCTTCAAATTTAAAATTTGAAACACAAAACACGAATGATACAATACATAACCGAAGTCGTGGAAATGCCTGCTATCGACAAAAAGCAAATCAGTGCCTGGATAAAAGCGGTGGCTTTGAAATACAGCAAAAGAGCCGGCGATATTGCCTACATTTTTTGCAATGACGAAAAAATACTCGAAGTAAACCGTCAGTATCTCGATCATGATTATTATACCGACATTATCACTTTCGATTACTGCGAGGGCAAAACCATTTCGGGCGATGTCTTTATCAGTCTTGATACTGTGAAGTCCAATTCAGAGCAATTTGGCACCGCTTACGACACCGAACTGAAGCGTGTCATCATACATGGTATTCTGCATTTATGCGGTCAGGATGACAAAACTCCGGAACTCCGCGCCGAAATGACCACCAAAGAAAACGACGCACTTACAATGCTTTTGGGCAATGTCTGAATTTCACGATTTTTCAGCAACAGCACTTGTATTGCAAGTATTCGACTATTTTTGCAATTTTATGTTAAATAAGGCATTATCAACCAAAGCATTCGTCACAAATTAAAAGATAATCATTACTTTTGTTCCTGCTTTTTGCACTAAACCGTAAAATTTTAATGCATAATTTACGTTCAACATCTAATGAATAAAACTCATCAACCGAAAAAATGAATTTTAAAGTAATTAGATATTTGCTATTCGCAATTTTCGTTGTAGCAACGCTCAATGGAAATGCACAGGAAAGGTATCGTGCCGAAATTGGTCCAAGTGTAGGAAGCTCGTTTTATATCGGTGATGCAAACACCAAACTTTTTGCGAACCAGAATTTTACTTACGGCCTGCAATATCGCCATAAGTTCAATAGCAGGCTTGCCATCGCAGGCGAGTGGAACAGCACAAAAGTAAATGGTGACGCCACATTGCTCAACAATACAGTTGTCGGTTTCAACAATCCGGTAAATGCTTTTGATCTGAGCGGTGAGTTTAATTTTTTCGACCTGGAGGATAAAGCATACAAGCCCTTCAGTCAGAAATATTCTACTTTTGTATTTGCAGGCGTGGGTAGTATGTTGTACGATTACGAAATGCAAAGCCAGTTTAAGTTCAGCTACCTTTTTGGTGTTGGCGTAAAGTTTATGATTGGCGAACGCATGAATCTGAACTTCAGATGGTCGAACCGGCTTTTGCTAAGCGACCAAATAGAAGGAATCAGGCCATTGAACAACACATACGATCTCAACGGGTCGAATTTATTGAACAACGACCTGTTATCGACTCTGAGTGTAGGTTTAACGATTAATATTTTCAAAGAACGCTGCAATTGCAATACATTCTGGTAGAATCAGAGCTAAATTTTTTCAATACAGAAAAAAATATGTCAACTTTCAAAGACAAAATAGATTTAACGCGACTTCCACGTCACATAGCCATCATTATGGATGGCAACGGGCGCTGGGCAAAAGAGCGCGGATACGATCGCATTTTCGGACATCAGAACGGTGTGACTTCGGTGCGCGAAGTAACTGAAGCTGCTGCCGAAACAGGCATTCAATACCTTACCCTGTATGCCTTTTCCACCGAAAACTGGGCACGACCGGAGCACGAAGTGAATGCTTTGATGGAATTGCTGGTCGACACCATTGAAAATGAAACTCCTACACTTAATAAAAACAATGTCCGTCTTAAAGCCATTGGCGATTTGACCCGTCTGCCCGAAGGAGCCGGCAAAAAACTTCAGCGCTGCATTGCCGAAACATCAGCAAACAATGGACTTACACTGGTACTGGCACTCAGCTATTCGTCGCGCTGGGAAATAAACAACGCCATTAAATTGCTTTGCAACGATGTAAAAAGCAATAAAATATCCATAACCGAAATTTCCGACGAAACCATTTCAAACTATCTGACCACGCGCGAAATCCCTGACCCCGATCTGATGATTCGTACCAGTGGCGAAATTCGCATCAGTAATTTCCTGCTTTGGCAAATTGCATACACCGAACTATATTTCACACAAACACATTGGCCCGATTTCAGAAAAGAAAACTTTTACGAAGCCATTGTCGATTATCAATCGCGTGACCGTCGTTTTGGTAAATAAAATAATAAACTCATTGCTTTCCGATATTTATTTAAGCTTTATGCGCAACAAAACCTTATTCGTTTTATTATTCTGGCTGCTCTTCAGTCCTAAGTTGGTAATTGCTTTTGCACAGGACACAATCAACACGCCAACTATCGATTATACTTCACCACACAGATACGAAATTGCCGAAATAACCATAAAAGGTGCCGACAACTACGAAGACTTTGTGTTGATAGGATTCTCGGGACTTGCTGTAGGCGATATGATTGACGTGCCCGGCGAAGCTGTGACCACTGCGGTAAAACGATTCTGGAAACAGGGACTTTTCTCCGATGTGAAAATTTATCCCACCAAAATTGAAGAGGACAAAATATGGCTCGAAATTGCGCTTACCGAGCGTCCACGTGTATCGGAAATCAATTACAGCGGGCTCAAAAAAGGTGAAATTGAAGATCTGGAGCTGAAACTCAGCATTGTAAAAGGCAACCAGATTACCCCAAATATTTCGGACCGTGCCAAAAAGGTTATTTCGAAATACATGGAAGAAAAGGGCTTTATGAATGTGGAAGTGAAGGTATTGCAACGCAACGACCCCAGCAAAGCCGGACATGTGATTGTGGATGTGGAAGTAGACAAAAAACTTAAAAACAAAGTACATCAGATAGTTGTAACCGGAAACAACGCGCTTACCTTCAACCAAATTAACAAAGCAATGAAAAAGACCAACGACAACAACTGGCGTAACTTTTTCCGCACCAAGAAATTTGTAAAAGAGGAATACGAAAAGGATAAAATTGCACTGATTGAAAAATACAATGAAATCGGACATCGCGATGCTTACATTGTAAGCGACAGTGTGGTGAAATTCGACGAAAAAAGTGTGATTGTTTACCTTACCGTCGACGAAGGAAAGAAGTATTATTTCCGCAATATCAAATGGATAGGAAACACCATTTATCCTTACGATTTTCTGGACGCAGTACTCAATATCAAAAAAGGCGATATCTATAACCATAAACACCTGATGGAACGCTTGCAGACTGACGAAACCGATGCTGTAAGCAAGCTTTATCAGGACAGAGGTTACCTTTTCTCGCAAATTGAGCCGGTAGAAGTATTGGTAGAGAATGATTCTATCGACTTTGAAATGCGTATTTACGAAGGAAAACCAGCCACAATCAACGAAATCAACATCAAAGGAAATACCCGCGTTTACGAGCACGTGGTTCGTCGCGAGCTCCGTACCAAACCCGGTCAGCTTTACAGTCAGTCCGACATTATGCGTTCGTTACGCGAGTTGGCTCAAATGGGTCATTTCGACCAGGAAAAACTTCGTCCGGACATTCAGCCTAATCAGGAAGATGGCACCGTGGACATTACCTACGAACTCGAAACCAAAGGTAGCGACCAGGTGGAATTCTCGGCCGGTTGGGGATCGACAGGTATTGTGGGAAGTATCGGTTTAAAATTCAGCAACTTTGCTATTCAGAACCTTTTCCGTCCCGAGACTTACCGCATTGTACCGCAGGGCGAAGGACAAACATTCTCGCTGAATGCGCGTACCAACGGACAATCGTATTCGTCGGTTAGCATGTCGTTCCTCGAACCATGGTTAGGCGGTAAACGTCCGAATTCACTTTCGGCAGCCATTTACTACTCTTCACAATCGTCCATTAGCGACCGTTATCTGAACAATATGCAATCGGGTTATGGTTATGGCGGATATGGTGGTTATGGTGGTTACGGTTATGGCGGTGGATATGGCAGTATGTATGGAAACAGCTATGGAAATAGTGCCTACAACAGTTCGTATTACGACAGCGAAATGGACCCTGATAAATACATGCGTACAGCTGGCGCCTCGCTGGGTTATGGTAAACGTCTTAACTGGCCTGATGACTTCTTTACATTCTACGGAGAGCTTTCGTATCAGTTATTTATGCTGAAAGGCTGGTATCGTTCCATGTTCCCGATCACAGAAGGTATGTTTAACAACCTGAGTCTGAACCTGACACTGAGCCGCAGTTCTATCGATAATCCGATTTACACCCGTCGCGGTTCGTCTTTCTCACTTGGATTGAAAATTACACCACCTTATTCTTCATTCAATAACAAGGATTACACCCCCGGAGTACTAAGCGAACAGGAAAGATACAAATGGATTGAGTATCACAAATGGACATTCAACGGTAAAATGTTTACTCCGCTCACTCCTAACGACAAAGCGCTTGTACTTATGACCCGTGCAATGTTCTCGTATCTTGGTCATTACAATGAAAATGCAAAATCGCCTTTTGAAACATTCTATATGGGTGGCGACGGTATGTCGGCCTACACAAGCTACGGAACCGATTATATTGCCATGCGTGGTTATGAAAGCGGTACGCTGACGCCCTACAACGCTTCAACAGGAACTTCATCGGGTTATTTGTACAACAAATTTACCATGGAACTTCGTTATCCGCTTTCACTCGAGCAGTCGGCTACCATTTATGCCCTTGCTTTCCTCGAAGCCGGAAACAGCTTTGCAAGTATCAAAAAATACAATCCTTTCGACCTGAAACGTTCGGCCGGTATCGGTGTTCGTATCTTCCTGCCTATGGTTGGTATGATGGGAATCGACTGGGGATATGGATTTGATAAAGGTTACTATGGTCAGCGCGGAGGAAGCCAGTTCCACTTTGTACTGGGACAGGAGCTGTAATAAGTTGACAATTGAGAGTTGACAGGAGACAGTTGGGAGCTATGAGTTAAGAGTTAGGAGTTAAGAGATGGGAGTTGTTGAATGACAGCATTATAACGAAAGGATATCAGCAAATCATTATCAATAAAAAAACTTTGGCAAAGAATTTGTATTGCCGGTATCAGAATATAAATTGAAGTAACCATTTTAAATAAAATGAATATGAAAAAACTAATTATTTCTCTGTGTATGTTGGTCGGTATTGCCGTAGCAGGAAATGCACAGAAATTTGCCATGGTGGATATGGAATATATTATGAAGAATATTCCGGCATTCGAAACGGCTAACGAACAATTGACACAGATATCCAAAAAATGGCAATCGGAAGTGGAAGCACAGATGCAGGAAGTACAGAATATGTACAAAAACTACCAAACTGAACTTGTATTTCTTTCGGCCGAAATGAAGGTTAAACGTGAAGAAGAAATTGTAGCCAAAGAAAAAGCAGCTCAGGAACTGAAAAGAACCTATTTTGGTACCGACGGAGAACTCTTCAAAAAACGTCAGAGTTTGATGAAGCCTATTCAGGATGAAGTTTACGCTGCTATTCAGGAAATAAGCAACGAGAAGGATTTAAGCGCCGTTTTCGACAAAAGTTCCTCAATGAATATGATATACGTATCGCCTAAACTGGACATCAGCGACCTGGTACTACAGAAATTGGGTTATTCCAAATAATTTTATAAATTTGCATTCTTAAATTTCAAAGTAAAAAAATAAACTCTAAAAAAATAATTGAACATGTTGAAAAAAATTGCTTTAATAATGCTTTGTGCATTGCCCTTCGGACTCTTTGCTCAGGAAAAACTGGGACACGTAAACTCTCAGGAGATAATTAAATTGATGCCTGAACTTGCTTCTGTGGAAAAAACAATCGACGAACTTGGTGCACAATGGGAAGGCGAACTTCTGAAAATGCGCGAAGAATATAACGTAAAAATCAAAGATTATCAGGAAAAACAAAAAGACATGGCTGATGGTATCAAACAGGTACGTCAGAGCGAAATACAGGAAATGGAACAACGTATCGCTACTTTTCAGCAGACTGCTTATACCGACCTGCAGAAAAAACAGCAGGAACTTGTAAACCCTGTGATAGAAAAAGTTCGTAAAGCCATTACTGATGTAGCTACCGAAAACAAGTTTACTTATATCTTCGATATGAGTTCGCAGGTAATTCTTTACACAGCTCCAAACTCAAACGACATTACAGCATTAGTAAAAAAGAAACTCGGTCTTAAATAATTAAGTTCCGCATAAAACATTAAACGGTTCGTACAGATTTTAATCAGTACGAACCGTTTTTTTATTATAAAGTCTGTATGGAAGTCGTCTTGACTTTTTGTACACAATATAATTTCGCTCCTAACGGAGCTCTGAAAACACTATACAATCAATATCTCTACCATAATATCGCTTCTCCGAAGCTAAGAAATTGCTCCGTTAGGAGCATAATTATGGTAGCAATTATTAGTCCTTTGTGTAAAATAGCTCCGTAGGAGCGACATTATAAAAAGGCAAGACGAGTTCTGCGATAAGAAAAGATCACAAAGTCACTAAAACACAGGAGAAACTTCAAAGTTTTTCACTACCGATAAACCGGAATAAACTCCTGTGTAAAAAATCATCAGGGCTGATAACCCGACTCATCGAGTATTTTCTGATAATTATGCTCTTTCAGAAGATCCGAAAGCGAAACATTTTTATGCTTTTCCATCCACGCATCCACTATTTGCCAACCAACCCAGGCACCAAGCCTTCCGGGCGACTCCTGCGATACGGGCGCTGTAAACGGAGCATCATTCAGGTATTTCCGAATAAGCATTAAATCGGAGCTGTAAAGGTCGTTATGATCGAGAATACTGTTCCATATCTCAGATTCATACTTACGGCTCCACTCCCACTGAAACTTTGTGTATCCCATTATATCGTGCGGTTTGCGATCGGGCATAACTGCCGACAACACATAAAGCAACTTGCCACGATAAAGCATATTATCGAGCAAACGATCGTTTTTCACATCCGAAGGAAAGTGACTGAATAGAATTGCAGAAACAACGTCCACCGCAATACTTTCGCGACGCATATTATATGTCATATATTTATAGCTGATATCCGAATAGCGCGGATAATCGCTTCCCAGGTACATATCCACACCAACACCAATAAATGCAGGCGTTATGACCACCGAACGATTAAATCCCGACACAAAGAAATACAGTTCGGGCAATGCCACTTCCGGAAAATAATGTCTGATATAAGCATAAGAGTCTGTCAACTCGGCTTCAATATCGCTTATATCGTCAAACTGCGCAAGCACATCAGCATTTACCTGACTGAAAACCGTATCAGCACGAAACGTGCGGAGTTGATCTGCTAAAAGTTTTTTGTCGGTAACGGGCAGCTCCAGCATCTCCGAGAAATACAGCGGCATAAAATCAGGGTATTTCTGAAAAAGCTTTTCGAGTTCAGCATCAGCCTTTAGTGTATCAAACGCTATCAAATCAAGATCGACACGCGCTATGCGCACACTATCGGTAGCAGGTACATCCACTGCAAAACGCTGCGATTTATGGCAACCCGTAAAAGCAAGTCCCAAAGCGGCAACAGCTATAAATAATAAGTTTTTATTTATCATAATAATTTCTGTGTATCAAAAAAAAGCGCAATTACAAAGAGACTTTGCATATTGCGCTTTTTACAAACGTTTATATCTGAATATTATTTTCTGTTGCGAAGCGCTTTTTCCTGTTCACGCTGCATTTTCTCAAGTCGTTCCATAAATCCGCTTTTTTTCTTTGCAGGACTTTTCTCATTGGTTTTACGTTTGGCATGCAATTGAGCCAGAAGTTTCTTCTCATCGATACTTGCACGAATGGCATAAGTCTGACCAATGGTAATCAGAGTTGAAACTAAATAATAGTAGCTTAAACCCGAAGCATAGCCATTGAACATAAACATAAACATGATGGGCATCAAATACATCATCCACTTCATCATTCCGGCTCCCGGCTGATCGGGTGTGGCAGTATTGGCCATATTCAGTTTGGTTGAAATAAGCGTAGCCACGGTCATCAACAGGGTGAACAAGCTTATGTGATTTCCAAAATAAGTTGATACCAATGGAATATAGGTATTCCAGCTCACAATAGCATCGTAAGCCGAAAGGTCGTCGGCCCAGAGGAAACTTTCCTGACGCAACTCAATTGAAGCCGGGAAGAAACTAAACATAGCAAACAGAATAGGCATCTGAAGCAATGTAGGCAAACAGCCACTCATAGGGCTTACTCCCACTTTATTGTAAAGTTCCATGGTTGCTTTTTGGCGCTCGGCAGCCTTTTCGGCAGGAATGCGGGCATGAATCTCGTCAATTTCAGGTTTCAACACACGCATTTTAGCGCTTGACATGTACGATTTGTAAGTAAGCGGATAAAGTACAAGTTTAATTACCACTGTCATCAGCAGGATGATAATTCCGAAATTGGAAATAAAACGGCTGAACAGGTTAAACATTGGAATAATGGCAAAACGGTTGACCCAGCCAAAAATTCCCCAACCGAGTGGCACCAGTTCGCGCAGCAACAAGCGATCGTCACCTTTGAGGCCTTTGTCGTACGACGACAGAATTTTATACTGATTAGGTCCGAGATAAATATCGAAACCTGTAGGATTTTTTCCTGTCGGGTCGAAGCCCACAGCCATTTCAGCCGAATAGTTTTTCAGATAACCACTTTCTTTATCCTCCATTTTACTTGTCAGATTGGTGGCTGTAAAAGCATCGCGTGCAATGAAAATAGAACTAAAGAACTGATCCTTAAAGGCAATCCATTTTACGCGGTTAGGCACTTTCTTCTCATCGTCCTTGCTTTCGCTGAGTTTTTCGACATCATCGGCTACAAATTTGTATTGAATATTCGAATAACGTTCCTCGAAAGTACGTCCTTTTTCCTGCTGGCGGATTTTTGAACTCCACTGCATGTCGAGCACATTGGTGCCGGCCGGCATTACAGTGTTCATTGCATTGGCTTTGATGTCAAAACCAAGCATATAGTCGTCGGCACGAAGTGTATAGACAAAGTCCATGTAGGCATTTACAGATGTTTTCAGACGCATTGTGAACACCTGATTTCCGGCGCTGTCTTTCTGAACTTCAGATACAGGCTCGAAGTAGAGGTCAGAAGTATTCACCACACGGTTGTTGTTTGTAGTGAGGATAAAGCCCATTTTGCTTTCTTCCGCATCGAACAGAACAAGAGGCAACGAATCGTGTGTACGATAATTTTTAAGCTGAGCAGAATAAATGCGTCCACCTTTGTTGCTAAAGGTCAGTTTAAGCACTTCATTCTCGATTGTATAGAATTTCTCTTCACCAAAAGCAGCTGCTGAGAAATCGCCCATCGCATCGGCCAGACGCGCCGAATCGTTATCCACCACAATTGTAGAATCGTTGTTGATAGCCGCTGTGGCAGCCTTTGCAGCTTCCTGTACTTTTATTTCCTGTTCGTATTTTTGCTTTTGCACAAGCGCAATCGAATCCTGGTAACGAATTTCCTCTTCGCTGGGCTTATTCATCACCGAAAAACCAATAAGAATAAGTGCAATCAGCACAAATCCGATAATCGTGTTTTTATCCATTAATTGTTCGTATTTTATTTAGAAAAAATTGCGGCTTTGCCGGTTAAGGACAAACACCGCATTAAAAAAAATTATAACTCAGGGTTTAATTATTTCCCGATAGCAGCTTCGATAAAACTGATAAACAGCGGATGCGGATTTACCACTGTACTGCTGTATTCAGGGTGAAACTGAACGCCCACATACCATTTGTGCGAACTAAGTTCGATAATTTCCACAAGGTCCGATTCCTCGTTCATACCGCTGCAAACCATTCCGGCATTTTCGAAATCAGCTTTGTAGGCATTGTTGAATTCGTAACGATGACGATGACGTTCGCTGATATTTTCCTTTTTGTAAATATCGTAAACTCTGGTACCTTTTTTCAGGTGACATTTGTAAGCACCCAAACGCATGCTGCCGCCCAAATCGAGCACATCTTTCTGCTCTTCCATAATATCCACAATGTTGTGTGTGGTAGCCGGATCGATTTCGGTGCTGTTAGCATCGGCATACCCCAACACATTACGGGCAAATTCGATGGACATGGTTTGCATTCCCATACAAATCCCCAGACATGGCAGATTGTTTTCGCGGGCATATTTCAGTGCAACAAATTTACCTTCCATACCGCGCTGTCCGAATCCGGGAGCTACGATAATACCATCCACTTTCGAAAGCTTTTTCTCCACATTTTCATCGTCAAGCTTATCTGATAGAATCAGGTCGAGTTTCAGTTTGCGGTTGTTGTAAGCACTTGCATGCACCAGCGATTCAATAATCGATTTGTAAGCATCGGGCAACTGCACATATTTTCCCACAATGGCAATACGCACTTCGTCTTTGGCATTTTCGAGTTTTTCAACAAAAGTGCTCCATTTGTCCATGTCGGCATGTGGCGTTTTGGCCAGATCGAAGCCCATTTTGGTCAGTGCCACCTCATCGAGTTTCTCAAGCTGCATATTCAGCGGAACGCGATAAATTGAAGGCACATCGATAGACTGAAGTACGGCATTAGGCTCTACATTACAGAACAGAGCCACTTTTTTGCGCATTTCAGCAGGAATATTGTGTTCGGTACGCAATACCAGAATATCGGGTTGCACACCCTGTTCCTGCAATGCTTTCACCGAATGCTGTGTAGGTTTTGTTTTAAGTTCCTTGGCAGCTGCCAGATAAGGCACATAAGTCAGATGCACGATCAGACAGTTTTTGCCAAGTTCCCAACGCAACTGACGTACACTTTCGATGTAAGGAAGCGATTCGATATCGCCCACAGTACCACCTATTTCGGTAATTACAAAGTCAAAATCGCCTTTGTTACCCAATAGTTTGATATTGCGTTTGATTTCGTCGGTAATGTGCGGAATAATCTGAACAGTTTTGCCCAGGTAATCACCACGACGTTCCTTGTTGATGACATTCTGGTAGATACGGCCGGTAGTCACATTGTTGGCTTTGTGCGTTTCCACACCCAGAAAGCGTTCGTAATGCCCAAGGTCGAGGTCGGCCTCATGTCCATCCACTGTTACATAACATTCACCGTGTTCGTAGGGATTAAGTGTTCCCGGATCCACATTGATATACGGATCGAGTTTCTGGTTGGTAACTCTAAAACCACGGGCCTGCAACAGTTTTCCCAACGATGCAGCAATAATGCCTTTTCCTAACGATGAAGTAACTCCACCTGTAACAAAAATGTACTTAGTCTCTTTCACTTTATTTTTCCTTAAAATTACTCTCTTTAGCTTCGTATTTTTAAGTCTGCAAATTTCGGAAAAAAAACTGAATAAATAAAGCAGTTGTGTATATTTAACCCAAATTCAGGAATCAAAGTGAGTATCGGCCTGAATACATTAGCAACAGTGCATCACACATGTGTCACAAACATGGCAGTATCGGAGTTAAGCACCATTTTATAGGCGAGTCCGGGATTGAAAAGACGCGAAAACAATTTCCGGCGACGGGTATTGAGCGCCAATAAATCGATGTTTTTTTGTTGCAGATAATCTTCGATGATTTCAGGATTATCGGGACTGCCAATCAGGGCATAATGGGTAATAAGTCCGGGATAATGCGACGAAAAGTATGATTTTATACCACCCAGAATCACTTCACTCCAGCTTTCGTTTTTCTCGGATGCATGAATAAAGTAAATTTCAAGTGTATCGCTTTTAAACATTTCTATGGTTTTATCGATGGCAATCAAATCTTTCTGATCGAAGTTAGTGAGAAAAGCAATGCGTTTGACTCCATCGACTGACTGTAGCACCGAGATATTGGGCACTGCAAACACCGGCACCCGCGACGATTCCATCACTTCGGCAGTGACACTGCCAATAAGTTCGGTCGATACTTTTTTGCCATGCGTACCCATTACCACCAGCGAGGGATTGTATTTTTTGCAATATTCAAGAATCTGATCTTCGGGCACCCCTTCGCGTAGTTCGAAACGGAAAGGCACATTGGGCAGCTCACCTTTGTCGATGCGCGAATGAATGAGATTGGTCATATTTTCGGCATCGGCACGCGCTGTGCTGATAATACGGCGTAGCAGTTCGCTGTCGCTTATACTGTAAGTATTCAGATCGTTGTGAGCCGAAATGGTAAATGCCGGACTGAAATATACGTGCAAGAGCACCACTTCGGCATTCAATTTCGACGCAAAACCAAAACCGAAATCGATTGTTTTACTCACCGGATCGCTAAAATCATACGGAATCAGTATTTCAGATTCCTGTGTTTTAATTTCCTCCTTTTCCCATTCACTTTCAATATCTTCAACCAACTGTAAAGCCCGTGGCAGATCAGATTGATGAATACGCACCCTCACTCCCACTGCCATTTCGGGTTGTTCGAGATTCAGATTATGTATGACAGTTTCGATACCGTTTTCTTCGAGTACCGACTTTATCATTTGCGCCCGCTGATAAGTGCGAATGGCTAAGGTAACAAGTTTGTCGTCCATAATATCAGGCATTTATATTGTGAATAATTATTTGAATATCTCCCGAATGAGTCAACAAGCATAGTAAAATCCGGGAGCCGTAAAGTTATGTTTTTTCCTGCAATAATGATCCGAAAAAATAAAATTTAATGCTTCTCTATCCAAAAGTTTAGCAATTAAACAAATGACAGCCTTATTTATACAAGGCTTTCAGAAAAAAAACATTAATTTTGCACTACAGAGTTACAACGGACCATAGAAAAGGAGTCCGGTATTATCCACTTTATTATCTGAACATTGGAACCCAATCTTTTGATTTCTGTATTTTCCGGCATTACAGTGTACCCACTTACATGGGCAGCAGTTATTTCGCTCATAATAAGCATTTTGCTATTATGCGTATCGGCCATCATATCGGCCTCGGAGGTGGCTTATTTTTCGCTCGAACCGCAGCAACTCGATGAGCTGCGCGAACGCGACAATAAAGCAGAATTGCGCGTGGTTAAACTACTTGATAAACCGCAACGACTGCTGGCCACTATTCTGATCGGTAACAATTTTGTAAATGTGTCCATCATTCTGTTGCTCACAGTATTTACAAATTCGATACTTAATTTCGATCAGTCGCCTTTCATCGGATTTATATTTCAAACCATCATTATCACATTCCTGCTGCTGCTTTTTGGCGAAATAATGCCTAAAATATATGCCACACAAAACTCGAAAAAAGTGGCCACAGCGTCATCTTCTTTTCTCTCGATGCTCGAAACTATTTTCAGCCCTTTTGTGAGCCTGCTGGTAAATTCAAGCTCAATAGTCAACAACCGTCTTGCCAGGCACTCACACAACAATATTTCAATGGACGAGCTATCACAGGCTCTGGAGCTAACGAGCAACAGCACCGACGAAGACACGGAAATACTGGAGGGAATTATTAAATTCGGGAATATACAGGTAGAGGATATTATGACTTCGAGAGTGGATGTGGTGGATGTGGATATTAAAACCGGTTACAAACAACTGCTCGAAATGATTATCCGTTCGGGATATTCGCGCATTCCGGTGTACTCGGGCAGTCGCGACAATATAAAAGGAGTTTTGTACAGCAAGGATTTACTTCCGCATCTCGACAAACCTGCTACATTTCGCTGGCAAAGTCTTATCAGGCAAGCTTATTACGTACCCGAAACAAAGAAAATTGATGATCTGTTGAATGAGTTTCAGAAAAACCATGTGCATTTGGCCATTGTAATCGACGAATACGGTGGCGCTTCGGGGCTTGTCACTCTTGAGGATATTCTGGAAGAAATTGTAGGCGATATCAGCGACGAATACGACGACGAACAAAAACTATACGTAAAATTAGACAACCATACCTTTGTATTTGAAGCCAAAATTCAGCTCAACGATTTCTTTAAAATTGACGAGATTGAAGAAAATGACTTTGCCAGGGTAACCGATGAGGTGGAAACACTTGCCGGACTGATACTCGAAATAAAAGGTGAAATCCCCCAAAAATCGGAACGGATAGGCTACGGCCGTTATGTATTCGAAATTCTGGCGGTTGACAATCGCCGTATTAAAAAGGTGAAGTTGTTTATAAAGGACGATTATAAAGAAGAGTGAGTTTCGGGTTTCGGGTTTCGGGTTTCGGGTTTCAGGTTTCAGGTTTCAGAGTTTCAGAGTTTCAGGTTTCAGGTTTCAGAGTTTCAGAGTTTATCCTGAGATTTGAAAATTTGAAGATTTGAAGATTGTGCGTTTCGGAGGTGATTCGCAACTGATTCAGCGACTCACAGTCTTTGTTCTTTACTCTTTTGTCTTTGTTCTTTGTTCTTTGTTCTTTGTTCCGGATTTATCCTGATATTTAAAAAACCGACTTTATGCAAAAAGCATTTTTATATATTTTCCTGATTATCCTGTTTTTGGCTGGTTGCACAGGCAATTATACGCCAAGACCTTACGGATATTTCAGAATTGAGTTGCCGGAGCCACATTATCGTAGTGTGGACACGCTTCAGCTGCCTTACAGTTTCGAGCAATCGGACGCAGCGAAAATTATTGCCCGCAGCGCAGATGGCGAAAAATACTGGATCGACCTGGTTTATCCCGAACTGAATGCCAGCATACATTGCAGCTACAAACCCATTCAGGGCAATTTGTTTGAACTGAGTGAGGATTCGCGGAAATATGTTTACAAGCACAGTATAAAAGCCGACGGCATTGGCGAAACGGTATTCGAAAATCCTGAAAAAAATGTATATGGCATTCTCTACGATTTAAAGGGAAATACTGCCTCGTCGCTTCAGTTTGTGCTGACCGACAGTACGAAACATTTTTTCAGAGCGGCACTTTATATCGACAATGTGCCCAACAAGGATTCGATTGCACCGGTGATTGAATATCTTCGTAAGGATGTGGTGCAAATAATGGAGACTTTTGAATGGAAGCGCTGAATTGCGAAACGATAAGGGAGGAAGAAGTCAGCATAATGATTTGCCGGATTCCGGATGAGCATGATACTTTCTTTGACAGTCAACAGCTTCCGGAGTTTTACGCGGAAGAGCTGCATAAAATCAGCTCAGACAAACGTCGACGGGAATTTATCACAGCGCGAGTGGCTATGAACCAATTACTGGACAAGGAAGTTCGGATTGTGTACGATAAAGCGGGAAAACCACTTCTGAGCAATCACGAGGGACATATAAGCATATCGCACAGCCGGAAGTTTTTAGCGCTCATTTACCACCCCTGCAAAGCAGTTGGCATCGACATTGAATGTCCGTCCGAAAGGGTTTTAAAAGTGAGCCAACGTTTCCTGAACGACACGGAGTTGGGTTATTTCGAAGGCCATCTGCTGAAAATTCAAATTGCATGGTCGGTAAAGGAGGCTTTGTACAAAATGCTGGGCGAAGACTATGTGGATTTTGCAGCTTCGATGCTGATACATGATTTCGAGCCTTCGGAAAAAGGGTACATAAGCTGTGAGGATCCGCGCAGTGGCAAAGTTTTCGAAACGGAATATATAGTTCGAGCTGAATTTAATCTGGCATACTCAATTATGTAACCGATCATTATTATTGATATATTTTCACCACATAGTACACAGTAGTTTTGAAAACAGAAGAAAAGACTAAGAACACATAGGATTATCCCGAATAACGGGATAATTTCAGAGCAAGAAAAGTATCGTCTACTATGCGAACTAAGTCTTTTTCCTCAATAATTTCTATATGTGCTATTGTGTTAGAAGTATATCATTCAATATTTCAACTAAATTACTGAATTATGAGAAACGAAATTTACAGAAATATCTTAGTTAAACGCGAGCAAAACCACAAAATGCTGGCCGTACTGCTCGATCCCGACAAGTGCAAAGACCGTCATATAGTTAGTATTATTTCGATGCTAAAGTCCTACCCACCCGATTTTGTATTTGTGGGTGGCAGTCATACCATACTTTCGACCAACAGTCTGATTGAAATACTGCAGGAAGAATTAAGTTCAAAAATTGTACTTTTCCCGGGCGATGCTTCGCAGTTTTCGGACAAAGCCGATGCGCTGCTGCTACTTTCGCTGCTTTCGGGCCGCAATCCCGAATATCTGATTGGCCAGCATGTAAATTCGGCCATTGGCATCAGGGCATCGGGCGTGGAAGTTATTCCCACAGCTTATATTCTGGTGGAAGGCGGCAAAACCAGCGCCGTGGAATATATGAGTAATACACGTGCCATTCCGCGCAACAAAAAAGACATTGCTGTATCCACAGCTGTGGCCGGCGAACTGCTGGGCATGCACCTCACCTATCTCGAAGCCGGAAGTGGCGCTCAATTGCCTGTTCCCACCGAAATGATTCAGGCCGTGCGCCACAATCTCGATATGCCTCTGATAGTGGGCGGAGGCATTGGTACTCCCGAAGCCATGATGGCTGCCTTTGAAGCCGGAGCCGACTTAGTGGTAATAGGCAATGCTTTCGAATCGCAACCACAACTGATCCCAGATTTTGCTCAAGCGCTGAAAAAATATAACGAGAAAGAAGAAATTTAATCAGGTAAATTACCTGATTAAATTTCCTTTCATCTCAGCTTATTTTTCAAATAATGTGGTCCTGCAATTCGCATATAGAAAAGCAGGGATAAAACCACAGCAATTGTTCCGGCGAGGAAAGACATTTGAAGTCCGCCCAGATTATCGGCAATCCATCCACCGGCCACCAATCCGATACCAATACCAATGTCCCAGCTTGTCATGTAGGTAGAGCTTGCCGTGGCGCGACGGTTATTGGGTGCGAGGTTTACAAAAACCGTATTGTAGGCCGGAAACAGTAATCCGTAGCCCAGGCCAAGAATAAGAGAAAGCACATAAAACAAAACAAGTACAGTATCGGGCCGGTCAATGAGATGCAGCGAGGTAAGCATGGCAAAACCAATGACACAAAGCAGCGTGCCCCAGTTTATCACAGCATTTACTTTTCCTTTGTCCACCATTTTGCCACCAAAAAGCCGCGAAAAGGTAAGCCCCACAGCCATAAGCGAAAAGAACATGCCTATACCGGAAGTGAGTCCCACCTGGCGTCCGTAAAGCGAGATATATGTCACAGCCATACCATAGGGAATGCCCATCAGCAGCAAACTGAATCCGGCATTAAGACCCTTGAATAGAAAAAAGCGGTCGAAAGCCACAGGTTGTTTATTGCGTTTATCGGCTAAATTTTCCGATTTGATATTTGTGGCAAACACAAATCCCGTGAGTCCGGTAGCAATGGCGGTATAAAAAATGACGTCGAAACTCACCACATCGTGCAACATAAGTCCGGTCATTGGCCCCACAGCCATAGCCAGGTTGTTGGCGACCCCGAAATAGCCCAAACCCTCACCTCTTCGCGAAGGGGGCATGATATCGATAATAAGGCTGTTACCGGCTGTGGTAACAAATCCAAAAGTAAAGCCGTGGAGAATGCGGAAAAACAAAAACAATCCGATGGTATGCGCCAGCGGATATCCCACAAAAGTCAACACAAAAAGCACATAGGCAGCCAGATAAAGCGGACGCCGATAGAGCATATCGAGTACAAATCCGGCAAAGGGCCGTATGAGCAAAGCCGCAATGGTATAACTGGAAAGAATAACACCCACCAGCGATTTAGAAGCATCGTATTTCTCAATGAGATAAAGCGGAAATACGGGTACAAGCAGATAAAAAGCGAAGAACAACAAAAAATTACCAATGCAGGCACTGATAAAACTTTTGGTCCACAAAGTTTCTTTTTGCATAATCGTAATGCGATAAAGGATAAGTTGTAGCAATAAAAAACGGCTGTATTATTTCTGCACAGGCGTTTTGCTTACACGGTCGAAAAACGGGTTTTTTGAAGTGCTGCTAATGGGAATGCCATACACCGAAGTGCATCCGGCCAACATACCAAGTTCGATGGCAGCACGACCAACTGAAAACATTACACGACTATCCACACGATGGTCGGCAGCCACTGCACAGGCAGAGCCAATGGCAATGCCCACATCCACTGTATTCACAGCACAGGGAACTTCAGGAAATTCATCTTTGGCTGCACAGGTTTCGAAACCGCAATAACTGCAATTCAAACTCTGATTGCGGCCTTTGGTACCAATTAGCACAATGGCTTCGGCCTGCAGGATATTCTCAGCATCGCGCAGGAAAAATTTCAGACCCGATTTTTCGCTGTAACGAATCATGGCCTGCGATAGTTGCTGAATGGTTTCGTCGGTAGCCATAGCTACTTCGATAATATCAATTCCCTTGCCTTTGGGCGCGGTGCGGGCAGCAGTCATCATGGCATTGGCCACAGTAAGCAAGCGCTCGCGACGGTTTTCTCTTTCGTTGATTAACACCTTATTATAATTTACAATTTAGAAATTTGCGATTGACAATTGATAGTTGATAGTTGATAATGGATAATGGATAATTTTTTATTTACCATTTTATCATTTACCATTTACTATTTAACAGTACCGCCCCGGAGAACCAATTAACACGAAATTCTGAAACTTGAAACTATGAAACTTCAAAACTATGAAACTAAGAGACTTCACAGCTAAAGAAAAAGAGAGGCTGTCTTTATTCAGGACAGCCTCATCGTTTTTCACTTAGGTTACGAGATCTTTTCTATCGTTTCCTGAAGGTTTATTTCAATACCTTTTTTATCATAAAATTTATATTGCAGGAATCCAAGCTTTTGGGATGCAATTACTTTGCAGCCTTTACCGTATTTTAGTTTCCATTGCAATTTCATCGACACCAGGCCTTTCGAAATAAAGGCATCCACATAAGGGTGAAGATGTAGCGTAAAATCTTTGACGTTTAATTTATTTACCAAATAATCAATTTTGCTTTCGAGCTGGTCGGTAAACAAAATCGAAGGTTTGGTATGTCCGGTACCATAGCAGGTAGGACAGGTTTCCTCAATATCAATATCCATCACCGGACGCACCCTCTGACGGGTCATTTGCATAAGTCCGAATTTACTTAAAGGCAGAATATTATGCTTGGCTCTATCCTTGCTCATGGCTTCACGCATGCGGTCGAACAGTTTTTGTCTGTTTTCGGTCTCATGCATATCGATAAAGTCCACCACAATAATACCACCCATATCGCGTAAACGGAGCTGACGCGCAATTTCGTCGGCAGCCGCCATATTTACATCGAGCGCATTGGCTTCCTGGCCGTTTCCGGCTTTTGAGCGGTTTCCGCTGTTTACATCCACCACATGCAGTGCTTCGGTATGTTCAATAATCAGATAAGCTCCGCTTTTGAAAGAAACTGTTTTTCCGAAAGCCGATTTTATTTGTTTGGTAATACCAAAACTATCATAAATCGGAGCTTCTTCTTTATACAGTTTTACAATATCCTTACGTTCAGGAGCTATCAGTTCGACATAGTCGCGCACTTCGGTGTAAACCGACTGGTCGTTGATATGGATATGTTTAAAACTAGGGCTGAATAAATCTCTTATTATTCCAACCGTGCGACCTAATTCTTCGAGAATGAGCGAAACTCCTTTTGACTGTTGTACTTTGGCAATGGCTTCTTCCCAGCGTTTTACCAGAATTTTCAGTTCATTGTCGAGCTCGGCTACTTTTTTTTCCTCAGCAACTGTTCGTACAATCACCCCGAATCCTTTGGGTTTGATGCTTTGAATCAGCTGTTTGAGGCGTTGACGTTCTTCCTCGGTTTTAATCTTCTGCGACACCGACACTTTGTCGGAGAATGGCATCAGTACGAGGAATCGCCCTGCGATAGAGATTTCGGCAGTCAGTCGGGGTCCTTTGGTCGATATGGGTTCTTTAGCTATCTGAACCAGAATATCCTGACCGGGTTTAAGGATGTCGTTGATTGAGCCGTTTTTCTCAATTTCGGGCAGTTGTTTTACTTTTTGAATGGCAGGTACTTTTTTTCGGTCGCTAAGTATCTGCGTTGTAAATTGATAAAGAGTATTGAAATTTGAACCTAAATCAAGATAGTGAAGAAAAGCGTCTTTTTCGTAACCCACATCCACAAAGGCTGCATTCAAACCAGGCATTATTTTTTTTACCTTTCCAAGGTAGATATTTCCCACGGCGAACTGTTCTTCGCGTCCTTCGTGGTTAATTTCGACCAGGCGTTTGTCTTCGAGCAGCGCAATAGATATTTCGGACGGTTGTACGTCTACTACTAATTCGCTATTCACTTTTTTCTTTTTTTGGTTAGTTATTTTACTGTATAAAAAAACAAACTTATAAAGCCAAGATAAAGCTTATAAGTTTGTTTTTCTTGGACTTTAAAAAATTAAAGCCACACTTTTAGACTATTTCTTTTTGTGTCTGTTTTTTCTAAGTCTTTTCTTACGTTTGTGCGTCGACATTTTATGTCTTTTTCTTTTTTTACCGCTTGGCATCGTCTTTTTTGTTTTATATAATGAAAAATAATTATTTAACTACGCTCACGAAAGTTTTGGCTGGTTTGAAAGAAGGGATATTGTGAGCCGGAATGATGATAGTAGTGTTTTTCGAAATGTTACGGGCAGTTTTTTCAGCACGTTGTTTGATTACAAAGCTACCGAAACCTCTTAAATATACGTTTTCGTTTTTAGCCAATGAATCTTTTACTGCTTCCATAAAAGCTTCAACAGTTGTCAATACAGTAGCCTTGTCGATTCCTGTATTTTTAGCAATCTCATTTACGATATCTGCTTTAGTCATTTTAGTAATTTTTAATGAGTTAATAATTAATTTATGATTGATTTTAATTTTTTCAAAACGGACTGCAAATATATTGCTTTTATTCTGATTAAAAAACAATTGCGCGAAATATTTTTCGAAAAAAAGGAAATTATCGGATAATGCCTAATTATTCCGACAGCATTTTATCCATCTGGTCTACAGGAAGGTTACGCCCTACAATTCGACCATCTTTTGCGATAAGCACGGTAGCCGGAATTGAATTCACAGCGTAAAGCGCAGCACCGGCCGACTTCCAGCCCTGAAGGTCGGACACATGCGACCACTCGAGTTTATAAGTAGCTATAGCGGAGCGCCAATTGGCATCGGTATCGTCGAGAGAAACGCCGTAAATAGCCAGCTTTGAACCTTTATGCTTCTGGTAAAAAGCTTTCAGTTCGGGGAACGAACGAATACACGGACCGCACCACGAAGCCCAAAAATCGACAAGCACATAGTCGGTTTTTCCTACAAGATCGGAAAGTGCGAGCGTTCCACCATCGGGAGTCGCAAGGCTGAAATCGGTGTACATTTGTCCTACAGCAGTCTTTTTCTCGGTGTCGATGGCAGTTATTATTTCCTGTACACGTTTCACAGCTTTGGTATTGTCGTTCATTTTGCTCACAATACTTTCTTTTTCGTCGATACTCATGCCGTGAAAAGTAGTTGTAAACACAAAAGTTCCCACTATGCTGTTTACATTTTTTAAAGCAAAATCAATATCGGCAGCTACATCCTCTTTCTGGATTTCTTCCATACGTTTGTTCATACTTTCGGCTTTGGAGCTGTCGGCAGCCACTTCAGCTGAGAGTTTCTGAAATTCATCGTTAGCTTTTACATAAAAAGCATCCTTCTGAGTGTTGTATGCGCTTAGCAGTTCATTCTGCTTAGTGCCCGACACAGTCATTTGAGTTAAACTATCTATAGCAATATTGATTTTTCCGTTTTCGAGCACAAAAGGCTTGCGGAAACGATCGCCGTCTTTATTTTCGAATGCCAGATACACCACACGTGCGCTGTCGGCTACCCCCTGAAAAGCAAATGTTCCATTCAGAATTTCGGCACTGTCCACACTAATCCATTCACGATCAATTCTTTCCTTGATATAGATTTTTGCGCCTTCGTTATAAGAGGAAGCAATGGTTCCTGAAATTTTATATTCGGTAGGCGTACATGCCACCATTAATACTGCGGCAACTAAAAATAAAATGTGTTGTTTCATAATTTTTGAATGTTTGATGATTTAATTGTGAAATATAGCTGCAAATATCTGAATTATATCCGGTTAATCAAAACAAAGGAAGCAGATTTAGATAATGTTAAGAGTATTATCCAAAAATGCTTCCTTCAATTATGCGATCCGGGTTAAAAATCAGAGCACAATTACTGCACAATCAGGTAAATGGCAATGGCATGACACACACTGCCAGCCAGCACAAACAGATGCCACACTGCGTGCATAAACTCCACCTTTTTAATGAGATAAACCACAGCACCAAGCGTATAAGCCAATCCGCCGCCTATCAACCACCAAAGTACATCCATATTTCCAATGGCCGACAATACATCGATCAGCGGTTTAAAAGCAATGACAACCACCCAGCCCATAGCCACATAAGCCACAGTTTCGAGTTTTCCGGCATTTTTCAGATTCAGAAAACTAAGCAATACACCCGCCACAGCAGCTGCCCAGACCACTCCAAACAACACCCATCCCCAGGCGCCTTCGTTGCGAAGCACCACCAGCGTAAAAGGCGTGTACGAACCTGCAATGTGCAGATAAATAGCTGCATGATCGAATTTGCGCAGCAACATTTTCTTACTTTCATCGCGTTCGTGATGATAAAAAGTAGATGTGATGTACGAAAAAGTCATAAAAACCGCATAGACCATAAAACTGGTCAAAATCCAGTTGTCGGCAGTGGGAATGGCTTTTAATATTAATACCACTCCGGCTATTAAGCCGAAAATAATTCCTGTCAAATGCGTGTAGGTATTCGCTTTTTCTTCGCGAGGAGTGTAACGGGACATTTGATATTTACGATTTTAAAATTTACAATTTACGATTGGGGGTCAAAATTTAGGGTTCCACGTTTCAGAGTTTCATGTTTCAGAGTTTTGGGTTGATTGAAGATTTTGGATCAAAACTACCTTCTAATAAAAGAAGTAAACCAAAACTCTGAAACCGTTGAAACGTGAAACTCTGATACGCTTTTACTTCACCCGAACAATCTCTCCACCTGTATGGCTTACAAATTCGGGGGCATACTGACATTGTATGGTTGCTATTCCGCTTGTGAATGTACCTGCGTTGTTCGCCCACATTTCATACTCGAACACATAGGTTCCTTTTGGCAAAAAGCTAAAGAAAAATTGTGTGGAAGCATCTTTTGTGGTTTGATAATAACACAGACTTTCTTTCCATTCGCAGCCAGAAAGCTGATTTACGGGTTCGAAACAGGAAGCACGCAAATCTTTCAACGCCACAAATTCAAGATTGCGATCGGTAGTTACAACCAATCGCGTAATGACTTTATCGCCTTTTTTCAACTGTACTTGTTCCACAGGAATCATAGAAGCACCTTGTTTCACAAACAGTTTTTTGGTCACTTTCAGCGCATTGCTTTGTCCCTGTACTTTGTTGATATCCTGATAATACTGCCAGTACATGGCACCCCAGCCAATTCCGGAGTTGGGTGCGCGACTTTCAGTCGCACTCACAATTTCGGTATTATTAAGCGTTTGACTTTGAGTCACCCTCTCAATTGTAGATATAGTTACATTTCCCATTTCGGGACGAATAGTTTGCAGCGGGATGCTTTGTTTGAAATAACCGGTGCCTGCTTCTTTTGTTTCAGGCTGAAGCAACTGATTTCCGACAGTAATTTTCACCTCAGCACTGTTTCCAAGCCAATCGGTTCCCTGCAACAAAAGTGCGTGAATAGCATTGACCGACGCCACAGGCGAATCCCAGCGCTGCGTTTGCTTTTGTTTCAGCAACCATATTTTCAATTCGTCGACTTCTGCCACGGGAGCGCCTGTTTCGGTAAAAGCCTCAATCATGGCAGCCTGAACAGCCACAGGCCGTTCGTTCCAGAAATAACCTGCTGTATTTTTTGCCCAATACATTCCAAACTCGTCGGTTTTCAGAGCATTCTCGCGCAGCGATTTCATTATCTGATCCACAATTTTTGTTTTTCCGTTGCGATGCGCTACCACAGCCATCATGGCTTTGCCGTAAAGCGTAAACGAAGTCCAGTATTTTTCGGCCTGAGCACTGTAAAACGTATGTGCTTCGCGCGCAAACTCAGCCACAGGAATGTCGGGATATTCCGAACGCATGTGCAAATAAAACAACTGCGAATTGTCGATACAATTTTGCTTCTGATAATCTTTGTTGTACTTTTTCAGACGATCGAAATCGTGCGAAATTTCCAGATCGAGATACTTTATGGCAGAGGTAAGAGGTGAGAGGTGAGAGCTAAGTAAATCACCATCTGTCATCTTGTTCAGCCTTGCCATGTTCAGCATTATTTCGAGCGTTATATAAGGGCTCGAAGACATTCCCTCGAACCAGGCAAAACCGCCATCAGGACGTTGCAGTTTCAGCAGTTTGTCGAGATATTGCTGCGCCTGATTTTTCTGCATATTCAGGTCGAACAGCAACGCAATCTGACGCTTTTGCTCCGTTTCATCTTTTGCCGCCATTACCCATGGTGTTTCTTCCAGAAGCATATTTTTGAGTTCCTGATTTTTCTCTAAGTTGGACAAAAGTGCCTCACGGCTGCCTTTAGCGTTTTTCCACTGATCGAAAACTTTTGCAATTTTCGGATTCGAATTGGCAATAAAACCAGCCAGCGAATTCACATAATAAGCAGTGAACAAGCTCAGTGCATTGTCAGCCTCTGGCTGCGAAAGCGTAGGCAATGCCTGCACTGCATACAAGGCAGGATTGGCAGTAAATTCAACAGCAAGATTGCGGGTATCCACTTTTGAAAGATTTTCGGTCAGACGGCGGAAATTAAATGTACGCGTTTGTCCGCCACGAATTATCATTGGCATACTTTCGGTTACCAGCACTTTGTCGGGCAACACGGGCAGATATTTTTGTTCGCCATCGCTGAAATCGCCTGCTTCGGCAATGATTTTACAAACCACCAGTTCGAGATTGCTAAATTCAGAAACCTCCCACTCCACTACCCTTGTTTCGTTGGCATTTAAGGCAACAGTGCGGACTGCATTGTCTTTCAACACTATTGCTTTGTCAGTTTCAGGATTTATCAGTTCAAAATTTACTTTTGCATCCAATTTAGCATCAGTCAGATTAACGACATTTGCACTTAAAATCAACTTATCCGAGCGACGTACAAAACGAGGCAGATTCATTTGTACCATCAGGTCTTTTTGAGTCACCGCAGTTGTATCGAAACTACCAAAATACAAATCCTGCGTATGCGCCAGCAGTTTTACATTCCAGCGGGTCATACTTTCGGGTGCAGTAAACGAGAATTGTACATTTCCCTGCGCGTCGGTTTTGAGTTGTGGATAAAAGAATGCTGTTTCAGAGAAATTAGTGCGGGGCTTAATCAGTTTATTCTGACCCTGAGTTGTTTTCTCAAAAATTCTATTATCATCTTCAACAACTACTACTTCCGATAAAGTCAGATTTGGTGCGGGTGGAGGCGGTGGTATTGATTCAATAACACCTGAAGAAGATTTTCCGACAGACATATTAAATAATACCATATCATCTTCAACAATGTTTTTACTTGCAGAACCGACCCCTCTTATTCTGATCTGACGATTATTATATCGTCGTGACAAATAGAAATCGAACCAGTTTAAGCGGTCAAGTTCATACTCAGGTATGGATTTATAAATTGATTCAAAATCGGCCACAGCATGTTCATTTCCAACATATGGAGTTTGCCACATTGCTGAATTTCCTAAATAAGCCCTGTAAGTCGGATTAAAATTCCAACTATGAGCGCGAATGGCATCCAACGAGGCATCGTACATGGCAGCAAGCAATTCGGCACCCTTTTTATCGGCTTCAGGAATGGTCACCGTCCATGTTTCGTGCGCACCCGGAAGCAGTTTATTGCGGAAAACCGAGAACTTTGGTTTCAACTCTTTTTTCACTTCTTTTTTCGTAATGAAAAGCTCACGTGTAAAGAGTTTTTCATCTTTCATAAAAGTAAAATGCACATTTACCCCATCGCCATACGAAGCTTTGAAAGGAATTTTGAACACTTTTATACTGTTATCAAATTTTATCCATTTGCTTTCGAGCACTTTATTTCCTTTCATTATCTCGAAAAGCACTTTTGTATTCCGGGTAGAAGTTCCTAAGCGAATAATGGCTTTTTCGCCCGGTTCACATTCGGTATTTTCGGTATGCATCCATACATAAGTTTTTACAGGCGGACGGGCATCTTTCTTTCCGTAAAGAATAAATTCATGCTGCGTTTTAATTTCGTTTCCGAATTTATCTTTAGTAGTTAACACCAAACGATAAAGACCCGATTTTAGCTTTTTCAGCGGAAGCGCAAGTTTTCTATCGACTGTGTTATAAGCTCCGGCCAGCACTTTCGAATTTACTTTAAGGCTATCAAAATTATTATTTTCTTCGAAATACTCAGCCGTTTCATTGAGTTGGTAAAGCGTATATTCTATTTTGCTATCGACTTTTTCACCATTGATGGTTTCGGTATGAATAGCAAAGGCATTCGCTGCATTTTTATCTACTTTTTGAGGAATTGCAACCACAATAAACAAAGCTTTATCGCCTACCGAGAAGGACATTTCGCCTTTTTGCGTTTCGCCATTAGGCTGTGTTACTTCGGCCACCACCGAATAAGTGTAAATATTTCCACGCAGGTACGACTGTGTATTTTTGGGTTTTTCGGGTACAAAACTGAATTCAAAACTACCATCGGCATGCGAAATGATCGTTCCGGAAAGCAATTCCTTTTCGGGTTCGCTTATCCACCAGCAAAAATAATGACTGCGACGCATCACGCTGTATTTTACCGAAGCATTGGCAATATCGTAACCGGCAAAGGCTTTTACATTACCTTTGACAATTAGTTTTTCGTTGAAACGAATTTCTGAAGCAGGTTTCGGGATAATGACTTCGAAAGTGGGACGTTTGTATTCCTCCACCGAGAAGTTATGAATAATTTCATCGTTTACCTCTATGGAATAAATGCCGTTGAGACCAGTCTGCGGCAATACAAATTCGCCTGCAAACGAACCAAACTCATTGCTCTTAAACTTCTTCGAACTGATTTTCTGATCGTTGGCATCGTAAAGAATCACCTCAAAATCAGCATTTTTATTTACTTCCTGACGATTTTTGTTAGCAAACCAGCTTATTCCCTTAAAATAAACTGTTTGTCCCGGGCGATAAATGGAACGGTCGGTAAGAATACTGACTTTCGATTCTTCGTCTTCATCTACATCATTATTGTTGAAATATCTGTATTGATAGTTTGTGAAGAATTTATCATTTCCATTTTCAATAAAAACCTGCTCATTCCTAAAATTATTTTCAGACATGTATGAACAAAAACCTTTTTTATCGGTACCTGCTTCATTCATTTTTGTAAGTTTGTAGCTGCTGCCTGTCCATTTTTGTTCGGCAACAATCACTTTGGCATTGCGCACAGGCAAACCCGATTTACTGTCGAGCACATACACCGACATTTTTTCTTTCTCCGTTTTGCGGGAAATATAATTCACTGATGTCACCGAAAAACCACCGAAAGCTATTCCGGAAGGCTCGTCCTGTTCAGCCTGCAAAGCATTTTCTCTATCGGAAAGGCTGAATTCGTAAATACCAAAATCGCCTGTTTTCAGCACCAAAGCCGTATCGTTGGCCAGAAAATCGTCCTGCTTTGGCAATTTTATAAGTTTTGTCTCCACAAGCTGTGCAGAAGGGTGTAACTTACGCTCCCGATGCGAATTTTGCTTATAAATATAATAATCCTGCGCCGATACATTCAATTTATATACTTTCAGATAAAGCGTTTCAATATTATTGTAAGTCACATTAAGTGTCTGATCCGATTGCGGACGGGCAAGCCATTTATAATTGACAATCAATTGTTTTTGAAGAATTTGCGATTGAATATTTTTCAGCACATCAATGCGCTTATGCGAAGGATATTTAGCAATTCCCTCAGCACAAATGTCAAAAGCCTGACGTTTGGTATATTTCGAATCGTTGTGCGCCAGGCTTAAAACAGTCTGCGCCTTTTCGGCCACCGCTTCAATTACAAAATCAGAGGACATATTTTTCGCGATAAGAGCATCGAGTGCATTCAGGTATTGATCTGTTTCCTGCGATTGTTCGTACACATATTTCAACCTCTGTAAATCGGCATAAAGCAAAGCTACATTGTTTTTGTCAGCTGAATGAAAACTCAGCAGGTCTTTATACACATTCAGAATGCGGTTTTCAATACTGTTTTTAAATGTTGTATCGGGCTGCGATTTCACAAAAATTTCGGCCGGAGCAAAGTATTTTTGATCATCGAGCGGATTTTCCAGATCCGGAATACCTGAAATACTGTTCAGAATATCAATTTTGCGATAAGCCAGAAAATCGAAAAGCGTGGGTTGCAGTAATCGGCTGTCGTCCCCGGCATGAAGCAGGAGCGCAAATTTCAGTGCATCAGTCTTTTGCAACACAGCCACATTTTGAAGCGAAGCATCAAGCAAAGCACTGATTTTTTCGAAATAAATATTATCAGTCCATTCGTTGATATCTTCGGGCACAAATCCGGCCACATTTGTTCTTCGGCTAATATTCCAGCTATTTTGTTCATAATGTTGCGCATAAAGTTCGGCAGTCATCGAGTGCAGCAGAGCTTTTTCGACCACATCGGTCGATTTTGCAGCAAAAGTTTCGAATTCGCTGATAAGCGCGGGTGCTTTGTCGGGTTCGCGCTCGAGCGTAAAGCGCATTTTATATACAAAAGCTTTGATGGCTTCGGCGTTGTTTTTCTCTTCGATAGCCTGTTTCAGAATAAGTTCCACTTCTTTCAGCGCCGATTCGGGCAATTGTTTTTCGGCCAGGGCTTCTACCTGTTTCCAACGATCATCAAAAGATAAACTGCTGTTTTTCTGCGCTAAAACGATTCCGGCCACTACCATCAGAGCCAAAAGGGAGGTATAAATAAATTTCTTCATAAACTTATAATTCATTATTTGTGTTTAGACTTTACAAATATAATGCTAAATAAAAAGGAAAGCCGTGTTTAGTGAAAATATTTTGCAAATAACATTGCTATTTCAAATTGCGCTAGCGAGAATCATCCATACAATCAACTGATTTTTAAAGAATTTCAACCAATCAGCACAACCTGATTGTTTAAAATATACTTGTTGTATGCCTTGTGTCTCAGGCTAATTTGCTAACTTTGTGCTTTGCATTTCAAACGTAAAAACTATAAAAACCGACAATGACATCCAACAAAAATATTTTTCAGATCACCTACCCTATTTTCCTCACTTTAATTGCTCAAAATATTATCAATGTAACCGACACAGCCTTCCTGGGACGTGTGAGCGAAGTGGCATTGGGCGCTTCGGCCATTGCAGGCGTTTATTATTTTGCCATTTATGTGGTTGGTTTTGGGTTTAGTCAGGGAGCTCAGATATTAACCGGAAGGCGAAACGGCGAACACAACTACGACCGTATTGGCCCCATATTTAATAACGGACTGATATTTATCATATTACTTTCCTTGCTTTTTATTGTTATTTCGTACTTTGGAAATCCAATTGTAATGAAGTATCTGGTGAGCTCCGATAATATTTATCATGCATCACTCGAATATCTCAACTGGCGTATTTTCGGATTGTTTTTCGCCTATATCAATGCCATGTTCAGGGCCTTTTATGTGGGCATTACACAAACAAAGGCGCTTACAATTTCGGCTGTCATCACCGCGCTGACAAATATTTTGCTCGACTACTTGCTGATTTTCGGACACTGGGGATTTCCCGAACTTGGGATTGCAGGCGCAGCTATAGCATCGGTGCTTGCCGAAGCCGTAGCCACAGGATATTTGCTGCTTTATTCGTTGAAAAAGAAAAACATAAATACTTACGGAATTTTTGTTTTCAGAAAAATTGAATGGAAAGCTGTGGCACAAATACTTAATTTGTCGGTATTTATTATGTTTCAGTTCTTTATTTCAATCTCTACATGGTTTATATTTTTCCTGTTTATTGAACGAATGGGCGAACGACCATTAGCTGTAACCAATATCGGACGAAGTTTGTATATCTTGCTTATGATTCCCGGGTCGGCACTGGCCACCACCGTAAACACTGTGGTGAGTAATTTGATTGGTGCGGGACGAAAAGAAGAGGTAATTCCGTTTATCAACCGAATGATAAAACTTGTTGTGGTACTGGTATTGCCTTTGTTGCTGTTTACGTTTTTCTACCCCGAACTTTTTGCACATATTTACACCGACGATGCCAGTCTCATTCTGGCTGCAGTACCTGTAATGAAAGTTGTTTCGGTAGCCATGATATTTTGTGCCGTTGGCAACATTATTTTCAATGCCGTATCGGGCACAGGAAATACGCGCACAGCCTTTGTCATCGAATTTTTTACACTTTTCTTTTACCTGGGATATGTATATTACACTGCCATTATTTCGCCTTCGTCAACTGCTGTGGTTTGGATGTCGGAATTTGTGTATTGGTCGCTCATAGGAATAGCCGGATATATTTACCTGCAAAAAGGTAACTGGCGTAAGAAGCAAATTTAAGTAGCAAAATACGCAAATGTCATTTCGAACAAGCTTGCAAAACCGTATAGTTTACACTTTATATATCAAACATTTTTTGTACTTTTGTGCTTTCTTAAAAATTAATGTTTATGCAACAAAATATGAATAAATCGGCAATGCTGAAAGGCC
This sequence comes from Paludibacter sp., assembly GCA_034004015.1. Taxonomy (GTDB): domain Bacteria; phylum Bacteroidota; class Bacteroidia; order Bacteroidales; family Paludibacteraceae; genus Paludibacter. Next base: position 44,857 of record JAVEXN010000001.1, read on the forward strand.
TCATTATCGGGGCAATGGTGTCATTAAAATTTATACTCGGAGTTTTTGGTTCCACAGCACTTTCGGTCATTGGTTTTTTGATTTCGATACTCGTCATCGTGGCTTTGTACATGTTTGCAAAAAAATACCGCGACGAAGAAAACGAAGGCTTTATGACTTATGGAGAAGGTTTTTCGTATATTTTCCGTACATATTTTTACGGAGGAATTATCGGATCGCTTGTGATATTGTTATACACAGCGTTCATTAATCCTGAATATCTTTCGGGAATGACAAATGAAGTTTTGAAAATGTACGACACCATGAATTTCCCTGTGGATGAGGATATGATAAGTATGGTTGAAACCATTTATAAACCAGCTCCTTTTGCATTTCTGAACATATTCTCAAGCGCTATTGTAGGCGCTTTTTGGGGATTAATTCTGGCTGCATTTATCAAAAAAGAAAAAAGCATTTTCGAACAATAAAATACTGAAAAACATGGATATTTCGGTGATTGTACCGCTGTACAACGAAGACGAATCGCTTGGAAAACTGCAGGAATGGATTGCGCGCGTAATGGACGAACACAAATTCAGCTACGAAATTGTGTTTGTAAACGATGGCAGCACCGACAAATCCTGGGAAGTGATTGAGGCACTTCAGAAAAAATCGGCAAATGTGCGTGGCATTAAGTTTCGCAACAACTATGGCAAGTCGCCTGCCTTGTATTGCGGCTTTAAAGCGGCAAAAGGCGATGTGGTTATCACTATGGATGCCGACCTGCAGGATAGTCCTGACGAAATTCCTGAACTTTTCAGAATGATTAAGGAAGAGGGTTACGACCTTGTGTCGGGTTGGAAAAAGAAACGCTACGACTCGAAACTCACCAAAAATATTCCTTCGAAAATTTACAACGCTACTGCACGCAAAGTCACCGGACTGAAACTTCACGACATGAACTGCGGTCTGAAAGCATATCGGTTGGATGTGGTAAAAAACATTGAAGTGTATGGCGAAATGCATCGCTACATTCCTTATCTGGCCAAAAATGCCGGTTTCAAAAAAATTGGTGAAAAAGTGGTAGAACACCGCAAGCGTGAATTCGGCACCACGAAATTTGGTCTGAGCCGCTTTGTAAACGGCTATCTCGATTTAATGACGCTTTGGTTTTTGTCAAAGTTTGGTAAAAAACCCATGCACTTTTTTGGTTTGTATGGAAGTCTGATGTTCCTGCTCGGATTTCTGGCTGTGGTGGTGGTTAGCGTAAACAAATTAGTAGCGCTGCTTACTCATGTAAGAGCGCCGCTTATTACCGATACTCCTTATTTTTATTTCGCATTGGTGGCTATGATCCTGGGAACTCAATTGTTTCTGACCGGATTTTTGGGCGAACTTGTGTCGCGAAACTCCACTGAGCGAAACAATTATCTGATAGAGAAAGAAATATAGGGGTTGTTTTGAGTTCTGAGTTTTGAGTTTTGAGTAGGTAGTTTTTAAAATATTATGATAGAAATTCTGAAAATAGTTTTGCCTGCATTGCTGGTACTTGTCACAGCGTATTTGCTTATTGACAGACTTCTGCGCAACGATCACAAACGTCGCGAGCATGAACTTCGCAAAGCCAGTGCTACCACCATTACTCCTGTCCGACTGCGGGCTTACGAGCGTCTGATGCTGGTACTCGAACGTACAAGTCCTTCGCAAATAATTTTGCAGACCATAAAACCCGGAATGACAAACCTCGAACTTCAGCAACAACTTTTACACAATGTACGTGAAGAGTTCGGACACAATCTTTCGCAACAGATATACGTGAGTAATGAACTCTGGACTGCCATTGTAAGTGCACGCAAAAGTCTTATTCAACTGATTAATATCTGTTCGTCGCAATTGCAGGCCGGCAATAATGCCAGCGAACTGGCCGAAAGAATTATTCAGCTTTTTGCACAGAGCGAGGAAACACCCACAGAAATTGCCAAAAACCTGCTAAAGCAGGAAATCAGAACATTTTTCTAATAAAAAGAGTCAATAAATGAAACTTAATCGCCTCATAACTATACTTTTACTTACAGTTTTTCTTACAGCATGTAATTCATCCGACGATTGCCGCGAAGAAACAGATGTAAAAATGACAGTTGATTTTATGACGCGAACTTACGACAACAATTCGAAAACCTACAAAAATGCGGCTTTGGTTATCGACAGTCTTACAGTAAGAGGATTAGAATCGGACTCACTGATTTATAACAACAGCAAAAAACTAAAAAGCATTAAATTACCTTTGCGCATTGGTAGCGACGAAACCGCATTTGAAATCCGCTTTAACGACATTACCGACACGCTATACTTCCATCACAACAACAACGATCAGTATTTTATCTCGCTCGAATGTGGCTGCGTAGTTGCACACGAGATACTCAGAATAAGCACCACAGCTCATTTTTCCGACTCAATTATTATCAACAACAAAGACGTCAACAACATTGAAACCACACATATACAAATATTTAATTAGTTTGTGTTTTTTGTGGGCAACCTTTAGTGTGTCGGCACAAAAACAAAAACAGGACAGCATAAAAGCCTCGGAGAAATTATTCCGCAACTTCAGAGTTGAAGCCGACATGGTGCCTCTGGCCATGCTGGCTTTGGTAAATAACGAGACTTATTCGTTCGAAGGAGCTGTGCAGACAAATCTGCTCGGAAAATATTTTCCCGTGATTGAAGGTGGATTTGCCGGTGCGGAAAGAACTGCTGAAAACAATATTTATTTCAAAACATCCGGACCTTTTGGCCGCATTGGACTCGATTTTAATGTAATGAAGCCCAAGCCCGGTAAAAAACCAACAAACAATTACTTTCTGGCTGGTGTGCGCATCGGATTTTCGGCTTACGAATATCAGTTGCAAAATGTAACTGTATCGCAGGATTACTGGGGCGAATCGCTTACTCGCAATTTCAACAATATTGCAGCCACCAATGCATGGTTTGAAATTGTAGCGGGAATCAGGGTCGAAATTGTTCCAAAACTATATATGGGCTGGACTATCCGTAACAAAAACCGCTTTGGTGAACCGACTCCCGGCGAATTTCACTCATATTATATTCCCGGATACGGAAAAAATAAAAGCTCGAACTGGGGCGTGAACTATGCCATTGGATATATGTTTTGAAAGAGCAAAGAAAAAAGACGAAGGACAAAAGACAAGGACGAAAGACGAAAGTCAAAAGACAAAAGACGAAGGAACAAAGACATTTGACATTAGTCATTAGACTTCAGACATTAGACATTAGACTTTGGACATTATACCTTTGACTGAAAAAAATAGAAAAACAACAATTAAAAAATCAACTAATATGAATTCAACACAAGTAATGAACCGAGCAGCCGACAACATCCGTATTCTGGCTGCAGCAGCGGTTGAAAAAGCCAAGTCGGGACATCCCGGTGGAGCAATGGGTGGCGCAGACTTTATCAATGTGCTGTACTCAGAATTTCTCGAATACGATCCCAAAAATCCTAAATGGGAAGGTCGCGACCGTTTCTTCCTCGATCCGGGTCATATGTCGCCAATGCTTTATTCGGTTTTGGCCTGTGCAGGAAAATTCAGCATGGAAGAGCTTGCACAATTCCGTCAGTGGGAAAGTCCTACTCCCGGACATCCTGAAGTAGATGTAATGCGCGGTATCGAAAACACCTCAGGGCCTCTTGGTCAGGGTCATGTGTATGCTGTGGGAGCTGCCATTGCCGCAAAATTTCTGAAAGCCCGTTTTGGCGAAGTAATGAGTCAAACCATTTATGCTTACATTTCGGATGGTGGTGTTCAGGAAGAAATTTCGCAGGGCGCAGGTCGTTTGGCCGGTCACCTCGGACTCGACAATCTGGTAATGTTCTACGACTCGAACGACATTCAGCTTTCGACCGAAACAAGCGCAGTAACAAGCGAAAATGTAGCTCAGAAATATCTTGCATGGGGTTGGAAAGTTATTGAAATAAACGGAAACGACGCTGATGCCATTCGTCTTGCATTGAAAGAAGCCAAAGCCGAAAACAGCAAACCAACACTGATTATTGGTAAAACCATTATGGGTAAAGGTGCCCGTAAAGCCGATGGTTCGAGCTTCGAAAATCAATGTGCTACTCACGGTATGCCTTTGAGCGAATGTGGTGCTTCGTTCGACGAAAGTATCAAAAACCTGGGTGGCGACCCTGCAAATGCATTTGTAATTTTCGAAGAGACAAAAGCGCTTTACGCCAAACGTGCTGCTGAACTTGAAAAAATTGTAGCAGAAAAATATGCTGCCAAAGAAGCTTGGGCAAAAGCAAATCCTGAACTGGCAGCCAAAATGGAATTCTTCTTCTCAGGCAAAACCAATGTAAACTGGGATGCCATTGTACAAAAACCCGGACAGGCTACACGCGCTGCTTCGGCCACTGTACTGGGCGAACTTGCCAAACAGGTGGAAAACATGGTAGTGTCGAGCGCCGACCTTTCAAATTCCGACAAAACCGACGGATTCCTCAAAAACACAAAAGCTTTTACCAAAGGTGATTTTTCAGGAGCATTCCTGCAAGCAGGTGTGGCTGAACTCACTATGGCTTGCGTGGCCATTGGTATGAGTCTGCATGGCGGTGTAATTCCGGCCTGTGCTACTTTCTTTGTTTTCTCTGATTATATGAAACCAGCCATTCGTATGGCCGCATTGATGGAGCAACCCGTGAAATTTATCTGGACGCACGACGCTTTCCGCGTAGGTGAAGACGGACCAACTCACGAACCTGTGGAACAGGAAGCTCAGATCCGTTTGATGGAAAAACTGAAAAACCACAAAGGACAAAACTCAATGCTCGTACTTCGTCCGGCCGACGTGGAAGAAACCACTGTGGCATGGCGTATGGCTTTAGAAAACACCCATACTCCAACCGGACTGATTCTTTCGCGTCAGAACATTGCCGACCTTCCTGCTGCCACAAACCGCAAAGAAGAAGCTGCTCAGGCCGAAAAAGGTGGTTACGTAGTGAATTGCGACGGAAATCCGGATGTAATTCTGGTGGCTTCAGGTTCTGAAGTGTCTACATTGAACGAAGGCGCTGCGCTGCTTCGTGCCGAAGGTGTTAAAGTGCGTTTGGTTTCGGTTCCTTCGGAAGGACTTTTCCGCAGCCAGTCAGCCGAATATCAGGAAAACGTATTGTCTAAAGGTGCTAAAATTTTCGGACTTACTGCCGGTCTTCCTGTAAACCTCGAAGGTTTGGTAGGTGCTAACGGAAAAGTGTGGGGACTCGAGTCGTTCGGTTTCTCAGCTCCGTTCAAAGTACTCGACGAAAAACTTGGCTTCAATGGCAAGAACGTGTACGAACAGGTTAAAAAAATGATTTGAAAATTATTCAATTTGAAAATTTGAAGATTAAGAAAGAAGATTTATCGGTGTAAAAGCTGATAAATCTTCTTATCTGTTTGAATTATCCGAAATTTTTCAAATCAACAAATTTTTCAAATTTTCAAATTTGTATTTCATGGACATTCTTTCAATCATCATTATCGGCACAGGTTTGGCTATGGATTGCTTTGCAGTTTCGATAGCCAAAGGAGTTTGCCTCAAAAAAATAAAAGTGCGTAAAGTATTGCGCATGGCTTTTCTTTTCGGACTGTTTCAGGGCTTAATGCCTCTTGCCGGATACTTTGCCGGCTCAGTCTTCTCCCGTCAAATCAGTGCTTACGATCATTGGATTGCTTTTATTCTGCTTGGAATTATCGGAGCCAAAATGCTGATAGAAGGCATGAAACCCATTGACCCCGAATGCGAAGTAACCCGTCATGTCTTTCGCTGGAAAACACTTTTTATTCTGGCCATAGCCACAAGTATCGATGCGCTCGCCACCGGAATTATCTTTGTTCCGTTCCCCGACATGATTTGGTATGCAGTGAGTATTATTGGATTTATTAGTTTTATGTTTACTTTTGCCGGAGTATATATTGGATCTAAATTTGGCCGCAGGCTCAAAATTAACATGGAACTATTCGGAGGTATCATTCTTATCTCCATTGGTTTAAAAATTCTGATTGAACACAGCATTTAAATATTCATCAGCATTAAACATACACACATAATCATTTGAAATTTAATACCATGAGTCAAAAAAACTACTTTCTGCTGGCCATTCTTGCGCTTAGTACATTGGTTCAGGCTTCCGGGCCTGTAAAGTTTAAATTGTACGGGTTTGTACGTACTGAAGCCTTTTACAACAGTCGCGAAAATACACAGGCGATGGACGGATTGCTCAATCTGATTCCAAAACCCATTCAAAACAATCTTACCGGCGACGACATTAACGGAACTTCTCAACTCGAAATGCTGAGTGTGGCTACCCGATTGGGGGTGGACATGAGCGGAACCGAATTTCTCGGAGCAAAAGCAAGTGCTAAAATCGAGGCTGATTTCTCGGGCGTTGGCACCACTTACTTTTTGTTCAATCTTCGTCAGGCAAATGTAAAACTAAACTGGGAAAACACCGAACTTCTCGTGGGACAAACATGGCATCCGCTTTTTGGAAATGTGCTTCCTACACACAATTCGCTGAATATCGGCGCACCGTTTCAGCCCTTCAACCGTAGTCCGCAAATACGTGTAAAACAGAACATCACCTCCGGCCTTTCGCTTACCGGGGCGGCCATTTATCAAATGCAGTTTCTTTCGCAGGGTCCAAACGGAGTATCTGCAGTTTATCAGAAACAAGCCATGCTTCCCAATCTGAACCTCACAGCCGAATACAAAACCACACACTGGCTTTCGGGAGCAGGTATTGATTTTAAAGTAATTCGTCCGCAATACAATGAGCGTCTGGCTTCGACAAGCTTTGTGGCTTTCTCGCAGTACAGCGACAATATGCTGCAACTGAAAGCTAAAGCCATCCTTGGTCAGAATCTTACCGATCATTTGATGATAGGTGGATATGGCGTGAGTGTAATCAATTCAGGTGTAACAGAATATACAAACCTGAATACCTTCACTACATGGATTAATGCCGAATATGGAAAAAAATGGCAGGTAGGTATTTTTGCAGGATTGTCGAAGAATCTGGGGAGTGAAAAAGACTTAGTGCAAGCTATGATAACTGACAATGTAACCGTTTACGGAAATGGATTTTACAACAATTCTCAGGAAATGACCGACCAACTCTGGCGTGTGGTTCCTCACATCAACTATTCGTATTCCAACATCAAAATTGGTCTCGAATATGAACTTACAAATGCAATGTTTGGACGTGTGCAGGCCAATGGCAAGGTTGCAAACCCATACGATGTAAACAATCATCGTATTATGGCAATGATTAGTTATAATTTTTGATAAAAAAACTTCGGTCTTTATGGCAGGATTATTGCTAAAGAAATGACTTTGAAACAATAAACAGTGTTACTTTGGCGTTGAAGAAATAGTTTAAAGTATTGAAATTTATGAGAAAAGTTCTGATTTTATTAGCAATAATCATTTATATAAACGGATTTTCGCAGCAGGCATTTCGCACTGCTGTGTTCAATCCCGATATACGAACACTTCAGATTTTGCCTGTAGGCGAAAAATACCTTCCTCCGGTTATCACACTTAACAGCGACGAACGGCTCGAAGTGAAGTTCGACGAAATGTCGCACGAAGCGCACAATTACGGTTACAAAATTGTACATTGCAATGCCGACTGGACACCTTCGGGACTGCTCACCACCGAATATCTGAGTGGCTATACCACAGCCAATATTACCGAATATATTCTTTCGCAAAACACCACATTTCTTTATACACATTACCGGTTTCAATTGCCCAACGACGAAATTCAATTTAAAATTTCGGGAAATTATGTGGTTCAGATTTACGAGGACAATCAGCAGGACAAGCCCCTTGCGCAAGCCTGTTTTTCTATCGTAGAGCCTCGTGTTAGCATTTCGGCAAAGGTACGCGGTAATACCGACACTGAATTGAACAATCGCCTGCAACAGCTCGATTTCGAGGTTGTGCTCAATGGAGTGAATGTACGCGAAGCATCCACTGAGGTAAAAGTGCTTATACGCCAGAATAATCGTATCGACAATGAGGTAAGCGGCATACAGGCCACTTATATTTCCGGCAACAAGTTATCGTACATCAACAATAAAGAACTGATTTTCGAAGGTGGAAATGAGTTTCATCGCTTCGATATTTCGTCAGTTTATGCTGCCAGCGAAGGAATTGATGAAATTAAATACGTTCAGCCACATTACGAGGTATTTCTGACTCCCGACAAAATACAAACTTCGCGGAATTACATGCACGATTTTGATGTAAACGGCAAGTTTGTAATCAATTATCAGGAAGCCATGTCCGACAGCAATTACGAAGCTGACTATATGTGGGTTAACTTCAGTTTACCGGCCAATGCGCCCTTTTTCGACGGGCAGGTTTATCTTGGTGGAGACTTCAATTACAACCTTTACGATGGTCGTACACGCATGCTGTACGACAATGCAACCCAACAGTATTATCAGAAAGTACTTTTAAAGCAAGGTGGATATAATTACCAGTATCGCTTTGTACCAAAAAACTCGAAAAAGGCTTTTGTGGAGCGTGTTGATGGCAGTTACTGGCAAGCCGGAAACGAATACAGCATTTACGTTTATCACCGTGGCTGGGGCGAACGCTACGACAAACTGGTTGGAATAAAACAGATACAGTAGATTGATTGAAAAAGGCAAAGTCAGAAAAAACTTTAAGGCAAAAAAAATCAAACATTTGCAATCTCAATTTTCTCAAATAACCATGTAACAATCTGATAACAACACTTTAGTTTTTAATGCAGAATTCTTCTTATAAAAAAAAAGAGGGGGTGACTAACAATCACCCCCTCAGCATATTATTATGTTTCAAAAATCAGTGTTTGAAGTTTTCAACCGCTTTCGGGTCGTGTTTGTATTTAAAGAAAACAGCAAACAATACGGCCACAACTAACGAGTAAGCTGCAAAAACCAACCAAATACCCGACCAGTCTTTCACATGCGTTACAGGATCTTCGAACCATTTGGCAATCACAAAACCGGCAATAATATTTCCCAAAACAGCTCCTACACCATTTGTCATTAGCATAAATACACCCTGAGCGGACGACTGAATTTTCGAATCGGTATTTTGTTCCACATACAAAGCACCCGAAATATTGAAGAAATCGAATGCAAGTCCATAAATGATGCACGAACCGATAATAAGCACAAAGCCAAGAATTGAATTATCGGCAAGTCCGAACAGTCCGAAACGCAGTACCCAGGCCAGCATACTGAACAACATCACATTTTTAATACCAAAACGTTTCATAAAAAACGGAATAGCCAGAATAAACAAGGTCTCGGAAATCTGCGAAACCGAAAGAATAATGGTTGAGAAGTTATTGATAAGTTCGCCTACAGGAAACACAGTGGCATCCTGTAAAAAGCTATCGCCATAGGCATTGGTAAGCTGCAACGAACCACCCAGCAACAAGCTGAAAAGAAAAAACAGTGCCATTTTCTTTTGTTTGAAAAGCACGAACGCTTCGAGCCCGAGTTTCTGAACAAGGGTTTGTTTCTGGTTTGTTTTTTTCGATTTCTCATTTGTCACAGCCGGCAAAAAGAAGAACGAAAAAAGTGACAATACGACTGCCAACACAGCCGATATAACGAACGAAACTTTAATACTTTGTCCTAATCCCCAGTCTTTTGTAAAGAAATTTGTGACCCACATGGCCACAATAAAACCTACAGTTCCCCATACGCGGATCGGTGGAAAATAAGTCGTGGGATCTTTTCCCTCGTTTTTCAAAATGGCAAAACCAATCGAATTATTAAGACCGATGGTAGGCATATAAAACGACATAGCTACAAAAAGCACCCAGAAAAATGATATCGGCGAATCGATAAAAGGCAACACACACATAGTGGCAGCAAACAACATATGCAAAATAGCAAACACATAATTTGCTTTCCATTTATCGGCCAGAATACCAAAAAGAGTAGGCATAATAAGCGATGCAAAACCCATAGTGGAGAAAACCAGCCCAAATTCAGCACCGTTCCATTGTTTCTCCACAAATCCGTAATGCCCCAAAGTCATCATCCACGCTCCCCACACAAAAAACTGGAGAAAATTCATCACAGACAATCGAAATTTTAATCCCATGATATTTAGATATTTAAAGTTACTGATATATTATTACTTATTTTCTTTACGTTTTAATGCATCGCGAATATTCACTGCTAGCTCATATTTTTCTTCTTTCAGCGACATTTCGAGCAATTGTTGCAAATCCTCTTCGGACAGTGCATCAAGATCTTCAACTGTGAGAGATTCAGCATCGATAGCATCCTCTTCTTCAGCAACAGTTTCCTGCTGATTATCAATGGCACTTCCAACAATATCGAGAATCGATGCACGTATAAACACAGGCGAATCTGAACGTACAGCAAGTGCCACAGCATCAGAAGTTCGGGCATCTACAACCTGAACTCCATCGGCAGTGCGAATGTGTAATTCAGAGTAAAACACATCGTTTACCATATTGTAGATTACAATTTTATCTAGTTTGGCCGAAAAAATTCCCAGAATATTGTGAATCAGATCATGAGTCAATGGTCGGGGCGATTTTTTATTATTCAGTTTAAGTGCAATAGATTGCGCTTCGGGCTCTCCTATCATTACCGAAAAACGGCGATTGCCGCTTGCCTCGCTGAGTACCAATCCGTAAGTACCCACAACAGTCTGATTATAAACGAGTCCAATTATATTTAGTTGTATTTCCTGTTCCATAAAGTAATTTTTTGAAAAAATTTTCCTGAAAAAGCAGAGCAAATATAGTTATAATTTTAAAAGAATAAGACACTGACATTGCAAATTAGCATTTGTACTTACAGTTTTTTAGTATGCAGAAGTGGCTAAGTTCTTTTTTTAAAACTAATTATGTTATTCCTGAACTAAATTAAGAAAAATATAAGTACTTTTGTCGCCCGATTTACGAAATGAAAACGAACATACTTACAATTTTTAAGCACACCTGGGGACTTATGATGAGCACTGCCTCTACATGGGATGCCATCAGAACGGAATTAAAGTCCGAAAACAGTACATTTAAATCATTTGTACTGCCCTGGACAATTATTATTTCGTTGGTGGTAGCGGTATTCTCAGCATTGTACAGCACCCAAAAAGTGATAGAAACCGGATTTATAATGGGTTTTGTCACTGCAATTGCTATTGTCGGCTCATATTACATAAGCCGCTCGCTTGCATTTTCATTTTTCCGGAAAAATCACAGTGATTTATTCTCAAAGTCGGATATTTCAAAGATCGTAGCACATTCTTTTACTGTGGTTTACCTTACAAAAATTGTAGCTTCAATTATTCCAAGCCTCTTCTTTTTACAGATTCTGAACGTGTACACAGTGTACATTGTGTGGGAAGGTTGTCGTGTTTTTTTTAATATTAACGAAGATGAACGCGGAAAAAGTATGCTTCTCATTAGTTTATGTGTTATCTTTATGCCTTCAATTATTAGCCGGGTTATACTTTTGATGTTGCCGGGCTTCTGAAAAATTGAATTCATACTTTTCAAACAGCGATAATATGTTTAAAAACTCCAACATAGTCATTAAAAATAAAAGAGCCACTTTCGATTACGAAATTATCGAACGATATGTGGCCGGCATTCAGCTTTTTGGCACCGAAATAAAATCAATACGTGACGGGAAAGCCTCATTAGTTGACACTTATTGCACTTTTATCAACAACGAACTTTGGGTGAAAAACATGCACATTGCCACCTACTTTTTTGGCACCTACAATAACCACGAAGTACGCCGCGACCGTAAACTGTTGCTTACCAAACGCGAACTGCGAAAATTGCTGCGCGGAACAAAGGAGACAGGCTTTACAATGGTTCCCACCAAGCTTTTTATCAACGAAAAAGGACTTGCAAAACTCGAGCTCGGGCTGGCACGCGGAAAGAAAACTTACGACAAACGTCAGACTCTGAGAGAGAAAGAAGACAAACGAAGCATGGACAGAGCCATGAAACAATAGCTTTTTTAGCCTTAAGGTCAGAAAATTATTGCACTCAGGGGCAAATCAATTTCGCCAAACTCTACCATAGCATTAAAAATCCGCAACCGACTGAAACGTGGCAAATCGTGCACAGAAAAGTCGGCTTCTGTAATTTTGCCTTCAACCAGCAAAGAAGCCCTTTGCGTACCAAATAAAGCTGGTTGAGCAGGTGTAAGCCATTCTTTACCATTCCACAAAGCCACATTTGCATAACTTGTGTCGGTAAGCAAACCATTGCGCACCATGAGTACGTCATCGCATCCGCCACGAAGCGCAAAGGCATCAACAAATTGCTTTCTGTCGGTCGATTTAAACGCTGACGGTTTAGCAGAAATCTCCACCAGTTTCAGAGTTTTTATATGGCGACGCTGATACGCCACAAATTCAACCAGTTCAGGCTTAGCGCTGTATTCAATGCGACATTTATACAATCCTGTTTTAGGAAAATCGCATTCCCGAAGCATCTCAACAAGATTGAAAACTGCTGTATCGGGAAAGAAAGCCGCAAAAGTGGCTTCCACTCTTTTACGATGAAAGTCGGTCCGGAAAAATGTTCCGTTTTCGAGTTTTATGGTTTCAATAAAGCGGTACATATACTTTTCGTAAAAGTTCGTCGTATTCTTTTTCGCAATCGCTCAGCGAAGTGATTCCACCTCCGCTTTTAAATATCAAACCATCATTTTGCTGCTCCACAAAACGGATCATCACTGCCGAGTCGAGATTTTCGCCATCGAAATAGCCAAAAACGCCTGTGTAATATCCACGCTCGTAAGCTTCTGCTGTTTCGATAATCTCCATTGTTTTTGGTTTTGGAGCACCGCTGATAGAACCCGCAGGCAGAAGCCTGAAAATAATATCGCCCAGATTTTCGTGAAAATTTTGCGGCAACATCCCTGATACTTCAGAACTTACCTGCAACAAATCGCCCTTATTGGTTTTGAGCCTGTCGATATAACGATAACGCTTCACTTCCACCCTATCGGCCACCATGCTCAAATCGTTACGAATCAGGTCTACAATGGTAGCATGTTCGGCTTTTTCTTTATAATCGTTTAAAATGATATTTTCAGCATCGGGAATGGCGGCATCGATAGTTCCTTTCATCGGAAACGACGAAATGCGACCGTTCTCAATCCGCACAAAACACTCTGGCGAAAGCACTGTAAATCTATCTTTTAACCACAATTTATACGCAGCATGCGATTTTTCAAAAATACTTTCAAGCGTCAAATTTGTTTCAAGCCGTGTGGGCTTTGTAAGATTGACCAAAAAAGAATTGCCTTTACATATCTGACCCTGAACATATTCAAAAGCCTTTCTGTACTGAGCCATACTTACAGGAAATGTATTCCAAAGGGGCTTTTCTGCATTTGAATGCGGCCTTTCTGCATGTAGCGAAAACCTTACAAAATCAGCGTTCAATTCATCATTACAAAACACAAAACCATTTTTGGCACGATAATCGATCACGAACAAAAAAGCTTCGCGGGCAGCACCAAGCCTGTTCATTTTCGATATCATGTCGTTACGTTCCAGTTCTGTGTTTTTTATTTCGGATATCATTTGCGTCATTTCATTCAGGCTGCAAAAATAAAGATTTTTATCGGGATAAAATCATAATAATTATCACAGTTGGAAGTTATATCTGTTTTAAACCTTAGACATAAATCATAGTTTGACTCCGTTTTTAATCAAATTATTTTCTCATTTTGAATTAAATTAAGTAAGTTTGCACATTAGGTTTTAAATTCACAAAAAACATCCCCAATATGAAAAAGCTAAGCATTTATTTTATGGCGTTTGTGTTCGCCGCGCTCACTTTCAACTCCTGTTTACCTATCGAAGATATGTTCGACGAATCGCTGCTGATCGGGAAATGGGCGATGGGAACCGATCATTACCGTTATGATGCCGATGGAACGGGCGTTAGTTGGGACACTGCCGACGATTATACCGAAGAAGAAGGACTTCCTTTTACATGGACACTGGAAAGTGCCGAACTCACTCACATTCATATTATGGAAACCGGTGGTTCGGGTGTACCTAAAATCTACACAGTGACCGAACTCACCGAAACTTCGCTGAAATACAAGGACGATTTTGGGAAAACATATTCCTTTGTCAAAATAAAATAACAAACTCATCCGACAATTGCGAAAGTCTTTGCGATTGTCGGATGCTGATTTTGATGATTCATTGAAAATTATCTGAAACTCTAAATTCTTTAAAAATGAACCGTACAGTCAAGATCATCCTGATAAGTTTTGTATCCCTGTTGGTTGTGCTGCTGATAAGCATTTCGGTACTTTTGTGGGTGGTATTCACGCCCGAAAGACTGACGCCCATTGTGCAAAAACAACTAAAGAACTACATTTCGTGCCCTGCCGAAATAAAAGATGTGGAGCTTACATTTTTTAGTTCATTCCCCCAATTTGCACTCAGGATTGATGGCATTACCCTCGTAAACCCCACTGAAGGAGCTCAAAACGACACTTTGCTCAGTAGCGCTGTACTAAAAGCCACTGTGGATGTACGCGAATTTGTAAAAAACAACAAAGTCATTATTACAGATGTTTTGTTCGAAAATTTACGGGCAAACCTCTTCAGCGATGCAACGGGGCGCACAAACTTCGATGTATTTATTTCCGACACTACTGCGCAGGATAGCTCTGCTTTCGAAAATCCTTTTGAACTGATTAAACTCGACAAAGTAGCTGTGGAAAATGCCAATATCAGTTATATTGATCTGAAATCGAAAATGTCAGCCGCCATCAATAATCTGGATGCCGAAATGCTGATGAATATGAAAAAATCGGTGATTGATCTGGCTTTAAATGCCTCAACACCAAAAGTTTCATTCAAAACTGACAGTACAGTATTTTTGAATAATGCCGATGTTGAATTAAAAATTCCTGCCCTTTTCGACATGGATAAAATGCATCTTACGCTCAATAAATCCGAAATTCTTATCAACGGACTTACGGCAGGCATCACAGGCGAGGTAAATTTAAAGAACGACATTATTACCGACTTACAATTTCACACCTCGGAATATCCTGTGAAAGATTTGCTGGCGCTCGTTCCTGCCGAATATCTGACAGCGCTCGAAGGGATGAATCTTTCGGGAAATGTATCTTCGAAAGGAACTGTGAAAGGTACATTCAACAATAATTCAATGCCGGTGATTGATGTGGTTGCAACCATGAACAAAGGCACTTTTGCTTACAGCGCACTGCCCGTAAAACTCCGCGAAATGAACGGTGACCTGCGTGTATTGCTCGACCTGAACAACGACAGCACTTCGCATATTGTAATTAACAGGTTCAGCACCCTCACCGGAAATTCCCGCATAGAAGCCAAAGGATTGATCGACCACATTATGCTCGATGATATGCTATTTGATCTCAATTTAAAAATGGGATTGAGTTTAGCCGACCTGAAACCATTTTTGCCGGAAGGAATGAATATGTCGTTTAGCGGAATGGCCAATGGAAATGCAAGCACAAAATTCCTGCTGTCCGACGCCATGAATGCCAACATCGAAAAAATGAACATTACAGGTTGGATTGACGCCAGCAATTTGCGCATCGATTACGACAGCCTTTCGATGCAGGCCGACAAAGCTCAATTACGACTCAGCAAACCACAAAGTAAACAATACGCATTCCTGAATGCCGATCTCCGGAGTCCGAAACTCAATGTGCAGCAGGGTAAAAACATCAAAGCCACGCTACACAATGTAAATATGACTGCCCTTACTTCGGATTTAATGAAAACCGATAAGCTGAATCAAATAAAACTCAACTTCGACTTCGACCAAATGAAGGCTGGCATAAGCAATATGACAACCGCTCTGCAAAAAACAAAAGGCGATGCTGACATTGCTATGAATTTCAGCGATACAGTTTCGTGGCCAACAGTCGATTGCAATTTCGACATCAGCAAACTTAATTTTGCCATGGACAGCACACTTGCCGAAATTTATGCACCCAAAGGAAGTCTGAAAATGAAATCGGCCAAAGGCAATCCGGCCGACCTGCTGCTCGACATTGTGTATTCGGGCAAAAACACGACAGCCTCAATGGGTAAGGAGAAAATTACAGCTTCCGATATGAATATGGATGCTGCAATTGCCTACAAACCCAACGAAAAAAACACAATGCTGCAATGGGAGCCAAATGGTTTTGTGTCGATGTACAATGCCGACATCGAAACTTCAGAATTTGCTGCCGACATAAGTCTTCCGATTCTTGAAATGAACTTTACACCCGATGCATACAATATCAAAAATGCAAAACTTTTGGTGGATGATTCAGACTTTGAACTCACAGGAAAACTCTGGAATGTGGATGAATACATGAAAAACAAAGGCTTGCTCAAAGGTGAATTCAAATTTCACTCCGAACTGACTGATGTGTACCGGCTTATGGATCTCACAAGCGGTTTTGGCGAAGAAGACACCACGCTGACTGCTGCAGAACAAATTAGCAAAGACTCGGCAAGTGCAGCCAGCGGACCTTTTATGGTTCCTAAAGGTATCGACATTACACTCGATGCGCAAATCAACAAAGTACAGCTCGGTTTCGATTCGGCACGTAACCTGCTCGGGAATATTTATGTGCGCGATGGGCTTTTGGTGCTCCAGGATTTGCGTTTCAACACTTCAGCAGCCCGCATGCAACTCACAGCCATGTATCGCACACCACGCCGCAATCATTTGTTTGTGGGCTTCGATTATCACATGACCAATACCGAAATCAGCGAACTGCTCAAAACCATTCCCGATATCGACAGCATCATGCCTATGCTTCGTTCGTTTGGTGGAAAAGGCGAATTCCATATTGCTGCCGAGGCTTACACCGATTCGGCCTACAATGTAAAAAAATCAACCATTCGTGGCGTTGCTTCCATCAAAGGCGAAAATCTGGTGCTGATGGACGGTGAAACATTCTCCGAAATAGCCAAAACATTGCGTTTTAGCAAACAGGCCAAAAACAAAGTGGATAGTCTTTCGGCAGAGTTTACCATATTCCGAAACGAAGTGGATGTGTATCCGTTCCAGATTGTAATGGATAAATACAAAGCTGTAGTAGGTGGTCGTCACAATCTCGACATGAGTTTCGATTATCACATTTCAGTCACCGACAGCCCGTTACCAATTCAATTGGGTGTAGACGTAAAAGGAACAATGGATAAAATGCGTGTATTACCTGCAAAATGCAAATATGCCCGACTCTATCGACCGGTCGAACGACGCGAAATTGATACACGGCAACTCGAAATCCGCAAAATGATTCGCGATGCACTTACATCGAAAGTAAAAGACTAAACCGTTTAGTCCGAATAACTATACTAAAAAGCCGGAAATCAAACATTTGATTTCCGGCTTTTATTATTAGCTGAATGATTCAGATAAGCTTATTTTGAAAAAAAGTATTTGTTTACAATTTGTTCATACTCTTCATAATCTTTATACCCGAGTTCCGATTTGTATCCTGTTTTGCTATCCACAAAAATCACAGTAGGCATAGCCTGAATTTTAAACAAACGTGCGAGTTCAGGTTCCTGATCCACATCGATTTTATAAATCACCAGTTTTCCTTTGTATTTATTCTGAAGAGCCTGTAAGTGTGGTGCAAGCATTTTACAAGGACGACACCATGTGGCATGAAAATCGAGAATAATCGGAAGTTTACCTACGCGATCGAAATCTTTATTTTTCTCGTAGTTCCACACTTTTTGTTTAAAGGTAGCTGCTGTTAATTCTTCAATTTTTACATCTCCTTTTTCAGCTGCGAAAGAAGTTCCCAAGCTGATAAGAAGTGTGAACACTAATGTTTGAATTGCCTTTTTCATTTTAAATAATTTTGATTTGTTTTTCTTTTGATATTTTTCTTTGTTTGGGGCAATAGATCAAATACTATGCCTTAAATTTATATTCCCTATGATTACCTGTGCTTTTAATATTTCTCTCTCAAGCCTCATAATATCTTTTTTTAGCAACCACAGTTGATAGCTTGCTTCAATGGCTTTTTTGTCGGTCTCGGGTAATTGATATTCAATTTTCTTAGATCCGAGCAGTGTCACTTTTATTTTCTCGGTATGGTGTGCAGCTATAAATCCTCCGATACCGCCATCAGCATTTGTAAAAGTCAGACTTTCGAAATATTGTCCGTCGGTAGTGAAACTATGAAAAACGCCTTTGGCTACACTATCGTTTTCGGTAGTTGCAAATCCGTCACCTGCCGACACCATCACATTTCGGTGATTAATACGCGATCCTCCCACATTGCTTACGAGGTAGAAATTCGCCTTTTCGTCCACATAACACTTCAAATAGTTTCTACCCGTATTTTGTTCGGTAATTTGCGATTTATAAACATAATTTCCGACTTCTTGGTATTTTTCATCCTTTTCGAAGCGGAAGTATTTCATCAATGAGTCGGCTTCTGCTTTTTTCACAGGCAAAATACTATCGCAATAAGCCAGCATGCGGGCACTTTCGCGGCGACTGATAGTATCAGCCAACGCCACAGCTATTTTACGTTTATCCACCAAGCGTGGAAAAAGCGTATGAATACTGTCAATTTTCAAGCGGGCTGTAGCCCAGTCGTTGTCGGCAATCAACTGCTCAATTTCCAGCAGCTTCTTGTCAGCCTGTTTTTCAGGCGATTCACCCCCGTTGCACGAAGCAAAAACAGCTACAAATGCTACAGCACTGAATATTCGGAAAAATTTCATTCGGATATAATTATTTGATTTATAATGTTTTTAAAAGGAATATAACAATTCATCGAGCATAAGTGGATATTCATCTTTATCAATGCCATTGGACAGTAAATAAGGTTTATCCTGATCGAGCGTATTGGCAAAAATTTCAAAATTATGCTGATAATGTTCAAGCGCCATTTTATAAAACACCAGCGCATCTTTCAATTTGCGATTACACCATGCAATATGTCCGGCATTTATCAAATCGTGATTATCGGGCTCGTGCTCAATAAGTTTCTGAATATAATAATCGGCTTTTGATAAATTTCCGGCCACAAAAGCACACCAGCTAATGGCTTTCCATGCTTTATAATTGTTTTCGGTGAGCGCATCAATTTTGTAATACACAGCAAGTGCATCATTGTACATTTTAAGCTCCTGCAGGCATTTACCCACATTCATTTGAATATTCAGATTCTCCGGATCGAGATAAGATGCATGTCGGTAATAATTGAGTGCATTCTGATAATCGCCCACCAAACGGTAACAAAGTGCAATTTTTCGCACAGTCCACAAATCGTCGGGTTGAATTATGTCAGCTTTTTTGTACGCATCAAGCGCCTCAGTGAGTTTCGAAAGCTGTTGCAAAGCAAAAGCCAGTTTCTGGTAAAGCGCAGCGGTAGGCTCATTTTCGTTGAGTAATTCACGATATAGTTCAACGGCTTCTTTGTAATGCGATTTTGAAAAGTAAAAATCAGCCAAACGCGCTTTAATCAGATTACCCGAAGCAATAGTGTCGAACAAAAAGGATTTGTGCATTTCGAGCGATGTTACAAAGAAGTCGCTAAAATCGGCATGCTGTGGATGCAATTTAAAGAAACGGAACAAATCCTGCACATAATGTTTCGAGATATTTTTAGCAGCAAGATCGGGTGTTAGCACAGCTTCGTCGCGAGCCATTTCCTCAAGCTGTTCAGCCTCCATTTTAAAACTATTTTTCAGCATATTGCGCTGCATTTCGGGCATTTGAAGTATGCTCAGGCAGAATGAGTATTTATCGGAATTACACATGGCATTATTGGCGGCAAAGGCTGTAATCAGGCCACGATCGTCCGACTGGAAAAGCTCATTCACAGTTGTATGCGACGAATCGAAGGGTAAAAACCAGTTGGATAGCTCGTTGAAAAAGCTAAAATTTTTCAAAAGCGAGAAAGTGCTCATATACACATCAGCACCTTCCTGCTGAAGTTCGCTTAGTTCCTGCAGTTTATCGCTTACGCCGCTCGCTTCAAGCATTTCCTGCCATTCAGGATTAGCTTCTTCCCACTCGTCGGAATTCATAAGCTTTTCGGCATCAAGTCGGTCCTTCAGTAACGGACTCATTTTCATCACCTCAGGTAAAATTTCCTCGCGCATTTTACGGCTAATTTTATCTGTTTCCATTGTTGTGGCAATCTGCACCATAATATTGCTCAATTGCTCACTGAAATGCTGGTCGTCGGCCATTAAAACCAAACGGTTGCGGATAGCCGGGAAATATGGAATAAAGTCATTGTGACGTGCAATTACAAAGCAAAGTCCGGTAAGGGCTCGTTGCCTTACCTGCGGAACATCCGACAGACAGCTATCAAGCAAAAGCATCAGTTTCTGCTCGTCGAACATTCGCCATAAATTGAGCGTAAGCGCCGAAACCGAAAGCGACTTTTCAATCACACCGGGATACGATTTATCCTGAATATTCAGATAAAGTTGTCGCTCCCTTTGGTCGTAGCGGGTACTCAGCCACAAAATCGAGAACAGATCGGGCAAAAGCTTCTCAAAATTCGAGCGGATGCGGTACATATCGTTTCCCGAAGCACGATTTTCGGCTTCGAGAAGTTCTTTTTGTCGATGAAAATACGTCAGCGCATCATACAAATCGTCGTAATTGCTAAAACGTAGTTTGTGTGGAAAATATCGTTTCTGGATAAATTCGAAAGCCGTAGAATTGCGAAACAGCAATTCCTCCCTTAGTTCGGAGGCGAGCACATACATCTTGGAAACCAAACGATTATATACCACTTTTCGTTGCGGATCGTCCACACCATCAATGTAATACTGAAGCAGATAGCGGTAATTTTGCTGTAGTTCGTCGCAACGGTCGGTATAATTGCCCATTTGCAATTCGCCCACCATCATTTCAATTTTGTCAAAAGCGTTTTTTATTTTTGCTTTCAATAAAAAATTGACGATTGCTGAAAATGTAGTTTGTATTTGTTCTGAGTTCATTCCCCGATACTTATAAATTTGCAAAATGATTGTTTTCCTGATCAGGCATGACAAAAATTGTAATATTTGTCAGTTTACGTGTATTTCAGGATAAATAAACGATTAAAATCCTGCCATACAAAACGGATGACTAACGGTACAATAAACGTACCGATTAGTATCGCACAAAATCGGGAAATAAATTGGCATTCACAATGCAAATATACACAAGAGCGGGAAAAGTCAACCCATTTTACTGATTTTTATCAAACGATCTTCGTCAATAATCTTCAGTTTTCGCCCATCCATCGCTATAATGTGTTCGTTCACAAAATTCGATAAGGTACGAATGGCATTGGAAGTAGTCATATTCGATAGATTTGCCAAATCTTCGCGGGAGAGATAAATATTAATGGTGGCACCATCTTCTTCGAGACCGTAATTTTTGCTTAACAAAAGTAGTGCTTCTGCCAAACGGCCACGAATATGTTTTTGTGTGAGATTTACAGTTCGTGCATCCGAATCACCCAAATCGGCAGCAATTTCTTCCAGAAAACGGTAACAAAATGCATTGTTGTTGCGCAAAATTGATAAAAAAATATCGGCTTTGAGCATATATACGGTCGAGGCCTCAAATGCCGCCACATTTGTATTGTAAGTCTGACTGGCAATAATAGCACGGTACCCAAAGTTTTCACCGGGTTTCAACATACGGATAATTTGTGTACGACTGCCCACACCTTCTTTGTAAACCTTCACTTTTCCGGCAGCCAGCACCATCATATGCGTTGGAATATCGCCCTCACAGTGAATCATTTCATTCTTCTTAAAATAATGTATAGTATAGTGATTCTTAACAAACTGTCGTTCGTCGGGTGTTAACACATCCCACACTGTCAACACTTCTTCGATGGGTTTCAATTCCGCTGTGATTTTTTTGGCCATGACAATACACAAGAAAAAATATGTTTGATAACAATGTTTTAAAGCACAAATTTAGTAATTTTTCGATATAAAACACAATTTCTATCAAAAAAGCCAACAAAAATCAGTTAAACAAACTAAATACTTTGTACTTATCACTACAAACCAACAGAGTTACCAAAGATCATTTATAATTAAAAAAATAACCAAACAAAGAATTTGAAACAACAATTTAATCGTTTTTCAAATAAATGTTATTACATTTGTACACAAATTATTATAAACAGCATAAAATCAGACATTGAGAGAGCTATATTGTCCGAATATTTTCGTAATATACCATAAGTCTGCTGCAAAACGGAGTCATATCCGTTTTCTCTGGAATTTAAAGAATATAAGAATGAAAAAAACACTTCTGATTATTGTAGCCACTTTGATGCTGACAATTGTGAAAGCACAGGAAATGCAATTCAGCGATTCAGCATCTATCAGCATACTCACATGTTCCCCGGGACAGGAAGTTTACGCCAAATTCGGACATTCAGGCATCAGAATCAACGATTCGGTTACAAAAACAGACATGGTTTTCAACTATGGAATTTTCAGTTTTAATACCGAAAACTTTTATTATAAATTCATTAAAGGCGAAACAGATTATTATCTTGGCGTGCACCCCACCGACTTCTTTCTGGCTGAATATGAAGAAAGAAACTCAATGGTATGGGAGCAGGTACTCAACCTTTCCACCACCGAAAAACGAAAAATCATAAATGCCCTGATTGACAATTATCGCCCCGAGAATCGTGTTTACAGATACAATTATGTTTTTGACAACTGCGCAACCCGACCCAGAGACAAAATACTTAACAATATAACAGGATACATTCAATTCCAGAACACTACCGATTCGAAAACTTTTCGTCAGTGGGTTGGCGAATATGTAGGTCACGATACATGGCTAAAATTTGGCATCGATCTGGTTTTTGGAATGTCGGCCGACAAAACCACTCAGCAGTACGAAAGTATGTTCCTGCCCGAAGTGCTGATGAACGAATTTGAGAGAGCAAAAGTTATCACTAAAAACAATGAAAACAACCGGAATCTGGTAAAAGAAACAAAGGTTATTGTAAGTTCGCAAGCAACTGAAACACAATCATCAATGTTGATTTCCAAACCATTCGTCATTTTTTCGGCCCTCCTGTTACTCGGAATTTTACTTTCGCTTTACGAACAAAAAACAAAAAAATACTATACTCTGCTCGACAGTCTCCTGCTGCTTGGTACTGGTATTGCAGGAATAATTGTGTTTTATCTGATGTTTATTTCGCTGCATCCATTGGTAAAATACAATTTAAATATACTCTGGCTCAACCCGTTAAACATTATAGCAGCAGTACTCATTTGGGTAAAACCACTAAGAGTTTATATGTTTGTATATCAACTGATAAACATTCTTTTATTGGTACTTTCACTCATTGCTGTAGCTCTCTCGGTTCAGGATTTCAATGCCGCTGTGTTCCCGCTTGTTGTATTGATTTTTATACGCTATTCGTTGTGGGTGGTGCGTATCAAACATCGTATTTTCCGCAAAGCAAAGTTTTTAATTAAAAGCAAATCAGGAAACTAACAGAATGAACAATTTGAAATTTGCAGGGATTATTCCTGCGCGGTTTGCATCAACTCGTTTTCCGGGCAAACCTCTGGCACTGATTGGTGGCAAAACTATGATTCAGAGAGTTTACGAACAAGCCTCAACAGTACTCGAGAATGTGTATGTAGCTACCGATGACGAACGAATTGCAAACGCCGTAAAAAACTTTGGTGGAAAAGTGATTATCACATCACCGCATCATCAAAGTGGTACCGACCGCTGCTACGAAGCTCTTTGCAATACGGGCGAAAGGTTTGATGTGGTTGTTAATATACAGGGCGACGAACCATTTATCGATCCTTCGCAAATAAAAGCACTGATGGATTGCTTCGATAATACGCAAACGCAAATTGCCACAATGGCAAAAAAAATAACTTCGAAAGACGGGCTTGCCTATCTCGAAAATCCAAATCATCCCAAATTAGTAGTCAACAGTAATGATGAAGCCATGTACTTCAGTCGCTCTGTCATTCCATATTTGAGAGGATCAGATAAAAACGAATGGGTAACTAAACATGTTTTTCTCAAACATCTTGGCATCTATGCCTACCGCTCCGATATTTTAGCTCAAATTACCACTCTCAAACCCTCAACGCTCGAATTAGCCGAATCGCTCGAACAACTCCGCTGGCTCGAAAACGGATTCAAAATCAAAGTATGCTATACTGATATTGAGACTATTGGAATTGACACTCCTGAGGATTTAGAAAAAGCAAATTTGATTTTGTAGTATTATTTACTACTTTTGTAGTATATACTTTCAATCGGGATAAAACAACAATCATTCCATAGCGTTTTTATATCTGATTGCTAACAAATCAATCGTATTGTAAACTATTATTTAAACAAATATGAGAAGAATAACAATAAGCATTCTAATTGTTTGCTTCAGCATTTTAAGCTTTTCACAGCGGGTTCAAAACTCAAAATGGTCGTTGGCATTAGAAGTAGGCGCAAATCAGTTCGATGGTGACATGACTCCATCGGCCACCAAGACCACTATAGGTACATCAATAGAATATACCATCTCGCCAACTTGGGGACTTGGTATTGAATATTATTATCTGCCATTGCAAGCAGGTAAAAGTGCTGAAAGCATGACCAGTAACATGCATCATATCAATCCGTATTTGTCGTTGAATATGTTGAATTTACTATCACCTGACATTAATACAAAATGGGGGATTTGGGCAACAATTGGTGGCGGATTGGGCCTTTATCATACTAAACATTATAAAAACGAACTGTTAGTAAATGAAACAAAAAACGGAATGGCTATCACCGTTCCCGTGGGTGCGCTTATCGAATACAATATGACTCCATCTCTGTCTATTGGAGCAAAAGTTCAGTATCGATCACACAATCAGGATAGTATTGAAGCTGCTGAGCGCTATAGTGGTGTAACCAACGATTTTATTTCAATGGGAACTGTTCTATTACGCTGGAAATTCAATGCTAATAAATCGAAAAAACACACCCGCAACATAAATACTACAACTTTTTGCCCCGACGAAGCCATTCTTCCGGCACGCCGGGCGCAAGCCAAAGCCGACTCACTGCAAAAATTAGTCAATATACTTCAGAATGAAGTTGATGCACTAAAACCGCAGCTTGGCAAAATTGAGACGCTCGAAAACAAGCTGAACGAAGTTCAGAAAATTGCTGAAAAAGCCGGTAATAGAATTGTATATGTACCACAAGTAAACACAAACAATAACACATCAGCAACAGATAATTTAAAATCAAAAACCGATTTTGCATCTATAGGGCGTAATAGTAATGCCGACAGCGATGGCGATGACGTGCCCGATCATCGCGATAAAGAGCCTCAAACACCGGCAAATACTCCTGTAGACTTTTGGGGAAGAACTATCAGCAACAGTAAAACAAACGGGTTTGCAAGCGTTTATTTCGACTTCGACCGCACCGACCTCGACGCTGATGCGTTAAAAACAATTGAAACTGTGGCCGCAAAGCTAAACGAAAATCCCGAACTAATGGTGGAAGTGCGTGGATACGCTGACTATGTAGGTAGCGAAAACTATAATAAGGATTTGAGTCTTCGTCGCGCCGATAAAGTTAAAAATGAGCTTATAAATAAATTCAACATCAATCCCTTACGCATTATTTCGAATGGAAAAGGAATTGTGCTCGAGCCTAAAAGCGCTTACAGACTTAATCGTCGCTGCAATTTCTTTTTTAGCGAAGAATGATCACGGTGATGATAATGGACAATTGACAAAGCACAGTTTATCATAAATAAAAGAAAGCCTGAAGTTTAATATTTCAGGTTTTCTTTTATCTTATCAAGTACAATACCATTAATCAATGAATTCGAGGCAATTATTTCGCGATCAAACAAATAATTGCTATCTCCCGAATAATCGCTTACCATTCCACCGGCTTCTTTTACGAGCAACGCACCGGCAGCCACATCCCAGGGCTTGAGGTCGTATTCCCAAAAGGCATCGAATCGGCCACATGCCACATAAGCCAAATCGGCCGCAGCAGAACCCAACCTACGAACGCCACGTGCATTTTTCATAGCCCATTTCAGAAATTCGATATATTCTTCGATGCGACTAAAATCGGAATATGGAAATCCGGTAGCCAAAAGAGCATCGTGAATATCTCTCCGATCTGAAACAGAAATTTTTTCGCCATTCAAAAAAGCGCCTCCATCTTTCCATGCATAAAAACATTCGTCGCGACCCACTTCGTACACTACACCCACCACAAGTTCGTCGCCATCGAGCAAACCAATACTCACACAATAAATAGGTACACCCTGTATAAAATTGGTTGTTCCATCCAAAGGATCAATTACCCAATTAAAGCGTTCACCACGCGTATCATTTGTTCCTTCTTCGGCAATAAAACCAGATTCGGGCAGAAGTTTTTGAAGTTCAGCAATGATGCGCTTTTCCGATTCCTTGTCCACGTAACTTACCAAATCGTGCATACCTTTATTTTCAATCTTCGATGCATCGAAGCTCTTACGTTCTTCGGCCATTATTTTACCTGAAGTACGGGCTATTTCGCAGGTTTGCAGGCAAAGTTTTTTGTAAGTATCTTCCATAACTTTTTTATTTATCTCAAAATATCAACTACGAATTACACGGATTACACGAATGATTATCGCAATTCAGATTCTTTCGTTTTATTGAACAGGTCTGATATCTGAGGATTATTTTCACAAAAATACAATTAAAGTTCCGACAATAAAAAAACCGCATTAAAAAATGCGGTTTCAGTATTTATTTTTTCAACGAAGCAATGCTATCTTTCAGCGAAGCAATTTTACTTTCGGCATCGGCTTTCTTTTTGCGTTCGGCCTCTACAATTTCAGGTTTGGCATTAGCCACAAAACGCTCGTTACCAAGTTTTTTCATTACCGATTCGATAAAACCTTCGTAGTATGTGATTTCAGCTTCCATTTTAGCTATTCCCTAATATACATTGTAAATTGTAATCCCATTAAACTAACGCTGGTATTTCACTCATTTAACAAATATTACATATCACTGAAGGCATTGAAAATTTAAAAAAAAGAAATATATACGAAATTTATTCGTCAAATAATGTATTTTATATCGATATAAGTTGACAAAGATTTTTTAGAGCTTATAAGAAACTGAAACATAAGAAATTGAAGCCCAAGATTTAACAAAACATCAGGTAGCATCATAATTAGATAGTCACTTATATCTTCATTTGTATCAAATATTAAATATTCAGGTATAACAGATAATAAAATAGCTAACAAAAAGAACAGTCTCGCTTTTTTGAAATTTGTAAGATCAGTTTTGAGTAGATACAATCCAGTTACAAAATATAATAAATATACAAGTGTATCTCTCGAAAAATTAAATATTAGCAGAGGGCTTATTACAAATTGTATTTGATAGTATTTTATTAAAAACAGAGTGTAAAAAAACTCCAAAAACAGCAATGCGATTAACAAATATGCAATTGCTTTTAGCCAGCCTGTAACACGATTATTCTTCCTTAAAATTGAATACTTTACTATTTCATCATAAAAAAGCGATTTATTATTAAGATTAACCACATAGTCAACTTCAATAAAAAAAAATATCAAAAACAAAATCGGTATCACTATTGTACTTTGCCTATAGTCAAATAATTCTTTAAAACTAAATAAACTAATCTCACCATACTTCACTACTAATAAAGTAACTATTAGATATAGCAAAATGAGAAAACCAAGTAATACCAGAACTATCTTATCAATTATAGTGATCGTATAAAATTCAACCTTAGGCCCATCGTCTATATTGAAAACTTCGACTTTTTCTTTTTTCATTTTGAATAAATTTTGTAAACAAACGTAATAAAAAAAAATCAAAAGACAAGCAAACTGGTAAAAAACATGTTGCAAAACCTGTATAGTTATATCAAATTAGATTTTGAAAACATAACAATATAACAAAAAAAGCTATATTTGTAACTACTCAGCACTTATAGAATTGCTTTATTTTACGTTTTCAGTAAAGTTGCAGAGTAAAAGAATGTTATTTGCGCAATAAAACAGCCAAATTAAAGCACATAAATTATGAATATCGATCTACAACTCCCCCTTTAGGAGGTTGGGGGGCTGAGTAGTTACAATGAAACTAATAAATATATAGCTCTCATAACCTTATTTACTTTTAATAATTCTATTTTTTATTAAAAATAAAAAAATGAAGATATAATAATTCGCAAATATTAAAAAAATTACTAACAATTCAAGAAGAAATAATAAATCTTATTTTAAAGTCATTCTATTAATTATCAAATTAATAATATCTTCAAGACAACCTCCTGACCAAAAATAATTTAAAATAATTCTTGATAAATAATTTCTTTTCAAGTCACTACATAGAAAATCTCGATATACAAACTTTAAATCTAATTACAAACATTTATATTTTATTTCTTACAAATACATTAACAATAAGTAAGTAAAAAATATTAACAAATTCTTATCTCTTCAATAAGGCAATTGCATCCATTAAAGCTGTAATTTTACTTTCTGCATCAGCTTTCTTTTTGCGTTCGGCTTCTACAACTTCGGTTTTAGCATTAGTTACAAATCTTTCGTTACTCAGTTTTTTTAACACTATATCAAGAAAACCGATTTCATATTGTAGTTCCTTTTCCAATCTTGAAAGTTCAATAGCTCCATATTTTAATCCTAAATTCAAAGAATACTCTTTATTATTAACAATAAAGTTTACATTGTAGGTTGAAGATAAATCAGGCTCCATTATGAATGTGTTTGTTAACTTTTCAATTATACATGCAATATTCTGAATTTCATTGCTTCCATGAATAAAAAAAGCGTATTCCCCTTTTTTGTAATTTATATCGTATGCTTGATAAATTTCTCGAATTTTTTGTATTATTTCCTTAACCTCTTCAACCTGCTCTATAATTCTATCATCAACATTAATCAGATTTGGTTGCAATGCCACCATGATACTTTCACCCTCTTTGCGATCTTCAAGCGCCTGCCAGAGTTCTTCGGTAATAAATGGCATAAAAGGATGAAGCACTTTCAGCAACGAATCGAAGAAACCAAGTGTAGCTTCGTAGGTGGTACGGTCGATTGGTTTTTGGTAAGCCGGTTTAGCCATTTCCAAATACCATGACGAAAATTCATCCCAGAAAAGTTTGTAAACGGCCATCAAAGCTTCCGACAAACGGTATTTCGAGAACAAGTCGTCAATCTCGATCAGGGTTTTGTTCAACTGCGCATCGAACCACTTCACAGCCATACGAGCCGATTCTGGTTGTTCAATGTCAGCTACCTCCCACCCTTTTACAAGACGGAATGCATTCCATATTTTGTTATTGAAGTTACGGCCCTGTTCGCAAAGGCTATCGTCATAAGGCAAATCGTTTCCGGCAGGCGAAGTCAGCAACATACCCAGACGCACCGCATCGGCGCCATAATGCGCAATCAAATCGAGCGGATCGGGCGAGTTACCCAGCGATTTCGACATTTTGCGACCCAACTTATCGCGTACAATACCAGTCAGATATACATTTTTAAATGGCATTTCGCCTTTATATTCGTATCCGGCAATAATCATTCGGGCCACCCAGAAAAACAGAATTTCGGGAGCTGTTACCAAATCGTTGGTCGGATAGTAATAGTTTATTTCTTCGTTTTCGGGATTGTTGATGCCATCGAAAACCGAAATCGGCCACAACCAGGACGAGAACCAGGTATCCAGACAATCTTCGTCCTGACGCAGGTCATCAATTGACAGTTCATAGTTGACAATTGACAATGCTTTCTGGTAAGCTTCTTCTTTGCTCAAAGCCACCACCAAACCACCCTGTGGCAGAAAATAAGCAGGAATACGATGTCCCCACCACAACTGACGTGACACACACCAGTCCTTCACATTTTCCATCCAATGACGGTAAGTATTTTTGAATTTGGCAGGATAAAGCTGAATATCGTCATTCATAACCGCATCCAAAGCAGGTTTTGCAAGTTTATCCATTTTCAGGAACCATTGCATCGAAAGTTTTGGTTCAATCACCACATCGGTACGCTCCGAGAAACCAACTTTATTTGTATATGGTTCAGTTTTTTCGAGCAAACCAGCTGCTTCAAGATCCTTTTCAATTTGCTTACGTACGTCAAAACGATCCATTCCGGCATATTGTGCACCATGGTCATTCAACGTTCCGTTATCATTAAAAATATCGATCGATGGCAAGTTGTATTTCTCACCCAGCATATAGTCGTTCACATCGTGGGCAGGCGTTACTTTCAGGCAACCTGTACCAAATTCCACATCCACATAATCATCCTCAATCACCGGAATCGAACGGTTGATCAATGGAACAATTACTTTTTTGCCTTTCAAATGCGCATTTTTCGGATCATTCGGATTGATACACATGGCAGTGTCGCCCATGATAGTTTCCGGACGGGTAGTTGCCACCACTGCGTAACCATCTTCACCTTCAATTTTATAACGGAGATAAAATAGTTTGCCTGTAATTTCCTTGTGAATCACTTCTTCGTCGCTCAAAGCTGTCAGCGCTTTCGGATCCCAGTTTACCATGCGAACGCCTCGATAAATAAGTCCTTTATTGTACAAATCGACAAAAACCTTCAGTACACTTTCGGAGCGTGGTTCGTCCATTGTGAAGGCCGTACGATCCCAATCGCACGAAGCGCCGAGTTTTTTAAGCTGTTCGAGGATAATCCCGCCATGTTTGTGTGTCCAATCCCAGGCATGACCCAAAAACTCATCGCGGGTCAAATCAGTTTTTTTGATGCCTTCAGCAGCCAGTTTTCCAACGACCTTAGCTTCGGTAGCAATGGAAGCATGATCGGTTCCGGGCACCCAGCAGGCATTTTTGCCCTGCATACGCGCACGACGCACCAACACATCCTGAATAGTATTGTTGAGCATATGGCCCATGTGTAGCACTCCCGTCACGTTTGGCGGCGGAATGACGACAGTGTATGGCTCACGACCATCAGGTTTTGAACTAAAAAAACCATTGTCTAACCAATACTGATACCATTTCGACTCAATTTCCGTCGGATTATACTTACTTGCAAGTTCCATATTCTAAATTACAATTTAATTATCCGCCACGGCGGACATGTTTTACAATTTACGATTGAACACTGTACATTCAATCATTTGCTTTTCAGGGAAATAACTGATCATTTCACCAGATTTTTTCAAGAATGCAAAGATAATGATTTTTGAGGGTTTATAAAACTGTATTTTGTGAAATAAAACAACCTGTGCCGGATTTCTCCAACACAGGTTGTACACAGACTAATTTATCAATTATCAACGAATAGCGACTTTTACAGTCTCACCATTAACTTTAAGCATATAAATTCCGGATTCAGGTCTGATACTAAATTCGTTTTCGTAAACACCCGAGTGAACTTTCTGACCATTAATAGCATAAAGTTCAACCAGTGATTTTGAGTTTAAAATCACTTTTAATCCATCGTTTGTCACGATTCTGAAATTTTCGGTCAACTTCTCTGTTCCTGTACCCAAATCATAAGTAAATGTGGCAATATAATTTGCAGAATTGTTGCTATCCCATAGCGTTGTTGCACCCTGTGTAGCATTAAACCACACTTTCAGCTGATAGGTTTCCCCCTTCGCCAGACTATAATCTGCAAACACATTCGTTCCTGAAGTACTTTTCCATTTTGAACTTGTAGCTCCATTATCGGAATCGTGTGGCAAGAGAACTTCTTTCACAGTAAGATCATTAATCTGGTAAAACATTTTTACAACAACATCTTCCAGCACAGGTGCAGTGGTGATTTCAGCCCCAAGATAAACATGCGTGGTAACCGAACCAAGATTCTTTCCGTTGAAGTTCTCTGTTTGATAAGGAGCGCTTCCATTGTACCAAACAGCCGATTCGGGCGATTGACCTACAAAAATATAAGAATCTGAAACAGCACTAAGCGTTGGAGTTGTTGATCCATTGGCAGTAGCAGTTGCAGCAAATGAAACATAATCGAGCTTGATGGTATGATTTCCGTTAGCTGTTACAGTCATGTTACTTGGGGTAATATCGTTCCAAACAATGGCTCCGTTTATATCTTTTACAATAAGTTTATAATTGCCACCAACCACATCGGCAGTGTAAGTAGCATCAGCAGTATTATTGGTCATAAGTTTGGCGTTGGCTAACTCCCAACCACCCACAGCAGACCCAATCACATAGATTTCCTGCGCATCAGAAAAGAATAATATCTGTGAATCATTCATTTTTGCATAAAATTTTACATTTTTTTCAGCACTCAGCACAATTTGTCTGTTTTCAACAGTACCGGGACCATCCCACGTTCCGGTATTACAAACCTTAAATTCATAGGTACCCGCCGGTAAGGTTTTTTCAAACATATACACACCCGAAGATTCAATCTCGGTCATCTGATAATCCGGGTTTGAATTATTCCAGCTATTATCTGGGAAACTACCAGTAACAGTCAGATTTACTGCAAACATAAAGATTGGTATACACAATACAAATAATAGGGTAAAGATTTTTCTCATAATGAATTGATTTAAAATTTGATAAATATGTAATTAATTGACCTCAAATCTATCAAAATAAACAATTTATTATCATCCCATACAATAGAATTAACGTCACATTTCTACGCAATCGATTGCAAAACAGCATTATCTACACTGTAATCAATCATATAAAAAAAATGAGATTCAAGTTACAAAAATAGAAGGACAGTTGATATTGGTGGCTTTTTATTATTTTTGTATCAGAATCAAATTTCAAATAAAAAGCATAATAATGAAACGAATTATCAACACAAGCAATGCACCGGCAGCCATTGGACCGTATAGCCAGGCTGTAGAAGCCAATGGGACACTTTACATTTCGGGACAGTTGCCCGTAAATCCGGAGGTGGGAAAGATTGAAGCAACAGATGTCGCAGGGCAGGCCGAGCAGGTTTTTGCGAACATAAAAACCATATTAACCGAGGCAGGTTACAGTTTCAGCGATGTCGTAAAATCAACAGTCTTTTTATCGGACATAGCCAACTTTGCCGGCATGAACGAAGTATACAAAAAGTATTATGCTACCGAATGCCCTGCCCGATCGGCATTTGCAGTAAAAGACTTACCACTCGGAGCTTTGGTGGAAATTGAAACCATTGCTGCAAAATAAAAAAAGCGCTTTAAAGCGCTTTTTTTGTATCAGAACGGAAGATCATCAGCTGCATGCGGAGGTGCCTGTACATCAGGCTCGGGTGCAGCCGCGACTGTTGCTGTATGCGATTCAACCGAATCGGGCTTTTTACCAAGCATCTGAATGGCTTCAGCATAAATTTCGGTTGTGTAACGTTTAATACCTTCTTTTTCCCATGAGCGGGTCTGAATTTTCCCCTCTATGTACAAGTGCGCACCTTTGCGAATGTACTTCTCGGCCAATTCGGCCAATCCGCGCCAGGCGACGATATTGTGCCATTCAGTACGCTCAGGAACCTGAGTTCCGTTTTGCATTGTAAATCCACGCTCGGTAGTAGCTAAGGTAAAGTTTGCAACTGCCACATTTTTTTCGAGGTAACGAACTTCGGGATCTTTACCCACATTTCCAACTAAGATCACTTTATTTACAGACATAAATACAGATTTTGAGGTTAAACATAAATAATTAACGGCATAAAAGTAAGGTTAATTCTGATGATTTGCAATAAAAAACGGAAATATTTTTAAATATTTCCGAAAAAACTTTACAATCAACCTTTAAAGCTATTGTAGCTAATATTCATAATTATAGAATCAAAAAAAACGACATCAATATCTATTATATGACACCTAATCATTAACGCCGCGGACCTTTACGTTTAAAACGCCCTTTACCTGCCGAAAAAGTTTTACTTCCCCTCCGATGTAGTTCCGGATTATACTCAGGCGCCTCACCAAGTTCTTCGGGCATTGGTATTTTATAAATGGTTTTTTCCAGAAAATCTTCAATCTGTTTGAACTTGTACTGCTCATCCTCCGACACTAAAGTAATCGACATTCCTTTGGCACTGGCACGCGCTGTACGACCAATACGGTGCACATAATCCTCAGCATCATGAGGCACATCAAAATTAATAACCAGCGAAATATCATCAATATCAATTCCGCGCGAAACAATATCCGTCGCCACAAGTACCGACACACGATTATTTTTAAACTCATGCATCACATGGTCTCGCTGTGCCTGATCAAGATCGGAATGCATTTCGCCAACCGAAAGCCCCATTTGACGGAAAGTTTTATAAAGTTCTTTTACCTTTATTTTCGAACCGGCAAAAATAATCACCTTTGTCAGATTTTGATCGGCAAAAAGATGACGAACTATGCCCGTTTTCTGTGACTCGTGGCAAACATAAGCTGTCTGCATAATGCTTTCGGGTGGACGCGACACGGCAATTTTCACTTCAACAGGATTATTCAGAATAGTTTTTGCCAACTGACGGATCTTGGGAGGCATAGTTGCCGAAAACATAATGGTTTGACGATTTTCAGGTAATCGTTTCACAACCTGCATAATGTCATCGAAAAATCCCATATCGAGCATGCGATCGGCTTCATCCAGTATAAAATATTCCACACACGAAAAATCGATATCGTAAAGGTTGATATGCGAAATAAGTCTTCCGGGAGTGGCAATCACCACATCAGCTCCTTTTTGCAAACCACGTCGTTGTACATCCCAGGCTGCGGCATCGTTGCCACCATACACAGCTACCGACGAAAATGAAGTAAAGTACGAAAACCCTTCCATTTGCTGATCGATTTGCTGTGCCAGTTCACGGGTTGGCGCCATGATAATGGCATTTACCTTGTCGTCGGGATGAGGCTTCGATTGTAAATTATGAAGCAGAGGCAAAATAAAAGCAGCTGTTTTACCGGTACCTGTTTGGGCACAGGCAATTACATCGCGTTTATCCAAAATTACAGGAATTGTTTCAGCCTGCACAGGGGTTGCTTCTTTAAAATTCATCGCCTGCAAACCATCGAGCACAGCATCGCAAAGCGGAAGTTCGTCAAATCTCATATATTCTATCGTTATTTATATGCAAAGATACGCATTTTAACCCGATACACAATTAATTACAAACAACAAAAAAACGTCGCTATCCGGATGGATAACGACGTTCCTGAGCGGAAGCTACGAGATTCGAACTCGTGGTACGGTTGCCCGTACGTCAGTTTAGCAAACTGGTGGTTTCAGCCACTCACCCAAACTTCCTTACTTCGCTTTTGCGGGTGCAAATATAGGAAAGAGTTTTGAATTATCAAAACCAAAAATACATTTTCCGATGCAGAATTCTGCCTTCACAAGCAATCAGAGCTGAAATTAAGTATCTTAACCGGAAATAAATTTCTCTGTTTTTTGTTTTTAGTCGGGAATAAATAAAATTCAAAACTATTGGTTATTTTTGCAGGCAAAAATCAGCGAATTATTTCGTCTGTAAAAAACTAAAAAAACAGCTTTCCAAACATCGAAATCTGAATGAAAAAAAACAAACGCATCAGCCCCGTACTGCTGAATATTGGCTTATTGGCGATCCTTGCAGTGCTTTTTACTGCTTATGTACTTTTAGCGCCTAACAGTCATACATCCGGCAACAAAAGCCAATACCTCCTTATCCCCGACAATTCGACATTTGAAACTGTCACCCATCAGCTTTCCGAAACAGGAGTGCTAAGAAGTGTATTTACCTTTACGCTGACTGCAAAAGTATATGGTTACAAAAATATAAAACCGGGACGCTACGAAATCAATCCGGGCATAAGCAACTTACGCCTTGTACATAAACTTAAAACCGGAAGACAAAGCGCTTTAAAACTCACGTTCAACAATATACGAACAAAAGAGCAACTTGCCGGCAGACTTTCAAAACAAATAATGGCCGACTCGGCAAGTATTTTGCAACATTTAAACGATTCTGCTTTTCTGACAAAATATGAACTTAACCCAAACACCTCGGTCGCTTTGTTTATCCCGGACACTTACGAAGTTTTCTGGGACATGGATGCCGATGAGCTTTTTGAGAGAATGAAGAAGGAATATGATCGGTTCTGGAACGATGAACGCAAAGAAAAAGCGGCTCTCATACCAATGACTGAAGTGGAGGTCAGCACCCTGGCTTCAATTGTGGAGGAAGAAACCAACAGCAAATCAGAACGTCCAATAGTGGCCGGATTGTACATCAACCGACTGAAAACCGACATGCCACTTCAGGCCGACCCCACGGTAAAATTTGCTTATGGCGATTTCAGTCTGCGACGCATTACGGGCACTCATTTGCGCACTCAATCGCCCTACAATACTTACAAAAACAAAGGACTGCCTCCAGGACCAATTCGTTTGGCTACAGCCTCTGGTATAGATGCTGTATTGAACCACGAAAAGCATAACTACATTTTTATGTGTGCCAAAGAAACGCTCAATGGCGAACATAATTTTGCAGCCACCTATGCCGAACATCAAGTGAATGCAAGAAAATATCAAAAAGCACTTGACGAGAGAAAAATTTTCGAATAAAACCGGCTGACCCGTATGTTCGGTCTGACGGTTAGTTGGTTAGACAGCTAAATAGTTTGAATATCAAATAATCCGGCCTTTAAAAGACAATAATCTGAATAGTTGAAAATCAAAAAAAAACGGAGAAATATCAGCTTACAAAATTCACTTCAGGCACCAGTTCAATTCCGAATTTAGAACGCACGCTTTCTCTTATCTGCTCCGATAAATCGGCAATTTCCTGTCCTGAAGCACCTCCACAGTTTACAATCACAAGCGCTTGTTTGTCGTGTACGGCTGCATTTCCTACACGCCGCCCTTTCCAGCCACAACGGTCGATAAGCCATCCGGCAGGCACTTTTTCCTCCGTTTCTGAAACATAGTAGTGCGGCATTTCCGGATATAGGGTTTGCAAATCCAGAAAAAGACTTTTGGGAACCACAGGGTTCATAAAAAAGCTCCCTGCATTTCCCAACACTTCAGGATCGGGCAATTTCGACTGACGCACAGCAATAATCGTATTGCGCACATTGGGCAAATTGACTACTCCATTTTTGAGCACTTCAGCTTCCAAATGCTGATACGAGAGTTTAAATTCAGGTTGGCGACTCAGTTTAAAAACCACAGAAGTAACAATAAATTTGCCTTTTAGTCTGCCTTTAAACACACTTTCGCGATAACCATATTCACATTCAGCATTGGTAAAAGCTACTTCGTTTCCGGTCGAAATTTCAACCGCGTACACTGCATCAATCAGATCCTTCACTTCAACGCCGTAAGCTCCAATATTCTGAACTGCCGATGCACCCGTTTCCCCGGGAATTAACGACAAATTCTCTGCTCGATACCAATCATTATCCACACAATACTGCACAAAATCGTCCCAAACAACGCCAGCACCAACTTTTACAGTCACGATATTGTCGTCGGACCCAAGCAATTCAATGCCTTTAATTGCCGAATGAAGAATTATGCCATCATAATCGTTCAAAAACAACAAATTACTACCGCCACCGATATGCAGCATTTTATGCTCCGAAAGCAAACCGGACTTCAGAAAGGTTTTTAGTGCATCAACCGATGTATATTCAGCAAAATAACGCGCCTTTACATCGATTCCGAATGTATGATATTTTTTCAGCGATATATTCTCAAAAACCTGCATATCATTTATTTATTACATTTTTTAAATACCGGAAAACAACCTCTTTGTCGTCGGGATGAAACCATACAATTTCTTTGTCGCGGTTAAACCAGGTAAGTTGCCTTTTTGCATACCGACGCGAATCCTGTCTGATCATATTTACAGCAAAATCCAAATCCCATTTACCATCCATATATTCGTAAAGTTCTTTGTAACCTACAGTATTCAGCGTATTCAGATGTCTGAAAGAATAAAACTGTTCTGCCTCGGCCAGCAGCCCCTCCTGCATCATTTGATCAACACGCTTATTTATGCGTTCGTATAGTTCCTCTCGCTCCCGGTTCAATCCCACTTTCACAATATTGAACGGACGTACTTTCTTTTTCCCTGTCCGGATATCCGAAAATGGTTTTCCTGTGATACTGCAAATTTCAAGTGCATGTAGCACCCGCTTATAATTCTTTAAATCCACCTCATTATAATGTGCGGGATCGAGTCTTTTTAACTCTTCCTGAATAAATCCAAGTCCTTTAGCGGCGTACTCATTTTTCCAGAATTCGCGTGTTTCAGCATCCACCGAAGGAATATCGTCCATGCCCTCACATACGGCATCGATATACATCATAGAGCCTCCCACAAGCATTAGCACCTCATTCTCCACAAACAGCTCACTGAGCAGTTTCATCACATCCAGTTCATACTGTCCGCAACTATATTCGTCGTGAATTGAATGAGTTCCGATAAAATAATGCTTTACCGCGCTCAATTGCGCTTCGGTGGGAGCTGCAGTGCCAATTTTCAGCTCGCGATAAAACTGCCTCGAATCCGACGACACAATGGGACAAGCATAATACCTGGCTATTTCGAGACTAATATCCGTTTTACCAACACCCGTAGGTCCCAGAAAAACCAGCAATGTTTTGTTTTTTACAGAATCACTCATAATTATTATTCGCACAAAATAACAACAAAAAAACAGAAAATAAGCTGCCTTATCTCCTGTTTTATATAAATACTATAAAGCCCCGCAGGGACATTAAAATTTCGGATCGTCGTTGAAGAGTGCGCCATCGTCGAAATTCATATCACCGAAACCCTCTTCATCAAGCTCATCAATATTGAAATCCTCATCGCCATAGAAATTTTCGTCGAGGGTCAGTTTAGGACTTGCCATTACAGCATCGTCGCTGAGCATTTGCTGAGGAGCATTGCCTTCCGACACCACACAAAGAGGCTTATCAACCGTTTTGCCGGGAATAATTTCTGTGAGTTCCATAAAGAAAGCTCTGTCCGAAATCATATCGAACACATAAAGCAACTTTTGTTTTTCGTCGGTAAACAGTTCTTCCAGTTTGGTATCTTCCATTACCAGATTATCGTATTCCGAGCCCGAGTCCATTTCAACCAGGGTTACTTCCTGATGTTTTTCCCAATTGTCGCTACACATAAAGAAAGTAGTCATCAAATTCTTTTCGTAGTTTACCGACGCAAGAATGGCATTATGCAGATCGAGGAAAGTAGCTTCCGGATCAATCTTTATGACACGTACAAAATCGTCTATCTCATCGGATAGCAAAGTAAATTTATATACCATTGTTCTTCGTTTTTATTTCGCTTGTAAAAATAATATTTTTTTTCGTTCCTGCATAGCAACAGACCCACATTATTCAAAAAAAAGACTGCCCTTGTGATAAGGCAGTCTCATTTTTAATAAAGTAAAACTATATCTGTTTAATACTCAACAAAACAAGAGTTTAACGTTTCAGTTTTTCCTCAATTTCTTTTACACTCGAACGGAAATTTTTATCAATTTCCATCAAATCAGTTACAATTTTGCAGGCATGCAAAACAGTAGCATGATCGCGCTGTCCGATAGTAAAACCAATGGAAGAAAGCGAATTTTTAGTCATTTGTTTCGAAAGATACATGGCAATCTGACGTGCCTGTACCACTTCACGTTTACGGCTTTTGGTTGAAATTGCATCCACCGAAAGTGAGAAATACTCACAAACAGCATCGCGGATTTTTTCAACCGTATTCACTTTGCGGGTAACGTTTACAATACGGCTCACCACTTTTTCGGCCAGTTGCACATCAATAGGCATATCGGCCAGAGTAGAGTGTGCCAGCAACGACACAAGCGTTCCTTCGAGATCGCGCACATTATCCACTACATTTTCGGCAATAAAATCGACCACATCGGCAGGAATTTCAAGACCATCGCGATAGATTTTATTTTCGAGAATCGCTTTTCGCAGATCGAAATCCGGTTTCTCAATTTCGGCCGACAAACCCCATTTAAAGCGGGTAAGTAAGCGTTGCTCAAGACCGGCAAGCACAATTGGTGAACGGTCGGCAGTAAGTACGAGCTGTTTACCAGACTGATGTAAATGATTGAATATATGGAAGAACGTATTCTGAGTTCCAGTTTTTCCGGCAAACTCCTGAATATCGTCAACAATAAGCACATCAATAGTCTGATAAAAATTCAGAAAATCGTTCACTGTATTATTACGAACTGCATCAGTATATTGAATCTGAAAAGTATTGGCCGATACGTAAAGCACACGTTTTTCAGGATTGAGCTGTTTGGTCATTACACCAATAGCATTAGCGAGATGCGTTTTACCCACACCCGACTGTCCATATACAAAAAGCGGATTAAAAATGGTCTTTCCGGGTTCGTTGGCAATGCTGATACCAGCAGTACGAGCCAGTTTATTGCTGTTTCCTTCTATCAGGTTATTGAAATTGTATGATGGATTGAGCTGTGGATCAATTTCGGGCAATTGAGGACGATGATACGGACTAATGTAACCCGACATTTGCTGTTTGGGCTTTGGCTGTTCGTTAGCACTGGGTATCTGGGTTCCCCTACCGCTTGTTTTATCAATCAGCACACGATATTCCAAACGCGTGCCCTGCCCTACCACGCGGTAAAGCGTCATGCGAAGAAGATCGATATATTTTTCCTCGATATACTCTACGAAGAACTGACTGGGAACCTGCAGAACAAAAACATTCTCCTCGTATTTGAGAGCTACTATAGGTGCAAACCAGGTATTGAAGGAAGCTTCACTGATATTGTCTTTGATTACGCTAAGGCAGCGACTCCATAATTGTTCGTGATGATTCGACATTTTTTATTCAGTACAAAAAAAATTAATTACCAGAATTACATAAACACAATCCCCTGTTCAGAATATTGAGGAGAATAACTTTTCCTGAAAATAAAAAAGCGTTTCAGCAACGGGCTATTTTCAGGACTACAAAATTCATAAACATTTTCGAGAAAAAAAAATATAGTATTTTTTGTGACTTTAGAATATTTTTCATCATCTTTATTTTCAGCAAATTACAAAAAACTACTGTAAGACAGATAATTAATTGCAATAAAATTGTAATATCACTGATTCTAAAGATGTTAACAAATCGTAACTGATTTCAATCGCCAAGAGTTAAAAAATGCCGAAACTATTGAAGTCAAAAGGTTTCGGCACTATAAAATTTTTAATTTAAAAAACATGAGCGCTTTTCTCTATTTAAAACTATTCTAAACTACAACGACTTATTTCTTCGATCCGAAAAGCGAGAAATGCACATAACGTTTGGGACTTTGT
The DNA here is from genome assembly GCA_034004015.1 of Paludibacter sp. GTDB lineage: Bacteria > Bacteroidota > Bacteroidia > Bacteroidales > Paludibacteraceae > Paludibacter. The sequence continues at coordinate 86,288 of JAVEXN010000001.1, forward strand.
TTCAGGTCGATAAGAAGTTTATCGGCACTGGCAGCCGTATTATTCAAATTGACATACAGCGATTTATCATTAAGAAGCATTCCAAGCGAGCCTTCACCATTATTCATCTTATCAGTCATAAGATTCAGGTTGGCAATGGTATGATCAATAGAAGCAAATGTAGCAGCAAAATCAACTTTCTTCAGGTTTCCTGTCACAGATTTCAAATCAGAAGTCACAACATTTACATCTGACATGATACGGGGCACGTCTTTGTTCATCATTCGTTTTAATTGAGAAGAAGTGACTTCCAGATCGGCGGTTGTTTTTTCAATCGACGAAAGGCTGTTATTAAGCGCCTCCCCTTCAATCACCACGCGTACAGCACGCAGAAGCGAATCGGCCTGCTCTGACACACTTTCAATTTTAGGCATTATGTCGGCCGAAAGCTGAGCAAGCAAACCATCACCAAGCTGCGATGGAATAGTATCGCCGGAATGGTGCGCTTTCTGAGCAGTCATTTCCGGTTCGAACACAAGCTGAATGGCTTTTCCACCCATTAATCCATCGTCAAAAAGTTCAATTTTAGTTCCGTGTGGCACTTTAATATCATTTGTCACTGAAATTTTCACCACAAAAGAAGTGGCTTTTGCAAAGTCGTATTTCACTTCTTCAACCTGTCCTACTTTAAAGCCTTTTATATACACAGGGGACGAAGGAACAAGCCCACCCACATTTTCGTATGTGGCATAATAATAATTGATAGGACTAAAAATGTCGACTCCCTTGAGGAAATTCAAACCAAAATATAATACAAAAATGGCCACTACGGCCATTATACCCACTCTTACTTCGCGTGTAAAAATATTCTTCTTCATGTTTATGAGTTATCATAACTGCAATGGCAGTTATGTTGTTTATTTAATCAACTTTAAAGCATCTTTGGCCGACATTTTTTTATTACCTGCAAATGCAATAATAAAACAATCGGGAAATTTTGCCTTTAATTCTTTTTGAATGTTTAAAATTTTATTGTAATCGGATTCTGCCCCAACTGTATATTTGTAAAGCCCGCCTTCGATAAAGAAATCTGCATTTTTCACCCCTTTTAGTTCTGATGAGTTTTTACTTAGCTCTTTGCTACTGGCCAGAATTTGCACTTTAAAAACCGGAGAATCGGCACTTACCAACACAGTGGGTTTATTGTCATTATTCTCATTTTTGTTTTTAGCAAAAGCACTGTCAACCACATTATCAGATGCCGTTTGTTTCTTTTCAGGCTCTTTTTTATCTGTATTCTTTTTGGCTTTCTTATCGTCAGGCTTCTTGTCTTCCGATTTCTTTTCGTCAGCTTTCAGGATTTCCGAATTTTTCTGATCCGTATTTTTCTTTACTGCAGTGTCGGTAGTTTGTGGTTTCAGCTCCTCATTGTCAGCATCGTTTCGCGAAAGTTCCTTGTATTGTTTTGCGCTACCGGCCAAACCCGATTTTTTATCATGTTCGTGCTTGAATTTCACAAAAGCATTGTAAACCGAAGCTGCAAGTTCCTTTTGCCCTTTGTCACTTGCAAGGAAACGTTCCTCGGCAGGATTTGAAATAAAGCCCAGTTCAATAAGCACACTCGGACAAGCAGAGCGGTGAAGCACCCAAAAACCAGCCTGACGTACGCCACGATCGGAACGACGGGCATAGTTTACAAACTGTTTTTGAATATTGGAAGCAAGATCGATACTTTTATCAATATATTTATCCTGCATAAATTCGAACATAATGTACGAATCGACGGAATTGGGATCGAACCCTTTGTATTTTGTTTTGTAATCGTCTTCGAGCAGAATTACAGAGTTTTCGCGCATGGCCACGTCAAGATTGGCTTTTGACTTTGCAAGACCGAGCGTAAAAGTTTCGGAACCGTAAGCTGCCGAACTCTTGGCTGCATTGGTATGTACAGAAATAAAAAGATCAGCGTGATTGTTATTCACCACATCGGCTCTTTGCTGAAGTGTCAGATATTTATCGGTTTTACGGGTGTAAACCACTTTCACATCTTTAAAGTTATTTTCGACAAGTTCGCCCAATCGTAGCACCACGCCCAGGTTAATATCTTTTTCACGCGAAATGGCACCAATAGCACCCGGATCATGACCTCCATGTCCGGCATCCAGTACCAATGTGAAATTTGTTTTCTGCGCCTTTAAATCCAAAGATGCCGAGAACAAAACAACAGCGATTAAATTCAGGAATATAAAAAAACGTTTGTATCTGAAAATCATAGTAATCCCGTTTTTTGAATGGAAATTTTCAGTAAAATTATTTGCAAAAGTAATGTTTTTATCCCGTTTAGAGCACTTAGTGAATAAGTAATTATTCAAATTATTCATAAAAAAAAGTTATTACAATGTGACAGTACTGATTTTTCACTAAATTTGCGTTCCGAATTTAAAAAACTATACACCCACCGGATGCTAGTCTGTAACCGTTTATATTTCAGGAGTCAAAGCTTATTAATCATATTGCTTTTCTGGCTCATTTTTGCATACACGGGCAACAGTCAGACTATTGAGCGTCCCGATTCGGTAGCAAATACTGTGTTGCAACCCGACACTTTGCAATCCGGGAACGATAGTTTACCCCTTCCGAAAGCCGATAGTTTGAGCACAGCACCAACCAAATTGCAAAAACCGAACCAGATTGATGCCGAAATAAAATACTTGGCAAAAGACTCTATTGTTTTTTTGAGCAGCGGCACGGCTTTTCTGCATGGAGAAACGGATGTCACTTACAAAAACATCAATCTGAAAGCCGATTTTGTAAGGGTAAAACTCGATAGCAGTCTGGTTTATGCAAAGCCTACCATCGATAGTATAGGGACAATAATTGGCGAGCCCATTTTTAGTGAAGCCGAAAAATCCTACACTTCGAGAGAGCTCACCTACAACTTAAAAACAAAAAAAGGATATATCCGTCAAGCAGTTACACAAGAGGGCGAAGGTTATATCATCAGCGACCGCACAAAGAAATCGGACGAGGATGTGCTTTGTATAGCCGGAGGAAAATACACCACCTGCGACAACCACGATCATCCACACTTTTATCTGAGCCTTTCGAAAGGGAAAATTAAACCAGGCGAATACATTGTAGCCGGACCTGCGCATTTGGTTATTGCCGATGTGCCATTACCTATAGCTGTTCCGTTTGGTTTTTTTCCATTTACCGACAAATATTCTTCAGGGCTTTTGATGCCGAGCTACACAGACGAACTTAATCGTGGATTCGGCTTGCAAAATGGAGGCTGGTATTTTGCAATCAACGATTATGTGGATTTGGAAGTGCGCGGCGATGTGTACACCAAAGGAACATGGGCTGTACGCGGAACTTCATCCTATGTAAAAAGATACAAATTCCGTGGTAATCTGGGAATTGAATATCGTGAGGATGTGACCGGAGAAAAAGACATGCCCGATTACAGCAACAGCAAAAACTTCAGCATACGCTGGTCGCACAGTCAGGATCAGAAAGCCAATCCGAACTTCAACTTTTCGTCGAGCGTAAACTTTTCGACCAGTGGTTTTAACCGCAGCAATATCAACAGCTATGCGCGCCCCGAATTGAATTCACAAAACACGACAAGCTCAAGTATCAACTTCACCAAACGCTTTCCGGATATTCCTTCGCTGAGCATTTCGGGTGGTATGTCGCTCACTCAACGTACAAAAGACTCAACCATAAGTATGAGTTTACCGAATATCAGCATTTCGTACAGTCGTTTTTACCCGTTCAAACGAAAAGTAATAGTGGGCAAAGAGCGCTGGTACGAGAAAATTTCGATGTCGTATTCGGGAACAATTTCGAACAGCATCAATTCAATTAAGGAAAACGAACTGCTGACTTCATCGTTACAGCGCGACTGGAAAAACGGTATGCGTCACAGTATTCCGGTATCAGCAACTTTCAATTTGCTTAAATACATCAACATTTCGCCATCGTTCAACTATACTGAACGCTGGTATTTGCAGTCAACAAAGAAACACTGGAATGCACAGGAACAAAAGGAAGTAAAAGAAACTGAATACGGTTTCAACCGTGTATATGACTTTAACATGGGCGTATCGGCTTCGACCAAGCTTTACGGTTTTTATCAACCCATCAGATCGATATTCGGAGATAAAATTGACCGTATTCGCCACGTTGTGACTCCAAGTATTGGATTTGGCTATACACCCGACTTTGGCGATCCTTTGTGGGGATATTACGACACTTACACCAAACTTGTTCGCGATGCAGTGAATCCATTGGTTTACACACAATCCGAAGTGGAGTATTCGCGTTTCGAAGGCAGTTTATACGGAGCACCCGGAAAAGGAAAATCGGGTAACCTGAACTTCTCGCTTGGTAATAATGTGGAAATGAAAGTGCGCAACGACCGTGATACTACCGGCAACGAACCATTCAAAAAAATCAGTCTGATCGACAACTTATCATTGGGTGGAAGTTACAATATGGCTGTGGATTCGATGAACTGGTCGATGATTTCAGCCAATATTCGTCTGAAACTCACCAAATCATATTCATTGAGTCTCAGCACTTCGTTCGACCCGTACATGTATGGTCTGAACAGTAGCGGAAATCCCGTTCGTATCAACAAACTCCGCTGGGAGAACGGTATGTTTCCACGCTTTCAGGGCACAAGCACTTCGTACAGTTACACATTTAACAACGATACTTTCAATAAACTTTTTGGTAAAAAAACAACCGGAACTGATCCCAATGCCGGGGTCGCCGAAGGCAATCAGCCCGGCAGTGGTGACGAAGAAAATCCGGTAGGTGAACTTGATGGCAATAAAACTCCTGACAAAGCAGATATTACTGACGATGGATATAGCAAAGTTGCCATTCCCTGGAGTTTTACGGCAAGTTATTCAATTCGTTACGGAAACACACCCGAATTTGATTTCAACAAAATGGAATACAAAATGGATTTTACGCACAACCTGAGTCTGAACGGAAGCGTAACCCTTACCAACAACTGGCGTATCACGGCTAACTCATCGTACGATTTTAAAGCAAAACAATTCACATATACAAGTATCAACGTCAATCGCAGCCTGCATTGCTGGAGCATGTCGGCTAGTATTGTGCCTTTCGGAACATACAAATCATACAGTTTCCATATTGGAGTAAATTCGAGTATGCTGGCCGATTTGAAATACGACAAGCAAAGCGAATATGGACGGAATGTGATTAACTGGTATTAATCAATTGACAATTGATAGTTGACAATTAATTCCGGGGAGTTGAATATGAGAAAGCGGCTGATAATATAAATAAAGAATATTATTAAATCATAAATGCTGAACAAAGAGGAGGGAATATTAGTTTAATGGATATTCCAAAAAACCAAAACGACAGAACAAGGAAATTTTTTAAAAACAAAATAAAAACAGAAAATGAAAATTACAGCAAACAAATCAGTATCGGCAGAATACGAGCTTTACGTTGATGGTGATAACGAAAGTGAACTTGAACTTATGGAAAAAGCAACCGCGCAACAACCATTGAGTTTTATTTACGGAGTTGGCATGATGTTGCCTAAATTCGAAGAAAAACTTTTCGGACTTGCAGCCGGCGACGCTTTCGATTTCACTATTGCTAACGAAGATGCCTACGGACCTTACGAAGATGAAAATGTGATTGAACTCGAGCGTTCTATTTTCGAAATCGATGGTAAACTCGATACTGAAGTTGTTTTCGAAGGCAATGTTGTGCCTTTGATGGACAACGAAGGACACCGCTTAAACGCTCAGGTGGTAAGCGTAACCGACACTCATGTAACAGTAGACCTTAACCACCCTCTGGCTGGTGAAAATCTGCACTTTAAAGGCAAAGTAATTGAAGTTCGCGAAGCTACCGAACAGGAAATTGCAGCGCTCTACGGAGGCGGTGGTGGATGCGGTTGCGGAAGCGGCGGTTGTGGCGACGAAGGTTGCGGATGCGACGACGAGGAAGCAGGTGGAAGCTGCGGCTCAGGCTGTGGTTGTCACTAATCACTTTCAGATAAACTAACAAAATGGATATCAGACGTAAAAGTCCCGGTATCCATTTTTAGTTAGCACAAACCTCCTGCATTTTTCAGAAAAAATGTATCTTTGCAAATGTAAACAGGCTTTGAGGAGACAGCTCACAAAACTAATATCCAAATTTTTTCCAAATGTCAAATACTACAGGTAAACTTTTTACTTTCACATCCTTCGGCGAATCGCACGGAAAAGGAATTGGCGGCATCATTGATGGTTGTCCTCCGGGCATAGAACTCGACGAAGCCTATATTCAAAGTGAACTCGACCGCCGCAAACCCGGTCAGTCGAAAATTGCAACCCCACGCAAAGAAGACGACAAAGTAGAATTTCTATCAGGCGTGTTCGAAGGCAAAACCACCGGAACACCCATTGCATTTATCATTTGGAACCAGAATCAGCACAGCAAAGATTACGATCATTTGAAAGAAGTGTACCGGCCATCGCATGCCGACTTCACTTATCAGCAAAAATATGGCATTCGCGACCATCGTGGAGGTGGACGCAGCTCGGCCCGTGAAACGGCTGCCCGTGTGGTGGCAGGTGCTGTGGCCAAACTTGTATTGCGCCAAAAAGGAATTGAAATCACCGCATTTACTTCGCAGGTAGGACATATAGCCATGACTCAAAGTGCCACAGAAGCCGATTTGTCGTTGATTGAAACGAATATTGTGCGCTGTCCGCAAACTGAAGTAGCCGAAAAAATGATCGATTATATTCAGGAACTGAAAAAAGACGGCGACTCCATTGGCGGCATTATTTCATGCATTATAAAAGGAATGCCTGTGGGTGTGGGAAATCCTATTTTCGACAAATTGCAGGCACGATTAGCCGCAGCCATGATGAGCATAAACGCATCGCACGGATTCGATTATGGTCGCGGATTCGATGGCGTAGCGTTGAAAGGCTCGGAGATGAACGACGCGTTCGTAAAAGACGGGAACCAGATAAGCACCCGTACCAACAACTCAGGCGGCATTCAGGGTGGCATTAGCAATGGTCAGGACATTTATTTCAGAGTACTTTTTAAACCGGTAGCCACTATTTCGAAAAAGCAGGATACATTGGATGTGAATGCCAACGAAATTGAGTTACAGGCCCGTGGCCGACACGATCCATGTGTTTTGCCACGCGCTGTACCCATTGTGGAAGCTATGGCAGCCATGACAATTCTGGATTTAATACTGACGCAAAACTAATACTGCCGGAACAGAAAACCTGCTTTTCCTCTGATCATTCTGCTCCGACGAAACAAGAGGATTATGGAAATCACACACAATCGCTGGGCCATTATTATCAATCCCAAATCGGGAAAAAAGAAATTTCGCAAACAAAGAAAATATCTTTTCGAAACGCTGAAACATAATGGGGTAGAATTCGACTACCGCGTCACACGCTTTGCAGGACATGCTTCGAAAATTGCTTCTGCATTTGTCGAGCAGGGCTACAAAAACATTATGATTCTGGGAGGCGATGGCACCACCAGCGAAGTGATAAATGGAATTTTCAGCGCCAATATTGAAAAAACCGACGATCTGAAAATTGCACTTATTCCCCGTGGCACCGGCAACGACTGGGGCCGTTTTTGGGGATTGACAGCCGATTACAAAAAGTCGACAGAGATTTTTCTGAAAGGCAAAACACAACTTATCGACGTTGGGAAAGTGGAATACGACATGGAAGGTAAAATGGAAGCGCATTATTTCATTAATTCCATTGGACTTGGTCTCGATGCCGCTGTGGTAAACCTCACCCACCGATTGAAAGAAATAGTGGGCAGCCATTCATTTTTATATTCGGTAGCGCTGCTTATGGCTGTTTTCAGCTACCGTCCGCACAAACTGAAAATTCATTCCGAAGAAAAAACATTAAGTCACGGCATGTTCACCATGAACATTGCCAACGGCTGCTATAGTGGTGGCGGACTGAAACAAAACCCTTATGCCCTACCCTACGACGGACTTTTGGATGTAATGATTGCACGCACGCCACGATTCACCGACATTGTGGGTGCTTTGCTATATCTGTTTCGCGGCAAACTGCTCGAGCATCCTGTTATCGAATCGTTCCGCACCCGCGAACTGCTGATTCAATGCGACAAAAATGCACTTATGGAAGCCGATGGCATTATTGTACATGGTTTTTCGCCTTTTAGGGTAAAAATACTGCCAAATGCCATTCATATGATTGTGCCGTAAAAGACACAATATCAACTACTAAAACAAACAAAAAACATCCGTATACCATAAACATGGTATGCAATATACCCCATCCCTGCGATTGTAGCATTTTGGCAAGTGCTGTACTTTTGTATCAAAGAAAACAAACTCATTTTAAATACTTACAGACAATGGCAAAAATAGCAAAGAATCTGAACGAACTGATTGGTAACACTCCGTTGTTGCAACTTTCGAATTATGCATCGAATAAAAATCTCGAAGCAAATGTAATTGTAAAGCTCGAATCGTTTAACCCAGCTGGGTGCGTAAAAGAGCGTATAGCACTGGCCATGATCGAAGCTGCCGAAGCGGCAGGTATTCTGAAACCGGGCGTTGAAATTATTGAACCTACCAGTGGAAACACAGGTATCGGACTGGCCATGGTATCGGCAGTAAAGGGTTATAAACTGACGCTGACTATGCCCGAAACCATGAGTATCGAACGTCGCAACCTGCTGAAAGCCCTCGGAGCTAATCTGGTGCTGACACCCGGAGCCAACGGCATGAAAGGCGCTATTGCCCGTGCCATTGAGCTACACGAAGAAAATCCGGCTTCGTTTATTCCGCAACAATTCGAAAATGCGGCCAATCCTGAAGTGCATTACCGCACCACCGGCGCCGAAATATGGAACGACACCGATGGCAAAATCGATATTTTTGTAGGCGGTGTGGGTACCGGCGGAACTGTAAGCGGTGTAGGTAAATACCTGAAAGAAAAGAATCCTAATGTAAAAATAGTAGCAGTGGAACCAGCCGATTCGCCTGTACTTTCGGGTGGCGCTCCCGGTCCGCACAAAATTCAGGGCATAGGCGCAGGCTTTATTCCTAAAAACTACGACAGTAGCGTGGTGGATCAGGTGCTTCAGGTAAGCAACGACAATGCCATTCTTACTTCGCGCCAGTTGGCACAACAAGAAGGTTTGCTCGTAGGTATTTCGTCGGGCGCAGCAGCCTATGCAGCCACACAACTGGCGCAACTTCCCGAAAACAAAGGCAAAAACATTGTGGCACTGCTTCCCGACACCGGCGAACGCTATCTGTCGACCTTGCTTTATGCATTTGAGGAATACCCACTTTGATTTACAATTTAAGGATTTACGATTGAAAGATCGGAGATCCTTTTAGGATTTACCATTTTTTCATTTACCATTTACCATTTAAATGTTTCGTCTCCTGAACAAAGAGTGGCCAAGGTAACGCGGAACTCAAAACACGGAACCCGAAATTTTCAAATCTTCAAATTCTCAAATCTTCAAATAAGAATTATTTATGGCTTCAAAAGATTTAAATTTCAGCGTCAACGGTAAAAGGGTTGGTGCCACAAAATATCAGGGCCTTGCCCGTAGTTTTGAACTTGTAGTGGACGAGCCCGAAATGTTGGGTGGCGAAGACTCAGCTGCCAATCCGGTGGAATATCTGCTGGCTGGCTATGCCGGATGCCTGAATGTGGTTTTTGGCATTGTGGCCAAAGAGTTGAAGGTGGAAATAAAAAGTCTGGATATCAACATCGAGGGAGATATTAATCCTGAGAAATTTCTGGGTATTTCGGACAACGAACGCACAGGTTTCAAATCAATCAATGTAAATATTGAACTCAGAACCAATGCCGACAAAGCTACCGAAGCATTGCTGATAGAAAAGGTAAAAAGCCGCTGTCCCGTCAACGACAACTTAGCTAACCCCACTCCTATTCACTATTCATTCAATTAATAAAAAAAACTCAATAAACTATTGCCTTCGTAGTAACTAAAAGTCCCCCCTCTTACTCCCTCTCCTTCGGGAGAGGGTTGGGGTGAGGTCGGGATTTAGGGGTCCATTACTTATGAAATTCGAAACTTTACAGATTCACGCCGGACAGGTAGTGGATGGAACCACCAAATCAAGGGCAGTGCCCATTTATCAGACCAGTTCTTATGTGTTCGACGATGCAGCCGATGGCGCCGATCTTTTTGCCCTGCGTAAATTCGGTAACATTTACACCCGACTGATGAACCCCACCACCGATGTGTTCGAAAAACGCATTGCGGCCCTCGAAGGCGGTGTGTCGGCATTGGCAACTTCTTCGGGACAGTCGGCTCAGTTTCTGGCACTGAACAACATTTTGCAGGCAGGCGACAATTTCGTCTCTACCTCGCACCTTTACGGGGGCACTTACAATCAGTTTAAAAACCAGTTTAAACGCCTTGGAGTGGAAGTGAAATTCACGCCCGACGACCAGCCTGCTACATTCGAAGCGCTGATCGACGAAAACACCAAAGCGCTGTATCTTGAAACCATCGGTAATCCGGATTTGAACATTCCCGATTTCGAAGCCATAGCAGCTGTAGCCGACAAACACGGCATTCCGCTTATTGTGGACAATACTTTCGGAGCAGGCGGCGCCATTTTCCGCCCCATCGAACACGGTGCAACCATTGTGGTTGAATCGGCTACCAAATGGATTGGCGGTCATGGTACTTCGCTCGGAGGCGTGATTGTGGACAGCGGAAAATTCAACTGGGGCAATGGAAAATTCCCGGCCTTCACCGAACCTTCCGACAGCTATCACGGACTTGTGTTCTGGGATGTATTCGGTTTCGACGGCCCCTTTGGCAATATCGCCTTTAATATCCGCGCCCGTGTGGAAGGTCTCCGCGACTGGGGAAATGCCATCAGTCCGTTCAACTCCTTCCTGTTGATCCAGGGACTCGAAACGCTTTCGTTGCGTGTGGAGCGTCACAACCAGAATGCGCTTGCCATTGCCGAATGGCTCGAAGCAAATCCGGCTGTGGAATACGTAAACTATCCGGGATTGAAAAGCAGTAAATATCACGCATTGGCTCAGAAATACCTGACCCGCGGATTTGGCGGTGTGCTCTCGTTCAAACTGAAAGGAAGCGCCGAAAAAGCCGACAAGTTTATCGACAGTCTGAAACTTATCAGTCACTTAGCCAATGTGGGCGATGCCAAAACGTTGATTATTCACCCGGCTACCACCACACACGAGCAGCTTTCGCCCGAAGACAAAATCACTGCGGGAGTTTTCCCCGGTCTGTTGCGTATTTCGGTAGGTATCGAGCATATCGACGACATCAAAGCCGACCTTGAATTAGCTTTCGAAGCGATAAAATAAAATTTTCTATTCACATGACCAATGGCTTCTTATCGCCTTTGGTCGTGTGAATATTCTTTCAAAAGTCAGAAAGTAAGCTAAAAAACAGATTAGTATTAGCTTTTCATTCTGAAATAATATACTTTTACCCATTGAAAAATATCAATGAAGAAGTTTGCATCCATATTAAGTCTGCTTTTGCTTATGCTGGCCATACTGCAATTCGGAATACAATCCCACTTTTGTCAGGGAACTATTGTATCTTCCGAATTCATTTTTGCGCATAGTATTGCCGACGATAGCATGCCCAATGAATGCAACTCTTGCACCACAACGTCTCAACATGACGCTACTGAGATAAGCACACCCGGATGTTGTGATAATCAGATTATCAGTATTGATGCTGATAACAATTACATCACCAGTGAATTAAAAATCTCCAAACCCCAATATCATTTATTACAGGCATTTTACATTCCCCAAGTAGTAAACTTACTGTCACTTACCAGTACTGGTTCTGAAAATAAAAATGTTTATACACGCAATGCAAAATGGCATCCTATTGAGTTAGGACAGTCATTCATCTGTGTTTTTTTGATTTAAAGAGTATTTAATAAATTATGTACGATTCGTATCGTAAGTAAATTATTTAATTATCAATACTATTTATATTCAAATAAACATTATGAAAACAAAACATTTCATTACCCTATGCCTGATTTTGTCAGCAGGTATATTTACAAATCTCTCAGCTCAAAATAAAGTTCTTAAAACTGCAACCTTCTCCGTACAGGGCAACTGCGATATGTGTAAAACACGTATTGAAAAAGCTGCTAAAGTTCCCGGAGTGGTTAAAGCTGTGTGGGATGAAAAGAAAAAACAGCTAACTGTTTCGCACAATCCTGAAAAAATCAGTACTGATTCTATTCAGAAACTGATTGCTGCGACAGGACACGACACACCAAAGTACAAAGCCGACAAAAAAACATACGACAAATTGCCGGGTTGCTGTAAATACAGAAAATAAACTGTATTTCCAAACAATCACTTATTTCCACCGGTTTCAATTCCTGAGACCGGTGCGAATTGTAGTATTCATCAACCCATAAAAACTTAAGAGTATGTTCAATAAATTAGTCAGATACTTTCTCGAAAACAGGCTGATTACATTTCTTTTTCTCATTGTAATAGTAATACTTGGCCTGGTATATTCTCCGTTTAATTTCAAAAGCGGAATATTGCCGCGCGACCCGATTCCCGTCGATGCCATTCCCGATATAGGCGACAATCAGCAAATAGTTTCAACCGAATGGATGGGGCGCTCGCCAAAGGATGTACAGGATCAGATTACCTACCCGCTTACTTCGGCTTTGCTTGGAGTTCCGGGGGTAAAAACCATCCGAAGCACCTCCATGTTCGGCATGTCGTTTATTTATATCATCTTCAAAGACGATGTGGAGTTTTACTGGAGTCGCTCGCGCATTCTCGAAAAACTCAATTCGCTTCCTCAGGGCATGTTGCCTGCAGGGGTACAACCATCTCTTGGGCCTGATGCAACCGCACTCGGGCAGATTTTCTGGTATACGCTCGAGGGACGCGACCCGAAAACCGGAAAACCTACCGGAGGATGGAATCCGGAGGAACTACGTACTATTCAGGATTACTATGTGAAATATGCCCTCAGCACAGCCGATGGTGTTTCGGAAGTTGCATCAGCAGGCGGATTCGTCAAAGAATATCAGATAGACATTAATCCGGAGGCCATGAAAGCATTCAGTGTGACTATAATGGACATAATGAATGCTGTCAAAAAAAGTAATCTTGACATTGGAGCAGAAACCATTGAGTTGAACAAAGTTGAATATGTCATAAGAGGACTGGGATATATAAAGAACCTCGGGGATTTGGAACAATCGGTTGTTACAGTACGCGACAATGTTCCTGTCAGGTTAAAAGATGTAGCCCGGATACATTATGGTCCGGCCACCCGCAGGGGCGGACTCGACAAAGGTGGAGCCGAAGCTGTGGGAGGAGTTGTAGTGTCGCGCTACGGATCGAATCCGGTGGAAGTAATCAACAATATCAAAGCTAAAATAAAAGAATCGGAATCAGGACTTCCACAGAAAACACTGGCAGATGGAACCGTTTCGAAAGTGACTGTGGTACCGTTTTACGACCGCACAGGCCTTATCAGGGAAACAATCGGTACGCTGGAATCAGCACTGACTCACGAAATTCTGATAAGCATCATCGTCATTGTGGTACTGATTGTGAATATGAGAGCTTCTCTTATTGTAGCCGGACTTTTGCCTTTGGGTGTAATGATTACCTTTATTCTCATGCGCTGGTTTGGTATTGATGCAAACATTGTGGCACTTTCGGGTATTGCCATTGCCATAGGTGTAATGGTCGATATAGGTATTGTGGATGTGGAAAACATATTGCGGCATTTGGAAATGCCAGAGAACAAAGGCATACGGGGGAAAAAACTTTTAAACGTTGTGTACAATGCCACCACCGAAGTGCGCGCTGCAGTCATAACTTCCATTGCTACCACCATTATCAGTTTTTTGCCGGTATTTGCACTGGAAGCATCCGAAGGTAAACTCTTCCACCCACTGGCTTTTACCAAAACCTTTGCACTGATTTCGGCCTTTGTGTTAGGTATTGTGTTACTACCCACACTTGTGTATGTGTTTTTCAATATAAAACCGGATACAAAAAAAATACGCAGGATCATTAATATCGTACTTGTGCCGCTTGGTATAGCAGTGTTTTTTGTATGGTGGTCGGTACCAGCGCTTGCACTTACGGCTATAGGTTTAAATAACCTGTTTGCCCACCGTTGGCCTGAGAGATTGAAAAAATATCAGGAAAAAATGAACATTGCGTTGACAGTACTGACAGCGGTTTATTTTCTGACAGCAGAATGGCTTCCCCTTGGAGCACACAATAGTTTTACAATCAACTATGCCTTTGTGGCCATCATCATCACAGTCATATTACTGTTGCTGTATAGCATGGTGCATTACTACGAAAATATTCTGCGTTGGGCATTGATCAACAAAACCAAGTTCCTGATTGTGCCTGCCATTACCATCGTTTTTGGTTTACTTGTATGGCTTGGCTTTGATAGTATTTTTGGTTTTGTGGCCAACGGACTGGAAAAAGCCGGCTGGAAATCGGTGAGAAATACTTCGGTATGGGAAGCTGCTGTTTCTGCTTTTCCCGGTACAGGAAAAGAATTCATGCCATCGCTGAATGAAGGCTCGTTTCTGCTTATGCCCACAAGCATGCCGCATTCAGGAGTAGAGCAAAACCTCAGATACGTGGGCACACTCGACAGACGTTTGGCAGCCATACCTGAAGTTGAAACAGCAGTGGGCAAATGGGGACGCGTCAATTCTGCGCTCGACCCGGCTCCTGTTCAGATGTTCGAAAACACTATTAACTACCGTCCTGAATATATGCTCGACGAAGACGGACACCGTATGCGGTTTAAAACCAACCGGAAAGGAGCATTTATTCTAACAAACGGAAGCACCTACGATCCGCAAGAAGACGGATTCAGAGTGATTCCACGCGACAGCCTTATTACCGATGCACGTGGCGATTATTTCAGACAGTGGCGTAAGGAAATCAAAACACCCGACGACATTTGGCACGAAATAGTAAAAGTAACCGAAATTCCGGGTCTCACTTCTGCACCCAGATTGCAGCCTATCGAAACACGGTTGGTTATGTTGTCGACCGGAATGCGTGCACCTATGGGACTGAAAGTTTATGGCCCCGATCTTGAATCGATAGAAAAAGCAGGACGGCAATTCGAAAAAGCGTTGAAAGAAATATCCGTCATAAATGGTTCAACCGTATTTTACGATCGGGCTGTGGGTGCTCCCTATCTGGAGATAAAACTCAAGCGTGAATCGATGGCACGCTACGGAATGACAGTGGAAGACATACAGGAGGTACTGCAAACCGCAGTTGGTGGAATGTCGCTCGGCACTTCAGTAGAAGGCCGTGAGCGCTTTCCTATCAGAGTACGTTATGCCCGCGAGTTGCGCGACAATCCCGAAGATCTGGAGAAACTGCTTGTATCAGGAATGAATGGTGTACAAATTCCTCTTAGCGAAATTGCCGATATACAATACAGCAAAGGAGCACAAATGATCAGGAGTGAAAACACATTCCTGACCGGATATGTCATTTTCGACAAATCAGGAAATCAGGCTGAAACAAATGTAGTGGAAACAACCGAAAAAATACTAAAACAGAAAATTGCAAACAATGAAATCAAACTTCCCAAGGGAGTGAGTTATAGCTTTGCAGGCAATTACGAACAACAGCAACGCGCCACCAGGCGGCTGGCAATTGTAATCCCTGTAAGCCTCATCATTATTCTGTTGCTTTTGTATTTTCAGTTCAAAACTATTACAGCATCCCTTATCCATTTCTCAGGAGTATTTGTGGCTTTTGCCGGAGGTTTTATCATGCTTTGGCTGTATGGTCAGGACTGGTTTCTGGATTTTGCGATAGCAGGTGTTAATCTGAGAGATTTATTTCAGATACATCAAATCAATCTGAGCGTAGCTGTGTGGGTCGGCTTTATTGCACTGTTTGGTATCGCTACCGACGATGGCGTTTTAATGGGATCATACATCCATCAGGTTTTTGAAGAAAGGAAACCATCTACAGTCTATGCAGTACGCGAAGCTGTAGTGGAAGCCGGACTAAAACGTGTACGTCCTGCTATGATGACTACTGCTGTAGCTCTTATTGCATTGTTGCCCGTATTATCCTCGAACGGAAAAGGTTCTGATATTATGATTCCAATGGCAATTCCTGCATTCGGCGGTATGGTAATTCAAATCATGACCATTTTTGTAGTGCCTGTTTTTCAGGCCATCTGGCGCGAGAATGCTGTCAAAAAGGAAAATCGAAACAATACAATTATCCAATTAAACGAAAATCAAGATGAAGAAAATTAAGCTTTTATCAGTCATTTTGCTGCTGAGTCAGGCCGGAATGATTTTCGGGCAAAAACAGCTGCACGACTCATTGCTGCATTATATTAATATAGCAATGCAACAGAGTCCACTGGTTCTTCTGAAATATCATAATTACAAAGCCTCTCTGCATAAAATTCCTCAGGTGGCTTCGTTGCCCGATCCGGAACTTAATATGGGAATATTTCTCGAACCTATGGAAATAGTAAGTGGACGCCAATATGCCGATATTCAGTTAATGCAAATGTTTCCATGGTTCGGGACCCTGAAATATGCCCGCGACGAAATGTCGTTGATGGCTAAAGCCGAATTTGAATCGTTGCGCGATGCAAAACTGCAAATAAGCTATGAGCTACAAAAAAAGTGGTATGATTTATATAAAAATCAAAGAAACATTATGCTTGTTCAACAAAACATTGATTTGCTGAACAGCATCGAAAAACTGGCATTGATAAAGTACAAAACCTCCGGAAGTGGTTTTTCGGCTAAAACACAATCGTCTTCATCTTCGACAAAAAGCACCGGTGAAAGTACAGCGCCAAACATGGGAGGCGGTATGATCGGTATGAGTAGTACAACGAATGTAACTACAAATGCCGGAATGTCGATGCCCGGTCAGGGAATGACTACAGATGCTTTGGGACTTTCAGCAGTATTGCGTTTACAAATGGAAAAAGCAGAATTACAAAATTCGCTGGAGTCATTGTTTAGCAGAAAAAAAACGCTGACAGCGGGCTTCAATGCAATACTCGACCGTAATGCAGAAATACCGGTATTTGTACCTGACAGTATTGCCGGAAGTGCAGAAACCATCACGTTATTGTCCCCAGAGATTCCGTCTGATGTGCCTATGCTTGAAATGATTCGCTACGAATCAGAATCGCTCAGGGCTAAAAAAGAAATGCAGAAACGAATGGGCTATCCGATGTTGGGTGCTGGTGTCAGTTATTCAGTAATTGGGAAAAGTGATATGAGTATGTCCGACCCGGAAATGAACGGTAAAGACATGTTTATGCCCATGTTGACTATTAGTCTGCCCATTTACCGAAGCAAATACAAAGCAATGCGTTCGGAAACCGAAGCACTCACTGCTGCCAGCAAATCAAAATTCAGAGAAACTTATAATTTCATACAAACAGCTTATTATGAGGCGTTCGAACAATATCAGAATAACCTGAGACAATTGACCTTGTACCGACAACAGGCCGTTACACTTCAGAAAATTCTGGATCTTTCGGTAAGGGAGTTCAGTGTATCAGGCAAAGGGCTGAGTGAAATTCTCCGCTCCCGTCAGGAACTTTTTGATTTTGAACTTAAAATTGAAGAAACTCAAAGCGACTTGAATACTTCCATTGCCCTTATTGATAGACTTACAAACAAAAGTGACTTTTCAAACCACATAAAAGAATAAACAAAATGAAAAAGACAGAATTAAAAAAATACGGCACATACATCATTCTTGTCATCACAGGATTAATGTTGGGTTGGATATTGTTTCACACCGATGGAAGTGGAAACGACAAGCACAATCACGAACACGAAGGAGAAAACGGAACAGAAGTGTGGACTTGCTCAATGCATCCGCATATCAAAACAGACAAGCCGGGGAAATGTCCTATTTGCGCCATGGAGTTGATACCTTTAAGTTCAATGAAATCCGGCGCAGCAGTAAGCAATGCAGTACATTTCACACCCGAAGCCGTTGCACTGGCCAATATACAAACTACTGTTGTTTCAGTTGATCATCCAACCAGAGAAGTTCGATTGTTCGGAAAAGTACAGGCCGACGAACGACTATTACAAAGTCAGACAGCCACCATTTCAGGAAGAATCGAGAAATTAATGATAAACTTCACAGGCCAGGCAGTGAAGAAAGGCCAGATTTTAGCCATTATCTATTCGCCAGAACTGGTAAATGCACAACAGGAATTATTGGAGGTGAGCAAAATGAAACAAAGTCAACCCGAATTATATCAGGCTGCCCGCGAAAAGCTCAGACTATGGCAACTAACCGAAAATCAAATCAGCAGCATTGAAAAAACAGGAAAGGTCAAAACCGGTTTCGAAGTGGTATCGGGTACGAGTGGTATTATTACCGCTAAACGTGTCAGCACCGGCGATTATGTATCACAGGGCTCAGTGCTTTTCGATGTCGCAAATCTCTCAAATGTTTGGGTGCTTTTCGATGCGTATGAAAGCGATTTGGTATTTCTGAAAACAGGCGACGAAATACACTTTAGCATTCAGGCTTTGCCCGGAAAGAACTTTACAGCTCGTATCAAATTTATCGACCCCATGATTGATCCTTTGAAACGTGTGGCCGGGGTACGTGTTGAAATGTCGAACTCTTCCGGCGAGCTGAAACCGGAAATGTTTGCCGAAGGAGTCGTAAAAGCCAAGCTCAACGAGTATGAGGGATATCCTGTCATTCCACGTTCAGCAGTACTTTGGACAGGAAAACGTTCGGTAGTATATATCAGGGATACTGAACACACTGAGCCGGCATTTATCATGCGCGAAGTAGAACTCGGCCCTGCACTTGGAAACAGCTATGTAGTAACCGAAGGACTTTATGAAGGTGATGTAATCGTTATTGAAGGAGCTTTCAGCGTAGATGCAGCCGCTCAGCTTCACGGTCAGCCGAGCATGATGAACGAAAGTGAATAAGCCTCAAATCACAGTAAAAACAATAATTATCAATAATTTAATTTGAAAACAAAATGCATCTTTCCTAAATGGAGGATGCATTTTTTTATGCCCTCACCCATCTTTCCAGCACTATCATTTTCATTTTTCTGACACAAAGTCCTGTAGAACACAGCACGCAATATCAACATTTTCTACCTACATTATGGTATAAATATCCCTCCCACGTGGTATGGTGGGGATTTTTCGTTGACTGTACTTTTGTAACATATAAAATAAACGACACCAAAGTATGAGTCAAAGCAAACTAACACACCTCAAAGAATTAGAATCCGAATCCATTTATATTCTTCGCGAAGTAGCCGCGCAATTCGAAAAACCTGCTCTTCTTTTTTCGGGAGGAAAAGATTCCATAGTAATGGCTTACCTGGCCTACAAGGCCTTTTATCCGGCTGCCATTCCGTTTCCGTTTGTACACATCGATACCGGACATAATTTCGGCGAAACTCTTACTTATCGCGATGAACTTGTAAAACTGTTGGGTGCTGAACTGATTGTAGGGTCGGTTGAAAAATCGATTGCTCAGGGGCGCGTGGTGGAAGAAAAAGGTTACACTGCCAGCCGCAACAAACTGCAAACAGTCACGCTGCTCGATACACTCGAAAAGTACAAATTCGATGCCGCCCTGGGTGGCGCTCGTCGCGACGAAGAAAAAGCCCGGGCGAAAGAACGCTTCTTTTCGCATCGTGACGAATTCGGACAATGGGATCCCAAGAATCAGCGTCCCGAATTGTGGAATATATTTAATGGCAAAAAGCAGATTGGCGAGCATTTCCGCGTATTTCCCATAAGCAACTGGACCGAAATGGATGTGTGGCAATATATTTTGCAGGAAAATATTCCACTGCCATCGCTGTATTACACCCACGAACGCGAAGTATTTGAACGTGAAGGTATCATTTATGCAGCCTTGCCCGAAATGCCCCGTCGCGAAACCGAAAAGGTGGAAGTTCGCCGGGTTCGTTGCCGCACAATCGGCGATATTACCTGTACCGGACTTACGCTTTCCACAGCCAATTCTCTCGAAGATATTATCGACGAAATAGCCAGTTCGCGCGTCACTGAACGTGGCAGCGCATTTTCGATTTCGGAAACGGTGACAGTCAGTATATGTTTCTGACGCATCGTGCGAGTACCGGACAGTTACGCTTTGCTATTAAAGACGGAGGCGCTGAACAAATCCTCAATGCTCCCACGCTTACGCTGAATAAATGGTCGCATGTGGCTGTAACGCTCGACGAAACTTCAGTCCGGATTTACGTAAACGGACAACAGACGGCAACTTCGAGCACCATTACCATTCGCCCGTCCGACTTTAAACCGCTTCTGAATTATATAGGACGCAGTCAGTTCCCCGACCCTTTATTCAATGGCTATATCGACGATTTCAGAATTTACAATTATGCATTACCTGCCGAAGATATAATGAAACTCACCGAAGTGATATCGGGTACCGAAGATATTCGCACTGAAAGTAACAATCTGAAAATCTGGCCTTCACCTGCCACTTTCGAATTTAATATGAAGTATGAAAAAAGTTCTTACTCAGGAAAATCAAGAGTAAGTGTTTTCAATTCTGCCGGACACGTTATCCTACAATCAGAGATATCCGGAAATGCAACTGAAACGTTTAACACAAAAGAGTTTCCACCAGGTATTTATTTCGTTAGAATATCTAATCCTAATGAAATAATAATTCAAAAGTTGGTCGTAAAATAAACTAAAAAAGTTCTGCTAAAATGCAGAACTTTTTTTATCAGATAGTTCTTAATTTTGATATATGATTCCTGATTCAGTTATAAAATGAAAAAGAATATTCAAAATTCATACTGTTGCATTTATTATCATATTGATAAACAATAAAATTTATATGTTATATCAGCTTAATCAAAGAGCTCAATTACAATTTTTTACAGCTCGTTTTCAACTTATATATTTATCAATCAATATATAGAGCCGCTACATTTACAGAAAATTATATATCTTTGTCACATATTTGTACCAAACATATAAAACAAATTTGTAAAATGAAAAAACTAGCATTCATCATTATGTCAGGAATCCTGCTGGTGGGATGTGCAAAAACCGATAATCCGTTTTTTGCCGCGTACGAAAATGAGTACGGCGCACCACCTTTCGAAAAAATTAAGACCGAACATTACCTTCCCGCTTTCAAAGAAGGAATCAAACAACATCAAGCAGAAATAGAAGCTATTGCCAACAGTACAGAAGCTCCTACTTTCGCCAATACCATCGAAGCACTCGACTTCAGCGGTGAACTGCTTTCGAAAGTTTCGTCGGTATTTTTCAACCTTTATTCGGCTGAAACAAACGACCAAATGGCTGAAATTGCCAACGAAGTATCGCCAATGCTTACCGAGCACAGCGACAACATGTACCTCAACGACAAGCTTTTCGAACGTGTAAAAACACTTTACGAAGGCCGCGCATCACTGGGACTCACTACCGAGCAGGATCGTTTGCTCGAAAAATACTACAAAAACTTTGTTCGAAGCGGTGCAGCTTTGTCGGCCGATGACAAAGAAAAACTGCGCGCTATCAACAAAGAACTCGGACTGGCTGAACTTGCTTTCGGACAAAATGTTTTGGCCGAAACAAATGCCTACTCGAAAATTGTGGACAAAGAAGCTGACCTCGCCGGACTGCCCGAAAGTGTTCGTCAGGCTGCTGCCGAAGAAGCCAAAGCTGCAGGACACGAAGGCAAATGGTTGTTCAGCACTCAGAAAGCCAGCTTTATCCCTGTGCTTCAGTACAGCGAAAACCGCGAACTCCGCAAAGAACTCCTGATGGCTTATGCCAATCGTGGCGACAACGACAATGCCAACGACAACAAAGCGGTAATCAACAAAATCATGAAACTGCGCATCCAACGCGCTCAACTGCTTGGTTTCGAAACTCCTGCTGCTTTTATTCTCGACAACACAATGGCTAAAACGCCACAGGCTGTGTACGATTTTCTGAAAACAGTTTGGGAACCTGCTGTAAAACAAGCCAAAGTTGAAGCTGCTGAACTTCAGAAACTGATGGACGCCGAAGGAAAAGGCGAAAAACTCGAAGCCTGGGACTGGTGGTTTTATGCCGAAAAACTCCGCAAAGCTAAATATGACCTCGACGAAGAACAACTCCGCCCGTATTTTAAACTCGACAATGTGCGCAAAGGTGCTTTCGATCTGGCCGGAAAACTCTGGGGTCTGAAATTCAAAAAACTCGAAGGCATGCCTACATATCATGCCGATGTGGAAATGTTTGAAGTAACCGATGCCGATGGCTCACTTATTGGCGTACTTTACACCGACTATTTCCCACGTCCCGGAAAACGTGCCGGCGCATGGATGAATAACATTACCGAACAGTTTGTAAAAGATGGCAAAAACCATCGTCCTATAATTATTAATGTAGGTAACTTTACAAAACCCACAGCCGACAAGCCTTCGTTGCTCAACATGGACGAAGTGGAAACCCTTTTCCACGAGTTTGGTCATGCATTGCACGGATTGCTTTCACAAACCAATTATATTTCGGTAAGCGCTACCAATGTATCGCGCGACTTTGTGGAACTTCCATCACAAATTATGGAAAACTGGTGCTTCGAACCCGATGTAATGAAAACTTATGCATTGCATTACGAAACAGGCGAAGTAATTCCGAACGAACTCATTGAGAAAATTCAGAAAACAGGTACTTTCAATCAGGGTTTTGTGATGACCGAACTACTTTCGGCTTCACTGCTCGACATGGATTATCACATGCTGAAAGACACTGCAAACTTCGATGTACGCGAGTTCGAGAAAAAGTCGCTCGAACGTATCGGCATGATTCCTGAAATTATTGTACGCTACCGCAGTACTTATTTCAACCACGTATTTGGAGGTGGCTATGCAGCCGGTTATTACAGCTACACATGGGCCGAAGTACTCGATGCTGATGCTTATCAGGCATTTGTGGAAACAGGCGATATCTATAACAAAGAAGTAGCAACTGCTTTCCGCCAGAATATTCTTGAAAAAGGAGGATCCGACGACCCTATGAAACTCTACCGCACCTTCCGTGGTGGCGATCCCAACCCCGAAGCATTGCTTCGCAAACGTGGATTTATCCAATAAATCTTAAAAAAGAATGCCCGGTCTGAACACCGGGCATTTGTTTTTCATTATTTGATTATACCTCACCCGCCCTTCGGGCACCCTCTCCATATGGAGAGGGAGGTGCAAACTAATGCAATGTTTTGTGATAACTATTTTGTTTATGTGTTTATCAAAACAATTAATCAATCAACTGATTAACTAATTTACCAATCAACCGATTAACTCAAAACCAGAAAACTATAAAGAATAATGTCTCTTCACCCCTACTCTCAAACGCTTCAAAACTGGTATCACAATCACAAACGTGATTTGCCCTGGCGTAATGTTTCCGACCCTTATCTGATATGGATTTCGGAAATCATACTTCAGCAAACACGCGTGGCTCAGGGAATGGATTATTATCTGCGTTTTGTAACACGTTTTCCGAATGTACTTTCGCTGGCAAAAGCCGAAGAGCAGGAGGTTTTGAAATACTGGCAGGGACTGGGTTATTATTCGCGTGCTCGAAATCTGCACAAAGCAGCACGACAAATTGCGGAAAATTATGGAGGGCAATTTCCACACGTACATACTGACATTCTGAAACTATCGGGCATTGGCATATATACTGCTGCTGCCATTGCTTCGTTTGCCTATGGTCAGCCATACGCGGTAGTGGATGGAAATGTATATCGTGTGCTGTCGCGACTTTTCGGCATCGACAGCCCGATTGACAGTCCGCGCGGCCAGAAGGAATTTGCAGCGCTGGCCGCAGAACTGCTCGATTCAGAAAATGCAGGAACGCACAATCAGGCCATTATGGAATTCGGTGCTTTGCAATGTGTGCCTGTTAACCCCGATTGCGAAATTTGTCCGCTAAAGGATAGCTGTGTGGCCCTGAAAACGGCTTCGGTTGACAAGCTGCCCGTAAAAGAGCGGAAAACCAAAATTAAAGCCCGCTATTTCAACTATCTGTTTATAAAGCATGAGGATCAAACATATTTGCAAAAAAGAGAAAGCCAGGATATCTGGAAAAATCTCTACGAGTTTCCACTCATCGAATCTGAAAGATTGTTTGCTATCGACGAATTAATTGAGCAGGATGAATTTAAAACTCTTTTCCCTGACGCATCAGCCTTAAAAATAAGCAGTACATATTACGATTTCAAACACATACTTACCCACCGGCATATTTTTGCCCGTTTTTTTATGATAGAAACCGACAAAACGAATAGTTATTATAAAAAATTCGGTAAAACGCTCATCGACAATCTGGATCATTTGCCAATCTCGCGTCTTACCGAACTGTTTCTTGAAAAAATATTTACCCGATAATTTTCTTGCCCATAGGCAATACGGTTTTTCCCGCTAAATCGTTGATAATAATGCCCGCCATCATATACCATGCAGCAAAAGCACACACAATCAGGTCGATAGCAGCCAGCGTTTTGAGCGCAGGGAAATAAAAATGCTCAAGCACCAATAGAATAAAGCCGACAAGCAATGTTCCGAAAGTAAAAGTCATTGCTTTGTGCACACGGAACGAAGCAATAAACATAATCACGGTGTAAAGCGTCCAACCCAAAAGGTAAAAACCCACATCAGCAGTTGACGAAGGATACACATTGAAATGGTTGAGAAGTTTGATAATACTCAGTCCGATCCAGAAAGCACCATACGACACAAAAGCGCTGTAACCAAAGTTATTACCCATTTTTTGTTCCTGAAAGCCGGCAATCAACTGAGCCAAACCACCAAAAATAATTCCCATGCCGAGCACAGGTCCCCAGCCTACCAGGCCAAGATTGTGTAACTGAAGAAGAAATGTGGTCATACCAAAACCGGCCAGACCAACCACTGCGGGATTTCCGTTTTTCATTTTTTTAAATTGTTTTTAATTTCGGGCGCAAAAGTACTACAATAAATCATTTCCCGCAACTAATAGATTGACAATGTTTTAAACAAAATGCAATTAGCATTCGTTATGCTTTTACAATCAAACAAATTAGATTAGAGCAAACTGAAAAAGAGGCAAAACTATTGTTTTTTCGGTACTATATACATACATTTGTAACCGTAGAATTCTAAAAAAATAAAGATCGTGAATACAGCGACTGATATCGACCAATATATAGCAGGTTTTTCACCCGAAATAAAAGAACTGCTGCACAATATACGCGCCTGCATCCGTAAAGCAGCTCCCGAAGCCACTGAAAAAATTTCGTATGGCATGCCCACATTTGTTCACAATGGCTTATTGGTACATTTTGCCGTTAATAAAAATCACATCGGATTTTACCCCGCCCCTTCGGGTATTGAAGCATTTAAAGACAAGCTTACTGACTGGAAATTCTCAAAAGGTGCGATACAATTTCCGCTAAACAAAGAAATTCCGTACCATTTAATTGAAGAAATAACCGCATTCAGATATATCGAAAATTCAGAGAAAAAACAGAAAAAAGATCATTAAAAAATAATCCGGATTGCAACAAACAATTAAATTCAATCTTTATGAAAAGCTTATCGAATTTTACAATCATATTACTTTTATCCATTTCCTCCATTTTAAATGCGCAAAACGACTCCATCGACAAGCAGAATGCAAACCTGCTCGAAGAGTATAAACAAAAGTTCGAACAAATTGAGCAGCAAAGGCTTAAAGATTCGGTGCGTAAAGCTGAACTTGAAAAAAGAATTGAAGCCCTGAATATAAGCGACCTGACTACGAGGCAGTACTTACAAAAACAGCTGACTGATATCGAACGGGGTGAAGCTCAGCTTCTGAATAAAAAGAAAAAAAGCATCGATTCGCTGCGCACAACTGCTGTAGCATATCCGGTAGTTGTTGGTGGTACCGACACCATTTACCAGATATACACCAAACTTGGAGCATCGACACCGCGCGAAAGAGCCGATAATATCTCAAAAAAAATAAAGCTGCTCGTCGAAGACGATTTTTTCCGTCCGGATTCACTACTCGTTATCCCTGCCGAAAATGCACACGACATTGTATATGGCGAAATTATTGTAGCAAGTATATCCGAAACCGATGCTATGTGGTACGACAGCGATTCGAAAACTTTGGCAAACAGTCTGCGCGAAAATATTCTTCTGACAGTACAGAAAGCCAAAGATGAGAAAAGTGTTTTAAAATTACTAAAACGTATCGGACTCGTTTTATTGGTACTGATTTTGGCCGTTTTTTTGTTCAGAATTATTCGGTTCGGTTTCAGAAAAGCGCTTGAGTTTATCGATCTGAAAAAAGACAAGTGGCTGCGAAAATTAGCTTATAAAGATTATACATTTCTCACAGAAGAACAGGAGCTCAGCATTTTACTTTTTCTGTTTAAAATTTTCCGTTGGTTCGTATACGCCATTTTGCTATACATTACACTTCCTATTATTTTTAGCATTTTTCCGTTTACAAAAGGGTGGGCCGACACACTTTTCGGACTTATTTGGTCACCATTCAAAGTTGTACTGATCGCCGTATGGGAATATCTGCCCAATTTGTTTAGCATTCTGGTCATATATATTGTTATGAAGTACTTTATTCGCTTCGTAAAATATATATTCTCGGAAATTGAGAGCGGGAACCTCAAAATTTCAGGATTTCACGCCGACTGGGCCATGCCTACATACAGCATTTTGCGATTCCTGCTTTATGCTTTTATGTTTATAATGATTTTTCCTTATCTACCCGGATCCGACTCCGACATCTTCAAAGGCGTTTCGGTTTTCATGGGTGTATTGTTCTCTCTCGGATCGTCTTCGGCCATTGCCAACATTGTAGCGGGCCTGGTGATAACATATATGCGACCTTTCAAAATCGGCGATCGTATTCACATTGGCGATGCAACGGGTATTGTGCTCGAAAAAACACTGCTTGTCACCCGTATGCGCAATATCCGAAACGAAATCATCACTATTCCCAACTCATCGCTACTCACCGGCAACACCGTAAATTACAGCACCGAAGCCGAAGAAAAAGGACTCATCATTCACACATCAGTCACCATTGGCTACGATGTACCGTGGCGCGATATGCATCAGGTACTGATTGATGCAGCCAACAAAACGAATCTGATTCTGAACGATCCGCCACCATTTGTATGGCAAACATCGCTCGAAGATTTTTACGTGAGTTATCAGATTAATTGCTATACCAATGCTCCCACCAAAGTTATGGACATTTATTCGGAATTGCATCAGCACATACAGGATATTTGCAACGAAAGAGGTATTGAAATCATGTCGCCTCATTACCGAGCAGGACGCGATGGCAGCCAAACGACCATTCCGGCTGATTATCTGCCAAAAGATTATAAAGCTCCGGGATTTAACGTAAATGTAACTCAGAAAAAATGATTGACAAAGACAGAATTTATAAAATAATATTCGAAAGCAACACTCCGAAAGGCAAACAGTTTGATGTAGCATTGCTTTGGGTAATACTTGTGAGTATAGTAGTAGCTGCTATCGACAGTATGCCGGCACTTCCATACTGGATCGATATCACACTCGATATTACAGAATGGCTGCTCACATTAGGCTTCACGGCCGAATACCTGACGCGTATATATGTAAGCCCAATGCCGCGAAAATACATTTTCAGTTTTTGGGGTATTGTCGATCTCATTGCAATTCTCCCGGGCTATTTCAGTCTTTTCTTTTTTGGCTATCAGTATTTATTGGTAGTGCGTGTACTCCGATTATTGCGTGTATTCCGTATTCTGAAACTTGTAAGGTTCAATACCGAAGCCATGTGGCTTATTAAATCGCTAAAAGCGAGCATATATAAAATCAGCATTTTCCTATCAGCAGTATTGGTTACAGTCATCATTCTGGGTACTGTAATGTATGTGATAGAGGGTGGCAACAATGGTTTTAGCAGCATTCCGCAAAGTATTTACTGGGCAATTATCACTATAACTACAGTGGGCTATGGCGACATAGTTCCGCATACAATGCTCGGAAAGTTTGTCTCTTCGCTAATTATGCTTATTGGTTATGCCATTATTGCAATTCCAACAGGCATTGTAACTGTAGAAATGTCGCGCAGACACGAACACAAACAGATTTGCTCCTCATGTAACGAAAAAAACGACGAAAATGCCAACTATTGTAGTCAGTGTGGTTGTATGTTAGAAAGAAAATTGCAGAAATAGTCAAAAAACTTATGCACCGGATAAAAAATATATAAAAATTCTTTTGTACGTTTGCCATAGGTTCATCCCAAAACAACAAATAAAAGTATTGTATAAGCATTTTGAGCAATATTTTTGCCTCAGCATGCAAAAGGAAATTCAATATTTTTTCTGCATAAATAAACAAAATTGGACACATGATTGTTAAGACATACAAAACCCCACAAATATGATTAGAGTTTTTATTGTTGACGATCACGAAATTATTCGTCAGGGCCTGAAAATGATCCTGAAAGAGGCATCGGATCTTACAGTTGTAGGCGAAGCTGCTGATGGAAATGAAGCACTTAAAAAGCTTAGAACTGCCGAATGTGATGTACTTGTACTCGACATGAACATGCCGGGGAAAAGTGGCATAGAACTTCTTACCGAAATAAAAGCGTTGCGCCCAAAACTTCACATCCTTGTACTGACAATCCACCCTGAAGACAAGTTTGCACTGAAAACTCTCAAAGCCGGCGCATCCGGCTATCTGTGTAAGGACACTGCGCTCGAAGAACTTGAAGTGGCAATTCGCAATATCTACAACAAAGGTCGTTACATCAGCAATACTCTTGCCGAACAATTAGCCTTCGAAGTAGTTCCCGACAACAGAACGCTTCACGAACAATTGTCGCGACGCGAGAACGAAATTCTGATAAAAATTGCCCGTGGCATGAAGGTGAAGGACATTGCTGCTGAGTTAAATCTGAGCATAAGCACTGTATTTACCTATCGTCTCCGCATTTTTGAGAAACTGAATGTAAAAAGCAATGTGGAACTTACTCATTACGCTATTGAACACAAACTCATTAACTAACAACACTTTATTATAAAGTATAAAACCTAAAAAAACCGGAAGAAATTCCGGTTTTTTTTTGCTTTACACAGAAAAAAAACAGAATCCTATATTACTCTATTTTGGTAATTACTGATTTTATGACAACAAAAGAAGCCTACTGAGATGTAATTTTACGAAAACGTTTACTATAACTCAACTGCATTTTATATTACAAAACCATAATTCAGGAAATAAGAAAACAAAAAAAAGGGATAAAAAACCATCAGAATACGGCCTAATCAACAATACACAAATTTCGTTCAGAGCCGGGCAGGATACCGAATACAAACTGGAATTTACGCATACAAATACCGAAAACAGTTATGCTAAATTATTCCTGCACGACATGGTAACCAACAAAGTCACCGACATAAGCGAAAGTGGATCGGCATACTACTTTACAGCTGTTTCGACTCCTTCGGCAGTGAAGAGATTCAGAATTCTGACGCAACCGGTTTCTGAAGATATTGATAGCAATATTTCAATTTTCAATGCGCAGAATACCATTTATGTGCGGAACACAGGAGCCGAATACGGAAAAGCTTATGTGTATGATATTACCGGCCGTCTGATTGCTATTCAAAACATATCTCCGGCATCAGTCAATGCGTTCAACGTGACATATCACGAAGCTTATATTGTAAAAGTAGACATGCTGACCGACAATGTGGTAAAGAAACTTTCAATCAGCAAATAACAGATTCAAAATACAGAAGTAGTGCATGCTATTTAATGAAATACTTTTAACACATAGTACACAGTAGTTTTGAAGAATTAAAGAAAAGATTAAGAACAACATAAGATTATCCCGACAGCGGGATAATTTAAGAGTTGAGACTGTCTCTGAATACACTTTGATACAGCCAAACAGGATGAAAAAAGCCGTCGGACAACATTGTACGACGGCTTTTCATTTATATTACTGAATGTAATTAAGCTTCAGAGGCACGCTTAGCAAGGTTTTGCTCCCAAGCCCAGGCACTACGAAGCGTTTCTTCAAGTGTCTCTGTTGCTTTCCAGCCCAATTCGTTATTGGCATACGACGGATCTGCCCATACTTTTTCAATATCACCTTCGCGACGACCTACAATTTTATGAGGCACTTTTACGCCGTTTACACGTTCGAAGGTTTCAATAATCTCCAACACCGACAAACCACGTCCGGTTCCCAGATTGAAAATTTCCACATTTTTCTTCGATTTACTTTCGAGTAACCGTTTTACAGCTACCACGTGTGCTTTTGCCAGGTCGACCACATGAATATAATCGCGAATACACGAACCATCAGGAGTATTATAGTCATCGCCAAACACCTGCAATTGTTTACGCATGCCAATAGCAGTTTGCGTCACAAAAGGCATCAGATTGTTAGGAACACCGTTTGGAAGTTCTCCGATCTCGGCTGAAGCATGCGCTCCTACCGGATTGAAATAGCGAAGAATAATGCTGTTCAAACCTGAATTTGCATAAATAGTATCGCGGATAATTTCTTCCCCAATCTGTTTTGTATTGCCATAAGGCGACAATGCTGATTTGATTGGCGCATCTTCAGTTACTGGTAAAATATCGGGCTGACCATAAACTGTACATGACGACGAAAACACAAAATTCCGAACCTTATGAATTGGCATTAACTGAAGAAGGTTGATCAGCGACACCAGATTGTTGCGATAATACAACAGTGGTTTCTCAACCGACTCGCCTACAGCCTTGCTTGCTGCAAAGTGAATAATAGCTTCTACATTGCTGTATTTTTCGAACATGCGATCCATGCTCACATAATCCACACAATCGATATTCTCAAATGCCGGGCGAATACCGGTAATTTTCTCAATGCCATTCAGCACATCGATATTTGAATTCGAAAGATTATCTACAATAACCACTTCAAATCCTTCTTTTTGTAATTCCACAACCGTATGCGAACCGATATATCCGGTTCCTCCGGTTACTAATATTTTTGCCATATTTTTTTTATTTAAACAACTGCTTTGGATAAACTCCTTTGCGAATTAACTCATTAATTTTCAACACCACCTGTGGACGATCTTCCGCATAAGTTACACCAAACCATTTCGAAGGAGTATCGAGCACCGCGCAGGTAGCACGACCTTCAACAATCAGATTGTTTACTGCCAGTGGAATGTAGAATTCCGATTTCAGTTTATCACCATTTTCGGCCAAAAACTGTTTGAAATATTCAAGTGAATAATCGAAATAGTCGGGAGTAAAGCCCCACATATTCATCGATACGGGAGTTTCAGCAGCGATAGACACTTCTTCTCCGTTTTCGTCGATAAAAATAATTGTGCCGCCTTTTTCCTCAATGTGTGTACGTTCTACCACATTTTTCAGCAGATTATTTTCGTCGACCACACAAACGCCACGACTTACCGAACCGCTTTCAGAGAGGGTATTACCCACACGATAACCGATCATGCAGTATTCGTTTGTTTTTCCAACAACAGAGCGAAGGAAATCGGCCAAAATAGCAAATGATTCCTGTCCGTAAAAGTCATCGGCATTGATCACCGCAAATGGCTCTTTGATCACCTCACGACCCATTAATACGGCGTGATTAGTTCCCCATGGTTTTTCGCGTTCGGGATTGTAGGTACATCCTTCAGGCACATCGGTAATATCCTGAAATACAACCTCGACATCGATCAGATTTTTAAATTTATTTACAACGACAGCACGAAAATCAGCTTCGAAGCTTTTACGAATTACAAATACAACTTTGCCGAATCCGGCTTTTATGGCATCGTAAATCGAATAATCCATAATGGTTTCCCCGTTAGGGCCTAAGCCATCGAGTTGCTTCAGACCGCCGTAACGGCTACCCATTCCTGCTGCTAATACAAATAAAGTTGGTTTCATCTGTTTATAATTTGTTTTTAATTGTCACATGGAACTCGTCCCGTTGGTGCCGGGACTCGTTTCATATAAAATATTAGTTTTTATTTTAAGCTGCAAAATTAGACAAATGTTTTCAAATAATAAATTTATTTACAAACCATTTTCTACAGTCTTTTCAACATTATTATATTGAGTCATTTAGAGCACAAGGGCTTGAGATTGTTGATAACTTCGGCTGCCCGGCACTTGCAGGGGCTTATTGTAATTTTTATCTTTGTGACTTAAAGCCATATTTTATGAATGTAAAAAAACTTCTTGCGCAAAGGAATCTTATCATCTATGCTCTTATCGGACTGATATTCATCATAGTTATCATATTTGTAAAAGCCCCTGAAAAAGAAAAATCTGTTGAAAAGAAAATCAGCTACACCGAATGCGATCATATATTGTATGCAAACGCCCCGATTACTCCATCTGATAAGTTAAACGACAAAAACGACATGCATCTTTTGCATGCATCGAGAAACGGAGTACAGCCATTCGCAAGCAACGAAGATTTCGAAAACAGAAGACCTGATCTTGTTGAAATGAACAGATTGGTACTACTCGAAAGCAACGAACACTTTAAAATTAAGAAGCTTACCCACTCCCATCCCTACCTCACCCCCGATGCTGCCGAAATGGTCAATGAAATTGCACGGCGCTTCAATCTGAAAATTCAGGAATATAAAGTTGACGATTACCGCATAATGCTGACATCACTTTTACGTACCGAAGAAACTCAAACCAAACTGAGTCAACGTAACAGAAATGCCACCAAAAGTCAATCGGCTCATTTGTATGGTACCACCATCGATATCTCTTACAAGGATTTTTATAATGTAAAGAAAGATACAGTAGAGCAAAACTGGGAAGCCATACAGGCGCTCACCAAAGTGCTTGTGGAAATGCGGAAGGAATGTAAAATTGTGGGCGTTCGCGAACGCAAACAGTCATGCTTTCACCTGACAGTGGTGGTTTGCGATCCGGAGTATAAAGAAGAGATTTGATGATGTGGTGATGTGGTGATGAGTTGATGAGATGATGTGGTGATGAGATGATTTCTGAATTTGAAGATTTGAAGATTTGAAGATTTCGTATTCAGGAAGGGTTTCGTGTTTCGTGTTCCGTGTTGTGCAATTAGGGAGGTTTTTACAATTAATCATGTGACCGTTGTTTCCTTGCCTCCTTGTTTCCTTTAAAGTAAAAAATAAATATAACCAGCAGTAATTCGTTTAATTCGAAGCTTAAATTCTTCTGTGGTAATCTGTGAAATCTGTGGTTGAAAAATTATTGCGAAGCAATAAAACAAGATCAAAGAATAAAGAATGTGAATCGCAATATCAATTGCGAATAAGTTCCGAAATGCGCAATCTTCAGATTTTCAAATCTCAAAACTTGTCCGCCGTGGCGGATTTTCAAATCTTTCGACAAGCGCGAAATACGGTACTAAAACCCAAAATTCACTCCGGCACTGACAACCATATTTTTACCATGCAGGTAAGGATTTGTAAATCGACGGAGGTAGTCAGCTGCAGTTTTTTCGGTTTCGAAAACTATAGCTGAAGTAGAATCGTAGGCTTTGATATTGCTGTAAGCTACACCAAAATTGCAAAACACATTGTTGAATACTTCGTACTGTGCATTGAAGTTTAAGGCAGTGGAATGCCAAACGATATTATCCAACACCGGCTGACTGATAATCTGACGAATCACATTCACATTTCCTGCTCTTCGCACATATTCAAAATCGTTTCCTTTGCGGGCATCTGTAAAATTAAGCTTCAAATCCAGTCCACGTATCGGCTTATAAAGCAATGCAAGATACATTTCAGCCGAATTATCGCCCAGATAATGTCCCAGATTATAACTGTTTGAAGTGTAAGTAAGCGTATTGAACGAATGCTTATAAGTAATAATATTGGTGTAAGTATATTCAGCCACTGCCGTCAGATTTTTCAACGGGAAATTGCTCAGCGCACCACCAATTTTCAGCGACATGGGGTTTTGCTCCTTATTGTCGGGCAGAAAGCGCGAAAAACTTACTTCGTCAAAAAGCACCGAGGCAAACAGATGCAAATGCTTTATATTACGCGAGCTGACATTGAAATAAACCTGTGAATTCTGATTTTCAGTGCCTGTACCCTTTGTCAGCAAGTGATCAATGGATTTATAAAAAGCAATTGGAATCAGATATCCGGCCTGAATATTCCGTTCGGCATAAATAATTGAATTACCAAACGACACTTTCAATTTTGGCACTGGTGTAAAAGTAAACATATTGGCTGCCATAAACTTATTTGCAGGGCGATAATATATTTTGTCGGTATTATCAGTATAAAAATTGGTACTGTCAGCCACATTCGAAATAAGCCAGCCGTGGAAATAATTCAGTTCAAACCATTTAACCGGCTGAAGCTTCAGGGTAATCATTGGAAACGAAGGCGTGCGTCCCGAAAGGATATTCGCGCTCTGATAACTATCGCCCCACACAGGATTATCCTTCACCAAACCTATTGCACCCCAGCTATCCGACAGTACAATGCCACCACGCGAATCGCTGAAATCGCCACCATAAGCAGCTTCCTTGTATTCGTAGCCGGGCAAATTGTTCAGATAATTGTAACTTGTAAGCGTGTCGCCTTTTACCGAAATATCGCGCAGACTGCCATACACCGCTAAATGCTTGCCGATAGTAGTCTGAAATTCAGCTCCGAACCAGCGTTTATCAATCAGTGGATTTGCAGCCCTGCTATTATAACTTAGTTGCAAGCCCAAAAGAGGCGTGATGCGCGCTGTAAAATTTGAATCGGCATAATGAAAAGCCGGTGGCACAACGGCTGCCTTCGAATGATCGTTTTTCCATATATGAAACCGCGCTTCGGGCAACCGGCGATATTCGGGTGCAAACTCCTGAATAAAGAACAGAACCTCCTCTTTTTGACGCTTGTTTAAGGCTTCATTCCCAACCACCGACTTAAGCTGCTCAGCAATATAGGCACGACTAAAGGGCTTCACAGTGGTATTTATCTCAATAAAACCATCAGCAGCAAGCTCGTCGAGCAAATCGTACACACGATTATACGACACATGATGCGGTATAAACTGAGCCTGCAACGACGACAAGACAAGCGACAGGATAAGTAAGAGTATTGGTTTTTTCATTTTAATTTTATCACCCCTCCCTAACCCTCCCCAAGGGGCGGGAACGAGCATTTAATTAGTATTTGTGATGGCTATAAGTTTTTATTAAAACAACAAAACTCTCTCCACAATGGGCGGGAACGAGCATTTAATTAGTATTTGTGATGACTATAAGTTTATATTAAAACAACCACCACATAGCCATCACCAACATCTTGATAATTGAATGTTCTCTCCCTTTTGGGGAGAGTTAGAGAGGGGTCACGCGCTTCTTGCTTTCTTAATAAAAATATTTGTCAGTATCAGTACAAAGTATTTAATATCGGTAGTAAAGCAACCGTATTTCTCACACTGACGGAGATATTTCATTTCGGAAGCCTGAATTTCCTCCATTGTTTTGGGCATGTCAGCATAAAAAGGAGGCAACAATCCGGGTTTAAATTTCACACGCAAATTTTGTAACTCTTCGCTGTACAGACTGAAATAATGTGCACTCAGAGGCCTTACGCCCACAATTTTCATATCGCCCATCAAGAGATTAAAAATCATGGGCAGTTCATCGAGCCAGTATTTTCGCATAAAGCGCCCCAGGGTGGTCACGCGTATATCCTTATTGAACTTGCCCCCCTCCTGCAAACTGTTTCGTTCGTAGATATAAGCCTGAAGATATTCGGAATAAGGGTGCATGGTGCGCATTTTAAACACCTCAAATATCTCCCTGTTTTTCCCCATACGACGCAGTTTTATCAGCGGGCCGTAACTTTTCTTGGTTTTAGGTTCAGGCTGTTTAATACGTCGTGCAGTGACATAAGTCAGTTTTCCGATTTTCTTCTCGTTTACAACTTCATAACCGCAACAATAAAGTCGTCCCATGACCTCCGGTTTCGACAAAATACGGTTTTTACCCCTGGTAATATCGTAATACAGCCGGCGCGTAAGAAACACCTTGGGCATAAAACGTTTAAATATAAAGTCAACTACATAAAACACATAATTGAAGCCCGGAGGATATTTTGCCAGAATACGCTTTTTACGAGTGCTTTTCGACTCGAAACAACACACAAACAATCCATTATCAGGCAGTTTGGAATTTACAGTGGCAAAAAGGGTATTGATTCCCCTCACATTATTCAAACGTTCGAGCTGAATAATGGTTGAGAACTTATAATTTTGCTTGGCTTTGATATCCAGAAAGCCAGAGGAAAAATTGACCAGGGTATTACCACTTCGGAGGTCAAACTTTTCGTTCAGTGCCAACATGGTTTTTATGCCCGAATGTTGTATAATGGCCTCACAAAGCTCCCTGTAACTCTCCTCATCGAGTGGCGTAGCCTGACGAACCTGTGCATTCTCACGAACTTCAACAGACGATTCGGACTTTTCCTCAAATTCCACCGCGTACAGAAGTGCAAAATACAGCATATAAAAAGCCATATACACTCCAAAAATCACCGTGGTGTAAGTAAAAATCACATATATAGAATAAGTACCCCCGTAAAAATGGTAAGATATACCCCACGATACCATAAAAATAAGCAAAGTGACATACATCAGTTTAAACGAAGCTTTCAGATATTTTTGCGTATGCAAAGGTCTGAAACGCCCAAACAGATACGAAAACACCGCCCATAATCCAAAATACAACAACCCCGCCCCGTCGTACTTCTCGTATGGATTCTGCGTTGTCAGCGGAAACCACTCAAATACAACTACCACCGACAACACCAATATCATCAGGTCGATAATCAGACTTATTAAGGAAGGACGGTAAAAGAGTTTCATTATTTATTTATTTGTTTCGGGTTTCAGAGTTTCAGAGTTTCAGAGTTTCGTGTTTCGTGTTTCAGAGTTTCAGAGTTGATTGCTTAGTTATTGATAACGGCTCTATTAAATGGTAAATAGTAAATGCTATAATTGTAAACTAATTATCAGATCAGCACATTGCCTCATCATCACATCAACATATCATCACATCAACACATCAACACTTCCTCTCTGCCCCCAACCCTCCGCCACAGCGGACAGGCACTAAAGGGGTGCTGTAACTGTGTGCAATTGTATATGATCTTTACATTGAATTGATTTAATAAGAGCTGAATTCTCAAATCTTCAAATTTCAAATCTTCAAATTCAGAAATCATCACATCAACCACCTTTTCACCACATTCTTCACATTCTGCATCACCCATTCCTGCAACCACTCAGCAGTGTTATCAGTCCAGCGTTGCGGGTGTGTGGTGATCATCATACGGGGCGGAAGTTTGCCGGCCTTTGCTGCACGAATAATGTCGGTAGTACTGTGATAGCTTTGTGTAAACGACGATTTCACTTTATCGCGCACACTGTATTTATCACCATCCCAGCAACGCCCGGTATCGGTCAGATAAAACACATCTTCAAAATCCACATCAAAATACGGTTCACCAATAACCCCAAAATCACGGTAATTATATTGTTTCCACAAATCGCGGTTATCGTATCGCGAAGCCGGACTGCCATGCATACAAACGGTGCGGACAGGATAAAATTGCCGGAAATGGGCAAGATTTGATGAAAATGAGTCTATTGCTTTCTTCACAGTTCCATTAGCCTGTACCAAATCATCATAATGATATCCTATCTCATGATTACACTTAACAATTTGCTCAATCAACAACCTTTGATTAATAAAAGTTTTTGATTGAAAGAAAAAAGTTGATCTGGCTTTATAATAACAATCAATCTTAGCAATCTCCATTGCCTTTTTCGGCATCCTATCAATATCGTGTCTTAAAATCACAAACTTTCCCTTTGGACTCAGATCGCAATACTCTTCGAATGTAACAAACTTGTATCCCGCATTTTGAAGAGCCGACAAAAGTTGTTTGTATATTTTGAGTGTAAAGTCCATGCGTTTGTTTTGGGGTTCGGAGTTTCAGGTTCCAGAGTTTCTGAGTTTATCTATTGTAACAGCCGTTACAGTAACCGCTGTTACAATTCGATATTTTTATTTAAAGCGATACTGATAATCCGGATTTTCGTGCATTACTTTTGCACTTTCGGGATAATTCTCAATAAACCATGCACAAAAACCAGCCACATCTATTTTATCATTCAGCATCTTTTGTTGTCTTTTTTTGAATTCAGATTTAATGTTATTGAATCTCAGGATATCATTCACCTGATCAATTAATTTTCCCGGCTCATCTGTTCTGATGCCATAAGTCAGGCGATATTTATGTTCCAACTCTTCAAGAACAGAAATTTTTCCCGAAAAATCACTATAACGTATCGATGGTACTCCTAACATAGCCGCCTCGACTGACATACTCTGGCTATCGGAGACTAATAATGTTGAATATGCGAGTAAATGGTGTATATCATTTTGATTTATTTTTAGAATATATTTTTCTAAACGTGAGTCGGGAAGATATTCCGCACTTAAATAAACTGTAATTCCTTTATCGGAAAGTAGTCGGATTAACTCGAATACCAATTCCACACTTAAACCATTTATCCCCTTATCATGATGTGCTGTCAGCTTTGCTAATCTTAAAAGACAATAATGGTCTTCCTTTACATACTTATTTTTTATATTAACATCGGGACTAAATCTTTTTGGATGTAAATAAGATAATTTCATATAGCCCTGATAACCGATTTTTTTTTCAGTCCATTTTCCAACACTGCAAACTTCCGGAACAAGAATAGTTTTTGTAAAAGGATAAGTCAAATTTGCAAGTTTACTAATTACATTATAATCATCCTCCAAAGTAGTAATTGCACTTTTACGCAATAAAAAAGCTGCCTGAGCTACAGAAGAATCAGTTCCTAATAATAGATCAATCTTCTTGTGCTTGGCTATCTTATATACCTGAATAGTTCTTCTAAAAGAGGCAAGTAATATTGAAATTGAAGTATTTTTTCGATTCCTTGTTTGAATATTTACATAATCAATTCCATCATTCATCAATAATTTTTCCAATACATCCTTGGTTTTAATCAATACAACTACCGAATGGTTATTGATTAAGTCCTTAATTATATTTTTAAAAAAGTGATACTGGGCCGGATGACCTAAATAGATTAAGATGTTCATTATTCAGCCCTTAATTAATTCAATTAAAAAACGCATAACACTATAAATAAATGTATTAGAAACATATTTAAATCTTCCATATTCAACTCTCTCACCCCCAAATCTCGATTTATAATCCCTCACACCATAGTTTTGTTCAGGAGAACCAGCCCCCATAAAATCAAATCTTTTATATCCATTGACTAATGCGAACTGAATAGCAGTCCAGGTTGCCATTGTCTGTACTTTAATATTGTTGTCATTTCCACAAATAAACCATTCATAAATTGTGGCACTATCCGAAACACATACAATTCCTCCAATTACTTTATTCTCATACTTCACAACAAATATGCTAGTACGAGGACTTTTGCATAGTTTTAAAAAAAATTCTAAGGGAAAGATTGGAAGTCTTAATTTCTTAGAATATAATTCTGACAATATTAAGTAAAAATCATTAACATCCTGTTCATTTTGTACTTCCTCACACACTGCTCCTAAATTCTCCGATATTTTGATTTCTCTTTTTCGGTTATCACTTAATTTTTGCCATAAAGTTTCGTAATCAACAATATCAATTTGAAAATTCAAATGTGCCTGATATTGAAATCCGGCTTTATGAAAAACGCCCTTATAAGCACTGTAATCATGTAAATTACGAAGTTCAATATAAATGGCTTTTCTTTGCAATTCAGATCTGAGTACAGAAAGCAATAGCTCAAGCGCCTCCTCACTGCTATCATTCGCAAGCAATACACCCCCCGGAATAATAGCTCTCCTGCTAAAGAAGCTTTTCAAAAAACGTTTTTCAGCAATCAGATATCCGCAAACCAAAGCCTTAAGCTCACCCTTATCTTCTACTGCATAAGCAAAAGGGGTGAGAAAAGATAATTCTTTGTAAAAATGGTAACAGGCCGGACTCTGAAAAAAAGTGGCAAAAGAAGAACTTTTAAATAAAAGTTCCCATGAGTCTAAATTTATATTATTTCCGGAAATTACACTTGCCGACACTGATTTTACTATTTTGACATGAAAAAATTTCTTTTCCCATTTTCACGTACAGGGAAGTTATCAGTATATTCAATCACAACTTCGCAATCATTGCCGGCATGTTTTTTCATAGCGGAAATTATTTCAAATTCCTCTCCAACCTGAAACTCAGTTGTTTTCTGCAGCTTCACTTTTAATTTTAATTCATCAATTTGCATTACCTGATATGCATTAATATTGAACTTTTTGAAAAGTATTGTAAATCCGGGGTTTGTTAGTATTCTTCCGTTTGCAAGGCGGATAATATCAGCTGTCCTTCCTCCGATTTTTCTTATCACCTGACCATTGTATTGAGTATCTGAATCGCTTAAAAGAACTTCATCACCAAGTTCATATCTGATCATCGGAAATGCAAAATCAATAAGGTTAGTACAATACAGAGTTGATATTTCAGAACTATCAGTGACTTCACAAAATGTGTTGTATCCAACAAAATATTTTCCTCTTTCAATTTCAAAAGCCGTTATTCCACCATCTCGGGCACCGTAGCAATCCATAACTTTTGTATTGAAGGCTGTCTCAATTGTTTGTCTGTAGTCTTCGGTTAAGATCTCAGATGTTGTAAAAACAGCATTAAAACTATAAGTTATATTATTTTTTTTAGCATATGATGCTAACAAATAAATAGCTGAGGCATAGCCGTAAAGATATTTCACTTTATGTTCCCGGGCAATATTCAGGTATTTTTCGCAAATGGCATCTTCCATATTCATACCATTTAATGGTATTGTATTTCTGATCTTATAATAGATCTCATGGACTAAACTCTT
This sequence comes from Paludibacter sp., assembly GCA_034004015.1. Taxonomy (GTDB): domain Bacteria; phylum Bacteroidota; class Bacteroidia; order Bacteroidales; family Paludibacteraceae; genus Paludibacter. Next base: position 127,394 of record JAVEXN010000001.1, read on the forward strand.
TTTATTTACCGGAAAAAGCGATGAACTTCCTAATGAAATATACATGTTTCCATATCTGAAACCTATTTTACGCCATGCATAAATTTTTGCAGCAGTAACGTACCCCCACGTATTCTCGTCGAGCAAAAAATGCAAAGGATCGCCGGTTGAACCTCCTGTAGAGCTTTTCCTGTATTTTATAGTCTCAATATTATCAGGTACAATGTCATTGAATCGTTTTTTAATAATATCTTTGGTAAGTATCGGAAGACGATTTAAATCATCAGTCGATTTAAAATCATCTGGTTTTAACCCAAGTTGATCCATTATTTCCCGATAATAAAGCGTGTGTTCGTAAACAAAAGTCATCAATTCACTTAACTTCTTATTCTGCCATTCTCTGATATCAGATTGACTTAATGAATTTAGATACTCAATCTTTTTGTACCATAACACCATTTTAGTTCCCATCACCCAATCGGCCACAGGAAAAATCACTTTAAGCAACAAAAATTCTTTTATCTCAGACACCATAAATCGTTAGCAATTCGTTTTTAATATTTTCCCATTTATATTTTGCAGCTTCAGATTTTGCAGCTCGTATTATGGCTAAAGAATCATCCTGATTCTGAACGGACTTAAGCATCTTTTCTGCTAATTCAGTATAATCATTATCTTTAAACAAATACCCATTAACATTATCGTTTACCATATAAGGTACTCCTCCTACCCTACTTGATATTACAAGTAACCCTACGTTAAAAGCCTCAATAATTGAAACAGGCATATTATCAATTCTGGGGGCTGAAACAAAAACATCACTTTGATTTAAATAATTATAAATCATTTCATTTCTAACACGACCAACGAAATGAATATTAGCTATTTTTTGCGCATTTACAAAACTTTCGAGTCTTGATTTATCAGGTCCGTCACCCAAAATTGTAAGCTTTGCGTTTGGAATAACATCAACTACCAACTGAAAGGCTTTAATTATACATTCAATATTATACAACTCATACAGCGACCTCACACTTATATAGTTAGGCGAAAGCTCTTTTTTTTCTCTGAATGGAAATGAATTTTCAACCACATTGGGTATTACTTTGTATTTTAATCCATATAAATGAAATTCTTTTTCAAGAAAACCCGACAATACAATATTTTGATCTGTTTTATTCAGGAAGTATTTTACAAAACCCGGATATTTAGCAAAGAATTTTCCGGCATCACCTCCATGATAAGTCAAAATAAGGTTCTTATTTAAAAAGCTATTTACAAGTACAGACAACACTATAGGGAAAAAACCCAGATATGAACAAGCATGCACATGTAATACATCGTAAGATTTGCACATTCTTATAAGCTTTGGGAACATTAGAAGTCTTTGCACATAATTTCCCGAAGTATTAAAAATTTCACAATTGATCCCTTCTGAATTCAAATTCTTGTATAGAATTTCCATCTGACCGGAAATGCCCCCATGTCCGTATTTATAGTTTCCTATTAACAAAATCTTTTTCATATGCTAAATTGCTCCTCTTCCTGCAAGTTTAAACCAACTCCAGCCCAATAATGCCACAAAAAGAAATACCATATAAAATGTAAAGTACTTCTTTGTTTTGTTTGTAACCTGACTGATACCATAGGCTGCATACATAAGTATTAATGGTAGTACAGGTAAGTGAAAGCGCTCTGATGCTGCGAATTTACTTAATGCTATTACAATCAGATAACCTATCATAAAACTACCTGTAAGCGTATATTCACGCCATTTACCATCCTTAATAATGAGAAATAATGCAAACATGGTAAAAAAAGCCATTATATTTTTCACATAATTACCTCCATGTATCAATTTCTGGTTTTCCTGTCCCGGTGTTTCCACCATAGTCGGAAAAGGAATTACAAAAATCATAGGAGCAAACACAGCACCTGTTGCATACTTTACAAACTGATTGCCGCCTTTCATATTCGCTCTGTATTCCATCGACTGTGATTGATTACCGCTTCTATCCTCCCATACCTGTTCAATTTCAGTTGAGATTTTCCCTCCCACAAAATAACTTAAAGCTACAAGACCCCATACTATTAATATTGTTCGCTTCCCCATCCCCAGTACTTTGGTAGAAGTAAACATAAGAGAGGTAAAAAACGAAAACAATGCAGTTACACCGATTACTGTACGGAAGAAAAATAAGGAACCCGCTGCTAAAACAGGTAAAGCAATATTAATGATATTGTAATTTTTGGAACGAATGACATAATCGGCTCTTTCGAGATAAAGCACAATGAGAAAAGTCATTTCTGTTTCCTTAAGATGTAAACCACAGTAATAAATCAAATTGGGCATAACTGCACAAAAAACAGCTGCCAAACGTCCTACCTGCGCATTAAATGTACGACTTGCTAATTTATATATCAGAATACATGTAAAAGCACTGATAGTCGCTTTCAATAACCTTGCAATAAATATGCTATCATTTGTCAAATAATATACAATTGACAGATGAAATGGATATCCTCTGTCCGACACATCCATCCATGGCATAAAATTACTAATATCAAATGAGCCATCTCTAAGCATCCTGGCTCCAAGTTCACCTGCTTCTGAATACATAATAGCATCAGCTGCTTCAAATTCAAAGGGATGATTATATCTGGCAAAATAAAAGAAGTAACTAAAAACTACCCAAACTATCCTTACAATGAAAGCAAACCAGAAAAGATTTTTAATAAATTTTTTCTCCGATATTTCAGACCAATCTTTTGAATTTTTATTTGCAAATATAAAAAAGAACAGAACTTCAACAATACCAAAAATCATCCACATCAAATTCAGCACATGAGTCATGTATAGAACTGATGTGACTAAAAGCACGGCCAAATAAAGATAAATGGCTTTGTTTGTAAAGAATTTAGGAAAATAATTCAGCACTATTTATTTCTTTAATGAACGTTTAAATTGAATCAGTTTATCCGATAATTCAGCACCAATGATCTTTCTGAAAATAAACATTTTTATTCTCTGTTTCAGCGTTGGTGTATGCCATGACCCTGCAAAGTGATGAATGCAATAGCTGTTCTTTGTCAGTTTTAAGATACCTGTACTTGTTTTCGGACAGAAATAATCGCTTGGGAAACAATGCATCTCGTTTTTATACACCTGATATTCTCCCGTTAGTTCAAATCCGTTTTCTTTCATAATCCGGGAAATAGTCACCGTATTGGTAGTCATGTCCAAACTGCCATCGGGCAAAAGAAAATGTCGGTCGGTATAGTAGTCAAGCTGTTCCTTTACCCAAACTCCACCTGCCGCACTGGCCATCAAGCCGGTGGGAAAGTTGGAAAACTTATTGCTTTCGTAGCCGGAAAAGGCAGGTAAATCAAGCAAATCATCCAAAGGTTTCAATACCTCCACATCTGTATCCATATAAATACCCCCTTCGTGGTAAAGCGCATAAAGCCGTATATAATCGGTTACAAAAGCAAATTTACGGGCTTCGTAGGCTTCCTTTACATAGGGAACAGTGTTTATATCGAAGCTGTCTTCGTTCCATAACTTTAATGTATATCCGGGCAGGTATTTATGCCAGCTTTCAATACACTTCAGAGCCAACTCTGGCATTTGCCCCCGACCAAACCAACAATAGTGAATTACTTTTGGAATCATTGTTTATATTTTCTGTTTTATTCTACTTTCAGTTATTTTGCGAATTTTCTGCAAGTGAGGGTGTCTCTCCGGGAGACGCCCTCTCTGTGGCGTATCAGTGAGGTTGTATCAAAAGCAATAGGAACGCAAATTACACGAATAAACGCAAATTTACGCAAATCATAAAATATTATATTTCAACAATTTATACAATCGCAAGCCAGTTGATTTTGCGTAAATTTGCGTAATTTGCGTTCAAAATACTCTTTTGAGACAGTCTCACTATACCAAAAATCATCCGCTCACTATGCTGAGTATTCTATCAAATTCTTTTAAAGCCCTGACTTTATCCAAGCCTGCCTTTGCAGCCACAGCCAATAAATCATCTTTTGTCGGTTCAACACTGTCATTAATAGTGGTGGTATGATAACCGTTTATTCCATCAGAAGGTAAGATGTCGTATGCAGGAGCTAATTTCCATTCATTATTTACATACAAAAACGCAAAGTTTTTTGCATGATCATCTTTATTTCCTATCAAAAAATTAAACACCATTAGCCGGTATAGTTTCCACATCTCCTGCATATTCCGTGTCAGGACGTTGCACAATTGAAAGATCGCATAGTAATCGATACAGGGAGTTCGATAATCAGCTCTTAGCAAACCGGCCACACTCACCACATGAATCTTTGTTCCCTGAATTCTATCAAATCGCTCTACTGCAAAATACTTCCCTTCTATTAGTTGAGTCTCCGGCATTTCAAGTCCACATTGTCGGGCAAGCAATGAATATCTGTACTCTGTGTCTCCGATATTTTGTGCATCGTTAGCCGATCTGAACTTTACAAGCCATTCGCGGCCTTCAAAATGAATAAAAATCTTGGGACGGGCCCCACCGGGCGAACCACCACGACGATACAAGTCATCGATAGCCTCCCCTTCGTAATGATCAGTTGTGAGTATTCTTTGTGTTTCAGCGGCTAAGAATTCAAAATCGTGAAAATCTGCGGTATTGAAAACGCTCTGATCGGGACGAAACTCTAATGCTCCTCTACCCACAGAGCCCACAAGCGAAAGCCTGTCCAAAAAACTTAGTTTACTTAGCTTAAATCCTTTTGTTTGCAAATAACGCTGTAATATTATCATACCCCAACCATCAGGCAAACAATCGTCGAAAACACCAAAATTTCCATTAAATGGCTGACGGGAAGCAATAAACACTCCCGGCTTCAGAGGCAATTCGAAAGGTGATATCGAAAAACCATTGTTTAAAAATTCCACACTGTACTCAAATGCACACAAACCCTTATCGGTTATTGCAATTTTTCCTACCAGAATGTCATGATAAAATACCTCAACTAACTTAACTGACTTCATGTGTTTAAAAACAGACCCCTAACCCCTAAAGGGGAATAAGACGGTTGTATTAAGTTTTATTCGATTATAGTCATCTCTTTGTGTGTCCAAATAATTTTATTTGGTCATGGGTGTTTCATATGTTTATATTGAACTCGTCTTTACTTTTTATAATGACGCTCCTACGGAGCTATTTTGCACAAAGGACTAATAATATCTACCATAATTATGCTCCTAACGGAGCAATTTCTTAGCTTCGGAGAAGCGACATTATGGTAGAGCTATTGATTGTAGAATGTTTTATGAGCTCCGTTGGGAGCGAAATTATATTGTTTATTAAAAGTCAAGACAACTTCTCCTATTCATTAGTTGTCAGACGGAACTCGCACATAAAATCCCCTTTTGTGTCAGATTTTTGCATCTATTGCTCATTTCAGGTGTTTTTTCCTCTTTTTCTACTTGGCTGTTTACCCTCTGCTATTTCGTCAATACTTTGGTATTTTCGCTCTGCAAACAAACGATCCACCTCATCAAGTGCATCAAGCACCAAGGCTATTTTTACTAAAGCGACAAATGCAATTTCACCAGTACGTTCAAATTTACGGTAAGTTTCAATGTTGACGCCCGACCGCAATGCCATACCTTGCTGAGTAAGGTTTAGCTCCAATCTACGTTGCTTTACCCGCAACGCCACTGAAGTACAAATTTCAGGAACAGACCGCACATTAAGTTGTATCATTTTACTATTTATGCCTTTAAAAATATAGTTAGTAGTATTATATTACTAATTGCAAAGATAATGTATTTTATGAATAATACAATGATTGATTTATATCCGGCAAGAGAAGGTGTCTATTCGAGAGACGCCCTCTCTGTATCGCGCTAAAATGCAATGCTGAAGTCTTATGAGATCCCTCGTTACTCTCGGGATGACAGTGTATCCTTTATTATTGTTCCGCTGCAAAACCCATCTACAAAATGGAAAACCAATTCACGGCAGCGGTGCTGTAAACTCCGCACCCGTCGTTGGTATAATTAGAACCTTAGATAAACTTTATCGACGGAAGACATAAAAAAGAGCGTTGTCATTCCGAACGGAGTGAGGAATCTAAACCTCTAACCATATCGACTTATAATTTAAGATTGCAATAAATGCAACTATGTTGTCTTTCAGATCCCTCGTTACTCTCGGGATGACAGTGTATCCTTTATTATTGTTCTGCTGCAAAACCCATCTACAAAATGGAAAACCAATTCACGGCAGCGGTGCGAGGCATTACGAACCCGTCGTATGCAAAACCATGAACTTATACAAAGACTATCGACGGGAACATTCGAAATAATAAACTGTCATTCCGAGCGTAGTGAGGAAACTAAAAAATCTCTGCAAGAGGGGGTGTCAGTGAGAGGGTGACTGAGCGCACCAGTGAGCGGGTGACTCCAAGTCACCTGCTCACTATACCCACCACTAATCCCTAAACATTTCCACTATCCTTTCAGAGGCTTTTCCGTCGCCGTAAGGATTCACAGCCATCGACATGCTTTTGTACAGTTCGGGCTGTTCGAGGAGTTCGCTCACAGCTTTGATAATTTTATGCATATCAGTGCCTACTAATTTCACTGTTCCTGCCTCTACAGCTTCGGGGCGTTCGGTAGTATCGCGCATTACCAACACGGGTTTTCCCAATCCCGGTGCTTCTTCCTGAATGCCTCCGCTGTCGGTCAGCAGAAGGTAGGACTTACCCATCAGAAAAACAAAGGGAAGGTAATCGAGGGGCTCGATGAAGAAAATATTCACCCCCTCCCGGCCTCCCCCATCAGGGGAGGAGAGCTCGCCAAATATCGTTTGTATAGGTTTGCGGACGTTGGGGTTGAGGTGCATGGGGTATACAAAATCCACATCGGGATATTTGGCGGCTAAGGTTTTGATGGCGCGACAGATATTCAGAAAACCTTCGCCAAAGTTTTCGCGGCGATGTCCGGTGATCAATACTAATTTGCGATCGCCATTCAGACGATCAATATCATAACCCATTTTGTATAAATCGGCTGCCAACTGTGCTGAGACTGCTTTATCAGACTGAATCTTTTGGTTTACCCATTGCAGTGCATCGATCACTGTATTTCCGGTCACTAAAATACTGCTCTCAGCTACATTTTCTTTGAGTAAATTGGCCTTGGAACCAACAGTGGGCGACAAATGATAAGTAGTGATTCGACCGGTGATTTGTCGGTTCACCTCTTCGGGCCAGGGACTGTAGATATTGTGGGTACGCAAACCGGCTTCGACATGCGCCACAGGAATCTGCTGATAAAAGGCGGCCAGCGCAGTAGCAGTGGAAGTAGTGGTATCACCATGCACAAACACCACATTGGGCTGCACCTGGCTGAGAATATCGCGCATACCCAACAAAACCCTTGAAGTAATATCGTATAAATCCTGTCCGGCTTTCATAATGTCCAGATCATAGTCGGGCACAATCTGAAAAAGCTGTAATACCTGATCAAGCATCTGACGGTGCTGACCTGTCACGCACACCACTGTTTGAAAATCCTCAGGATATGCTTTAAAAGTATTGACCAATGGAGCCATCTTAATGGCTTCGGGTCGGGTTCCAAAAACTAAAAGTATTTTTTTCATTTATATTTAAATTATTCTATTCTTTCTTAAATCCAATCTAACTTATTTTTTTTACAAAAATTTAAAGCATCGAAGGCTGCCTTAAATACATTAAATGGAGTTTTCCAATAAGAGAAACGTGGCAATGCATAAATAAGATACAAAGAGAAAGTATTCAGTATTGAGTACATATACCAAAAAATCAACCATATTTTTCTTAACATTGAAGATTTTAGAAATAAGAATTTATACCAATACACAGTTCTATTAAATGTGTTTCCATAAAGTTTTTTTGCTATTCTTTTTTCGTTAGTAATTTGTTTCTGCTGGGCTGTTCCTCCATCCAAATGAACATATTTAATCATTGGTGCATAAACTGCTTTTATCCCCAAACCATAACACTTATTAGAAAACACCATATCTTCAAAAATCTCGTATCCAACATAACCTAACCAATTCTCTTGTTCAAATTTGACACGTTTAGCTAAATCATTTTTAAGAAAAAAACAGGCTCCATTCCATGACTCAGTAAGATAAAACCGATCTTCCTTAATATTTAAATTTATAAAATGACCTCCAGTTGGCGCATATTTAACACGATATTTTGAACCAAACATCAAAAACCTTTGACCGATAAAAGCATACTTAAAGTTTAGAATAATTGATTTCAAAACCGTTGAATTTTGTCCAAATGTATTATAGCTTGGCACAATTACATCCGCTTTAGTTTTTTCATAACACTTAATTATATCATCAACAAAACTAGAATTAAAACAAATATCGTCATCAACAATCAGAAGATACTCACTCTTTGCTTCATTAATACCTGCAGCTCTTTGATTAACCATACCTTTTTCTGAGTATATGATTTTTTCGTCTCCAAATACTTTATTAATAATATATCCTTTTGGCAATACTACAATTATTTCAATAGGCTGACAACTCTGTTCTCTTATTGAATTAATAAGTCTATCGTACTTTTCACCTGCTGTTCCAAGTGTTCTAATTACTACGGAATACTCCATTATTGATTACTTATTTTTAAATTTTACAGCTGCTTTTCTTACTTTGTAGAAAATCTTCCCAATAAAATATGGAATTATCTTATATTTAAAGAAATACCAAGATGGCAAAGCATTCCACGAAACCTTTTTCAACTCGTGTAATACATCTTTATGCCTCTCTTTATTGTAGTAATATGAATCAAGACATGTGACCCTCTGTAAGTCAATTAAATATTTAAAATCAGGATTCTCATATTCATGAATTGACAAATAATCTGTATTAAATATAAAATCTTCAGAACTGGGATGTAACCTTCCACTAATCGCTCTCGTATCTGAATTCACATCCTGATTGTAATATGCTAATGTTTTGTTTAAAAACGCAACATTGTATTTCAATGCAATTCTAACCCAAAGATCATAATCTTCGGAATACCTTAATTGAATATTAAATCCATTACATAAATTAAATACTGATTTTCTTATTACCACCGAAATAGAAGTCAAAGGCATCCACATAGTTTTGGCATATACCTGAAAATAATTGATCAGTCCATGTTGAAAACCAGATTCCACACCGATATTAGCCGGAATATGTTTGCCATTTTTTACTTTAAAATAACTACTACCATAAATTCCGGCTTCGGGATATTGTGTTATCAGCGCTTTCATTTCCTCCAGAAAAGTTGGCGCCCACCAATCATCTGCATCCAAAAAAGCGATGTGATCGTATTTCGCAAGTTTTACACCAATGTTTCTTGTGTTTGACACGCCACTATTCGATTGTTTTAAAAGAAATCCTTTTTCGCCAATCAATGCTTCAATATCGCTATACGAGATGATAACTCCCCCTTTAGGGGGCTGGGGGGCAGCTATATCCGTTGATCCATCGTCAATCACTATCAGCTCGAAGTCATGACAGGTCTGTGCTGCTACCGACCGAATGGCTTTTTCGATATAGGGCGCTTTATTATATAGAGGAATAATTATTGAGAACACTTTTGTATTTACAATTTATTAATGTACGATTGGGAAATTACAATTTCTATATTATCTGACTTTATCGGGAACTGTAGCCCTCAAAATGCCTACAAGGGCAATACATACCGACCACCCTTAAATTATCTTAATTTTTACAGCATTATGAACTATTTATCAATATCAATTCACTATCTTTGGGCTGTTAATTAACAAGACAAATTATCAAACAGTCTTGTCGCATTTACCTTAATATTAACAAATACTTTGACTATGTTTACATCCATCCTTTCGGCAATTTATCATCACAAGCCATTATATACAAATCACTTATCATTTAAAGCATTTACTACGGAGGTGTTACTCTGTCACACTTATGCCCGTTGCAACTAAGGCCATTTGGCAACAGTGGTAACGGGCATAAAGGTGTTCAATTAAACAATTATTCATAAATTCAAAATCAAATAAACTAAATAATTTTAAAAATAATAAATATGAACAATACGCACAACCAATCTATTCCACAAGCGGATTTAGATGAAATAATTCTCAGCATCAACAAGGCAATTACATTAATGAGGCCTTATGTAGTGACATTGACACCAGAGGAACGCTCCGACTTAGCAAAACTTGGCGATAAAACCCTGGCATTTGTAGAAAAAACCAATTCCTATGCATTGGCAAATCCACAACTTTGTCCTGCATATTTCGATCAGGCCGCTTTTGCTATCGACTTTGCCGACTACAGAAGTCTTCGTCCATTGGTGGTACTTACCGAACAGCTACTACATAATATCGACGACACCATGATGGTAGCCGGAAGTGAAGCATTTATCGCGTCTTTGTCGTTCTACAACTCAGCCAAAGATGCTGCTAAACGCGACATAGCAGGCGCAAAAGCTGTGTACGATGATCTGAAAACCCGTTTTCCACAAAAAAGAGGCAAGGCTGCCGAAAAATAATGCATCTCTGAAGTTATTTCAGTGAATCTTTGACAAACGACTCCTGTAAGCCAATGCTTGCGGGAGTTTTTTTCAAAGAGCAAAGAGTAAAAAGTATTGAGTTCTGAGTATTGAAATCAAAAACGCTCAGAAAGTTGTAAAGATACTTTTGATAGAAAAATTTCATATAAAACATAAGCGATTGATTCTTTTTACAGACATTTATCTGTTTACACCCAAATGATTTCTACTTTGAGCAGAAAGATTTCGGGTCACACCCAAAAGATTTCATGTTCTGATAGAAAGATTTCTGTTTTTACCTAAATGATTTCGGGTGAAAATAGAAAAATGTCTGTTCCGACCCGAATGATTTCATGTTTTAATAGAAAGATTTCATCTAAAACATGAATGGCCGATTCTTTTTGTATACATTTATCTGTTCAGACCCAAATGATTTCTACTTTGAACAGAAAGATTTCGGGTCACACCCAAAAGATTTCATGTATCGATAGAAAGTTTTCTGTTTTTACCCAAATGATTTCGGGTGAAAATAGAAAAATGTCTGTTCCGACCCGAATGATTTCATGTTTTAATAGAAAGATGTCTGTTTTCTGAAAGCTGATCAACTCTCAAGGGTACAGTCCAGTGATTCGAGAAATTATAAAATCCACCTCTTTTTCTTTCAACTCATAAAACAGCGGCAACCTTACCAAACAATCGGCAAACATATCGCAGTTTGGCAGTTCGCGTCCATCGTGTTTGGGTGTATAATACTCGCTGCTATGGAGACTTAAATAATGAAACACTGCTAATATATCGTTCGCTTTTAAATGAGTAATTAGTTTGCTTCTATCTTCCAATGAATTGCAAACTAAGTAAAACATATGACCATTATTGCTAGCAAAGTCGGGCACTTCGGGTAATTTAAAAAATCCTTTTTCGGCCAATGGCTTCAAGCCATCGTAATACTGTTGCCAAAGCGCTTTGCGGCGATTTTGAATATCGTCTAAATTTTCGAGCTGTGCCCACAAAAAAGCAGCTATCACTTCCGAGGGTAAAAACGAAGATCCGGTATCCACCCAACCGTATTTATTTACTTCGCCCCGGAAAAACTCCGCACGGTTAGTGCCCTTTTCCCAGATTATCTCAGCGCGGTGAATAAAACGTTCGTCATTAATGGCCAACATACCACCCTCGCCCGAAATAATGTTTTTGGTTTCGTGAAACGAAAAGGCGGCAAAATGACCGATGGTACCTGCCCCCCGACCCCCTAAAGGGGGAGTTTTGGTGGGGTTATTCAATTGCAATGCATTTGTGTAACGAGTATCTTGTTCCCCCTTTAGGGGGCTAGGGGGCAAGGGCTTATAATATGAATCTATTGCCTGCGCTGCATCTTCCACCACCAACAGATTATATTTATCTGCTAACGCCATAATCTTATCCATATCACAAGCCACGCCCGCATAATGCACAGGCACAATCACTTTGGTACGGCTGGTAATCAATGCTTCAATTTTATCGGCATCGATATTGGGATGGTTTGGTAAGCTGTCGGCAAACACAATCTTTGCTCCCTGGCGCAAAAAAGCCAATGCTGTGGAAACAAAGGTATAGCTTGGGATAATCACTTCATCGCCTGGCTGAATATCACACAATATTGCTGCCATTTCTAAGGCATCGGTGCAGGAAGTCGTTAACAGACATTTCTTAAAACCATAACGTTGCTCAAAGAAATCCTGACAACGTTTGGTGAAAATACCGTTGCCAGAAAGTTTTCCGCTGTTTACAGCTTCGTAAATATAATGTGTTTCTTTACCGGTGAGGTAGGGTTTATTAAAGGGGATCATATATTTTAATTAAATTCTAAAATTGAATTACCATCGTACTCGCTAACTGATTTCACAAAAGGCTTAATATATTCCGGGACATTTGCGTTTTTTTCAATTACAATATATTTGATTCTGTTTTGTCTGATAAAATGTATAATTCCATTTTCAATACCATCCCTATTGTTTAAGTCTATGTTTTGTTGCATTATAAAACTATATAGTTGTGAACTCGTTCTATCGTCGTTATATTTTGGTATCGGTTGAGAATTAATCGGAATATCAAATACTGATAGCCAATATGGAGCGTAATGTCCGTTAGGTAGAAAATAAGCAATTTTTTCTAACGGGACTCCCAATGATTCTCTGAAATTTGGATCTAAATTATGATTACGAAAATATCCTATTCTTTCATTTGGTTGAATATCGTTAAGTGTTGATAGAAATTTTATTTCTGAGTCGCTGATTTTTTTTCCTGATATATTATAATGTTCAGGAAAGTGACTTAAAAAACCGAAGCCAAAAACAATTACAACAAAAGAAACAACAATAAACTTTAATATATCAGATTTTAGTCTTTTCAGCACAAAAATAATAACTAAGAAGATAACTAAGGAGATTAATGACAATGTAAAATTTGTAAACACCTGACCACCATCCCTTACATACAACCTCATAAACGCTCCCAAAAAAGCAGACATTGCAATTCCCGAAACCACAAATATCACCAATTGCTTTTTAAGCAGTGCAATTCCTTTGTATAGGTAAATAATCAGATAGATTATAGCTAACAATATCAAAACTTTCAAAAGCCACATGAATACCCATTTAATACTAATCAACGGGGTGTCGTACAAGATATATGTTTCAATATTTGATTTTTCGACAGCAATATTGAAATAATTTATAACATAAAAGCCTAATATTATTATTCCTGAAATCACATATATATAAGCCGTATGTTTACGCTTAATATTTTCAATTGAATCAGAGAAAATCACTAATGACAAAAAGGCAGCGGTGTAAACACCAGGAGTAATACTCGTATATATTACCGGGGCTAATGCTAAAGTAAATATCAGTTTATAATAATTATTATCAATATAATTTTTCAACGACATCAACAACAACAAATGAATTACAATAGTCTTAGGATTATAGATTAAGCCAATACCACCAAAAAATTGTTCGGGTAATATCACAAACGGATATACTGCTAACAATAGAATGGTGAGAATTCTATTGTTAGTAAGTTTATATACTATACGGTATAATACAATACATAACACCGAAAACAACAATGGAAATGTAATCAGAAACAGAGTATGCAAATGACTTAAACGGTATATATTGGCAAAAAATGAGTTGAGCCACAATTCGAAAAAATGATACGGTTGAGCCACATCGTTTTCAGAAAGAAAAATATTTGAAGATTCTACGCCAATATCGCTTAAATTAAAACTAACATTTGCATAAAACACATAATCAACATAAACCTCGGCATTACTAAAGTGAACAAACAAAAAATAAAAGAATCCAAAAGAAATAATTACTGTAGGCAAATACAAAACAAGGTTCCTGAATCTATGCGTAACGTCTATATCTGTATCTTGTATTTTCCACTTCTTATAAAAAATAAGAAAACTGACTAATAAAAATATACTTAAAATAAAAACCGAATTAAAATTAGTTTTGTAGATTGCGTACGCACTAACTAAAAATATCAAACCGGAAAACAATTCGTCTGTAAAGTCAGCTTTTGCTTTTGTTATAAGCCTAAGTAACTTCCACAACAAAGCGCCAATAAAAGATATGAAAAAATAACTAAAGATATAAAATAGAAAATATTTCAGAATGTCTGGTTGAAATTGCATCGTAGTTTTATTTTATTTATCTCACACTTTCACTTAACAAACAACAGTTTCTCACAACCAAAAATGATAAATATTTGTTATAGACTTCACCCTAAACCCGCAAGCTTCGTAAAAGCGACAGGCTTGTTTATTATCATACTGCGTGGGAACTTCAATGTTTTTTAACCCAAGTTCAAAGGCAGTTTGCCTTGTACGATTTATTAGTTGTTTGCCATAACGTTGCTCAAAGAAATCCTGACAACGTTTGGTAAAAATACCGTTGCCGGATAGTTTTCCGCTGTTTACAGCTTCGTATATATAATGTGTTTCTTTACCTGTGAGGTAGGGTTTGTTAAAGGGGATCATATTTTATTGTGATAAGTTATTTAACGTATGATGATATAGTAACCTCCGGTTTTTTTACTACCTCTACGTTCGATATAATTATTCTGAATTAACACTCTTATGTGTTTGTCAACTGTATCGATTGGGATATTCAGTTTCTCGGATATATCTTTTGCTTTAACTCCTTCATTTTTGATTATGTAATTTAAAACAAAACTTTGACTGTCATTTAATCCGCCATTTAATCCGCCATTTAATCCGCCATTTAATTCCTCATTTAAATCACCACTATCTTCAGTATCATTAAAAATACTATCCAAAGGCACAATAGTAGTAAAAATATCTTGCTCTATAAATTCAATATGCTCGTTACCCGAATAAGCTTTGGAGTATTTATATACTTTACGTATCCCCGTGCCAAGTTCTTCGGATCTGCCCATTTGGGTAAATATTTGTGCTATGTGCGGGTTTTTGGGGAAAGGTTCGAAATTTGCAGGGATTAATTGACCATAATTATGGGGTTTATTAGCATTTTTAACCTCTAACCGATCACGATAAATAATAAAAGTAGATGGAAAAGCATTTGAATACTCCCTATGAATAAGCAAATTAGATACAACTTCCCTGAAAATGATATCACGCAGCGAAATACGTTGGTCGCCTTCTAAGTAAAACTTGTCGGGTAAATGTTTAGCTACAAATTGTATTAATTTATCATAAGCATCTACCAAATTACAACGAATATGCTCGCGGTCGTCGTACCGTTCAATATCACGAATACGGAGCAAAGCATCTATCTTGTAGTGTGGCAAAGCACTACCAATGGTTTCGGGTTTTCCGAACAACAACAAAGCCGACATAGTGAATCCTTCTAACCCCGAAGCCATATCTTTACGGTAAAGTCCCGAAACCCGAAAAAACTCCTCATTCGTCAATTCGTTCCAGGGGTGATCGGGACGTTGTATTTTAATGATTTTCCGAACTCTTGCCACAATTCCGGCTTCAAAATCGGATTCATACAAATAAGGATAAATAGTATTTTCGGAATATTGCGAACTTTTACGAATATACAGGTTTTTTATTTGTTCGCTGGCAATGATTATGAAATCACCATCTTGTCCACGGTCAAATATTTTATTGTTACAAGTATGCACCTGCGACGAAATGGGAACAAAAATTGAAATCAAAACTTTTCCATTGTAACTTACCTGTTGTGCATCGAGCAGAAAGGTTGGATAAAGCTTTTGAGCATTATTGCTTAGGTTACTAATGTGTTTACAAAGCTCCCCGGCTTTAAGAGGATTAACTCCTTCAATGGTTTTATCATCATTAACTCCGAGTAAAATAGTACCACCATTGCGGTTGAGGAATGCGCACACCGTTTCGAACAAATTTTGAGGGAGCTCTTCTTTAGCTCGCTTAAATTCGATGGTCAACCCTTCGCCCTTACTGAGAATATTTTTTATGTTATCGGTAGTCATATAATTTAGAACATCAATTTCATCTACAAAATTAAGATACTTATTTTGGAAAAAGCACTCCAATTATTGTAAAAACATTCCATTACCCGAAAGCTTACCGCTGTTTACAGTTTCGTATATATAGTGCGTTTCTTTACCTGTGAGGTAGGGTTTATTAAAGGGGATCATATTTTATATTCTCTTTGCAGGATTACCAACTACTTTTAAATCACTTTCAACATTATCAATCAAAACTGCACCTGCACCAATTATTACATTATTACCAATGGTCAGATTATCTATGATAGTTGAATTTGTACCTGCAAAACAGTTCTTCCCTACATTAACAAAACCTGAAATTGCGACTCGTGGTGCAAGGAACGAATTATCGCCAATTGAAGTATCGTGCGCCACCGTAACTCCTAAATTAAGAAGTACATTTCTGCCAATAGTTACATTTTTATCAATAATACAGCCAGGATAAATAACACTTCCCTGTTTTATTTTTGCCGAAGAATTAATCAAACAACTTTTATGAATAATTGTTGCAAAGGGAATATTTGAATAATACTGAGTAAATAACGAATCTCTAAACTTCATATGTTTATATCCTATTGCAATCACAATCATATCAAAATTGGAATTCTGAAATGATGAATCAATATCTTTCAACCCTCCAATGACTGGTATGTTAGAAATAAGAGTTCCTGTTTCTTTTGTATCATCAAAAAAACCAACAACATCAAATTCATCTGTGGCATTCTGTGATAAATCGAGTAATTGTAAACCCAACTCACCAGCACCCATAATAGCAAGTCTGGCTGCTGCCATATTATTCAACAATTTTATCAATATTATAATTTGGACGTTGAGTTGTTTTCAGGTTAATACGATAAATATATTCACCAATGATTCCTAATGCAAGCATAATCAAACCAATTCCAAAACCAATGATAATAACGAGAGAAGGATATCCCATTGCAAAATCATCAAAGACTAATTTTCGTATTACAACATAAGTCGAATATAATGACATTACGAACAAAACCACAAAGGACATTTTGGTAAGAAACCTTATAGGTAAATTCGAAAATGTGACAAATATATTTATGGTATGATTGACGAGTTTACTTAGGGTATAAGCACTGACACCACCTTGCCGCTCATGATGCGACACAATACACGATCCACAATGGGTCGTTACCCACGACAAGTATCCATCCAAAAAAGTATAAGAATTTCGCATTTTAATACATGTTTTGGCAACCCCCGATTTGATCAATCTGAATGCTGAGTAATCCGGATGAATATCGGGTATCCCTATATCAATAATCTTTTTTAGTAAGGACGAACCGAGATTTCTGAAACCCGAATGTTTCCTTGTCTCATATTTACCATATACTACGTCGTAATCATTTTCCTGTTGTTTCGTGATCAATATCTGAATATCTTCTGGTGCATGTTGGAGGTCTTCATCCATTGTAATAATAAAATCAGCTTTTGCATATTCAAAGCCACAAATCAAAGCATTGTGTTGTCCAAAGTTTCGGCTTAAACGTATAAGTTTCACTGTATCTGGAAAATTTTTCTTAATTTCTAAAAGCACTTCCCACGAATTATCTTTACCACAGTCGTATACAAAGATAATTTCGAACGTTGATTTTTTTTCAAAGAAGTTGTGTAACCTTTGATTAAGAGCCACCAAAGTTTGCTCTCCATTATAAACAGGAATAATTATTGAATATTTCATAAAACCACGGTTTCTTTTTGACCCTCAAAAATATATTTAGCACTATCGGGACCACAATTAAACAGAAGATCAAGAATTGATACGTTATGATCGAAATCGTTATAAAGTTGTGGATATTCGTTGTACTTATACACAATGTAGGATAATTTAATATCGTTTTTTTTGAATAATTCCGGGTTTATATATGCTTTTGCTGCAGGGCCGCTTATATACTCTGTTGCATTAACCTCTTTGCATATGTTAAGTAATCTCTCATCTTTAACTCCTTCTACCTTAAAATCAGAAGAACAAATAAATCTAGTCAAAATCCCAAGCTCTTTAGCAATTAGTTTTGTGGTAAAAATATTGAACTCTGACAAATTTTCCCATTTCCTATTCAGATAAATTTCATTTAAAAGATTCTTATACAAATCAAAATACTTTGATTTCTTATAGTTAGAAACAATTGTCTTATAGTGCTTAAGTTGCCAATCTTCTGTTTGAGATATTATTACTTCATTAATCTTTGTTCCCCTATGATTCTTCTGAACAGGTACTGTCAACCAAACTTCACCTTGAGGTGTCTTGATTTTATTTCGGGTTCTCCAATCACGTTTTGTAAAATCCACATCATCAAAAAACACAAAAATATCAACCATATTTATAAGATCAAAAACACCTTTCCATGGAATATAATTGGATTGTAAAATTGCTACTTTTATTTCATTCATATGACATTATAATTATATTTGAACTCTTTTGAGTTTATTAAAGTTTTACTGTAATTATCACCCCAACAATTATCAATACCAATCCAATCACCTTGCCCCAGGTAAATGTTTCGTTAAGCAACCACACGCCCAACAAGAAAACAATGGCCGGTGCTAAACTCATAAAGGGATATGCTTCAGTTATCTGAAATTTCGACATAGCAGCCATCCAGAATAATGAAGCAATAAATGCCGAAGCAAAACCCGAGAAGATAAAGGGGTCGAAGATGATTTTCAGCAATGCTAAAAGTTTATCCCAAAGTCCGCCTTCGGGAAGTACAAAACCCAATTTACCAAGTCGCCACTTAAGTATAAGCTGACCATAGACAGTAAAAAAAAGGGTTCCAAAAATGTAGAGGTAGCGCATGATCAGATATAAATTTACTGATTAAAAATTATTATTTCTTTGAAGAGAGTTGTGGTTTATCCCAACCAATTACATCAAAATTTAGATTTAAATAATTCTTCAATCCGACATTTCGCCACTCTTCTTTATCTGTAGAAATTGTATATATTTCATATGGAAAATAAAAAGCATTTATCTTTTTTGAAGGCTTATAGAAAGTCATTACAAAATTCCAAAATCTCGCATAAGAACTTAATTCCGTTTTTACTACAATAGGTTTTACGTTAGCTACACCGGTAAAACCAGTTTTATTTAACTCAAGTAACATTTCATGTCTTATTTGTATCTCATTATTATAACTCTTAGCCACAGGAAGTTCTTTACAAATAAACATTATCATAATGATTGACAACACAATATTTGCAAAACACAAATAGAATTTTATAATTATAAAACAATTACTATAACGATTTCCATAAAGTACTCCAAGTACAATAAACAAAAATAATATCAACATCGACATATAACTTAATGACCTTGGAGGAGGAATTTCACCCATAGCATAAACCCCTGGCATAAGAGCAATAAATAAAAAAATAATTAACAACACAGCCGATTTGAATATAAATCGACTATTTAAAACTAATGTTGGAATAAAATCGAATCCATTTCGTTTCAAAACAGCCCCAACATATATAAAAAATGGCAATAATAGTAGTGGGTAAATTAGTTTAGGAGTTAACATAAAAAACAAGTCAATAAAAGCTCTAAAAGTTTTCATTATTAACTCTAATCCAGTTGGATGATATGCTTCAAAATCCAATCTCACCAAATTGCCAGGTGAAAGGAGTTGAACCAGGAAACTTAATGAAAGAACAAAAAGTGAAAAGAATAATCTTATATTGATTTCATTCCCAAAGAACAAACTTATTTTTGTCTTGAATAATTTAAACAAAAAGATACAACCCAATACCAAAATCACCAATGGACTATATATTTCAGCAAAACCACCAATAAGAATTGATAGTAAAATAATGAACAAGTATGATAAAATTTTGCTAACACTCGTATTAAATATAAAATAAATAAGCAAAATCAGTATGAAATTTATTGAAATATAAGCAGTTGCACAACCCCAATAAAAAGTACTAAAAACTATAATACCAATTATTGAGAAATTTGTGAGAATAATTGACATTAACACCAAAAATGATTTGCTTAACACAGGTAACCACCATCTAAACACTAAATAATAACTAACATAGCCTAATATCAGTTGTATAATTGTCAAACCAATTAAATTATTTGATGTAGAAAACAATTTGAACAAAACGCCACTCAGAAAAAAACCTCCAAAACGACCTTGCCATGTATTATACATATCAACTATAAAACTCAATAATCCCTCATTTGAGAGTCTGTATATAAAACCATAATCATCTAATAGGTATGAATTATAATATCCTAAACCAAGCAAATAGATTGTGGATAATACTGCATTAACAGAAACAAATATATTTACATGATTATTTTTCAGTAATTTCATTAGCCTCATTTATTGATATTTTAAAGTTAATTTTGAGGTATTACGTAACCACAGTTCAAACTGAATATAACATTTCACAAAAACAGGAAAATATCTAAGCAGGAAAAATATTCTTTTGTGTCTTGGATATTTACTTACAACTTTGAAATTATGCCATTTAACAAGTTTCCTTAAATAACTAATTTTACTATCATTATAAAGAAACACTTTAAAATACTCACCTGCAATCTCTCTATAAACAATTTGCTTGTCAATATTTAATTTTGGAATAAAAAAATCAGACAAATGATTAGCCACACAAATTATATCTTCGGCATGCTTTAAAGACGAGGTTTGTGCTATACTTCCTTCACGAACACGATAATTATAATAGCAACCCGATACTACTTTCAAACTTTTAGCATTATACAAAGTAATTGGGGTAAACAAATTATCTTCATGATAAATTCCTTCATAGAAATACAACTCATTGTTAATTATAAAACTACGTTTATATACTCTTTGCCAAACACAAACAAAATGTACTTTGGATGCTTTTAGAGCATATTCGTTGTAATAATCCCAACCCGATTGATATAATTTAGCTTCATATTTGTCTTCACCTATTAAAATGCCATTATCTTTTACTTTACGGGCATTAAAACATATAATATCTTCAGAATTTATCTCAGAATAAAGCTGCTCTAAGGTATCTTCTTCAATCCAGTCATCGCTATCCAGAAAAAACAGATACTCACCTTTTGAAGCATTTATACCGGTATTTCTTGCAGCACTTAGACCTTTATTTTTTTGGCTGACCACCTTATAGTTTTGTAATTGGCTACAAAATTCTTGCAATATGATATCAGACCCATCTGTCGAACCATCATTTACACAAATAACTTCATAATTATTGTAAGTCTGACCTTTGATAGATTCCAAACAATGAAGCAAATAGTTTTGTACATTATAAACAGGTACAATAATTGAAAAAAATGGCGATATCATACAGACTGCTTTATAAACGAACGTGGAACTTTATATAAATTGCAACCTTTTCTGACATAAGCTCCCCAGGCAATTACTGCAGAACTAACCTTCAGTTCTGACAACGCTGAAATACAGTTCGCATCATGATCTCCAAAAGGATAAGCAAAATGACTGACGTTTGAATGAGTCAATTTGGAGAGCTTTTCAATAGACTTTTGAATTTCAGTCCTTTGCTGCTGAGAATTAAGATTGGATAAATAGGGATGACTAACCGAATGTGCTCCAATTGTACACAAAGGATCTTTACTTATCTCGTATATTTGTTCTGGTGACATAGACAATTCCATAATTAACTGTAGTTCATTCCAGCTATAGCGTTGAAACAAGTCACTAAACTCTGATTTTAATGACAAGGGATTTATCTTTGATAACATATTATGAATATCGATGAACGCCTTATCTTTTAATTCTCTATTTGATGTATCATAAATCTTTCCATTCGAAAGTTGAACACTATCATTACTAATCACAATTTGCTCAAGAATATACCACCATAAAAAGGCTTTATATTCGTAAAAATCGGTAGTAATATATATGGTGAATGGACAATTGTATTTTTTAAAAATTGGATATGCATTAGTATAATTATCAATATACCCATCATCGAAAGTAAAACAAACAAATGGACTTCTGTTATTAATAAAGCTATTGCTGTTTATTCTATTCAGAGCCTCATCTATACTTACAAAATCATATTTTTTTTCTTTGTATTGTAGAATTAGATTATCTAAAAACTGTGGAGTAACTTCAATATCTCTATTGATTGAAATTTCGCTTCTCTTCTCAATAACTCTATGCAACATTAATATTTCACCAACTACAGGGTGAGTAAAATTATAAATTTTTCTTTTAAGTTTTTGAAACATATATCTTATATTAACTTAGCGATTTAAACAAGAAGCGGGCACTTCTCTTAATTGGCATATGTTTAAATAATCCGGAATGCATATATTTAAAAAAGCTATTAATAGAAAAACCAGAACTAAAGTATTTATTTAAAACATAATTATATATCAGATTATAAAAATGCCTGTCCATACATTTAATAAGACTTGCTTTACTAAATCTGGAATACTTCTCGTTTTGGTAAATAAGTTCTTTCGATAACAACAAATAATTATTTATATCTTCATTCGACTTAAAATTAGCATCAAACAAATTCTGCAAAAATCTATTGGCAGTATCACTATCAATATCAGGATTCAGGAAACCTAACATATACAACCTTACATTATTTGTTTTTTCAATTTGTAACAATCGTTTTTCAGTCGATATTTGCGTTGCGTGTGTTCTGTAAAAGAATAGCTCTTGCTGTAAGTTGTATATTTTAGTGTATCTTACACATTCAGCCCAAACCATATAATCCTCAGCCGGGAAAGCAGTAGTACTGTACTTGATATCATTTTGTTTGAATATTCTTGATCTAAACATCGGAACAATTACAGCATTTCCAAACAACATTTCAGCCAGCACATCATCATGAAACTCGGGAAATTTTACAGAATAATTCTTTGTTCCAAAAAATCTAAAAGATGTACTACATATTCCAATTTCAGGGTTTTGATCTAAAACTGCAATTTGTTTTTCAAACAAAGCAGGGTCACTAATATCATCGCCATCCATACGGGCAATCAGCTCAGTATCTATTAAACTAATACCTTTATTCAGGTTTTCAGCAAGACCTAAATTTGATTCATTACGGATGTAACGAATTCTGTTGTCACAAACTGTTTTCACAGCTTTTTCAGTGTTATCCGTTGAGCAATCATCAATAATAAGTAAATCAAAATCTGAATATGTTTGACTTAACACACTATTAATAGCTTCTACCACATAGGCTTCCACATTAAAAACCGGCATTAACACCGTCAACCGCTTCATAAACTCAATTTAGATGGTTTTAATAATTTCTTAAACTTCCAGTACCAATCATATCTCTTGAAAAACTTAAGAGTACGATATATAAAAACATAATATAAACCAAATCGAATTGGTAAAATCAGAGATAGCTTACAATATAATTTAAATACAGAAATACCGCTTGCATTATCCACAATATCTGTAAAAAATTTCACCAGCATATCCGGATATATCTTCAATCTTTCCACAAAACGATCGAAATACATAAGTCGCATTTCTAAAAGTTTCTGAGCGATTTCCTTTTTTCGTAAAGCGGTCAATGTTCCACCATGAACGCGTGTGTAATACAGGCACTCTTCAATGCGCTCCACTTTTGTGTGCAGCCACAAACGCACCCAATATTCGTAATCCTCCACCAAAAACAAATTTTCATCGTACCTGCCTGCCTTTTGAGCCACATCCGCTCTATACATAAAAGCATAAGCCACAGGATTAAACAATGGCATATATTTTTGCGGATCGGGGAGACTAACTATATCGAGCAATTTACCTGCTTCATCCATCATTTGATATGTTCCGGTAAGAAAACCTGTATCAGGATGTGATTCAAGATACTCCACATAAACTTTCAGAAAATCGATATGAAAACGATTGTCATGCGAAGTCCATGTATAGTATTTTCCGGTAGCATATTTAAATCCTTCGTTTAAGCTGGCAGGTAATTTTTTATTTATTTGGTTGTTTACAATCCGAATTCTGCTATCCTTTCCTGCATATTGCTCAGCAATTTGTAACGAATTATCGGTTGAGCAATCATTGACAATGATTAATTCCCAATTTGTATAAGTTTGATTAATACAACTTTCAATAGATTCTGCAAGAAATTGAGAACCATTGTAAACGGGGAGAATGATTGAAACAAGATTTGAATTCATTAAACGAAACGATTTATTAATTTCCGAATTATTGGATATATTCTACCCAACCTGTAATTCAGCATTAAAACAGGATGAACTTTATATAATCTCAAAATTCTCAACTCCTGAGCATTAACAGCTACTATTTTCATTAAATTTTGGATACCGCTATTTATACTACACTTAAAAATTTTTCCATAAGAATTTGCATATAATAATTCGACCGATATAATCAAAAATTCAAATAGTTTCGAGAAAAAAGCTTTTTCTATTAATGATGACTTATTATATAGAGAGATTAACTCATTTGCAATTATTAGCCTATCTGTAATCCATTTTTCATTGTTAGTTGTCGTTGTAGCATCAACACGCTTCCAACGATAATAAATCGCTGAAAAATCTTTTACAACTAAAGTCTCAGCTAACATTAAAACCATCATGGTGAATAATTCGTCCTCATGATAAAGATCTTCCTTTTGATATAATTGGTTGTCAATTAAAAAACTCCTACTATATACATAAAGCCATACTGGTGTTGCAACTGTATTAAAGTTCTTGAAAGATTCTCTGACATACTCTATACCAGAGAACTTCCTGTCCTCTAATATATATAAATTTGCAATATACTTGCTTTCCCCATTTATCAATGAATTAAATGCATATACATCAGCGCATTGAGATTCAATTAGCTTTTTTATATTCGCCAATGTATCAGCATAAAGAAAATCATCACTATCTAAAAAGTAAATATAACTACCTTTCGCATTTTTAAGACCTGCATTACGTGCAGACGCTTGTTTACCATTTACCTTATCAATAATAAAAAAATTTGAATGCTTAGCTTCGAACTCTTGAAGTATCACTCTTGAGTTATCGGTCGAACCATCGTTTACACAAATTATTTCACAAAACTCAGTCTCTTGATAAAATAAAGAATCCAAACACTCTCTAATGTAACTTTCGACATTGTAAACAGGTATAATTATTGACAATAAAGGGTTATAATCAATCATCTTTTATAGCAATATTTATTTGCAATATATAGGAACTTTAGAAATCGCCGAGATAATTTCCATAGTAAAGAGTTATTCTTCAAACAATTTAAATAAACATACGAACTACTTGTATATTTTAAATTTAAATCTCTAAAATAAACATAATCAGACAATACACGCTCAGGAATAAATTCTTTTAAAATTTTTATCCGCTCAATTTCTATTGATTTGTGATTTTCAAAATTTCCTGTCAGTCCATCCATCTGAAAATAGCAGATAGTCCTCTTAATACATTTAACACTACAATTTTCAATAATTATCTTTCTAAGCAACATTTCCCAATCCGAAACAAACCTAAGATCATCTCTATAAAGTGAGTTTGCAAAAATTTCTTTTTTATGAAATACTGATTGATGGCATAAAGCATCGTCAATAAAATAATTAAGAGTTGGCCTTTCAACAAAAGCAGTATATTCTTTTATGCCATCTGAAAATACTAAACATGCATTTCCATACACAATATCTTCGGTAGGAGAGATTGAAAAAACATCATTCAACACATCATTATCATACAACCAATCCCCCGAATTCAAAAATAGCAAATACTCCCCCTTCGCCTTTAGAATTCCCTTGTTCATAGCATTGTAAATACCTGTGTCGGGTTCGCTTACCCAATAAGTTATTCTGTCGGCATATTCTTTTATTATATTTACACTATCGTCGGTACTTGCGCCATCGATAATGATATACTCAAAATCGGTGTAGGTTTGGCTTACCACACTTTCGATGGTTTTGCGCAAGCCTTCGGCGTTGTTGCGGTTAATGGTGATTATGGAGAGTTTCATTATTCGCTATTTTTTATTTGTGTATCTGACCATGTAAGTCTGTTCAACCCAACATCTTTCGACTAATCTATAAATAAATGTGAAAGAGCAATGATATGTACGCCACTTTTAGGGTCGGTGTAGCTTACTTTACCAGCTGTAATTACACACATTCCTGTTATCCTTTTCAGTTTACTTTCTACAACTTTATTTCGCAACTTAATAAGATTGGAGATTCCTTCGGCTATCAAGCTGTCGCTCCCAAGTTTAATCTCGCAGGCGAGCCATTTTCCGTCACGCAGTTCAATGATGGCATCTACTTCAAGCCCTGTTTCGTCGCGGTAGTGAAACACTTCGCCATCAAGCGCCTGTGCATACACTCTCAAATCGCGAACGACGAGTGCTTCAAACAAATAACCGAGTGTATTCAGGTCTTTCAACAGTTTATCAGATGAAAGTGCAAGCGATGCTGTTGCCAACGACGGATCGCAAAAGAACCATTTCGGGCTAACCCGTTGCCTCACGTTGGAGCGAATATGAGTTGACCAGGCGGGTAATTCCTGTAAAACAAAAATCTGCGAAAGCTGATCTATATATTTACGCGCAGTTTGTGCCGAAAGATTATCGGTATCGAGTTGAGCTTCGGTTGCAAGTTTAGCTATCGATATTTCAGTTGCAATATTGCGGGATATAGCCCTCAATAATGCTCTCATTCTTACAGGGTCAGTTTTTACAATATCTGTACCCAGATTCACACGCGAGATATCATCTAAATAATTTGTAAGGTAAATATGCGCTTGTTTTTCGGATTTATTGATAAGATTTGGGAAACCTCCAATAATTATTTTTTGAACATATTGCTCAACCGTTAGACCGCCGTAACCTGCCACAGTGGAAAAATCAGTTTCGAACAGTCTTCTGAAATTAACTTGTTTGGTCGAACATCCACCTTCAAATAAAGTCATAGGCATTAATGTAACTCGTCCAATTCGTCCTGCACCGGTATGTCGTGTTACATCATCGGCAGGCGTAGCGGAACCTGCCAAAATAAATTGAGCACTCGCCTGACGTTTGTCAATTTCGTGACGTACAGCATTCCAAATCGATGGGGCTAATTGCCACTCATCGATAAAACGGGGAGTTTGCCCGGCTAAAATTACATCGGGACTAATCTTTGCAAGTTCAATCAACGCTAACGAGGAGTCGAGTGAAATGTCACTTTTTGCCAACTTTTTTGCAATAGTAGATTTACCTACCGCACGCGCTCCTTGTACAAGTACAGCGCCCATTGCCAAAAGGGTTTCGTTTATCTCTTTTTCGGCTATCCTATGTAAATAATCAACCATAAAACATAACTTTTGCGTTCATATCAATATCACTTTTGCGTTCATATCAATATCACTTTTACGTTTACAAAGATATTGTTATTAGGTCGGAATTTTATCATTATTTCCTGAAAATATTTTCTCTACTGTAATAATATCGCAAAGTGCGATATTTTATTCAAAATCGGTGTAGGTTTGGCTCACCACACTTTCGATAGTTTTTCGCAAGCCTGCCGCATTGTTGCGGTTAATGGTGATGATGGAGAGTTTCATAATTACTATGAGTTTATTATTAGCTTAACTTTCTCAATATCTTTAATTGCAATTAAATTTTCGTAAGGGTAATGTAATTTCTTAATCTGAGGATTTAACTCATTATTTTGAGCATTATAACTGTACCATTCGTATCCAAATGATTTTACATAATCAAATAATTCACCACAATAATAGCCTGCTGAAAATGTGTTTGCTTCAGTAAATTCAATCATCAGTACAGGAGCATCATCAGAACTTAATAAATTTGTTGCACCCCTTAGTACGAATAATTCCCAGCCTTCTACATCAATCTTGATTAAATTAATATTAGATATTTTCTCGCGGATAATATATTCATCTAACGAAATTACCGGCACATTGATACTATTAAACTCACCCACATCGCTTAAGTTTGCAAAACTGTTCCATGCATCATATCCAGAGATTGATACATTAAATTTAAGGGTGTCTTCCTTTTCGGATAATCCTATATTTTCAGCAACTACATTATTAATATCATTAACTTCAAAATTCTTCTTTAATCGTTTATAGGTCTCCGGAGATGGTTCAAATGAACACACACGCCCTTCATTTCCAATGCATTTTGAAGCATGTAAAGAAAACAATCCAATATTTGCCCCTACATCAAAGAATACATTCCCTGGTTTGAGGAATTTGTTTAAGAAAACAATTTCAGCCTCTTCAAACGAAATAAAAATTAATTTGCATAGAATAGAATCTCTATACAAATTAATTTTTATTTCATCATTAAGTTGATGAATAAAAGATTCATTTCCATCAACAAAGTTCGATAGCCATCTTTTATTATTTTCCTCTTCAATATCAATCGGCTTCATCCTAAACTTTATATAATTTTCAGTTTTCTTTTTAATAAAATTTGCTATTCTAATATCAATTGGTCGTTTCATCTTATTGTATTTTAGTTTCCCATTTTACTAAGGGATTTATTATACCCGGTCTGTAATCGCTGAAATATAATTTATTAATTCCGTTTAAATTCTTATATTCTAAATTCACTTTTAGCTCATCATGAATAATCCATCTTTGATTGTGTATTCCGATTGAAACGCTTAAAATGTAATCATCTTCTAAAAACAAATTAGAAGGAACTTCAGCTTTAGAAATATATCTTCCTTTTTTACACTGTTTAATTTCGGTATCGTTATCATCATGAAATGATCTGAATACTATAATACCCGTTTTTGAGTTTATGATATCAAAACCAATTCTAAGCATTGATATATCTCTTTTCACTTCATAACTAATTAAAATTTCCAGTGGATAAATTGTAACAAAACTATCTGTATTATTATCTGGTTGGGAAATCACCATATCATTTAACTCAAACACATCATCTTTTTTAATATTTCTCAACTGCATTTGTATTGAGCTATTGATTTGTTTGTTATCATCCTTCAGATAGTAATCAATTCCAACATCAACACCACCTGCAAAATCTACACTCCCATTCTTCAACACGCATATATTATTGCAAAGTTGTTGTACTGCCCCCATATTATGGCTCACAAACAGCACTGTTCTCCCCTCACCTTTAGAAACATCCTGCATTTTGCCTATGGCTTTTTTCTGGAATTCGGCATCGCCTACGGCAAGGACTTCGTCCACCACTAAGATTTCCGGGTCGAGGTGGGCGGCAATGGCAAAGCCAAGACGTACGGTCATACCGCTACTGTAGCGCTTGGCAGGGGTATCAATATAACGTTCCACGCCGGAGAAGTCCACTATCTCGTCGAACTTACGGGAGATTTCGGCTTTGGTCATGCCCATAATGGCGCCGTTCATGTAAATATTTTCGCGTCCGGTCATTTCGGGGTGGAAGCCTGTACCTACTTCGAGTAAGGAGGCTATGCGTCCGCGGGCTTTAATGGTGCCGGTGCTGGGCGTGGTCACTTTGGAGAGGATTTTCAGCAGGGTAGATTTCCCGGCTCCGTTCTTGCCTATAATACCCAAAACATCGCCCTGTTCCACTTTAAAGTTGATATCCTTCAGAGCCCACACGTATTCGCTTTCGCCACGGTGTGCACGGTCGTTTACCTCACCAATTTTCAGATAAGGATCGTCCTTACCCTGTATATTCATGGCATACCAGCGCTTCAGGTCGTGGCTCAGCGTGCGGGTAGAAACCAGCCCGAGGCGGTATTGCTTACTAATATTCTCAAACTCTATTGCTGTCATTATATACGAATTTTTACGAATTAATGCGAATTAGACGAATTAAAACGAATTAAGAAGTTCGTTATTTGAAATTAATTACACGTTTGTATTTCAGGCTTGACTCACCAAAGTTCACAAGCAGTCCGAGTTTAAAATGCGTCGCATTCAAATAATTCTGTATTTGTAAGATATTGTCATTATGTATAAATGTAGCTGCTTTTAGTTCTACAATAATTTCGTCGTAGCAAACAAAGTCAGCTTTAAATGTTTTCCTGAGATTTTCACCATCAAATTGTATTTTCAATAATTTCTCACGTTGATATGGAACACCATCTTTTATAAATTGCTTTTCTAAAGCCTCTTGATACACAGACTCCAAGAATCCAGCACCTAATTCTGCATGCACCTTCATACATGCACCTATTATCTTATAACTTTCATCCTTATACAATATATCCACCATCTTAATTCGTTCTTATTCGTAAAATTCGTTTTAATTCGGGTAATTTGTTGTCTGTTTTTTTTTGTATCCGCTATACCGTGTGAGGCTCTGTGAGCCACTCACTATATGTATTTATTTTACAAGCCAAAAAATAAGGCATATTCAACAATGTAAATGATTTACCCGATGGTGTTTTCAATTTATCAATCTGAAATTTGCCGGCATACAACCTTATGGCTAAAGGAGATTCGGACATTTCGATGTATTGATGCAGCGATTTGAGTTTTCCTGTTTTTCCCGATTTTACTTCCACCGGTATGCCTTTGCCATTGACAACAATCAAAAAGTCTAATTCTGCCGATGCGCCCTCTTTTTCGCGCACCCAAAACAAAGGTTTATTCAGCTGATCTTTATTGGCAGCCATTAACTCCTGACTTACAATGTGTTCTATAACTTTACCGTTATACACATCCAACAAATCCGAGGTCGAAAATACTTCTTTTTGTATGCCTGCCAAAAAATTGACCATTCCCGTGTCTAAAACTTGTAAGCGTGGCAATTTTTTCAAATTGGGCTGATAGGGCAATTTTGTTTGAGTGGTGGGGTAAATCAGATATATCAACTTTGCTTTTTCGAGCGTGCGCAACGCTTCTCCCATTTCGCGTGAGCCATAAGCCGACTCCCCAAAGCCATTGAAACGAATGCGCGACCCGGCTTCGCGAAAGCAGGAGTTGATAGCATGACGCAAAATGTGTGTTTGCGAAGCGTTACGGGCATATTTTTCAATATCGTCGATATACGAAAGCAATAACGATTCGTAAACCGGCTGTAGCTGCGATAAATCGCGCTGCTCCACGTATCGTTTTACAACTTCAGGCATACCGCCTATAAGTGTGTAAGTGTGAAACAATCGGATTAGTTTGTCGTGTGCAAAGTCGGCAAAAGGTAAATTGTTAAGCTGCGCCATTGCCTGTTGTTCATCGCATGCGTCCAAAAATTCTTCGAACGAAAATGGATATAAAAATTGATATTCAACTCGCCCCACGGGAAACGAAACACTTGTGTCGAAAACTGTTTCGAGTAGCGACCCGGCTGCTATAACATAATACTGTGGATAGGCTTCGTAAAAATAACGTAGTGAAGCAATGGCTTCGGGCATTTCCTGTATTTCGTCGATAAATAGCAGCGTATCTGTGTTTTCGGCGTTTTTGTCTTTTATAAAAAAAAGTGCCTGAACTAATTCGTGTATCGAATTGCGATTCTGAAAGATAAGTTTATCTTCCTGGTTTTCGAGATTGACGTAAATATATTGATTGAAATTTTCGGAAAATTGTTCAACCACAGTAGTTTTTCCTACCTGCCGTGCACCACGCAAAACAAGAGGCTTTCGGTAGGGAGACTGCTTCCATTGGAGCAATTGTGATATAATTTGCCGTTTAAACATGATTTATAGCGCTTTATAGGCTGCAAATATAGTTATTTATTTTGAGTTTGTTACATTCAATACCTTATTTTACCCGATATTTGTAACAGACAATACCTTGTTTTGTGCAAATTTTGTAACAGACGATACCCAAATTGCACAAATTTGTATATTTTCTCACTTACAATAACACATCTCGCTCACCACACTTTCAATGGTTTTGCGCAAGCCTTTGGCATTATTGCGGTTAATGGAGATGATGGAGAGGGTCATTGTTCTTTACTGTTTGACTGATAAACTAACCGTGTGAGGCTCTGCGAGCCACCCACTTTAAATTCTACTTAGCCACAATCCTAATAAACGGTCGTAAACCATATAGCCTTTTTCCGATTTGTAAATAAGTTCCTTTTCAATTAACTTATTCAATGCCCGTGTTGTACTACTTACATTTTTAAGTCCATATTTGGATATAAACACACCGGCATTGATTTGTTGCACAATTTTTTCTTTTGCCACTGCTTTCAGCAAATTAACCTGTACCGACGAAAAATTACATAAAATATCGCAATGTGCGATACGCAAAGTGCGATATTGTGATTTTGTCTTGTTTTCTAGCGTTTGAGGCTCTGTGTAATCCGTATTTAAACAGTGTCCATAAAACTCCTCTGCACCTTATTAAATACCACGATACCCACAGCGAGGAGTACTACCATAAAGCCAAAGCTATAGGCCAGCATGCCCCAGTCGAAGGTTCCTACGCCGAGTGCGCCGTATTTAAAGGCTTCCATAATGCCTGTCACAGGGTTGAGCGCCATGATCCACTGTCGGTTTTCGGACATGGTGCTGAGGGGATAAATCACCGGAGTGGCATACATCCACAGCGAGACAAAGAAGGTAAACAGAATGGTGAGGTCGCGGTACTTGGTGGTTAGCGACGAGACGATAATACCAAAACCGAGTGCCAGTCCCGCCAGCATAAGTATGAGCAACGGCAGCAACAAAACATAAATATTAGGCGCCACATCCACCCCAATAATCAGGTAATAAATATACACCGCAATGAACAGCAGAAACTGTATGCCCATACGTACCAGATTGGAAGTAACAGTGGCCAAAGGCACAATCATACGCGGGAAATACACTTTTCCGAAAATGCCCTGATTGGCAGTAAAAGTGGAGGAAGTTTTATTCAGACAGTCGGAAAAATACTGCCAGAACACGATGCCGGCAAGGTAGAAAAGCGGCTGTGGCAGTCCGTCGGTGCTGATACCTGCAATGCCACCAAACACCACCATGTACATGATAGTGGTGAGAGCCGGCTGTATAAAGAACCAGGTGGGACCGAGAATGGTTTGCTTGTATTGGGTGATAATATCGCGCTTTACGAACATTGAATACAGATCGCGATAGCGCCATATCTCTTTGAAATCAACTTCGAAAAGTTTGTTTTTGGGTTTTATTACGGTAGTAAATTCCATATTATGCTGTGAGACAAATTAAGAAACTATTAAAAAGAACATCTCTAAAAACAAGGGCGTTTTTGGCAACTTTTTCACACGACGCGGCACCTCAGTCCCATAGGGATAAGGTGCAAAAAGTGGCTTATAGCCTGTTTTAGAACGCAAATATACTTAGTTTTTTTCAATTGCGAACGTACAGAAAGTGTCAATTACTTTAAATATCAGGAGTTTTAAATACTTCTATCAGTTAATCATCTGAATTACTCATTTTTATCATCAATAAAAAAATAGAATTTTTGCTACAAGATATGCGTTTCGGGTTCAGGGTTTCAGGGTTTCAGGGTTTCAGGGTTTCAGAGTTTCAGAGTTTCAGGGTTTCAGGGTTTCAGAGTTTCAGAGTTTCAATTTGAAGATTTGAAATTTGAAGATTTTCTGTTCCGGAAGTGATTCTCAATTAATCACACGATCAGGCTGTTTCCTTGTTTCTTGTTTAAGTATTCAATTGTTTAACTATTTAATTTGTTTGCTTGACTTTTGACTCAGAACTCAATACTCAACACTCAGAACTCAACACTCAGAACTCAATACTCAATACTCAGAACTTTCTTCTCCTTGTTTCCCCGCATTTTAAGTCTTTTGCTCTTTGCTCTTTTAATTCTTATCTTTGCAACTTTTGTAAAAAATCAGCATTATGTTTTCGCATGTTTATCTGAAAGAAATAGAAGAAGTTTTCCGCACGCCGATTATTCAGCAGACGGCTTTTTGGTCGGAAGTGAAGGGTCGCCTGGGCGTGAAGTCCATCGCAGTGAATATCCGCATCCGCAAATCCGATTTCGATCCCGAAGCCGGTCCGTTCGAATATATTATGGCCGATATGCTTGTGCTTTTGCAGCAGGTAAGTGAGCAGTACTGTTATGCTTACGTGCCTTATGGCCCGGAGATTGATCCGGGTGAAGAGCTGCGTGGCACATTTCTGGAGCAGGTTTCGGAGCAGATGCGCTCGTTTTTGCCTGCTAACTGCATCATGATTCGTTACGACCTGGCCTGGGAATCGTTCTGGGCCAACGATCCCGACTGCATCAGCGAGGAAGGCAGCTGGCTCGGACCACCGCCGGTCAACAGTCAGGAGTTTCGGTTTAACTATGGCACCGAGCTTTGGAATCTGAAAAAAGCAGGCTCCAACATTTTGCCATCGAATACCATTTTTGTAAATCTGAAAGGTGATTCGAGTGCGTTATTGGCGCGTATGAAACCCAAAACGCGTTACAACATCGGACTTTCGCTGCGTCGTGGCGTAGAAGTGCGCATGGCCGGTCTGGAAGAATTAGCACTCTGGTATGCGCTGTATGCCGAGACAGCTTCCCGTAATAATTTTTATCTGCACGACATTGAATATTTCCGTGTGGTGCTCACCGCCCGTGCCAACGACACACAATCGCCTGCCGATGTCCTTCTGCTGATTGCCGAACACGACAACCGTCCGCTGGCAGCTATGTTTCTGGTTATTTCGGGCAATCGTGCCACCTATCTCTACGGCGCTTCTTCGGGCGAAAGCCGACAGTTTATGGCCACATACGCTCTGCAATGGAAAGCCATGGAAATTGCGCAAGCCTGCTCGTGCCACGAATACGACATGTTTGGCATTTCGCCTGCCTCCGACCCTTCGCACCCCATGTACGGACTTTACCGCTTCAAGACAGGTTTTGGTGGCGAGCAATACCACGGCATGGGCTGCTGGGATTATCCGCTTATCGAGGATGTGTATCTGTACTTTACTTCCGTAGAAATGAAACAGCAGGGGTATCATCTGAGTTAGGAAATGGTTCCAGGGTTCAGAGTTTCAGGGTTTCGACTTGAAGATTTGAAGATTTGAAGATTTGAAATTTGAAGATTGTCAGTCGCGGAAGTAATTCGCAATTAATTTAGCGTTCATCATTCTACATTCTCAATTCTACATTCTCAATTCTCCGTGTCTTTGTGTCTCCGTGTTCAAAAAAAATGTCTTTGTATTTGATCTTGTCTCAGAGAACGTACATTTAAATAGTAAATGGTCAATGAATAAATGGTCAATTGTCAACTATCCATTATCAATTGTCAACTAATGCCGCTTCTTGTTCATTTCAACAAAAAAATGTACCTTTGTGACTCCAAAAAAACGAATGATTATTTATGAATCAGACCAGCCAGCAATTTGATGAGGCAGCCGCTGTTTGCCGCGATATTTTCACAAAAAAAATGAAGGATTATGGCACTGCATGGCGCATTATGCGTCCCGAATCGGTGACCGATCAGATATTTATAAAAGCAAACCGTATCCGCAGCATCGAAACAAAAGGCATCAGCAAAGTAGACGAAGGCATTCGTCCTGAGCTGATTGGCATTGTAAATTACAGCATTATCGGACTTATTCAGCTGGAACTGGGCTACA
This sequence comes from Paludibacter sp., assembly GCA_034004015.1. Taxonomy (GTDB): domain Bacteria; phylum Bacteroidota; class Bacteroidia; order Bacteroidales; family Paludibacteraceae; genus Paludibacter. The sequence goes on from JAVEXN010000001.1 coordinate 162,953, forward strand.
GCGACGGCGAAGAGCTTTCGTTTGAGGAGGGCCTGAATTTTTACAACAAATACATGCAACAGGCCAAAGACCTGATGATGAACAAAAATCATGATTACGACGAAGCCTGGCGTACCATGCGCATGGCCTCGTACACCGATCTGATTTTGATGAAAATAAAACGCACCAAACAAATAGAGGACAACAAGGGACAAACCCTGATCTCCGAAGGTGTGGATGCTAACTATTTCGACATGATTAATTATGCCATGTTCGGATTGATTAAAATGGAAGAAGAAAATGATGGGGTGATTTCTTAATTTGAAGATTTGAAGATTTGAGGATTTGAAGATTTGAAAAGCAACTTCATACTAAATTAATTCAATGTAAAGATTATATACAATCGCACACAGCTACAGCATCCCTTTAGAGCTTGTCCGCCGTGGCGGCGGGTTGGAGGCATAGAAAAAATGAGGACTGAATAGTGTTTTTAGTCAAAAGTCTAAGGTCAAAAGACGCTTAAACGAGGAAACTACTAAACAAGAAAACATACTGACCGTGTGATTAATTGAGAATCACTTCCGGTACCGACAATCTTCAAATCTCAAATTTTCAAATCTTCAAATTGAAACTCTGCAACCCCGAAACCAACTAACCAACCACCAACTATCCGATTTACTGATCAACAAAAAAAAGAATGACTTCATACAGAAATTATCATACCAAATCAAAATCGCGTTTCGACGAAATAATGGAAGGGCTAAACCCTTATTTTTTCCAGATATCGCGTTACCTGCTTGCGATTGTATTTGTTTTCTCGGGATTTGTAAAGGCAGTCGATCCACTGGGTACTACCTATAAAATAGAGGATTATCTGGCTGCTTTCGGCGAACCCTGGTCGCAGTTTTCGTTTATCGCCCTGTGGCTTTCCATAGCTTTGTCGGCTTTTGAACTGGTCATTGGTCTGAACCTGCTTTTTAAAATAAAAATCCGGACCAGCGCAGTGCTTGCAATGATTTTCATGCTGGTAATGACGCCTCTTACACTTTATATTGCACTTAACAATCCGGTAACTGACTGTGGTTGTTTTGGCGACGCACTGATCATCAGCAACTGGGAAACATTTTGGAAAAATGTGGTTTTGCTTGTGCTTGTAGTTATTCTGCTTTTTTCGTCAGCCAAATCGCGCCCCGTATTTCTATCGGGTATTGAATGGCTTATTATTACAGTATTTGTGGGCATCAGCGCAGCTATATCGCTTTACAGCTACAACTTCCTGCCCATGATCGATTTCAGACCTTACAAAATAGGATCTAACATTCCTGAAAAAATGAAAATTCCGGAAGGAGCGCCTACCGATAAATACGAAACGACCTTTATTTACGAAAAAAATGGTGAGCAAAAGGAATTTACCCTCGAAAACTATCCCAAAGATGATAGCACATGGGTCTTTGTTGATCAGAAAACAACGCTTATCTCGAAAGGTTACGAAGCTCCTATTCATAACTTCAGCATTATCGACCAGCACTTTGATGATATTACCGAAGATGTGCTTCAGTATAAAGGAGGAACATATCTGGTGGTTGTTTACGACATTCAAAAAGCTTCCCCCGAAGGATTATTGCGCGCTGAAGATATTTATAAAAAACACAAAGATACCGGCACCCGTTTTTACGCACTCACCGGCTCATCAGACGATGCCATAGCAAGTGTACGCGCCGAAACGGGTATCACTTTTCCGTTCTGCAAAACTGACCCTATTACACTGAAAACAATTATTCGCGCCAATCCGGGTCTGGTATATCTCGAAAACGGAACTGTGAAAGGTAAATGGAACTGGAGAGACTTTTGACAGTTGACAGTTGATAGTTGAGAATTGAGAATTGAGAATGTAGAATGTAGAATTGAGAATGAAGAATAATTGATTTGCGATATATGAGTATCATTTCCGGGAACCGAAATCTTCAAATTTTCAAATATCAAATTTTCAAATCAAAACTCTGAAACCTGAAACTCTGAAACCTGAAACTTTGAAACACAAAACAAGAAACACGAAATAATTATTTTTAAACAATAAAGAAAAATGAGAAAAAACATTGTTGCAGGAAACTGGAAAATGAACAAAACGCTTCAGGAAGGTTTGGCACTTGCTACCGAACTGAATGCTGCACTCGAAGGTGCTACTCTTAAATGTGATGTGGTAATCGGAACTCCGTTTATTCACCTGGCTGCTGTAGCTGCGGCTGTAAATACCAAAGTGGTTGGTGTGGCTGCTCAAAACTGTGCCGACAAAGCTTCAGGTGCTTACACCGGTGAAGTAAGTGCTGCTATGGTAAAATCTACCGGAGCTGCTTACGTAATCCTTGGCCACTCGGAACGTCGCGAGTATTATGGCGAAACAAGCGCTATTCTGAACAGCAAAGTAGAACTGGCACTGGCTAACGGCCTTACTCCTATCTATTGCTGTGGCGAAGCGCTGGACGTGCGTAACGCTAACGAGCAGAATGTTTATGTACAGAAACAACTCGAAGAAACTGTGTTCAACCTGAGCGCCGACGATTTTGCTAAAATCGTAATTGCTTACGAACCTATCTGGGCAATTGGTACAGGCGTAACGGCTTCGACCGAACAGGCTCAGGAAATGCTTGCCTTTATCCGCACGCTGATTGCTGAAAAATTTGGAAAAGACATGGCTGAAAACACTTCTATCCTTTACGGTGGTAGCTGTAATGCTAAAAATGCTCCTGAACTTTTCGCTCAGCCTGATATCGATGGAGGACTTATTGGTGGTGCTTCGCTGAAAGTGGAAGACTTCAAAGCCATTATCGACGCTTTTTAAGCTAAAAAGCAAATATATTGCGAATTAAAATAAATCCTGTGATGGTAGCATTACAGGATTTTTTTATACTTTTGCGCTTCCAAAAAAGACAGAAATATCAGGTAGAAAAAGATGCTGCTAAAATTATACGAAAAAAACCCCAACCCTGCACAAATCCGACATGTGGCCGAAGTGCTTCGTCATGGTGGGATTATCATTATTCCCACCGACTCGGTTTATGCTTTTGCCTGCGATATTTTCAATGCCCGTGGAGTGGAATTTATATCACGCCTGAAGGACAAAGATCTGCGAAAAACAAACCTTTCGTTTATTTGCCACGAAATGGCTCAGATCAGCGAATTTGCCAAAATGGACGACAATGCATTTAAACTGATAAAGAAAAATCTGCCGGGTGCTTTTACCTTTATTCTGAATGGTAGCAGCAAACTTCCAAAGCTTTTCAAAAACAAAAAAACTGTCGGCATTCGTATGCCCGACAATAATATTGCGCTTGCCATTGTACGCGAACTGGGTAATCCGGTGATGACAAGTTCCATTTTCACCAACGACGAAAGTCTGGAGTATTTCACTGACCCCGAACTGATTGACGAAAAATTCGGTCAGCAGGTCGATTTGGTCATCGATGGCGGTTACGGTGGTTCTGTGCACTCTACCATTGTAGATTGTACGGGCGACGAAATAGAAATTGTACGCGAAGGCGCAGGAGAATTAATGGAATAATCCCCCTGCTTTTGCCAACGGGTTACAATGTCATAGGTACTTCCATAAGCAGTAGCCTTGTTCCTTCAAACACTTTAAATTCAAGTTCGCCGGCATCCCAAACGCCGAACCCATCTCTTTTCGAGAGTTTTGTACCGGCTACTTCAGCTTCACCCTCGAGTAAAAACACATACAAACCATTTCCCTGTTTTTTGAACTGATAAGTACGACTCAATTCCTGATCAAATTCTCCCAAATGAAACCAGGCTTGCTGATGCACCCACACGCCCTGATCATCTGCATTGGGCGAAAGAATCTGATAAAATTCATTCTGCTGAGCAATATCTTCAATTGAAATCTGATCGTAGCGTGGTGTCACATTTTTCTTATCGGGAAAAACCCATATCTGAAGGAATTTCACTTCCGAATCTTTGCGTTTGTTATACTCGCTGTGATAAATTCCAGTTCCGGCGCTCATCACCTGCACTTCGCCTTTTTTGATCACAGCCACATTGTGCATACTATCCTTATGCTGAAGTTCACCTTCGAGCGGAATGGAGATAATTTCCATATTGTCGTGCGGATGCGTTCCGAAACCCATGCCAGGAGCCACAGTGTCGTCATTGAGCACGCGCAAAGCGCCAAAATGAATACGTTCGGGGTTGTAGTAACCCGCGAAACTGAATGTGTGATATGAATTGAGCCAACCATGATTGGCATGACCTCGGCTGGCAGATTTATGTAATACGGTTTTCATAATTGTATGTTTTTATGTTGTTTTTATTACTTCAAAAAATGTATGATTCAAGTGATAAAACTACTTTCTAAATCACATTACAAAATTACTAACAACAATAGCTATGAAAACTACAAAAAACAGGTAGTTAATTGCAAAAAGGCAGACAAAACAGTTTGAAATCAAAAAACGGACTTACCAATTCGAGGCAAGTCCGTTTTTTCTCTTTCTTTAAGTCCCTCTCCTCAAGGAGAGGGATTTAGGGTGAGGTCTAATCTTCCAGCAAAATATCCATAATGGTACAAGCTGCTTTTGCCACAGGCGAGCCGGGGCCAAAGATAGCAGCCACACCGGCTTTGTACAGATAATCGTAATCCTGAGCAGGAATAACTCCACCCGCAATCACAATAATGTCTTCGCGACCAAGTTTCTTCAACTCTTCCATTACCTGTGGAATCAAAGTTTTGTGACCTGCAGCCAATGACGATACGCCCATTACGTGCACGTCGTTTTCCACAGCCTGTTTCGCTGCTTCGGCAGGAGTTTGGAACAATGGTCCCATGTCCACATCGAATCCGCAGTCGGCATAACCGGTAGCTACAACTTTAGCACCACGGTCGTGACCATCCTGACCCATTTTAGCGATCATAATACGCGGACGACGACCTTCTTTCTGAGCAAATTTCTCTGTAAGCTCGCAAGCACGTTGGAAATTCGCATCGTTTTTAGTTTCTGATGAGTACACGCCTGAAATTGTTCTGATAGTTGCTTTATAACGACCTGCCACAGCCTCGCAGGCATCTGATATTTCACCTAAAGAAGCACGCACGCGGGCAGCTTCAACGGCTAATTCCAATAAGTTACCGTTTCCGGTTTTAGCACATTCGGTAATGGCAGCCAAAGCAGCCTGAACAGCAGCTTCGTCGCGGTTAGCACGCAATTGTTGTAAACGTTCGATTTGTTGCAGACGAACCGCAGTATTGTCCACTTCCAGAATATCAATCGGATCTTCTTTTTCCAAACGGTATTGGTTTACACCTACAATCACCTGATTTCCTGAGTCGATACGAGCCTGAGTACGGGCAGCAGCTTCTTCAATACGCATTTTTGGAATACCTGTTTCGATAGCCGCAGCCATACCACCGAGTTTTTCAACCTCTTCGATCAACGCCCATGCTTTTTCAGCCAATTCGTTAGTCAACGATTCTACATAATAAGAACCTGCCCATGGATCCACCTCGCGGCAAATTTCAGTTTCCTGTTGGATATAAATCTGAGTATTACGTGCAATACGAGCAGAGAAATCGGTTGGCAAAGCAATTGCCTCATCCAACGCATTGGTGTGAAGAGACTGAGTATGACCTAATGCAGCTCCCATTGCTTCAATACAGGTACGACCAACGTTGTTGAACGGATCTTGTTCAGTCAACGACCAGCCTGAAGTTTGCGAGTGTGTACGCAATGCCAGCGATTTTGGGTTTTTAGGGTTGAATTGTTTTACGATTTTTGCCCACAACATACGTGCAGCACGCATTTTAGCAATTTCCATAAAGTGATTCATACCAATTGCCCAAAAAAATGACAAACGTGGGGCAAACGAATCGATATCCATACCTGCATTTACGCCGGCACGAAGATATTCAAGTCCATCGGCCAATGTGTAAGCCAACTCGATATCGGCAGTTGCACCAGCTTCCTGCATGTGGTAACCCGAAATTGAAATTGAGTTGAACTTTGGCATTTTTTGAGATGTAAACTCGAAAATGTCAGCAATAATTTTCATCGAGAATTTTGGTGGATAAATATAAGTATTACGCACCATAAATTCTTTCAAAATATCGTTTTGGATCGTTCCGGCCATTTCTTCCAGTTTAGCACCTTGTTCCAACCCTGCATTGATATAAAATGCAAGAATAGGAAGTACAGCACCGTTCATAGTCATGGAAACCGACATTTTATTCAATGGAATACCATCGAACAAAACCTTCATATCTTCAACCGAACAGATAGACACACCCGCTTTACCCACGTCGCCCACCACACGCTCGTGATCGGCATCGTAGCCACGGTGTGTGGCCAAGTCGAATGCTACCGAAAGACCTTTCTGACCAGCAGCAAGGTTACGACGGTAAAATGCATTTGATTCTTCGGCAGTAGAGAACCCGGCATACTGACGGATAGTCCATGGTTGCATAGCGTACATTACCGAGTAAGGTCCGCGTAAATAAGGAGGAAGACCAGCAGCATAGTTCAAATGATCGAATCCTGCAATATCTTCTTTTGTATAAAATGGTTTTACCGGAATAAGCTCAGGAGTCAACCAGTTACTTGTTACTTCAGGAGCTACGCCTGTAGTAACATTTTTAATATCTATGTTTTTGAAATTTGGTTTCATAATAATTGTTTTTTTGAACGCAAGACACTTTTTTCAACACGGAGACACTAAGACACGGTTTTTGAATATCGGCCTGGTGTATTTGTGTTTTTATTGCTAGAAGTAGCCATTGATTTTACGTTTAATGCCTTCTTTAATTATTGGAACATTGAAATTAATCAGATATCCAAGTTTTTTGTCGGCAAGTTTCATATAAGTAAGAAGTTGAACTTCGTGAACCGGCAGTACTATTTCTACAGCTTTTAGCTCAATGATAATTTCATTTTCAACCAAAAGGTCAATAATAAATTCTTTGTTCAAAGTTTTACCCTTATAATTTAACGGTAATCTTACCTGACTGTTTACAGTCAGGTTCCGTGACTTCAATTCTTCTATCAAACAAAATTCATAAACAGACTCTAATAATCCGGGGCCAAATTCTTTATGCACGCAAAATGCTGCATCAACAATCTGAGTTCCAATTTTATCTAAATCTGCCTTATTCATTTTCTTTGTGTCCTTGTGTCTTTGTGTTCAGAATGATATTCTAAATTGAAAGCAATTGATTGAATTGTTTAAGCGTTTCCAGCACATTGGTTTTTACATTAATAAAATGTTCAATTCCAATGGCTTTCAGATCGTCGGTACAAGCAGGCGCTCCGGCTACCACGAAAAGTTGTTTTCCGTCGATAGCTTTGTAAGCAGCAGGAGCTAATTCAGCATATTCGTCGTCGCTTGAGCAAAGAACAATAATGTCGGCACCGGCAGCCTGGGCAGCAGCTACACCTTCTTCCACTGTTTTGAAACCAAGATTATCAACTACTTCGTAACCTGCACATGCAAAGAAGTTACAAGAGAACTGAGCACGGGCGAGGCGCATGGCAAGACTACCAATGGTGAGCATAAACGCTTTCGGACGTTTAGCAGCAGCTTCAGTAGCAAAACGAAGTGCTTCAAATTCTTCAGCAGCGCGTACAGCAACAAGTTTTTCAACCCCTGTGTGATCGCAACCACATCCGGCTTCATTTTTAAACTCTACTTTTGCAGCAGCAGCTTCGTTGAAGTTAGGGAACTGATTTGTTCCGAGTAATACTTCGCGACGACTCGAAACAGCTTTCAGACGTTTGGATGCAGTTTCTTTTACTGCTTTCTGAACACTTCCGGCTTTGATGGCAGCAAAGAAACCACCATTATCTTCAATTTCGAGGAAAAGTTTCCATGCCTGTGCTGCAATATTATTTGTAAGTGTTTCGATATAATATGAACCGGCAGCAGGGTCGGCCACTTTGTCGAAATGCGATTCTTCTTTCAGAAGCAATTGCTGATTGCGGGCAATGCGTTCAGAAAACTCGTCGCCTTTTTTATATATACTATCGTAAGGCAATACTGTGAGTGAGTTTACACCACCCAAAGTAGCACTCATAGCTTCGGTTTGGGTACGAAGCATATTTACGTTAGCATCGAAAATGGTTTTGTTGAATTCAGAGGTTTGAGCATGAATGCGCATTTTGGCAGCACATTTGCAAATACCGTTTACAGTTTCGGGACAATCAGGACGCAGACATTTACCCTGATAAGCATCCACTATCTGAGCCCAAAGCAATTTGGCAGCACGGAATTTGGCAATTTCCATAAAGTAGTTACCGCCCACACCAAAGTTGAATTTGATTTTTTTAGCTACAAGCGAAGTTTCGCAACCTGCATCCACCAGCGACGAAAGATATTCGTTACCCCAGGCCAGTGCGTAACCAAGCTCCTGAGCCACAAATGCTCCTGCATTGCTCAGAGTGGTGGCATTAACGCCCAACACACGATAGAAAGGCAATCCCAGTGCAGCTTCGAAAGTTGCTTTGGCCAGACTTACCAATTCTTCTTTTTCAAAATCTTTACCACGCAACAGCATCGCATTCATTCCATCCCAGTTGATAGAACCCTGAAGCTTAGTCACATCATAAGCTTTGGCTTTGAAATAACCGGTCAGAATGGTAGCCAGTTCGGCCGATCTGCGGGTACAAACTGTAAAGTTCAGCTCCACACAATCGGCAGCAATGCCTTCGAGCAAAGTTTCGATGTAAGCAGGGCTCAAATCTTTTTTGTTGAGTTTGAAACCAAGCGAAGTAATGCCTTTATTCAGAATGTCGAGTGCCTTAGCGTTTGCTGCTTTTGCATCCTCCACCACAATATCCTGACGAACAAACCAGTTGTTGTCGGCTTTTGTGCCACGAACAAAGGGAAATTTACCGGGAACAACTTCAGTGGTTTTCAGACCCTGAATGTCTTCGGCACGGTAAAAAGGCATCACATCGAAGCCTTCGTTGGTTTTCCAAACGAGCTTTTTATTAAAGTCAGCTCCTTTGAGGTCGGCTGTCACTTTGTCGAGCCATTCCTGAGTAGAAATAGCTGGAAAATCAGCCAGTAAATTCATTTTTTTTTCTGCCATAATATATATAGATTTTCGAAATTTCTAAGCGACTGCAAAATTACTATTTTAAGTTGATTTAAAAGTCTGTTTTTGGCCGAAAAGACGAATAATTATAGAAATTTTTCTCTAATTGGCAGTTAATTTCTGTATAATTCACAAACTCTACAAAAATTATAATGTAAATTTGCACCATAACTTAAAAAAATCTCATTTCATAATCATAAGTAGCCGATAATATTATTGATATGTCTCTCACCACATAGTCCACAGTAGTTTTGAAAATAAGAGAAAAGACTAAGAACACATAGGATTATCCCGAAAATCGGGATAATGTCAGAAATGCAAAAGTATCGTCAGATACTTTTACTATGTGAACTAAGTCTTTATCCTCAATTATTTCTATGTGTTCTATTGTGTTGGAAATATATCATTTAATATTTCAACCTAATTATCACATTTATAAAAAAATCTATGTCTTCACCCAATCGCCTTCATGTGGTAGATGCCCTCAGAGGATTTGCCATTGTCTCCATCATGTTGCTGCACAACATCGAGCATTTCGACTTTTATTATCTTCCCGAAAATCTGCCTGCATGGTTGGTTACGCTCGACAAAGGTGTTTGGGACACGTTGTTCTTTCTCTTTGGTGGAAAATCATACGCAATATTTGCCCTGCTCTTCGGACTGACTTATTTTATACAAACAGACAACCAGCAGAAAAAAGGAAATGACTTCAGAGGACGTTTTGCATGGCGATTATTGCTACTGTTAGGCTTTGGCATTATCAATTCCACATTCTACATGGGCGATATATTATTTGTATATGCTTTGTTAGGTTTCACACTTATACCTGTAACAAAACTAAGCAACAAAACGGTTTTCATTACCGCACTGATACTTATGGCTCAACCCGTAGAACTAATAAAACTTATTTATGGAATTATTTATTCACCACAGCTCCCCGATCCTGCTTCGTGGGTGTATTACAGCAAAATAGGGGATTATCTGTCGTCCGATTCTATGTGGACAACTTTGCGCGGAAACCTTGTGAATGGCAAAATTGCAGTACTACTCTGGACATGGGAGTATGGCAGAGTATTTCAGACCATATCGCTCTTTATGTTTGGCATGCTGGCCGGCCGATACGGCATTTTCAGCAATTCGGATAAGAATGTAAGTTTCTGGAAAAAAGTTTTGCTGACAAGCATTATCGCATTTATCCCATTATTTTATCTGAAATCCAACATATTGGAATGGGTCAGCACTGTGGCCGTAAATCGTCCGCTGGAACTGATTGTTCGTAGCTGGTCGAACATGGCATTTATGCTGGTGCTGGTTTCGGGCTTTGTATTGTTATTCAAACAAAAGACTTTTCATAATAAACTCAATGTACTATCGGCCTATGGCAAAATGAGCATGTCGAACTACATTTTACAATCCATTCTGGGGTCGTTTATTTATTATGGTTTCGGACTCGGACTATACAAATATACAGGAGCGAGCTATTCACTATTAATTGGGTTGGTATTGGCTGTGCTGCAGGGTATTTTCAGCACATGGTGGATGAAGCATCACAAACAGGGACCGCTGGAAAGCATTTGGCATAAACTTACGTGGATTGGAAAATAGATCAAACAAACAACTTTCACTTTTTAGTTAATCCAAATAAATTTTTCTTACCTTTGTACGGTAATACCAACAGAAAAAAAAAAAATCGAATCAATAATACTATTTTTTGAACCATTTTTTAATTCTTTATTATGAAAACAAATCATTTAATTTTCTGCTTATTAGCAATTTTTGCTTTCAGTTCGTGCGAAGAAAAAGTCACACTCAAAGAACCAAAAAAAATTGAACATTTCAATGGATACGTGCAGAAAGGTCCGTTTATAAATGGCACTTCAGTAACTATTTCGGAGCTTGACGAAGAGCTGAATCAGACTGGCAGAAGCTATCAGACCACAGTTGCCGACAACAAAGGTAGTTTTGAACAAAGCCAAATGGAATTAATTTCGGGCTATGTACAGCTCAAAGCCGATGGTTATTATTTCAACGAAGTTACGGGTCAGCTATCCACAAGTCCACTCACTTTGTATGCGTTGGTTGATGTTTCGGATGTAAATTCGGCAAATATCAATGTACTTACCCATATGGAAAAACCAAGAGCAGAGTACCTTGTGAAAAATGAAAACATCTCACTTTCGGAAGCAAAGGCTCAGGCACAGCACGAGATTTTACAGATTTTCAACATGACGCCCGATACCATTTCGGGCTCCGAAACTCTAAACATTGTACAAACCGGTGTCAACAATGCCATGCTTTTGGCCATTTCGGCCATCATGCAGGGACCAGGCTCCACAGCCGATTTATCGCAACTGCTGGCCGATATCATTACCGACATAAAAACTGATGGTGTATTGAACGATGCAACTTTAGGTTCAAAGCTTTTTGACAATGCGCGTTTGACCAATATGGATGAAGTGAAAACAAATCTGGAAAACCAATACAAAAAACTGGGAATGACCGACGTGGTGATTCCTGATTTTAAACAATATGTCAGCTATTTTATTGAAAATACAGAATTTACTGCCGAAAAGCTGATCACTTATCCTATGGCTGGCACATACGGCAGCAATCTGTTGTGCGACACATTCAGCATTTTCACTCCGGGCACTGTTCACTCACTAAAAGCAGATTTACCTAAAGGAACAGCACTGAAAGTTGTACTAAAAGGAAAACCGAATAACTGGTCGTATGCAATTATTCCTGCTCCCGAAAACTGGAATGTAAAAACATACGATATGGCATCACAAAGTCAGGAATTCACTGTAAAAAATAGCGAACAAAGCAACGATGTATATATCCAGATCGGACAGGATGCTGATAGTATACAAATTGAGTATTACGAAAACGGTGCTATTGCTCCCACTAAAACAAAAACCATTTACTCAACAACGAAAACAGAAGAACCAAATAACGACTTTGTTATTTATCCGGAAATGGGATTAGTCGTAAATTACTATAATGTTTTACACGATTCAATTTCTTATACCCGTGAAGGAAAAGTATATTCAATATTCGCATTAGTACCATTAAAAAAGAATGTAAAAGTAATTTTCAAATCTGATAAGAAAGCATGGATTGAAAATCCAAATAACGCTGGTCTGCACAACTGGGCACAAAAAGATTTCGACAGCAGCACCAATTCGCAGGAATTTTACACAACCGGAACAGGAAAATGTGAAATGTCGGTAACATTTCCTGTATCACAAAAAATGACCATAGAATTTTATGAAAATAATGCCACCGAACCCACAAAAATAAAATACTTAAACAATTAAAATGCCATAGAGGCATGCTCAATAATTAAAAGTCCGGCTTAGTAATATAGTCCGGACTTTTTTTTGATATATATCACATTTTTCAAATGAACATTTTAGAATTACGCTTGTTAAGACTAAAGAAATAGAAGTACAATTGACGTTAAATGATATTTTTCGTTATATTTGTAAGTAAAATTATTACAAATTGAATAAAATTACAATAATATGGTTTTCGACAAAGAAATGATTGAAAAGATCTACGCTGAACTACCCGAAAAGATCGAAAAAATCAAAAGCACACTGCAACGTCCTCTCACACTTACCGAAAAAATTCTTTACGCGCATCTTTCTGCCGATGAGGTTTTGAAAAGTCACGAACGGGCTGTGGATTATGTAAATTTTTCGCCCGACCGTGTGGCCATGCAGGATGCCACGGCTCAAATGGCGTTGTTGCAGTTAATGAATTCCGGTCGTAAAACTGTAGCTGTACCTTCAACCGTGCATTGTGATCACCTGATACAGGCGCACATTTCTGCAAAAGTGGATTTGGGTACTGCCAACCAAACCAACAGCGAAGTGTATGATTTCCTGAGTGCTGTATCGAATAAATTCGGCATTGGATTCTGGAAACCAGGAGCAGGAATTATCCATCAGGTTGTACTCGAGAACTATGCATTTCCGGGTGGAATGATGGTGGGAACTGACTCGCACACACCTAATGCTGGCGGACTCGGCATGATTGCCATTGGTGTGGGCGGTGCCGATGCTGTGGATGTAATGGCCGGACTACCCTGGGAACTTAAAATGCCTAAAATAATAGGCGTGAAACTTACCGGAAAGCTTTCGGGTTGGGCTTCGCCAAAAGATGTAATTTTGAAACTCGCCGGAATTCTGACCGTAAAAGGTGGAACCAATGCTGTAATTGAATATTTTGGCGAAGGAACCGAATCGCTTTCGGCCACAGGAAAAGGCACAATTTGTAATATGGGCGCCGAAGTAGGTGCAACCACTTCTATTTTCCCCTTTGATAAAAAATCAGCCGAATATCTGAATGCCACGGGACGTGCTTCTGTAGCCGATCTTGCATTGAAAAACATTGCCCACCTGCAGGCTGATGCCGAAGTGGTGGCAAATCCCGAAAAATATTACGATCGCCTGATTGAAATTAATCTGAGCGAACTCGAACCACATGTAAACGGTCCGTTCACACCCGATGCGGCTTATACGCTGAGTGAATTTGCAAAGGCTGTAAAAGAAAAAGGCTATCCACAAAAAATGGAAGTCGGACTGATTGGTTCCTGCACAAACTCGTCGTACGAAGACCTTACACGTGCAGCTTCCATAGTAAAAAAAGCAAAAGAAGACGGGCTGAAAGTGCAGGCGCAGTTTATCATCAACCCGGGTTCTGAACAGGTTCGTTATACAGCCGAACGTGATGGCGTACTTGCTGAATTCGAATCGGTAGGCGCTGTAATTATGGCCAATGCCTGCGGACCCTGTATCGGACAATGGAAACGTGATATCGATGTAGCCGATCGTCCGAATTCAATCATCACGTCGTTCAACCGCAACTTTGCAAAACGCGCCGACGGCAACCCCAACACTCATATTTTCATCGGTTCACCCGAAATTGTATCTGCGCTGACCATAGCCGGCGATCTGACTTTCAACCCATTGAAAGACACACTGACCAACGAAAAAGGAGAGCATGTAAAACTGGCCGAACCCAAAGGTTACGAACTTCCCATAAAAGGTTTCGATGTAAAAGATGCGGGCTACATTGCCCCTGTGAAAGATGGAAGTGGCATTGAAGTAAATATCGATCCTGAATCGAAACGTCTGCAGAAACTTGCACCTTTTGCTGCCTGGGATGGCAAAGATCTTATCAATCAACCGTTGCTTATAAAAGCCAAAGGTAAATGTACCACCGACCATATATCGATGGCCGGACCCTGGTTACGTTTCCGTGGACATATCGACAATATTTCGGATAATATGCTTATTGGTGCAGTCAATGCATTCAACGATAAAACCAATGCAGTACTCGACCCTGAAACAGGCGAATACAGCGCAGTTCCGGCTTTGGCCCGAAAATACAAAGCACAGGGCATTGGCTCGGTGGTAGTGGCCGAAGAAAATTACGGCGAAGGATCGAGTCGCGAACATGCGGCCATGGAGCCACGTCACCTGAATGTAAAAGCCATTCTCGTAAAATCGTTTGCCCGTATTCACGAAACAAATCTGAAAAAACAGGGAATGCTGGCGCTCACATTTGCCGACAAAAACGACTACGATAAAGTGCGTGAAGACGACAAAATAAGCATTCTCGGACTTACTGAATTTGCACCGGGAAGAAATCTGACTGTGAAGCTTACACATTCCGACGGAAGCAGCGAACAATTTGAAGCAATTCACACTTATAATGATGCACAGATTGAATGGTTTAAAGCCGGAAGTGCTCTCAATGGACTTAAATAATAAATTATAATAATCACAACTAAAAATATTAATAACACATGGCAAACGAAAAAGACTTTCTGATTTATAAGCTATCGGAAACCATCAAAACAACCAGTCGCATCGACAAGGAACTTTTCACACAGCTGAACGTAAAACGCGGACTGCGAAACGAAGATCACACAGGTGTGGTTGCAGGTTTAACAAAAGTAGGTGACGTTGTTGGCTACGAACGTTTGCCAGAAGGAGGTTTGAAAGCTATTCCGGGGAAATTATTCTATCGTGGCATTGACCTCGAAGACCTTGTACACGGACTTGAAGCTGAAGACAGACTTGGTTTTGAAGAAACAGCCTTCCTGCTGCTTTCGGGTTATCTGCCCGATGCTGAAGAGTTGCGCACTTTCTCGACCATTCTGAATGATCAAATGCCGCTCGAGCAAAAAATGAAAATGAATATCATTGATCTGGAAGGTACTGATATCATGAACATTCTGGCACGCTCGGTACTCGAAATGTACACCTTCGACAACAACGCTGATGATATTTCGCGCGACAACCTGATTCGTCAGTCGATTGAATTGATTTCAAAATTCCCGACCATTATTGCGTATGCTTATAACATTATGCGTCACAGTCAGTTTGGTCGTTCTTTACATATTCGTCACCCGAAAGAAGGTGCCTCAATTGCCGAGAACTTCCTGTTTATGATGAAAGGTCCCGGTCGATACACCGAACTCGATGTGAAACTGCTCGACCTTTGTCTCATTCTGCACGCTGAACATGGTGGTGGTAACAACTCAACCTTCTCGGTTCGTGTAACAAGCTCAACGCTTACAGATACTTACTCTGCTATTGCTGCCGGTATCGGTTCGCTCAAAGGCCCGTTGCATGGTGGTGCAAACATCAAGGTAAATCATATGTTCGAACATCTGAAAACAGCCATCAAGAAATGGGACGATGTAAAAGAAATTGACATTTACCTGAAAAAAATGCTCAACAAAGAAGCATACAACAAAACGGGACTTATTTACGGTATCGGACATGCGGTTTATACCGTTTCAGATCCACGTGCACTGCTTTTGAAAGAAATGGCGCGCAAATTAGCCGAAGAGAAAGGCCTGCAGAAAGAATTTAACTTCCTCGAATTACTCGACGAACGCGCAGTCAATGCATTTATGACCTTCAAGGGCTCAGGCATTAACAAGCAGGTTTGTACCAATGTGGATTTCTATTCCGGATTTGTGTATCAGGCAATGGGGCTTCCATCAGAAGTTTATACTCCGCTTTTCGCCATGTCGCGCATTACCGGTTGGACCGCACATCGCATCGAAGAGCTCAACTTTGCAAGCAAACGTATTATTCGTCCTGCTTACAAAAATGTGGGTGAGAAAAAACCTTTTGTTCCAATGAACAAACGATAAAAAGCCCCTCCAAACCTCCCCATAAGGGAGGCTTAAAAATAATTTCTTAGCAAATAACAGAACATTAATATTAGTAAGATACTCTTTAAGTCCCCCTCAAGGGGGATTTAGGGGGCTTTAAATTGTATGAATAAAATTAAAGTACAAAATCCGGTTGTCGAACTCGACGGCGACGAAATGACCCGCATTATCTGGTCATTTATCAAAGAACAACTTATTCTTCCTTATCTCGATCTCGACATTAAATATTATGATTTGGGCATAGAGAATCGCGATGTTACCAACGACGAGGTAACTGTGGAGGCTGCCAATGCCATCAACAAATACAATGTGGGTATTAAATGTGCCACCATTACTCCCGACGAAGCACGCGTGGAAGAATTCGGACTCAAAAAAATGTGGAAATCGCCCAATGGAACACTCCGAAACATTATTGGCGGTACTGTATTCCGCGAACCTATTATCTGCTCAAATGTACCACGCCTGGTTCCGGGTTGGACACAACCTATCGTTATCGGCCGTCACGCTTTTGGCGATCAGTACAAAGCTACCGATGTGGTGATCAAGGGAAAAGGCACACTCAAAATGACCTTTACAAACGAAAACGGAGAAACCAAAGAATGGGAAGTGTACGATTTTAAAGGCGATGGTGTAGCGCTGAGCATGTATAACACCGACGAATCGATTTATGGCTTTGCACGTTCGTCGATGCAGGTGGCGCTCGATAAAAAATGGCCGCTTTACATGTCGACCAAAAATACTATTCTGAAAGCTTACGACGGACGTTTCAAAGATATTTTCCAGGAAGTTTACGAAAATGAATTCAGGGAAAAATATAAAGAAGCCGGAATAATTTATGAACATCGTCTTATCGACGACATGGTAGCTTCGGCACTTAAATGGAATGGTGGATTTGTATGGGCCTGCAAAAATTATGATGGCGACGTTCAGTCAGACACTGTAGCACAGGGATTTGGTTCACTGGGACTTATGTCGTCGGTACTTGTTACTCCCGATGGAAAAACTGTAGAAGCAGAAGCTGCTCACGGCACTGTAACACGTCACTACCGTCAGCATCAGCAGGGAAAAGAGACTTCGACAAACCCGATTGCCTCCATCTTTGCATGGACACGCGGACTTGCGCATCGTGGAAAACTCGACGGCAATCAGGCGTTGATAAACTTCTGTACAAAGCTCGAAGAAGTTTGTGTGGAAACTGTTGAAGCAGGTGAAATGACCAAAGATTTGGCTATTCTGGTTCATGGCGATAATATCAGTCGTACCGATTATCTGAATACGCAGGATTTTTTGGCTGCCATCAAACGTAATCTTGACAAGAAACTTGCATAAAGAAGCAAACCAACCGGTTTGAAAGAAGTATAAAAAAAACGTCAGACAGTGTCTGACGTTTTTTTTATGCGTTAATTTTCTTATTCTTCCAAAGGTCTGCGATAATTACAACCCGCTTTCCACTCGCTGCAACCGTAAGCAGTTTTACCTTTTAATATCACACCTTTTCCGCAAAGCGGACAAACCTCCTGAGCTGGCTGTGCAACCGGCTGTGCCATTACCTGACCAAGTGTACGGTTATCTGTTTTTACATTTAGCACAATTGTTCGCACCATTTCTTTTAGTTCGTCGAGAAAAGCGCGCGCTTCGTATTCGCCTTTTTCAATCTGACGAAGCTTGCGCTCCCACAAACCTGTAAGCTCAGCAGATTTCAATAATTCTTCCTGAATAGTAAGTATCAGATCCACTCCGGTAGTGGTTGCAATCAGATTTTTGCGTTCCTTACGAATATATTCACGTTTGAAAAGCGTTTCAATAATCGCTGCACGGGTCGAAGGACGTCCAATACCATTTTCCTTCAACGCATCGCGAAGTTCGTCATTGTCCACAAATTTACCGGCCGTTTCCATAGCCCGTAGCAGGGTAGCCTCGGTATAAGGTTTAGGCGGCGAAGTCCATTTTTCGGCCAAAGTTGGTTCGTGCGGTCCCGATTCGCCTTTTTCGAAAAGTGGAAGTGTTTTTTCATCATCTTCCTGTTCTTTTTCTTCATCGGTGCGGGCCTTCTCGAACACCACACGCCATCCCGGATCAATGATTTGCTTTCCGGTAACTTTAAATTCCACTTTATCCACTTCGCCCAACACAGTGGTAGTCGAAATTTTACATTCAGGATAAAAATTAGCAATAAACCTGCGTGCCACCAGATCAAAAACTCTCTTTTCGTTATCGTTGAGCGCTGTAGGGTGTACACCCGTGGGAATAATAGCATGGTGATCGGTGACCTTTGCATTGTCGAAAACCTTTTTTGTTTTAGGAAGTTTTGTCGCCAGCAAAGGAGCTGTAAGCAGTTCGTAATCTTTTATACCTTTCAGAATATCAGGTATTTTAGGATACATATCGTCGCTCAGGTAAGTGGTATCCACACGAGGATAAGTAGTTAGTTTTTTTTCGTAAAGACTCTGAATAAGCTTCAGAGTTTCATCGGCTGAAAATCCGAATTTCTTATTGCACTCCACCTGTAAGGATGTAAGGTCGAAAAGTCGCGGAGCCGATTCGGTGCCTTTTTTAGTGGAAAAGTCGGTCACCACAAAATCGGCATTCTTCACTGTTTCGAGAAAGTTATTTCCTTCTTCCACACTTGAGAAACGCCCTTTTGTAGCCGAGAAAATCGTATCGCGATATACAGTTTTCAGCTCCCAGTAAGCTTCAGGTTTAAAATTCTCAATTTCGAGCTGACGGTTCACAATGAGGGCAAGCGTAGGCGTTTGCACACGACCAATGGAAAGCACCTGTCGGTTTTTGCCGTATTTAAGTGTATAAAGACGCGTGGCATTCATTCCCAGCATCCAATCGCCAATGGCGCGCGAAAGTCCGGCTTCGTATAAATGCTGATATTCCGACTGATCTTTCAGTTTTTTGAAACCCTCGCGAATGGCTTCTTCGGTCAGCGACGAAATCCACAAACGTTTCACCGGACATTTGCACATGGCTTTCTGCATTACCCAACGTTGAATAAGCTCTCCTTCCTGCCCCGCATCACCGCAGTTTACCACTTCGTCGGCGTTTGCCATAAGTGTTTCAATTACCTTAAACTGTTTTTGAATACCGCTGTCGTTCATCACTTTAATGCCGAAGCGTTGCGGAATCATGGGCAAATGACTCAATGCCCATGCTTTCCATTCGGGCGCATACTCATGCGGTTCGAGCAATCCGCACAAATGTCCGAAAGTCCAGGTTACCTGATAGCCATTCCCTTCGATATAACCCTCTTTCCGGGTTTTAGCACCCAGAATTTCAGCAATATCACGTGCCACACTTGGTTTTTCGGCTATACAGACTATCATAAGTTTCGAGTTGTTTTTATAATTAAGTACATTGAAATATTTAATGATCTATTTCTAACACAATAGAACACATAGAAATTATTGAGGAAAAAGACTTAGCTCACATAGTAAAAGTATCTGACGATACTTTTATCGCTCTGAAATTATCCCGACATTCAGGATAATCCTATGTGTTCTTAGTCTTTTCTTTTACTATCAAAACTACTGTGAACTATGTGCTGAAAAACATATCAATAATAATTGTCGGTTATTTACAGTATGCAAAGGTACTTAAAAAAATGATTTTTCAGGCTTCCAAATTCGCCCTGAAAGGCAATTGAATCATCAACATACAAGTTTTCACTTATTTGTAATTCTCATTCGAAATAAATTATTTACACTTGTAACTGATTAATTAATCTCTGAAAATCTACACATTATGACAGAAATCACTCCCACCGGCTGCTGTCCTCTCTTCGACCCTACTACCCGGGACGACCAGATTATTGAATGGCATAATAAGCTCTTTATCAAAGACAAGGTCTTCTGCATACTGAATATGCCTGCGAATTTTGGCAAAGTAATGACCCGTATAATGTCAAAAGCTAACAAACATGGTGCGACAGTGCCGGATGCAATGTGCTTATCGGATCACGCATCGGCCTGGAAAATGAATGTTTTTGTGGCTGTAGATAAAAAAATCCCGGACCTAAAGACTGTAAAAATAACAGGAAAATTCTACTGTCGCGTTTACGAAGGTGATTTCAGAAAAACGGGTGAATGGATCAGGGATTTCAAAAAAAACAAGCTCTGAAAAACATTTCTTAACAGCTAAAATGTACATATGCTACACTAGCTGTCCGAAATGTGCAAAAACACACGGCAAGAATTATGTCGTTATTTTATCAAAAATCAAATAAAATCAGAAAAATGGAAAACAAGGAATGTAAAAACAACCATCAGGTTACAGCTTCAGGTGGCGCAGTGTACGGACTCGGATTTATCGGTGCTGCTATATATTTTAAATGAATATCCGCTTGGATACCTAAATGTGTTACTCATTAACACTGCGAGAAGATTTTTATAAAGAAATCAAAATTATGAGGTACATTGTGTAAATTTGAATTTATAAAGATGTCAGAGCTACGCTCCTTTGATATTTATTTGAATTATATTCTACAAAGATATCAGGGCTAACGCCCCTTTATATCAGGTATTAAGCAGCGTAGCTGTGGTATCTTTGTAGAATAATGATAACAATTGAATTTTTAGGGGCGTAGCCCTGATGTCTTGATTTTGAAAGATTAGGTATCCAAACGGATATTCATTTTATTTTATTTCAATATCCACCAGTTTCCGGGCAGGAGTTCTCGGTTTCCTGAAAGCCATTGTATGGCCTGCGTTTTTAGTTTACGAGGCTTTGAAAGCTTTGGGAGCATAAGGTCACAGAATCATTGAATATCACCCGAATTTAAGTCTCTGACAAAATTGTAGAGATAAAAGGATATTTATCCACTTATAAGTGCCTGTCAAACGAAATTGACCAAAGGATAGCTTAAGTTTTTTCAGTAAATTTGCAGAAGTAAATCTGAGGAAAATTTCCTACGTATCATCATAATGCAAATTAAAATTCTGAATATATGAAGCTATTCCGTATCTCTCTTATCCTTTTGTGCCTGCTGGGCACATGGTCGCTTTCGGCTCAAAAACTAAAGAAAAATCAGTTCGACAATCCTCTGGCGCTTCAACGTGCCGACCCCTTTGTGACCAAAGCTGCCGACGGTTTTTATTATTTCATTGCTACCGCACCCGAATACGACCGCATCGAAATACGCAAATCGAAAACCATCAATGGCATAAAAAGTGCCACTCCTGTAGTTGTTTGGCGCAAACACAGCAAAGGCGCTATGGGAAATCATATCTGGGCGCCTGAATTGCACCGGGTAAACGATAAATGGTATATTTACTTTGCGGCAGGAGGCGCTGAAGACCGTTGGAAAATCAGAATGTATGCACTTTCGAATCCTTCGGAAGACCCGACACAGGGTTTATGGACCGAAGAAGGTCAGATTGTGAGCAATGTCGATAAGTTTTCGCTTGATGCAACCAGTTTTGAGCACAAAGGTCAGCGATATATGATCTGGACCGACAGAGCGTCGAACACAGTTGTAAATACCGGATTGTTTATCGCCAAAATGACAAGCCCCACCACGCTCGACAGCAAACAGGTGGTGATCAGTCAGCCTGAATACGACTGGGAAATAAAAGGTCACCGTGTAAACGAAGGCCCTGCAGTCCTTATCCGTAACGGAAAAGTATTTGTATCCTTCTCGGCCAGCGCCACCGATGCCAATTATTGTATCGGATTGCTTTGGGCCGACGAAAATGCAGACCTGCTCGATCCTGCCTCGTGGAAAAAATCGGAGAAACCGGTATTCTACAGCAATGAAGCACTGAAACGTTTCGGACCCGGACATAACAGTTTTACAAAATCAGAAGATGGTAAAACTGACATTATGATTTATCATGCCCGCGATTATAAAGATATTAAAGGCGAACCGCTGTACGACGCGAACCGCCACACCCGTGCAAGAGTTATTCGCTGGACAAAAGACGGCATGCCCGATTTTGGACAGGATATTGACGACCACGAAACAGCATTGAAAAAGTGCAGGCTTAAAAAGAAGAAATAAGTATTCTATAAACAACGATCGGACCGGTAATAATACAGTCCGATCGTTTTTTATTGTATACTATTTAGTCAAAAGTGTATCCCAAAGACAGGAAAGCTATTTGGAATTGCCATTAAGCGCTGAAAAGATATTATTTTTGCAAAGTTTGAATTATCCAACTTACAAAAGCAATTATACACACATGAAAAAATCATTCCTGTCAATCCTTATTTTCTGCAGCCTTGTTTCTTTTGCCAACCATCCACAACCCGTCAAATTTGTCGATCCCTATATTGGCACCGGCGATCACGGACATGTATTTCTGGGTGCGCATGTGCCTTTCGGAGCAATTCAAACCGGGCCAACAAACTATGTAAAAGGCTGGGACTGGTGTTCGGGCTATCATTATTCCGACAGTATTCTGACTGGTTTTGCACAAACACACCTGAGCGGAACGGGCATTGGCGACCTGGGGGATGTACTTATAATGCCTTACACCGGAGACATTAAAACATTTCCCGGAACAATAAAAGAACCACTCTCGGGCTATGCCACGCTTTATAAACACAGCGACGAAACTGTACGCGCCGGATATTATGCCATTAACCTGCGCGCATACGGCGTCAAAGCCGAACTTACCGCTACCGAACGTGTGGCTTTTCATAAATACACTTTTCCGGAATCGAAGGAGTCGCGCATTGCCATCGACCTTGGTCATGGCATTGGCTGGGATCGCCCGACCGAAACATTTATCCGTAAAGTAGATGCACTGACCTATACAGGATATCGCTTTTCGACAGGCTGGGCCAATGATCAGCGATTGTATTTTGCCATAAAATTATCGAAAGCCGCCGATGCTGTTTTGTTTATGGACAATCAGAAAAAAGCGGATGTCACTTCACTAAAAAGTGAAAGAGCCGTTGCCATACTTTCGTTTACAACAGCCAAAAACGAAGCTGTGTTTGTAAAAGCAGGTATCTCACCCGTAAGCGAAGAAAATGCGTTGGCCAATATTGAAGCAGAAACCCGCGCCAAAAGTTTTGAAGCGGTCGCTACGGAAGCTGAGCAGAAATGGAATACGGAATTGTCGCGCATCCGCATAAAAAGCGACAACACTAAAGACCTGCGTACTTTCTACACTGCCATGTATCATGCATTTACTGCACCTGTTATTTTCAACGACCACAACGGCGATTATCGTGGCACCGACAAAAAAGTATATCGCAATGCGGGATTCACCAACTACAGCGTATTCTCGTTGTGGGATACTTATCGCGCCGCACATCCGCTTTACACACTGGTGCAACCCGAACGTGTGCCCGACATGATAAAATCCATGCTGGCCATTTATCAGCAACAGGGAAAACTTCCGATCTGGGCGCTGATGGGCTGCGAAACCGATTGTATGGTGGGCTATAGCGCAGTGCCTGTGGTTGCCGATGCTATTTTCAAGCATTTTGAAGGAATTGATACAGAACTGGCTTTCGAAGCCATGAAAGCATCGGCCACACGCGACGATTATGGCATGAAATACATGAAACAAATGGGATTTATTCCGGCCGATAAAGAAAAAGAATCGGTATCGAAAGCGCTGGAATATGCTGTTTCGGACTGGTGTATCGCACAACTGGCACAAAAGCTCGGCAAGAAGGAGGACTTCGAATATTTTTCGAAAAGAGCAAAAGCTTATCAGGCATATTACGATAAGGCCACTGGGTTTCTGCGTCCGAAATTAGCAAGCGGACAGTTTAAAAGTCCGTTCAATCCTTTGGAGTCGATACACGGCGAAGGTGATTACACCGAAGGAAATGCATGGCAATATGCGTGGCTGATTCCTCAGGACGTGGAAGGAATGATAAAACTTTATGGGGGCGAAAAACGCTTTGTGCAAAAGCTCGACAGCCTGTTTGTCATTCAGGGCGAAATGGGCGCACAGGCTTCTCCCGATATTTCGGGTTTGATAGGTCAGTATGCACATGGCAATGAGCCGAGTCACCACATTGCGTACCTTTATGCCTATGCCGGACAACAGTGGAAAACGGCTGAAAAAGTGCGCTACATTATGGACATTATGTACCACGACCAACCTGCCGGACTGAGCGGAAACGAAGACTGCGGACACATGTCGGCCTGGTATGTGCTTTCGGCCATGGGTTTTTATCCTGTGAATCCGGCTGCAGGTTGTTTTGTGTTCGGGTCGCCGCTGTTTGAGGAAATGACACTTAGGCTTCCCGATTCGAAATCGTTCAAAATAACCGCAAAAAACAACAGTCCGAAAAACATTTACATTCAATCGGTAAAACTAAACGGAAAGAAATACGCCCACTCATATATTACTTACAGGGAAATAGTAAAAGGCGGAACGCTTGAATTTGTAATGGGCGAAAAGCCAAATAAGAAGTTTGGAAGTAAGCTGAAAAATCGGCCTGAGTCGGTATTGTACTGACAAAGGCCTGTAAAAAAAGGCTCCCAAAAGGAGCCTTAATCAGAATTCTGTTTTCGTCGCCCGGCTTTTGATACAGCCTATTGATCAGCGGTCGAATTTAATGTATTTGGGTTCGGTGGGTTCGTAGTCGTCGTTGTCCCAAAGACTACTGGTTATCATCAGGTCGGCACTGTAGCGGTTACAGGCTATGGGCACATTGTGCACGCGGCACTGACGGAGCAACATTTGTATATCGGCTTCGTGCGGCTGCGCGTTCAGGTCGTCGATAAGGAACACAGCCAGGTTGATTTGCTTACGCACCACCAGCGCAGCTATTTCGGCATCGCCGCCCATTGGACCCGAGTTCATACGGGTTATGTGTGCTTCTATCCCTATTTGCTGAAAGGCTTCCTGTATCAGCCCTCCCGTGGTTCCGGTACATATTATCCTATGCTTTGCCAGCATAGTGGCATTGTGTACCGCCCATTCCACCATATCAGCCTTCCGGCGGTCGTGCGCAACCAAAGCGATGGTCAGTTGCTTCTTCATATTGCTAATGTTTTCTGTTTTCATAGCACAAAGTTAAGCATATTTTCCAACTGAAAAAGATACTTTCAAAATCTTTTAATGGATTTAATGGTTGATGAAGGTTAAGTGTTTTTTGATTCGCTTTTTGAACAATTAAGAACTAAAATCGCTTTTATTTCTTTCATATCATTATCTTTACACCATATTAAAAAAACAAGTGACTTATAATTATCTTTGATATATTTTTCACAATTCAATACTAAAGTGTACTTTGTGTCTAATACACATCAATAATCAGAAATTTCGCAAAATGGAAAACAATCGAAGCAAAGCAGCCCAAAAAGTGACCTGGGTAGGATTTTTTCTGAATCTGGTGCTTACAATTTTCAAGTTGGCAGCTGGTATATTTGGTAAGAGTACGGCTATGATAGCCGATGCCATACATTCGCTTTCGGATTTTGTGACCGATGTGATAGTGATAGTATTTATAGGTATATCGGGCAAGGAGAAGGACGACGACCACAAATACGGACACGGCAAGTACGAAACTTTTGCCACGCTGTTGATAAGTCTGGCGCTGCTGGTGGTAGGTGCGGGCATAATGATTAGCGGAGCCGGCAACTGTATAAAGGCGCTGAGGGGCGAAAGTCTGCCGCAACCGGGTATGCTGGCATTGTATGCAGCATTGTTGTCGATAGTAGTAAAGGAAGTACTTTACCGCTACACAAAGAAGGTGGGCGAAAAGATTGACAGTCAGGCTGTGATAGCAAATGCTTGGCATCACCGCAGCGACGCATTTTCGTCGATAGGAACAGCCCTGGGTATATCGGGCGCTATATATTTGGGTGAACAGTGGCGGATACTGGATCCGCTGGCAGGAATAATAGTGAGTATATTTATTATAAAAGTAGCGATAGAGCTGGGTATGCCGAGTATGCATGAATTGCTTGAAAGAGCTTTGCCACATGACACAGAGAAGGAGATAGTGGAAATCATAGCATCGAACAGCGAAATAAAGGCCCATCATAACCTTAAAACGCGTAAGATAGGGAATGTGTATGCCATTGATGTACATATAAAGATGGACAGGAATATCAGTTTTGTGCACTCGCACGACATAGCTACTGAGCTTGAGCATCAATTACGGGAACGATTTGGCGAACAAACCATTACAAACATCCATACCGAACCATTAAAGATTGAACAGGCTTATGGGAAGTAAAAAAAAGAGACTGTCTCAAAAGCTAAGATGTGAAAACTAAAACTTACAAATCAATACTTTCAGCTGCCCCCAACCCCCTAAAGGGGGCTGTGACATTGTGCAAATAAAGAAATTACGTTGCACGCACTGAGTCCCCGCAATTTATCCCGATTTATCGGGAGGGGATATAGGGGCAGAAATGAAAAGTTCTTATAATTTGTAAGTTTAAAAGTGTTCAAGGATACTTTTAAGACAGCCTCTTTTTTTATTGTATTTCTGAATATTTTTAATCCTTGCCTTTGAGAAAAGTCATAACCTTTGAAATGCTTTCGATAAATCCGGCTAAAACCAATCCGGCTATCAGGCCGAAGAACAGTCCGTAAGCGGCATATTCAAGTCGTCCATTGAGAGGCTGTGGCGATACCACGAGCGAAGAAGGTATTTCGACAGGTTTTGTGAAGCGCGACAATTCGAGTTGAGCATGGTTTCGATACTCCTGAATGCGCATCAGATCGTAGTAAAAAAGTTGTTTACGCTGTTCGCCCATAATGAGTGAATTTTTTTCGAAGCTTAGCTGGGCATTGTTTTTCTCGTTAAAATAATAAATATTTGCCAGACTATCGATACGCTGCAACTCACTATCACAAATACGGATTTGATTTTTCAGGTCGTTGATTTTAGCATTGAATTGCGATTGAATGACCGTATTGTTGTTCAGGAAATCGAGCATGGCATTTTCGACCACTTTCACCTGCGATATATTTTTTGTTTTCAACCGGATATAAACCCTGTCGCGCATGCGCACATTCATAGTGTCGGAAAGCGAGTGCGAGTCCATAAAATCAACTTTATCGGCCACACTGTCGCGCATAAAGTCGATCATATAAAATGCTGCAAGCTCAGCGATATTATTGGCCACACTATCGGGCAGGTTCAACTTTCCTGAAAGCGAGGTATAGGGATTTCGCGGATCAGAGTTTTCGAGTTGCCGAAAAACCTGGCGAACTGTTTGTGCATCGGCACCCAAAATCAGGGCTGTACCTTCGGCTTTGTATATACGGGCTGTGGGGCGTGAGAGGTAGATGCCCACGGCAACTCCGGCAACCACTGTGACAGTTACATACCATTTGCGACGGTAGATAAGTCGCGACAACTTGCCCATATAAACCAGTAAACCATGAAAGGCTTTGCTTATCCAGGCAAAAAGCATTGATAAAAGATCCAGTAAGTTAATCTCGTTTTGTTTTTTTTCTTCCATAATTATTTAATCGCAATAATATTTTTAGTCTTTATTCTGTTCATTCTCATCATCAGTTTCGGTCCAGTAGGGAGGTTCATCTACTTCGGACTCCTCCTCTTCATCCCAAACCTTAACCGGACGCTGCGGACCCTGTTTGTAAAAAACAGCAGCGCAAAATAGCCCCGAAATACCTCCTGCCAGATGCCCTTCCCACGATACAGGGTCGTTTGCCTGCCAGGGAAACAAATGCCAGAACATATTTCCGTACAAAAAAGTAACGACAAAAGATATGGCAATAAGCGGCACATACCGACGAATCAAGCCACTGAAAAACAGAAATGAAGCGAGTGCATACACCATTCCGCTTGCGCCCACATGCCAACTCTCGCGCCCTACCAACCACAATATAAAACCGCTGGTGAGGTATAGCCACAAGAACACTTTACTGGCAATTTGTTTGTAAAAATAATACAATGCCGTGGATAATACAAAAAAAGAAATTGTATTGTTTAATAAATGTGACCATCCCGAGTGCACAAAAACATAGCTAAGGATAGTCCATAACCGACTCATATCGCGCGGAAAAACCCCTGCTTTATGAAAATCCCAGCCCATTCCCCTTTCGAGGATGAAAACCAGAAACATTAACAAAGTCAGGACGGCAGGAATAAAAGCTGTATAAAAAATCCGTCGGGTTTCCTGCTGTCTGTTTTCGTTGTTTTGCATCTCAGCAATTTTGTTTATACGCAAATTTACGATTTTTCTAATTGATAACGTATATTTTTTCATTAAATTATATAGTCTGTTTGAAAAGTTTAAATTGTATAAAGCTAAAATTCATATTTACAGAGGATAACAAAACAAGGGTTGTAACATATTCCTGCATAATATTACAGTTACTGAAATTACTTAATTTTGGTTACTGATAATTTTGTAATTACAATAATTTTAAATAAATTGCGAACCAATTCAGACCGATAAAATACAATCTGAAAATAAATATAAAAGCCCCGGGTTTTATATTTATTCCACTGTTGCAAGTTTACAATATAACACTAATACTATATGAGTTACCTCAATTTTGATAAAGCGCTGTTGATGAATCTTGAACGATCGTTATCCAAAGAAATGATCCGTACAAATCGGGCAGGAGCTTATAACAGTACCACACTTATCGATTGTAATACCCGCAAATATCACGGTCAGCTGGTTATTCCGCTTCCCGACATCGACGATTCAAATCATGTATTGCTGTCGTCGCTCGACGAAACCGTGATTCAGCATGGTGCCGAATTCAACCTTGGTATTCATAAATACGAAGGAAATAATTTCAGCCCGAACGGACATAAATATATTCGCCAGTTCGATTGCGAAGTAATTTCGCGCACTGTATACCGTGTAGGCGGCGTGGTGCTTTCGAAAGAACGCCTGCTCGTTTCGTTTGAGCCCCGTGTACTGTTCAAATACACTTTACTCGATGCACATTCGCCTACCACTTTACGCTTCAAACCATTTTTGGCTTTTCGCAGCGTAAACAATCTCACGCATCAAAACGACCTGGCCAACAATTCGTACTCCGAAGTAAACAATGGCACGCGTATGTGTCTTTACGATAACTATCCATGCCTTTTTATGCAGTTTTCGAAAAAAAATACATATGTGCATAATCCCGACTGGTACAAAAATATTGAATACTACAAGGAGAAGGAACGTGGTTACGAATATCTCGAAGACTTAATGGTTCCGGGTTATTTTGAAATGCCCATAAAAAAAGGCGAATCCATTATTTTCTCGGCAGGTATCAGCGAAGTATCACCCCGAAAACTGGCACAGTTGTGGGATACCGAACTCGAAAGACGACAGTCGCGTACCGATATGTTTAGCTGCCTGAAAAACTCTGCCCAGCAGTTCTACAAACGTGAAGGCGATCGCACCTATCTGCTGGCCGGATATCCCTGGTTCGGAGCACGCGCCCGCGATCAGTTTGTGGCGTTGCCGGGCTGCACACTGACCATCGACCGCATGGATTATTTCGACGACATCATGAAAACATCTCTCGACGAAATACGAAAGTTCATGGCCGGTGACACTGAAGGAATTAAACTGGAAGGCATTGACGAACCCGATGTATTGCTTTGGTTACTATGGACTTTTCAGCAATATGCCAAAACCGTTTCGATAGAAAAAGCAGCCGAACGTTTTTCGGAAACAGCCACCGAAATTATTGCATTTATACGTAAACAAAAGCATCCAAACCTGTTTTTACACAACAATGGATTGCTGTATGTAAATGGCACCGAGAAACCTGCCACATGGATGAATGCAACCGAAGATGGTCTGCCAATTACGCCACGCACAGGTTATGTAGTTGAGATTAATGCCTTGTGGTACAACTGTCTGAAATTCGTCGCTGAACTTACACGCGCGGCCGGCAACGAACATTCGGCCGACCTGCTCGACTATCAGGCTGAAATGGCTCGCGAATCGTTTGTACAAACGTTTTGGAATGGCACATACCTGTACGATTATGTAGTAGGCACTTACAACGATCCGGAAGTGCGCCCGAATATGATTCTGGCTGTAGCACTGCCGTATTCGCCCCTCGACCGTCAGCAGCAGAAATCCGTACTCGACATTACCACCCGCGAACTTCTGACTCCAAAAGGCCTGAGAACGATAAGTCCCAAAAGCGGCTCGTACCGTCCGATATATATCGGTGGAATGCTCGAGCGAAATCGAAACTATCACAACGGACCCGTCTGGCCATGCACGTTTGGAGCTTTTGCGGCAGCCTATCTGCGTATTTATAAGGGAAGTGGAAAATCCTTTATCGAGCGTATGTTATTGGGCTTCGAAGCTGAGATGACAGAATTATGTGTGGGCACTATCCCCGAACTTTTCGACGGGAACCCACCTTTTAAAGGACACGGAGGAATGTCGTTTGCCATGAGTGTGGCTGAGGTATTGAGAGTATTGGATTTTTTGAAAAAACACGAAAACTAATTGTTGAAGATGAAGGCATTAATGTTTGGATGGGAATTCCCTCCACATATTCTGGGCGGATTAGGCACTGCAAGTTACGGACTTACAAAAGGAATGGCTTTGCAACCTGATATGGAAATTACCTTTGTGATTCCAAAGCCTCATGGCGACGAAGATCAGAGCTTTCTGAAAATAATTGGTGCATGCAATGTGCCTGTGGTTTGGAAAGAAAACGACTGGCAACATGTAAATCATCGTATCGGTCATCTGATGCATCCCGATGAGTATTTCTGGCTCCGCAATGGTATAAAATACGATTTCTCGCGCATTTATACCAACGACCTGGGTTGCATCGATTTTTCAGGCCGATATCCTGATAATTTGCTCGAGGAAATCTCTAATTATGAAGCTGTGGCCAGTGTACTTGCTAATCAGATAGATTTCGACATTATACACTCACACGACTGGCTGACATATCCTGCAGGTGTGTTTGCAAAACAAATTACCGGCAAACCACTTGTCATTCACGTACATGCGACCGATTTCGACCGCAGCCGCGGCCAGGTTAACCCTACTGTGTACAGCATTGAAAAACGCGGTATGGACATGGCCGATCATATCATGACGGTGAGCGATTTGACACGAAAAATAGTAATTGAAAAATACCATCAGGACCCGCGCAAGGTAACTACCGTTCACAATGCAGTGGAACCTTTACCCGATGCCGATTCGTTTACAAAAACCCCGCGCCGCGACAAGGTGGTTACTTTTTTAGGACGCATCACCATGCAAAAAGGACCTGAATACTTTGTGGAAGCAGCGCATCGCGTACTTCAGAAAACAAAAGGTGTTCGTTTTGTGATGGCCGGAAGCGGAGATATGATGAATGCCATGATAGACCTTGCTGCCAAACGTGGCATTGCCGATAGATTTCATTTTACAGGCTTCCTGAAAGGTCGTCAGGTACACGAAATGCTTGCCGAAAGCGATGTGTATATTATGCCTTCGGTATCGGAACCCTTTGGAATTTCCCCACTCGAAGCCATGCAGGTGGGTACACCAACCATTATTTCGAAACAATCGGGCTGTGCCGAAATTCTGACACATGCCATCAAAACCGATTATTGGGATATCGATGCTATGGCAGATGCCATTTATTCTATTGTGAAAAATCCGGCCATGTACAACAGTCTTCGTGATCTCGGCCGCGAAGAAGTTAACAATATCAAGTGGTACGATGCAGGAATGAAAGTCAGAAGCATTTACGACAGTGTAATGAAATAATGACATTTTGCAATCACTAATACAGATACAAAAACGACAACAACTTATTAACTACTAATAATATGCGAAACATTTGCTTTTACTTTCAGATACATCAACCCCTGAGGCTTAAACGCTACCGTTTCTTTGAGATAGGCCAGGATCATTATTATTACGACGATTTTCAGACCGAAGACAGAATCCGTACTTTGGTTGAACAATCGTATCTGACTGCCAACCGCACTATTTCTGAAATGATCCGCAGTTCGAACGGCAAATTCAAGTGCGCCTTTTCAATATCCGGAGTTGCGCTCGAACAGCTTGAGCAATATGCTCCCGAAGTAATCGACAGTTTTAAGGAACTTGCAAACACCGGAAGTGTGGAGTTTTTGGGCGAAACATACGCTCATTCATTGTCGTCAATTTATGACACAAACGAATTCGAAAGTCAGATAAAAGCACATGCCGATAAAATTGAATCGCTTTTCGGACAACGTCCGACAGCATTCCGCAATTCCGAACTGATTTATTCAGACGAAATCGGGGAAATTATTTCCAAAGCCGGTTTTAAAGTAATGCTCATCGACGAGGCCAAACATATTCTGGGTTGGAAAAGCCCTAACTTCGTATACAACCACTCGTATATCAGCAAGTTCAAACTGCTGATTCGCAATCAGAAACTCAGCGATGATATAGGTTTCCGTTTTTCGCACAACAACTGGCACGATTATCCGCTAACAGCCGAAAAGTTTATTGGTTGGCTGGCTGCCATGCCTGAAAATGAGAAGATTGTGAACTTATGGATGAGCTACGAGTCGTTCGGATTGTATCAACCTGCATTTACAGGAATCTTTGACTTTCTGAAAGCTCTCCCATATCATGCCATGGAGCAGAAAATGAGTTTTGTAACGCCTACCGAGGCTGCTAAGAAAAACGAAAGTGCCGGCGCCATTACAATCCCATATCCTATCAGTTGGGCCGGACATGAAAAAGATTTGAGCCCATGGACAGGCAACGACCTGCAGCAAGAAGCTCTGAATAAGCTATATGCTGTGGGCGAACGTGTGCGCTTGTGCCAGGACAAATCGCTGCAACACGACTGGTTGATGCTTCAATCTACAGATCATTTCCGATATATGAGCCATAAAGATGCAGTTGGCACCAATTACGATAACGCCTACGAAGCATTTATGAATTATATGAATGTGCTGGCTGATTTTCTCGAACGTGTGGATTATCAATACCCTACAAGTATTGAAAACGAAGAGCTGAACGAACTTCTGAAAACAATCAATAATCAGGACAAGGAAATTGAGGAGCTTCAGGCTGAAGTAAAAAAACTAAGAGCCCGAAAAACCAAAAGCTCGGAAGTATAACATTAAAAATCAGGCTGCTCTTATTCAAAGAAGCAGCCTGATTTTTAACACTTATTTCTTTATCAGTTTTAGCTGTACACGCTTTCGCACAGCATCCACTTCGAGCACCTGCACACGTACATGCTGATGCAGCGCCACCACTTCGGCCGGATTTGTGATAAATTTATCGGCCATATTCGAGATATGTATCAGTCCGTTTTCCTTAATACCCACATCCACAAAAGCTCCGAAATTCGTAATATTCGTCACAATACCCGGAAGTTCCATTCCTGAATGCAAATCGGCAATTGTCTTCACATTTGGGTCAAATTCAAACACTTTCACGCCTTCGCGCGGATCGCGACCGGGTTTTTCAAGTTCTTCGAGTATATCGGTAAGCGTGGGAATTCCCACTTTGTCGCTTACATATTTTTGTTTTTCAATGCTTTGAATCAGTGTTTTGTTTCGCACCAGTTCCTTTACAGCCACACCCAGATCCTTCGACATTTTTTCGACAATCTGATAACTTTCAGGATGCACAGCCGAGTTATCGAGCGGATTTTCAGCATCGGGAATGCGCAAAAAGCCTGCACATTGCTCAAAAGTCTTTGCTCCCATTTTAGGAACTTTCAATAAATCCCTACGACTTCTGAACGCACCATTTTCAGCCCTGTAAGTCACAATATTCTGTGCAAGCTGAGGGCCGAGACCAGATATATAAGTCAGCAAATGCTTACTCGCCGTATTCAGGTTCACTCCTACCCTGTTCACTGCATTTTCAACAGTCTGGTCGAGTGCCTTTTTAAGCTGCGCCTGATCCACATCGTGCTGATACTGTCCCACACCAATCGATTTCGGGTCGATTTTCACCAGCTCAGCCAGCGGATCCATCAAACGGCGACCAATAGACACAGCACCACGCACAGTGACATCGTAATCCGGAAATTCCTCACGCGCCGTTTTCGACGCCGAATATATCGAAGCGCCATTTTCGCTTACCACAAAAACTTTCACTTCGCGGTCGTAGCGGATATTCTGAATAAAATGTTCGGTTTCGCGACTCGCTGTTCCGTTTCCAATAGCTATGGCCTGAATATCATAAGCTTCCACCATTTTCTGAATTTTACGCATGGCTTGCGCATATTCATTCTGAGGCGAATGCGGATAAATGGTTTCGTTGTGAAGCAGATTTCCCTGCGCATCGAGACACACAATTTTACATCCTGTACGATAACCGGGATCAACACCGAGCGTACGTTTCTGTCCCAAAGGCGGCGCCAGCAAAAGCTGACGGAGATTTTCTGCAAATACGCGAATGGCCTCGGTATCAGCTTTGGCCTTACTTTCGGCAGCAAATTCGTTTTCCACAGCGGGTTTCAGCAGTCGTTTATATGCATCTTTCACTGCTTCGGCCACCTGATCGGCAGCTTCGTTATCGGCTCTTACAAAAATACGCTCGAGTCGTTCCAGACAACGATCATCATCCGGATTAATGCTCACACGCAGAAAACCTTCTGCCTCACCACGACGCATTGCCAGCAGGCGATGTGACGAACAGCGGTTCAGTTTTTCGCTCATTTCAAAATAATCGCGGTATTTTTGCGCTTCCTCTTCTTTGCCTTTAATAATCTTCGAGCTGATAACCGCATCGTATGCAAAATTCCTACGCACCGCATTTCGGGCATTTTCGCTTTCGTTTACCCATTCGGCAATAATATCGCGGGCACCGGCAAGAGCGTCGGCAGTTGTTTCCACATTTTCGCCTGTAAACTGCTGCGCCATACGTTCCACATCGCCACTATTCTGCTTCATTATCATTTTAGCAAGCGGTTCAAGCCCTTTCTCGCGGGCAATTTCGGCACGGGTACGACGTTTAGGTTTGAATGGCAAGTAAATATCTTCAAGTTCGGTGGCATTCCAGCAATTTTCGATACGCCTGCGTAGTTCATCGGTAAGTTTATCCTGCTCTTCGATGGTTTTTAGCACCGTTTCGCGGCGCTTGAGCAATTCGCAAAGTTTATCGTATTGTTCGCGGGTATCGGCAAGCTGCACCTCGTCCATACCATCAGTCATCTCTTTACGGTAACGACTGATAAAAGGAATTGTAGCGCCTTCGTCGAGCAATCGGATAGCATTACGAATCTGTTTTTCGGAAAGTTGCAGCGAATCTGCAATCAGTTTAATAATCTGAGGGTTATCTGAAGACATGAAAAAATAATTGATTTGAATATTTTATCCGACAATGGAAAAAGGGAAAAATAAGAAAAACAGATTTAATGCAATATTTTGAAAATAAGCTCTTTCATTAGCTGACCGTCTTCCACACCATTACTTTCGATACCTTTGCCACGGGCATCGGTTTCGCGAATCCAGGTGATAATGTTCATAGTTTTCCATGCACCAAAAACTTTGGAAGCTGCTTCGAAATCTTTTACAAAATAGGGATTAATTTTAAGTTCGGAAGCCACTGCGCCCTGACTTTTATCGCTCAGGTAATGATAAATCATCAAGCTGCTAAAAAAGTTAAATAACTGCGAAAGCACCACCACATTGGGATTATTCTTTTTATTATCAGCAAAATAACGAATAATGCGATTGGCTTTTACAATGTCTCTTTTGATTAACGCAGCCTGAAGTTCGAACACATTAAAATCCTTACTGATACCAATGTTTTTTTCGACATGCTCGGGTGTAATGCGGTTAGTGTCGGAAGGTTTTGTAAGCAAAAGTTTATTCAGTTCGTTAGCCACCTTGCTCAGGTCAGTGCCCAGAAAATCAGTAAGCATCTGAATGGCTTTTTCGTCGACCATTACATTCTTCGATTTCGCATAGCGGCTTATCCATGCGCCCATTTCGTAATCGCGCAGTTTCACTGACTCGTACACCACACCGGTTTTTCCGATATCCTGTACCCATTTTTTACGTTTATCGGGCGTTCCGTATTTATACGCAAAAACCAGAATCGTCGAAGAAAGTGTTTTTTGCAAATAGTACTGTAATGGTTCCCAATCTTTTATCATTTGCGCCTCACGCACCACCACAATCTGATATGGTGACATCATTGGATAGCGTTTTGCGGCATTGACAATGGTGGTCATATCAGTATCCTTGCCATATACCACAGTAAGGTCGAACTCCCGCTGACTTTCGTCCAGAATTTCATTCTGAATAAAATCCGTAATCACATCAATATAATAAGCCTCTTCGCCCATAAGCAAATAAAGAGGCGCATATGATTTACGCCTCAGTTCGCTCATTACAGTTTCAAACGAAAGTCCTGCCTGTTTAGCCATGGAAAATATAGTATGGAGTGAATAGTTAGTAGTGAATAGTTAGCTGTAAGCAGCAAAATTATTCGAACCGCAGGTGTTTAACTGTTTTGCTGTTATTAATCAGCGACGACAAAGCTTTTACACCAATCTTAATATGTTCTTCCACAAAACTGGCGGTCACCTTTTTATCACTTTCCGAAGTTTTAATTCCATCTTCCTGAAGCGGCATATCCGACACCAATAGCAGTGCGCCGATTGGGATGCTATTGTAAAATCCTGCTGAGAATAAGGTAGCCGTTTCCATATCGATGGCCATAGCACGGGTAGAGCGCAGATATTCACGGAAACGTGCATCGTGCTCCCACACACGGCGATTTGTGGTGTAAACTGTTCCTGTCCAGTAATCCTTGCCAAAGTCACGAATATTCGACGACACAGCACGTTGCAGACTAAAGGCAGGAAGCGCAGGAATTTCAGGCGGGAAATAATCGTTCGAAGTACCTTCGCCACGAATAGCAGCACTTGGCAGTATATAATCGCCCATTTTATTTTTGTCGCGTAAACCGCCGCATTTTCCGAGGAATAACACAGCTTTTGGCTCAATTGCCGATAGAATATCCATAATAATTGCCGCATTCGGGCTTCCCATTCCAAAGTTAATGATGGTAATGCCGTTTGCAGAAGCGTTGATCATATTCCCATCACGACCCAACACAGGCACACCGAACCACTCGGCGAAAAGTTCTACATAATTATTAAAATTTGTCAGCAATATATATTCGGTAAACTCATTCAGGGGACGCTTGGTATAACGGGGCAACCAGTTTTCCACAATTTCTCTTTTAGTCTTCATAAATCTTCATTATTTATGTGTTAGAATTTTTGTATTTTCGCACCAGCATTGCAATGCATTTAAAATACCTCAACACAAAAATACTAAAAAATGTGGCAATTAAATCTTCCGCTGTACAATTTTCGTATAAAAAATCAGAACGATAAACAATTTATCTTCGATGCTCAGCGACGGAAATTTGTATCGCTCACCCCCGAAGAATGGGTTCGCCAGCATTTTATTCGTTTTCTTATCGAAGAAAAAAAATTCCCCGCCGCATGGATTGCCATTGAAAAGCAACTGAACATCAATGGCATGAAAAAACGCTGCGATGCCATTGTGTACGACGAATACGCAAAACCTCTGGTACTTATCGAATTTAAAGCTCCCGAAGTGCCCATTACTCAGGCCACTTTCGATCAGGCTGTGGTGTACAATCTGAAACTGAATGTATGTTTCTTCATTATTAGTAATGGTCTGCAACATTACGCCTGCAAAATTGATTTAAAAGAAGGAAAATATCTTTTTTTTGAAGAAATCCCCGATTTTGCGTCCATCATTTCCGCAATTTAAGTATTTTTTTCACTAAAACATCTGACTTCCCACCCTAAAAACCTCTCATTTTTATGTTTCGCAACATAAAAATGAAATTTAGTCACATTTTCGCAACAATCCCCAAAAAATCATATTTCATTGATTAAATGACACTTATACTCAATATAGTAAATATCTATTACTATATTTTCAATAAAAAATCAATTTTCTTCTCAAAAAGTTTGGATTATATGTTTTAAAACATGTATTTTTGCATCGTCATAAAGAAATTATTTATATGACACAGTTAACTCGAACAAAGAAATACCATGATACGCGAAAAATCACATGGAAATTCTTTGTTCGTTTCGTTTTTAAAATAGGTATAAAAAAAGATTGTTTGAACTCAATTAAAATGAGAAGTATGAAAAAGGTTTTAGTTACACTGCTTGTTGCTTTTGCAACTGTTTCGGGCTCAATGGCCATGGAACTGAATGAATACAAGGTATTCTACAAGTTAAACAACGAAGTTACTTTCAAGTCGCTGAACCGTTATCTGAAATTGGAAGAAGGTCAGCAGATCAAACTGAAAGACAAATTCGCTTTATTAGAAAACGACATCAAGGTTGCCCTTAACGAAGGAAATGCCGAAGCTGCCGAACTGTCAATGAATGAAAGTCTCGAATATCTCCGCTCGGTTTTGAGCGAAGAGCAGTTCGACAAATTCGTTCTGGCACTGAATGCAACCATTAATTACAGCCGCGAGATTCTTTACGCTGCCAATTAATGCTACTAAAAATACGGCATAAACCGTATTTAATTACAAAAAATATTATTACAACATAAAAACAGAAAATTATGAAAATCAAAAATATTCTTACTGCAATGATCATGCTGGCCAGCGTAAGTTTTTCGGCCAGCGCACTTGAACTTAACGAATACAAGGTATTTAACCGTCTGAACAACGAAAGCACTCAGAAATCGCTTGCCCGCTACCTGCAAACCAGCGAAGCACAGGCCGAAATGCTGAAAACTGTTTTTGAACAAACCGGAAACAAAATGAAACTTGCCATTGAAAACGAGAACGAAACTGCAGCCGAAAAAGCCATGTGGTTCAATCTTGCAAATGCAAAAAGCATTTTGACTCCTGCTCAGTACAAAAAATACCTGGTGGCGCTCAACCTGACTGTACACAGTCGCAACTATGAAGTTTTAGCCGAGAAATAATCTCAATTCGTATTTTTTAGAAAACCAGACGGAACTTTCTCTTTATGAAAGCTCCGTCTTTTTTTTTGAAAGAAAAAAAGCATTCATTAGCAACCATATTGAAACAATTTCAGCTATGTTTTAATTCCAGATTTTTATATATTACACATTTTATTTACTTTTGTGCAGTTTTTCCGACATTTAAGAATTTGGTGAACGAAAACAGCACTGATTTGTTAGAAGAATATTGAATCATTAGAATTTTATAAACAAATAATGAATAAAAACGAAGTATTCGGCCAAAGATTAAAGGCTTTGCAGGAGATGGAAGACAATGCAGCACACCGTCAGCATTTGAAAGGAAAACTGACAGCACGCGAACGTATCAACATACTTTTCGACGAAGGTACATTTTTCGAACTCGACGCTTTTGTAGCTCCTGCGCAAACGCCAATGAGCAGTAAGCAATCGAACTTTGGCGATGGTGTAGTGGTTGGTCGAGGACTTGTGCAGGGACGCAGCGTATTTGCTTACGCTCAGGATTTCACTGTACTTGGAGGTTCGCTGGGTTATGCGCACGGTATGAAGATTGCTAAAGTGCAGGAAATGGCACTGAAACTTGGCGCTCCTATCGTTGGTCTTATGGATTCGGGTGGAGCACGTATTCAGGAAGGCGTAAAAAGCCTCTCGGCTTATGCATCAATTTTCCGCAACAATGTGCAGTCGTCGGGTATTATTCCGCAAATCTCGGCCATTTTGGGACCTGCAGCCGGTGGCGCTGTATATTCACCTGCCCTCACCGATTTTATTTTTATGACCAATCAGACTTCATACATGTTTGTAACCGGTCCGGATGTGGTTCGCGAAGTACTTAACGAAGAAATTGACATGGAAGGCCTTGGCGGCGGAAATGTACATGCCTCGAAAAGTGGTGTGGCACATTTTGTTTCCGACGACGAAGAGCATACCATTATGCTTATTCGCAAACTGCTTTCTTACATTCCTTCAAACAATTACGAAACGCTTCCTGTATCGAACCGCGTTAGCATGTACAGCTCGCGTCAGGAGTTTCTTGATAAAATTATTCCAGATGACCCCAACCGTCCTTACGACATGAAGGAAGTCATCAATATTATTGTGGACAAAGACAGTTTTTTCGAAGTACACGAAAAATTCGCCCAAAACATTTTGGTGGGTTTTGCCCGCCTCAACGGAAAATCAATCGGTATTGTAGCCAATCAGCCTAAAGTAATGGCCGGCACACTCGATATAAATGCCAGCGTGAAAGGTGCACGCTTCGTTCGTTTCTGCGATGCTTTCAACATTCCATTGCTCATTCTTGAAGATGTTCCGGGATTCCTGCCGGGCATTGAGCAGGAACACAACGGCATTATCCGCAACGGTGCCAAACTGCTTTATGCATTCTGCGAAGCAACTGTTCCAAAAATCACAGTGATTACACGCAAGGCATACGGAGGTGCATACATTGTAATGAGCAGCAAAAACACTGGCGGCGACTTTAACTTTGCATGGCCTACAGCCGAGATTGCAGTAATGGGTCCCGGAGGCGCGATCAAAATTGTCAATAAACACGAACTGAAAAACGCTGAAAACAAAGCCGAAATGGAACGTGAGCTTATTGAGAAATACAAAAATGAAGTAGCGAATCCATATAAAGCAGAAGAGTTTGGTTTGATCGATGAGGTAATACGCCCATCCGATACCAGAAATATACTGATTACAGCTTTCGAAATTCTGGCAAACAAGCAATATCACAAACCGGCACGAAAACACGGAAGTATTCCGCTTTAGAGAGACAAAAGAACAAAGAGCAAAGATAAATGTCAAAAGTCAAAGGACAAAAGACATTTGACTTTAGACCTCAGACTTTTATCTCTGAAAAACAACCCTGATAAATAAAAGAACACGATACTTTTTAAAGTGAATCGAATGAAAAAAAGACTTTTAATTGCAAACAGAAGCGAAATTGCTATTCGCATAATCCGATCGGCACACAAACTGGGAATAGTAGCGGTGGTTTTTCAGAGCGACCGCGAACCGGATGCGCTTTACCTGCAATATGCCGACGAAGTGATTCCGGCAAAAGATGCCGGCGATGAGAAACCGGTTTTTCTGAATCCCGAAAAAATTGTGAAACTGGCGCTCGAACACGGAATTGACATGATTCATCCGGGCTATGGATTTTTATCTGAAAATCCTGATTTTGCACTGCTTTGTGAAAATAACGGCATCAATTTTATCGGTCCATCGCCACAACTTATTCGCGACATGGGACTGAAAACTGTGGCTAAAAGCATGGCTATTAAAGCTGGTTTACCATTGGTGCCGGGCAGCGACGGGCCTGTGAAAGATGCAGCTGCTGCGAAAACTTTTGCCGATAGCATTGGCTATCCGGTGATTTTGAAAGCTTCTGCCGGAGGTGGCGGACGCGGAATGCGCATTGTAGAAAAGCCGGAAACCATTGAACGTCAGTTCAAATCAGCGTCCGACGAAGCATTAGCCGCATTTGGCAATGGCGATATGTTTATCGAAAAATATCTGCAAAACCCCAAACATTTGGAATTCCAGATTATGGGTGATAAACATGGCAATGTGATTCATTTGGGCGAACGTGAATGCTCACTTCAACGCAAGCATCAAAAAATTGTGGAAGAAGCGCCATCGGCATCTGTCACCGAACAGATGCGTCACGATATGGGTGAAATGGCTGTGCGTTTTGCAAAGGCCATCGGTTATTATTCCGCAGGAACCATCGAATTTATTATGGATGAGGATGGTTCGTATTATTTTATGGAGATGAACACGCGCATTCAGGTTGAACATCCTGTAAGCGAAATGATTACAGGTGTGGATTTGGTCGATTGGCAAATACGTGTGGCACTTGGCGAAAAACTTACAATTACACAAAACGACATAAAACTGAATGGCTGGGCCATCGAATGCCGTGTTAATACAGAAGATCCGCAAAATCGTTTCAGTCCACAAACAGGCTTTATCGACAAGATTCAGTTTCCGACCGACGACCACATCCGTATTGAAACAGGTGTGCAAAGTGGCGCTGTGGTGACTCCGTATTTCGATTCGATGATAGCGAAAATCATTGTACATGGCACCGACCGTCAGGATGCGATTGAAAAAACGCTGAACGCACTTGAGAATTTCACGATGATAGGACTGAAAACCACAGTTCCGTTTTGTCGCACAGTACTCAGACATCCCGATTTTGTGGATGCAAGCTACACCACGCGTTGGGTCGATTCAGTTTTCACACCCGAAATGCTCGAAAACGAAGAAGAAGAAATGATTGGCGCATTGGCTGCCACCATTATGTATGCTTCTGAATATCTGCAACTTTCGTCGGACATTCCAAGTTACAAAAGCGATCGTTTGAACGTTTGGGTACTTAACAAGAGACTGAATTACTAAAACCCCCTAAATCCCCTAAAAGGGGACACTTAGTGTAATTAAACATTTATAAAAACTAATTTAAAACCACATTCCCTCTCCTCTGGAGAGGGTTAGGGAGAGGTCAAAAATGGGAACTTCATATATATACAAACGCGATGCATCGCGACTTTTCATTGCGCTTCGCGACAATGGCAAACGCTTCAAACTTTATATTCCAAAAGAGTCGAACCCCGTAATTAACGGCCATGAGCTCGACATTGACTT
Organism: Paludibacter sp.; assembly: GCA_034004015.1. Taxonomy (GTDB): domain Bacteria; phylum Bacteroidota; class Bacteroidia; order Bacteroidales; family Paludibacteraceae; genus Paludibacter. The sequence continues at coordinate 205,738 of JAVEXN010000001.1, forward strand.
TGTGGAACAGGAAGACCTGCACTACGCTTTCGACTGGAAAGGCAAACGCTTTCATTGTGAACTTGTGTCGCGCGACCAAAACAAAGCCGTCATAAAAGTGAATGGTGTGGAATATAAATTCAGTCTTGAATCTATTTTTTCGTATGTTCGTCGCGGAATGATTAATTCCGATGCCAACAAAATTGACGAAAACAATATCATTGCACCCATGCCCGGGAAAATTGTAGATTTGTTTCTGGCCGAAGGCGATCTGGTAAACAAGGGCGAACCCATACTTACACTGGAAGCCATGAAAATGCAGAATGAAATTACGGCAAACTGCAACGGAGTGATACGCAAAATCAAAGTACAGACAGGACAATCGGTTATGAAAGACGAACTTTTGGTTGAAATTCAGTCGATTGACGTATAAGCCCCTCCCTAACCCTCCCCCAAGGGGAGGGAACGAGCGTCTAATCAACTGTGGTGATTTCTATCAGTTTTATAGTTGGATTGGCAACTTAATAACCGAAAAACTAATCAGCTGATTAACTGATCAACCAATCCCCCCCCACATCCAAAATACAAATGACATTTACCGCCATCGATTTCGAAACCGCCCACGCCTCATTTCCCTGCGAAATAGGACTTACCGTGGTTGAAAACGGACAAATTACCGAAAGCCGTTCGTGGTTGATAAAGCCCGCATGTTTTCCTTACATGAATCCCTGGAATGAGCGCGTTCACAGGATTTCGTCGGCAGAACTGGTTGATGCACCCGATTTTGGAACACTTTGGAATGAAATTCATCCCTATTTCGACGACCGGACACTTGTAGCGCACAATGCAGCATTTGATATGAGCGTATTGAGAGCAGCACTGGCTTATTACGATTTGGCAGTACCTTATTCAGAATACTTCTGCAGCGTAAGTCTCTCGCGCAGAATATGGAAAGAGCTGCCAAGTCATTCTTTAGGCGCTGTAGCACAACATTTAGGACTGCATTTTAATCATCACCGTGCCGGCGATGATGCCGAAGTTTGTGCACGTATTGCTTTAAAAGCTCTGGAAAATAATGCTCAGGAGGTAACATTGAACGAAATTCTAAAAAGCCTTAATGTAAAGATTCACAATCTTCGAAAAACCGACAAGTAACATTATTTTATTTAAGAAGGAAAAATTATTTCATTCTGAAATACAAAACAGCAAAACATCAACTATTTATTATTCAAATTCTTTAAAATATAAAATTCGTCGCCAATTTCACTGAAACATTTCATATTTATAACTAAATTTGCGCCCCTGTAAACAATAAAACTAAAATAATTGACATTATGACTAAAATTCGTGCTGCCATCGTGGGTTATGGCAATATCGGAAAATCGGTACTCGAAGCCTTGCAGGCAGCTCCCGATTTCGAAGTAGCCGGCGTTGTACGTCGCGCATCGTCAGTAGGAAACAATCCTGCGGAACTGAGCAATTTTCCAGTGGTTGACGATATTAAGAAACTCGACAAGGTAGATGTAGCCATTCTTTGCTCGCCAACACGCAGCATACCTGCACAAGCCAAAGAAATCCTTGCACTCGGCATCAATACAGTGGACAGTTACGATATTCATGGTGGCATTTGGGATCTTCGTCAGGGACTTGAGCCTATTGCACAGGCTAATAACACTGTCGCCATTATTTCGGCAGGTTGGGATCCGGGAAGCGACTCAGTTGTACGCGCTTTGCTTCAGGCAGTTGCTCCTAAAGGAATCACTTACACCAATTTCGGACCGGGAATGAGCATGGGTCACACAGTAGCTGTAAAAGCGATTGAAGGGGTGAAAAAAGCGCTTTCGATGACCATTCCATTAGGCACAGGTATTCATCGCCGCATGGTGTATATTGAATTGAAAGACGGTTACAAATTCGAAAATGTAGCTGCAGCCATCAAAGCCGATGAATATTTTGCACACGACGAAACACATGTTTTTCAGGTAGAAGATGTGGATAATCTGGTAGATATGGGACATGGCGTAAATCTGGTTCGTAAAGGCGTTTCGGGTACCACTTACAATCAGCTATTCGAATTCAATATGAAAATCAACAATCCTGCGCTTACTGCCCAGATTCTGGTTGCCTGCGCACGTGCGACTAAACGCACAGCTCTGGGCGCTTATACCATGATTGAAATTCCATTGATTAACTTGCTTTATGGCGAAAAAGAATCGCTTATCCGTAGTCTCGTTTAATAATTAATTTATAAGTCTCAAAAATCCTCCTTTGCTCAAAAAGCATTGGAGGATTTTTTTATTTATCAAAGCAAGTAATTAAAACAATACATTCACAAACAATACAGAATTTTATCATAAATATCAGTCACCTGAAAGTTATTAGTTCAAATTGAAAATGTTATCTTTGCAAAGTATAGTTCGGAAAATGAGTTTTAAGAACTAACTTTAAAATGAAAAAGAAAAAAAACTTACGTTTACCGGCCTTTATTTTTGCCGGCCTGTTTTTTCTTTTGGCAGCAGGGATCGTTGTGCTGCCCTGGCTTTTGCGCGACAAAATCATTGAGCGTGCCAAAACTGAACTCAACAAATATCTGAACGCAGTGGTTGATTTCAGCGATGTGAACATCAGCCTTATCCGCAACTTTCCATACGCATCGGTACGATTCGAGGATTTTTATATTTCCGGAAAAGATGAATTCGTAAACGACACGCTTATTTTCAGCAAAAACATCGATCTGAGCATCAACCTGAAAAGCCTTTTTAGCGATACAGGTTACGATATCCGCAAAATGGAATTCAACAATTCGAAAGTAGTGGTGCGCGTGCTCGAAGGCGGGCGGGCCAACTGGAAAATAATGAAAACCGATAGTACTGCGACCACCGACACCAGCGATATGAATTTTCACTGGAAGCTCAAATCGTTTGTGATTAACAATGCCGACATTTATTATCTCTACGACAAGGGAGATATGGACTTTATTCTAAAGAATGTAAATCACAGCACCACAGGCGATTTAACGGCCGACAGTTCACTGCTTGTTACCCGCACAAGCTGCGACTCGCTGAGTTTTATATGGGACGGAATAGCTTACGTGCACAATGCTCAGGCTGAACTTATTGCCGACATTGATGCCAACCTCAACGATATGATTTTCAAAATCAGTCGCAACAGTTCGAAACTCAACGCACTGCCATTTTCAATAGTTGGTTGGCTTCAGAGTATTCCCGAAGGTTGGGACATGGATTTTAAACTGAATGCCGGAGATGTGGATTTCAAATCGCTGCTTTCGGTAATTCCGGCCATGTACAGCGAATCGTTTGCCGACCTGAAAACCGGTGGCGAAGTGGATATCTCAGGGATTGCAAAAGGTAAATGGGTGGGCGATTTTTATCCGGCTTTTGACTTTGGCATCAGCACAAAGAATGCATGGTTTCAGTATCCGGCATTGCCATCACGGCTCGAAAATATAAATGTGGAAGCGCGCATACAAAATCCCGGTCGCACACTCGACGATACGCAAATCGACATTTCGAACTTCTCGTTTATGCTGGGGGGAAATCCTTTCAGAGCTTCGCTTTCGGTTTCGCAACCTGTCTCCGACCCCGCAATAACGCTAAATGCTGTGGGAAAACTGAACACATCGTACATTGCTAAAATTTACCCGCTCGACGAAAAAACAAATATTCAGGGAATGCTCGATATGAATCTGGAAGTTTACGGACGAAAATCATGGTTCTCGGCCAATCAGTACGATAAATTCAGATTCAATGGTTTTCTGAATGTCAGCGATGTGTTGCTTCAGACCTCCATGTTGGCTCAAAAAACCGAGATTCCGCGGGCTGAGTTGAAATTCAGCAACCGTTTTGCCGAGATCAGTCAGCTACAAGTGAAGTATGGACAAAACGATCTGAATCTTTACGGGCGTGTTGAAAATTTCATCGGCTATCTGCTTTACGATTCCGAATTGAAAGGACAACTGAAAGCAAGTTCGCAGTATCTGAATATGAACGATTTTCTGACCGAAGACAATTCGGGAAAATCAAAAAACAATGCAACGCCCGACAGTATTCAGCCAGCCATGAAAACCATCGTGATTCCGGCAAATATAAATATGACTATCGATGCCAGTGTGGAGAAACTTACATTTGCCGAAATGCTTCTCAGCCAGAGCAAAGCCTCGCTCTCAATGGCCAACCGCCAAGTTCAGATTCACAATCTGAGCACAGATGCTTTCGGTGGAAAAATGAAAATGAGCGCTAATTACAACAGCACCGACACCATACAGCCTTCGCTGCAAATGAAAATCAATCTGGACGATGTGGTTTTCAAACAGATTTTCAGTCAGGTAGAGACTTTACGTAAATATGTGCCAGTATTCGAGAAAGCTTCAGGTGAATTTTCGGCCGGTTTATTGTTGGACACAAAAATGGGTGCAGGCATGTCACCAGTTCTTCAAACACTGAATGGCGATGGAAGTCTTTCGGCAGGTTCGATAAGTATCGACAATCTGAAAGTATTGGAAACCATTCTGAAAGCTGTGAAGAAAAACGAAGTCTTTCCGGTAGAAATTGACGAAGCGGGCATGACATTTGAGTTTGTAGACGGAAAAATGATTACAAAACCTTTCAGCCTGAAACTTTGGGACACATGGCTGACGCTCAGTGGAATTACCGGATACGACAAAACCATTAATTACAATGGAAAAATTCAGCTTCCCGACAAATACAAACTCGGAAGGCTTTCCATATTTAATGTAAGTATTGGTGGCACTTTCAGCAAACCAACTGTAAAAGTGGATTTGTTCAATACGGTGAACGAAATTGTGAAAGAAACCGTTGAAAAAGTAGAAACAGCCATCGTTGAAAAAATTGAAGATGTAAAAGATGCAGCCATCGAACAAGCCCGAAAAGAAAAGGAAAAAGCCATAGCTTTAGCACGCATTCAGGCCGACAGAATTATAAAAACAGCTGCCGAACAGGGCGATAAGCTCATAGCAGAAGCTAAAAAGCAAGGCGATAAGCTGATTGAACAAACTACAAACCCGATAACCAAAGCAATTGCAAAAGCTGCTGCGGAAAAACTCATTGAGGAAGCACAAAAAAAAGCCGACGCACTCAACAAAAAAGCTCAGGAAGAAGCTCAAAAACTGATAGACAAAGCCTCGGAAAAGACTGATTTTTAAAACATATACAATAAAAACATTGATAAATAATTTCATTTGTAAAATGCGTAATTTCAAACTTTTAATCGTTATTTTTTTAAGTACTTTTATTTTTTCAGATTTAGCCGCTCAAAGCGCTGCTGAGGGCGAAACCCTTTTCAACAGCCGTCAGTATGCCAAAGCAAAAACGGTATATGGCGCATTGCTCAAACGTAACCCCAAAGATGCGCTGAACAATTACCGATATGCACGTTGCTGCTACGAGCTGAAAGAATACGAAACTGCTATCACACATTTCGAACTTTCGGGCACACGATACCCGCTCACACCTATGTATCTGGGCGAATTGTATTTTCATACTTACCGCTTTGCCGAATCGGTTGCTGCTTATCAAAGCTACATCCAGACGCTCGAAGCGGAGAATCCACAAATTCAGGAATTCGAAAAAAAAATACAAACTTCAGAACTTGGCGAACGACTGCTCAACCGCGTAGAAGACATTGCGATTATCGACAGTATGGTGGTAAATAAAAATGAATTTCTGCGTTTTTACAAACAAAGCCGCGAAACCGGCTCCTTAACTCAGGAACGTATCCGGCTGATAAACAAACAAATTCACGACAAAATCACCTATACAACCGAACGTGGCGACCGATCTTATTTCTCGGATTCGATAAAAGGAAATATGGATATTTTCACGTCATTCAAACTTCTCGACGAATGGTCGAAACCCGTTTCTATTTCGAAAAACATAAATACTGCAGCGAACGAAAACTATCCGTTTTTGTTACTCGACGGGCTTACGCTTTATTACGCTTCGGATGGTGAAGGTTCGCTGGGTGGTTACGATATTTTCTATACCCGTTATTCGCCTCCTGCAAAAGATTATCTGAATCCGGAGAATGTTGGATTTCCGTTTAATTCACCCTGGAACGACTATATGATGGTCATGGACGATTTACAAAAAATCGGTTGGTTTGCATCCGATCGTCATCAACCTGCCGGTAAAATAGTAATTTATAAGTTCGAACTCAACAGTACAAAGAAATATTTTCGTTCGGAAGATGCAGAACAAACACGGCTTGTGGCACGTTTAGTAAAGAGCCGCAAAGCAGATAAAAACAAATTCAAAAATGTAATTGAGACTGTCGGCCCTGAAAAAGAGATTGAAAAAGAAGATTTCTTTATCGTTATCAACGATTCAACTGTATATCATCAGCTCGATCAGTTTCAGAGTATGAAAGCACTCGACATTTTCAAAGCCTGTATTTCGCTCACCGAAGAGCAAAACACCTTGCAGAATGAACTTAACAAGCTCCGGCTAGACTACACATCCATTGATAATCAGGAAGAAGCAAACAAATTAGCTGATATTATCCGGTCAAAAGAGCAACTATGGCTAAGCAACGAGGCATTCATTAAAAATAAATACATTGAGGCGTCGAATGAGGAAATAAAATTTATTGATAAAAATTAGTTTTCTAAAAAAATATTCGTACTTTTACCAGAAAATATTAAGGAAATGGAAATTACAATTGTCCTTTTGTTACTCTTAATGGGAGTTATTTTCTTCCTGCTTGAGTTATTCCTTATTCCCGGCATTTCAGTAGCCGGAATTGCAGGAACTGTGTTTATGGGTGGTGCAGTATATTATGCATACACCGCTGTGGGTAGTACAGCCGGACACTTAACGCTTGCCGGTGGTGTTTTACTTTTAGCAATTGCAGTCTGGATTTTTATCCGTTCGAAAGCATTGGAAAGAATGTCGCTCAAAGCTGAAATTGATGGCAAGAACGACCCGCTGAGTGGCATAAGCCTCAAGATTGGCGACAAAGGCATTTCGGCTTCGCGACTTGCTCCTATGGGACGCATCAAAATCAACGGACATTTGGTAGAAGCTAAAACAAACGATGACTTTATTGACGAAGGCGTTGAAGTAACAGTCGTTGAAGTAAGAAACACAAATGTGATTGTAGAAAGATCTGCTGATTGAGCCATTTATATTGAAAAAACAAAATCAAATACTAACTTTTAAAACAACAAAATTATGCTTGGAATTGAAATTGTAGGCTTGGTAATCTTAGGTGTATTACTACTCCTTTTTTTCTATTACGTTCCGTTCCTGCTTTGGATTTCAGCCAAAGTATCGGGCGTAAACATTTCGCTGATTCAGCTTTTCCTGATGCGAATTCGTAAAGTGCCACCTCATACCATTGTGGCCTGTATGATTGAAGCTCACAAAGCCGATTTGCCTGAAGTAAAACGCGATGGACTCGAAGCGCATTATTTGGCTGGCGGTCATATCGAACGTGTGGTTCATGCGCTGGTATCAGCCTCGAAAGCCAATATCGACCTTACTTTCAAAATGGCAACAGCCATTGACCTTGCCGGACGTGATGTATTTCAGGCCGTGCAAATGTCGGTAAATCCGAAAGTAATCGATACGCCTCCTGTAGCCGCAGTGGCCAAAGACGGTATTCAGCTGATTGCTAAAGCCCGTGTAACCGTGCGTGCCAACATCAAACAGCTCGTGGGTGGTGCAGGCGAAGAAACTATTCTGGCTCGTGTAGGCGAAGGTATTGTATCGTCAATCGGTTCGAGCGAATCGCACAAAAGTGTACTTGAAAATCCTGATTCAATTTCGAAACTTGTTTTGAAAAAAGGGTTGGATGCCGGAACTGCTTTCGAAATTCTATCCATTGATATCGCGGATATCGACATAGGTAAAAACATTGGTGCTCAGCTTCAGATGGATCAGGCCGAAGCCGATAAAAATATTGCACAGGCAAAAGCCGAAGAACGTCGTGCAATGGCTGTGGCTACCGAGCAGGAAATGAAAGCCAAATCGCAGGAGATGCGCGCCAAGGTTATCGAAGCCGAAGCCGATGTACCACGTGCAATGGCCGAAGCCTTCCGTAGCGGAAATCTCGGAATTATGGATTATTACAAAATGAAAAATATAGAAGCTGATACTTCGATGCGCGAAAACATTGCAAAACCCTCGGGTGCAGCAAGCAAAGGCGAAAAGTAAAAGATTCTGATTATCGTTTATAAAAAAAAAGTAAAGCTCAACGGGCTTTACTTTTTTTTGTAGATAAGTTCATTGAAATATTTAATGATATATTTCTAATACAATAGAACACATAGAAATTATTTAAGAAAAAGACTTAGTTCACATAGTAAAAGTATCTGACGATACTTTTATCGCTCTGAAGAAGCTGTCTCAAAAGCTAAGAAAAGAAAGCTAAAACTTACAAATCGATACTTTCATCTGCCCCCAACCCCCTAAAGGGGGCTATGACATTGTGCAAATAAAGTAATTACGTTGCACACACTAAGTCCCCGCAATTTATCCCGATTTATCGGGAGGGGATATAGGGGCAGAAATGATAAGTTCTTATAATTTGTAAGTTTAAAAGTGCTCATGCATGCTTTTGATACCCCCCCCCTATGCGTTCTTAGAATTTTCTGTTGTTTTCAAAACTACTGTGTACTCCCGATACCCGGGATGATCCATATGCGGTGAAAACATATCAACAATAATTATCGATTACTTACTATCTGAAATTGACTATTTCTTTCAAAATTCCTTCTTTGGGATTCCAGCCATCATTGCCTTTCAGCACATTTTCCACTGTCCACTCCTTTTGTTGCTTTTTGGAAAGTTGCTTCGACCACTTCACACGTTTTGATTTCTCAGCACCCGCACCGGTATTTGCAAACTCTGCATAGAAAGTTTTTTTTTCTGCTTCCGGTTTTTTCCAGTTGTGCCAGCCTTCGGGTAAAATATGCTTATCCAGTTCGCATTCACGAAAAACAGTTTGCGCGTAAATACGCCATGGACGCCCCAAATACACTTTTGTCACATCGGGCGCAGCGGTGAGTTTGCAGCGATAAAACAGATAGCCATATTTCGTTTCTTTCAATGTAGAAGCAGCTGTAATGTAAGAATCCTTTAAACTATGAATTACACATTCATCGAAAACGGCTGTGGACCAACCAAAAATAAAATCGGTAGTTCCTTCGATATAACAATTACGATAATATTGACGACTATTGTCGGCATAAGTAAACAAAGTGTCCTGAAAGCCCAGAAAGTGACAATTGAAGAACACGCAACGATCGCCGCTTACGTGTACTGCCACTGCTTGCCCTACCGGTCCGGCACTATTAGCAAAAGTGATATTGGCTGCATAAAAATCCTGACCATATACAAAGAACGATGCTGAACCCGAAGTTCCGGTTTCTTCGCCAAAGGCTGTTTTTCTCTGCGCCCAGTCGCCATAAGTCAGGATTGTTTTTTCAGCACTTTCCCCTATAAAACTTACAAGTTGTTTGTTTGCCGGGAGAACCAGTTTTTCCTTATAAATTCCGTTCTTTATAAAAATGGTTGTACGTTTTTTCCGATATGCAGGCACTGCATCGATGGCAGCCTGCACAGTAACGAAATCGCCCGAGCCATCCTGCGCAACCACAAAATCAGCCGAATCGGGATGAAAAACCGGAGCTTCATTTTTACCCGTAATAAAATTCTGAGCAGTTAATATGCCGGTTATCAAAACAAACACTATTAAAAAGATAAGTCTTCCTTTCATTTCAAATAATATATTTTAAAGAGTTATTTCAGTTTTGAAAGTTCGATAGCAGCCAGTATAAAAGGCCCAAGCACCTTAGGATCATCGCTTCTGACAGGCTCACTAATATAATACTGATAACTACCATCGCGATAAGGATTTCCGCCCAAACCGGCCACACTACAGGCTTTGGTTATTGAGTAAGTGCTATCGGCATTCATCACCATGCTGTGTTTTATCAATCCATCGAAAGCTTTTATAGCGGGTTTTCTGAATTTTTTGGCAGGCAGATAACCATTGTTCACTCCTTTGGTAAGCGCATACGAAAACATTGCAGTACCCGACGATTCCAGATAATTTCCACTTTTGCGGGGCATATTGGTAACCTGCCACCACATTCCTGTTTTTCTGTCCTGATATTTAACTACAGAAGCCGAAAGTCTGTTCAGTATTTTAATCAGATATGATCTGTCGGGATGATTTACCGGAAGATATTCGAGCACATCCACAACAGCCATCATATACCAGCCAATACTTCTGCTCCAGAAATTAGGTGATTGCCCGGTAGTCTTATTGGCCCATCGTTCAAGACGACTTTCGTCCCAGCCGTGATAATTAAGACCTGTTTTCGGATCGAAAGTATGTTTATCGGCCACACGAAACTGCGTGATCACATCGTCGAAAACTTCGAAAGGCTGATCGAAAATGGCAGCAAAACGTGTGTAAAAAGGTGCACCCATATACAAGCCATCGAGCCAAACCTGATGAGGATATACTTTCTTATGCCAGAAAGCACGCTCCTCAACCCGCGGATGCGTATAAAGCTGCGAACGCAGCAAGCGAATAGCCGCCACATATTTCGGATCCTGAGTAATGGTAAACATATCGAACAGAAAATTTCCTCCGTTCAACTTATCAATATTATATTCATCAGGATGATATGTTTTAATTTCGCCCGAAGCTGATATAAACTGGTCAGCAAAAGTCTTTACATATCTGTAATAAGCCGTATCTGAAGTCTGATAAAACAGTTTAATATACGATGCAGCCATCAAACCGTGCGTGTAATTCCATTTAGGCTCAGTCACAAAGTCGCCCATCCACAATTCCGGATTGCGTTTCATCTCTGAATTTGCAATTTTTCGGGCCCAATCGATATAATCGGTCACCGGTTTTGCAGCATATACGGGCAGCATTATTAAGCACAACGAAATAAAAATCAACTTTTTCATATCCTGTATTTTACAAATTAATTAAATAGATATTAGAAGATAGTACAAAAATCGCAATTTTTTCCATAAAAACAGTGGAGAGATTGATTTAAAAAGTAAAAAAAATGAGATTTGTAAATATTATCAGGTCATATTATTGAATCAGGTTAACAAAATGACAACATACAACAGACAATTATCTACACACTTTGACAAGTTGTGAGCAATTATAGGTATTCAACTAAATAAAAAATGACAATTTGTAGACTGTTGGCCATTTTTTGAGCATTAGAAGGTTCTTTAAACTCAAAAAAACACTACTTTTGTCGAGCAAATAGTTGAAAAAAAATTACTAACATTTTGATTGATCAATGAAACCAATTATTGCCCGCATTGACAGAGAGGTATTAAAAAAAGAACTGAGTCCTGAAAAATTTTTACGACCCACTAACAAAGCTCATAACGAAATTTACATAATCACAGCACATGATTCGCCCAACGTAATGCTCGAAATCGGGCGTTTACGCGAATTGTCGTTTCGTTCAGGCGGTAGTGGAACAGGCGAAGAAATTGATACTGATAAGTACGATTATATGGAAAAACCATATCGTCAGCTTATTGTATGGGATCCGCAAGCAGAGGAAATTATTGGTGGATATCGTTTTCTGCCCGGCACCGAGGTGGAATTATACGAAAATGGTCAACCAAAGTTTGTCATGTCGCATTTATTTACTTTCAGCGAAAAATTCGTGAAAGAATTTATGCCATACACCATTGAACTCGGACGTGCATTCGTACAACCCGATTATCAAACATCAAAAATGGGAATGAAAAGCCTTTTCGCACTCGACAACCTTTGGGATGGTTTGGGAGCACTGATTCACTCAGTCAAAAATGCCAGATATTTTATCGGAAAAGTCACGATATACAATAGTTATCCAACCACAGCCCGTGAGTTGATTTACGAATATATGTTCAGATATTTTCCTGATCCGGACAAACTGATTCGTCCGAAACAACCGGTTGAAGTTAGCACCGAAACTATCAAAAAAGCAAAAAAACTGTTCTCAGGCAAAAACTCGTCGGAAGATTACAAAGCACTTCAAAAGGCAGTCCGCGCTGAAGAAGAAACCATTCCTCCGTTATTCAACGCATACATCGGTTTAAGTGATACGATGCGTATGTTTGGAAGTATTCCCGATCACGATTTCGGTTCTGTGTACGAAACCGGTATTATGGTTACAATGGCCGATTTGCTCGAAACTAAGAAAAAAAGATATATCGAACCCTACATCGAATATCTGAAAAAGGTACTCGAAGAACGAAAAGCTGCTAAAAAACTTGCCCGCGAAGCCAAATTGAAAGCCAAAGAAAGCAGATTGGCAGAAAAAGTAAAGAAGGAAAAAGAGAAAAAGAAAAAAGCTGCCCAGAAAAAAGAAGAAAAAAAGAAAAAATAAGTAAAACGGATATCTCAGAATTAAAGGCAGCGAAGCAAAACCACGTGTATTTATGCTGAACGGAGTTGCAGTAGCCTCTGAATCGAAACTAAATCCGGGAATTTACATTGTGGAAGTAGAAAACACAATTCATAAGTTAACTGTAAAATAACAAGTTCCACTTCGGGGAAAACAAAAGGGGAAAACCACTCAATGCGGTTTTCCCCTTTTTATTTGTACAAACTCTGCTTTTAATTATAATTTGGCAGCACCGAATATTCTTTGGAATAACGTAAATTCTGATCAAGATAATTCTCGTCGTACGAAATTTTCACATCTGTTACTTTTCCGTTTTTATCAGTAACCAAAGTGTAAACCGGATTTACAAAACCACGATAAGGTGCCAGATTCAGTTTTTTATATCTGTCGAGCACTTCGGTGTGTATTTCCTGATTTACTTTTACTGCATAAGTTTCAACCATGGTTTTGGCAGCTTCGTAATCGCCCGTCGACTTAATACGTTGAATTTCACTAAGCAATTCTCCGAACAACCCACGCAATTTTTCGTAATCGTTCACAACCACGAATGTTTCGCCATCACGCTTTTCAAGCTCTACAACCTTGTCGGCTTTTCCCTTTTCGTAAACCCACGAAGCAATAAGCTGACGATTACGCATATGCGCCTGTTCAATATTCTTTCCGGGCTGTATACGGGTGAGTTGCGTCATCAAACCATTCATAATATATTGATAATAGGCCGCTTTATAAGCCTCAGCATCGGGTAAAAGCCCCAGCTCAACCGCTTTTTTATCGCCCATATAATACAATCCGAACAAATCGGCACGGGCTTCTTCCACCGGCGAACCATAAGCACGTAAAGCATCCGGATCAACTCCCGGAAGCAGTTTTCCCGAACCATGACCCAGACATTCGTGCAGGTCGGTGTGCAGATTATTGGTAAGCGAACCATATTTTTTAGCACGCTCAAGTTCAACCTGACTCCACATAAATTCTTCGGCAAAACCACTGCCGAGCGAAGCCTGATCGTAAGCTTCAGTGATATTTTCGATAGTCACCGATTTTGAACCATAATCGCGACGAATCCAGTTGGAATTGGGCAGATTCACTCCAATCGGTGTCGAAGGATAGCAATCGCCGCCAAGCATGGCTGCTGTGATTACTTTAGCCGATACACCTTTCACTTTTTCCTTTTTAAACTCAGGATTTATGGGAGAATTGTCTTCAAACCATTGCGCATTATCGCTGATAATCTGCGTACGTTTGGTAGCTTCAATGTTTTTGAAATTAATAAGCGATTCCCAGCTGGCTTTCATTCCCAGCGGATCGCCATAAGTCTCGGTAAATCCGTTTATAAAGTCAATCTGCGACTCCACGTCCTGCACCCATTTGATAGCGTATTCGTCGAAAGTTTTCAAATCGCCATTGCGGTTAAACGCAATCAGTGTTTCAATTACCTCACGTTGTTTGTCGTTTTCGGCAACGGCAGCAGCTTTTTCGAGCCATCCCACAATACGTTCGAGCGCAGCACTATACATGCCACCCACTTTATAGGTTTTCTCAACCAACTTTCCGTTTTCCTTTACTAATTTTGAGTTCAATCCATACGAAACTGGCGTATTATCGTTCGGATCTTTCATTTTGGCATAGAAATTTTCCACTTCGGCCTGCGTTACTCCCTCGTAATAATTATTAGCCGAAGTCAGAATCAAATCCACACCCGGCTCCTGATTAGTACGTTTCGGAAAAAGTGTCGGGTCGAAAATAATGGGCGACAGGCGTGCAGCAAGTTGAGCAGGACTCTCATTTTCGGACAAAGGCAAAAGCTTTGCATCGGTTTGAGTTACGGCAGTTTCAAAAAATGCCTTCGAAAAAGCCGGCGTAAATTTCTCTTCGGAATAATGATGATGAATGCCATTACCCATCCAAACCTGTTTCAGATAAGTAGTGAGGGCTGCAAACTCTTCCGAATTTCGATCACCTTTGTAGTTCTCGTAAACCGCTTCGAGCGTACGACGAATAGTCAGATTATTTTTATGATTCTGATCGTACAGAATATCGCGACCTTCGAGCGCTGCCTGCGTCAAATAATAAATCATTTCCTTCTGTTTCAGTGTGAGTTGCTCAAAATCGGGAACCCGATAGCGCAATATCTCCACATCGGCAAACTTATCAACCTGATAATTAAAATTTTCGACTGTCGGGCTACTGTCCTTAGCACCACCGCAAGCCATTAAAGCTGTTGTCATAAATGCAAATGTTAGTTTCTTCATATACTTTGGGATTAAAAACATATTCTTTGAATAAAAGTTTTTCACACAATTCACAAAGGTACAAAATATGGTTTTAAAATCAAACCTGACAGCTTTTGGGCTTGAATAATATCAGCCCTGTCAATAACAGACTGCGACCTGTAATAGTGGTAGCTCATTACTATCATTAGTAATAGTCTCTTACTAATACGTGTTATTAAACAAAATATTTTGTATAAAATAAAAATCCGCTGCAACGAAAAAAAAGACAATTGCATCAATCACAACAGAACTCAATATCTAATCAATCTATAAAATCAGAAATTATGAAACAAAAGCTTCGTTTATTAGCCCCTGCGCTATTTGTGTTTATATTCACTGCATGTGAAAACAGTTTTTACGACAGTTATTACAGTTATTACCCCGACAAGGAAATGTCTGAGAACCCAACGGGTGAAAATTACAAAGAATACACCGAGAATCAGTTTATTACCACAGCCGAGCATCCGGTTTCCACATTTTCGGTCGATGCCGATGGTGGCTCTTATGCCAATATGCGCCGTTTTATGCATCTGGGACAACAACCTCCGAAAGCAGCAGTGCGAATCGAGGAATTTCTCAACTATTTTACTTTCGACTACGCCAACCCCACAGGAGATGAAAACGTGGCGCTCAATTCTGAAATTTCGGAATGTCCGTGGAATACTTCGCACCATTTATTAAGAGTGGGCATGAAAGGTAAATCCATTCCTGAATCCGAATTACCAAATTCGAATTTTGTGTTTCTGATTGATGTTTCGGGTTCGATGGAAAGCCCCGAAAAACTTCCTGTCCTGAAGTCGGGCTTTAAATTGATGGTCGACCAGATGCGCGATCGCGACCGTGTTGCCATTGTGACCTATGCAGGCGAAGCCTCTGTTTTACTTGAATCGACTTATGGCGACGAAAAAACAAAGATTAAAAATGCCATCGATAAACTTGGTGCCGGAGGCTCCACTGCAGGTGCAAAAGGGATTCTGACTGCATATGAAATTGCTGAAAAAAACCTTATCCCCGGAGGTAACAACCGCATCATTATCGGTTCGGATGGTGACTTTAACGTGGGGCCTTCCTCTACCGACGAGTTGGTAAAATTAGTGGAAGAAAAACGTGACGGAGGCATTTACCTGACGACTCTCGGAGTGGGCACAGGTAATCTGAACGACAATATGATGGAACAAATTGCCAACAAGGGCAATGGTAATTACGAATATATCGACAGTGCCGACGAATTGATGAAAGTATTTGTAAATGAAAAATCGAAATTCTACACTGTAGCCAAAGATTCTAAAATTCAAATCACCTTCAATCCCGACAAAGTACTCAAATACAGACTAATTGGTTACGAAAACCGCTCGCTTAATCAGGAAGATTTCGAAAACGACTCAACCGATGCGGGTGAAATTGGAGCAGGACAAACCATCACAGCGCTGTACGAACTGGAATTATCGCCCAACAAAACGGCTGATGCTTATGCTCAGTTCGATTTCCGCTACAAAAAGCCGTCAGAAACTGCAAGTCGACTGATTCAGCACACTGTCGCCGGAAATCCTGTCGCAGCAGTGTTGGCATCGGAAAATATGCGCTTTGTCATTTCACTCAGTGCTTTCGGACTAATACTGAGAGAATCAGAATTTAAAGGCACAGCCGACAAGACCATGATTCTGAATTTTGCCGAAAATGCAAAAACTTTCGATCCACATGGATACAGAACTCAGTTTATCGGAATTGTAAACAAATGGAAACCCTGATATAACCTTAACAAACACGTGTTTTTTCAAAACGGCCGGAAGTTGTGAAACTTCCGGTTTTTTTATTTCAACTTAAAATTGTCTAAATATCCACATTCCGGCAAACAATTAAGCCTGACAGATTGTATAAAACATTACAAACTTCAAAAATATCAAATGATATTGAACTCGTCTTGACTTTTTATAATGTCGCTCCTACGGAGCTATTTTGCACAAAGGATTAATAATAACTACCATAATTATGCTCCTAACGGAGCAATTTCTTAGCTTCGGAGAAGCGACATTATGGTAGAGTTATTGATTGTAGAGTGTTTTCAGAGCTCCGTTAGGAGCGAAATTGTATTATAAAAAGTCAGGATGACTTCATTTTTAGCTACTGTGGTCGAAGTACTATTCTGTTGAAATTTCTATCTGAGCTATTGTGTCAAAAAAAACAAATCTATACAAGTTCAAACTATAAAAAATCAATCTCCAAAACATAACTATTATGCAAACTTCAAAAATAAAAAGAACCTATCAGCTGGGAAGTCAGTGGCCAATGGAAAATCCGTTTCTGTTTTGCGCACATCATTACGACATTTACCCTCCGGGAAACGAAAAAATGGCTCCTTCGGTATCACTAAAAGGCCGTAACATCGGCAGCGACTTTTCGGGAAAAGATGGTTTCAGTATGTATCATGGCGAAACAGTTCCCGGTTTTCCTTCGCATCCGCATCGTGGTTTCGAAACTGTGACCATAGTGCTCGAAGGACTGATTGACCATTTCGACTCGAAAGGAAATGAAGGACGCTACGGAAATGGCGATGTGCAATGGATGACTGCCGGAGCAGGTTGTCAGCACAACGAAATGTTTCCGCTCATTCACACCGACAAAAAGAACATTTTGCAACTGTTTCAGATTTGGCTCAACCTGCCTGCACGCAATAAATTTGCCGAACCGGGTTATAAAATGCTGTGGAACGAAGACATTCCGGTGCTCAAATTGGCTGATCAACAAGGGCGTCTTACGGAAATAAAACTCATAAGCGGAAAGATAAACGAACACGAGGGTCTCCCCGCTCCTGCCGATTCGTGGGCTGCCGAGAAACAAAACAATGTACTGATTGCCCTTTTCAAAATGGAAGCAGGCGCCACATTCGGGTTACCGGCTGTTTCGCCTACATTATCGCGAAATATCTATTTTTATAAAGGAGAAAACAACATTGATATTGACGGACACGAACTAAAGGCACGACAGGGAGCTAAACTCGACGGACAAAGCAATATACTGATTCAAAACGGCAATAGCGAAAGCTACTTTTTATTGCTCGAAGGCGAACCTATCAACGAGCCTGTGGTGAGCTACGGACCTTTTGTTATGAATACCGAAGCCGAAATTCATCAGGCTTTCCGCGATTACCGCGAAACTGAGTTTGGTGGCTGGCCATGGCGCACACACGATGAAACACACGACCGAAATACCGGACGTTTTGCCAAATACGGAGATGGCAGCGAAGAATACCGATAGGAAACTATAAAGCCTGTACGAAGTCTTCGAACAAATCAGCAGTATCTTCCAACCCAACCGAAATGCGTATAGTACAATCAGATACACTCATAGCTTTGCGCATTTCGGCTGTGTAATTTCCATAAATGGTGGAAGCCGGATGAATAGCCAGCGTTTTATTATCAAAAAGATTGGTGGCTCGTTTAATGAGTTTCAGTTTATTGAGGAAAGCAAAACAGGCTTCGCGCGAACCAAGATTGAAGGTAAACATAGCGCCGGGCTTAGCTCCAAACTGCGAAACCGCCAACTGATGAAACTTATTGCCGGCAAGTCCGTTATAATTTACCGAACTTATCTGAGCTAATCCGGAAAGTTTTGTAGCCAACTCAAAGCAGCTATTGGTGGCCTTTTCGTAACGCAAATCCATAGTTTCGAGACCAAGTGTCTGCATATAAGCCACCTGAGGAGTCATATAAGCACCCAGATTTCGGTGAATTTCCTTTTTGAGCTTTACCGTAAATGCCATATTGCCAAAGTCTTTGGCCAACACATGCAATTTTGGCGACGAAAGCCAGTTGAATGTACCATAATCAACAATCACACCTCCCAACGAAGTTGCCCCACCTGAAATGTATTTTGTACTCGACACCAGTTCGATATCAATCCCAAAATCCTTTGCTTTAAAAACTGTAAACGGAATTATGGTAGTATCAGCAATAAATGGAATATTTTTAGCTTTACAAATAGCTGAAAGTGCAGTCAAATCAGCCACTTCCATTTGCGGATTTGTGATTATCTCTAAAAACAGCGCACAGGTATTTTCGTCAATCTGTGCTTCGGTTTCTTCAGTATTCGTCAAATCACAAAAACGTGTTTCCACACCAAAAGCTGCCATTGTGGAGGCAAAAAACGAATATGTATTTCCAAATAAATGTCGCGAAGTCACGATATTGCTGCCACTTTTGGCTATTGAAATAATAGCGTTCGAAATGGCTGCCATACCCGAATTGAGGGCAGTAACCGACGCAGCACCGGTAATCGTTTTCACCCTGTCCTCGAAATACTGAACCGTAGGGTTACTGATGCGCGAATATGCAAAATCGGCGGTTTTACCTGTAAATGCAAGCTCCATTTGCTCGGCAGAGTCGAACTCGTAAGCAGCAGAATTGTACACAGGCATACTTAATGCATTGTAAGCATCGGGTTTTGTATATTCGGTATGCAGTAATTGGGTTATGGGTGATTTCATGTGTTTATAATTTTATATATCTGCCCCCTAACCCCCTAAAGGGGGAATTACTCGGGCACATTTAGTTTTTGTTGAACTATTAAACATCCCTTTGTGTGTCCTAAATTTTAATTTGGGTCATGGGTGTTTCATATGTTTATAATTTTATATATCTGCCCCCTAACCCCCTAAAGGGGGAATTACTCGGGCACATTAAGTTTTTGTTGAACTATTAAACATCCCTTTGTGTGTCCTAAATTTTAATTTGGGTCATGGGTGTTTCATATGTTTATAATTTTATATATCTGCCCCCTAACCCCCTAAAGGGGGAATTAATCGGGCACATTAAGTTTTTGTTGAACTATTAAACATCCCTTTGTGTGTCCTGAATTTTAATTTGGGTCATGGGTGTTTCATGTGTTTATAATTTAATTTGCAAAATAATATGGCAGAATCAAACATTCAATAATTTGCAAAAAGCAAACAAAATGTATATTACGATACCTTCTGTCTGCTTTTTGTCTGAAATGTTGTTTATTTCAATTATCTTAATGCAGCACCAAGTTTCGCTTCGAAATTGGCAAGCATTTTCTTCATTATTGCGTCAATCTGACTATCGGTAAGCGTTTTGGTTTCATCCTGAAGAACAAAATTCACCGCATACGATTTTTTACCTTCGGGAAGATTTTTGCCTTCGTACACATCGAAAAGCGTTACCTTTTTCAGCAATTTACGCTCGGTGTCAAATGCTATTTTCTCTATTTCAGCAAAAGTCACCTGCTTGTCAATCAACAGCGCAAAGTCGCGTTTTACTTCAGGATATTTCGAAATTTCGCTGTACTGCACTTTGTGTTTCGCAATTTCTGTCATCAATGCATTCCAGTTCAGGTCAGCAAAAAACACCTCCTGATCAATATCGAGCATTTTACGGATTTTCGGGTGCACCATACCAAACACAGCTAATTTATATCCGCGGGGACTGTAAACTGTAAGCGCTTCGGAAAGAAGATCGTCTGAAAATTCGCCAATCACCAGTTTGCGAAGGTTCACGCCCAAACGACGGAAGATATTTTCGATATAAGCTTTCAGTTCGAACACGCTTGTTTTTTGCTGTGCAACCGACCACGACTGACCAAACTTATCGCCTGTGAGCCACATTCCCAAATGGAAATCTTCGGAATATGCCGCAAGTACCTCGCCTTCTTTCTTTTTGTCGGTATTATAATAGTAGCAATTGCCAAATTCATAGAATTTCAGATCGGCATTTTTACGATTAATATTACGTTGAATATTTTCAAGTCCGCCAAAAAGCAGAGTCTGACGCATTACGTTCAAATCGTTGCTCAGGGCATTGATAATTTTTACGCAGTTGGCTTCGGGAAACGAAGTTAAACCGGCATAATAACCACCTTTGGTCAGCGAATTGTTCAAAATCTCGTTGAAACCCTGAGCTGTAAGTTGCTCTGCAATCAGATTCTGAAGTTTATGACTATCAGGACGAGAGCTGTAACTAAGAGTAGAAACCAGATTTTCGCCAATTTCCACATTGTTATATCCATAAATACGCAGAATATCCTCAATTACATCCACATCGCGCTGCACATCCACACGATACACAGGCACATGAAGCAGATAACCGGTTTCAGTACGCTCTACAATTTTCATTTCGAGCGCATTCAGAATGGTTTCAATATTTTCGCGGCCAATTTCTTTACCAATCAGCGAATGAATTTTCTCAACAGTCACGCTTACTTCGAAAGGTTTTACTTCCTGCGGATACACATCGACCACTTCGCTCGAAATAACGCCACCGGCTACTTCCTGTATGAGAAGCGCACAACGTTTAAGCACATAAATAGTATTTGTAGGATCGCAACCTCGCTCGTAACGGAACGAGGCATCGGTATTCAAACCATGACGACGAGCCGTTTTGCGAATAGAAACAGGGTGGAAATAAGCGCTTTCCAAAAACACATTCTGAGTAGTTTCAGTCACACCAGAGCTTAATCCACCAAAAACACCACCAATACACATTGGCTTTTCAGCATCGCAAATCATCAAATCGGCAGCATTCAGTTTGCGCTCCACGCCATCGAGTGTCACAAATGTTGTTCCTTCGGGCATACATTTCACGCGTACTTCGCCACCGGCAATTTTATCGGCATCGAAAGCATGAAGTGGCTGACCAAGTTCGTGCAATACGAAATTAGTCACGTCCACAATATTGTTAATTGGACGCAGCCCAATGGTCAGCAAAGCATTTTTCAACCAATCAGGCGATTCGGTTACCTTTACACCTGAGATAGTCACAGCCGAATAACGCGGACAAGCTTCAGGATTTTCAACAGTTACCGGAATGCTCAGAGCTGTATTTTCAACTGCAAAAGCATCCACAGCCGGACGGGTTAGTTTTATTTCGGGATTTTTAAGTGCAAAATAAGCTGCCAGGTCGCGCGCCACACCAAAATGCGAAGCCGCATCTACTCTGTTGGGTGTAATATCTACTTCAATCAGATAATCGCTTTTAATGCCATAATAATCTTTGGCCAACATACCCACCTGTACATCTTCGGGCAATACAATAATACCTGCATGCGAAGTTCCGATACCAATTTCATCCTCAGCACAAATCATTCCCATCGACTCCACGCCACGAATTTTCGAGCGTTTAATAGTGAACGACTCCTCGCCTGAATACAATTTTGTACCTACAGTAGCCACTACTACTTTTTGTCCGGCAGCCACATTAGGCGCACCACAAACAATTTGCAAAGGCTCTCCGGAACCAACATCTACAGTAGTAACATGCAAATGGTCCGAGTTTTCGTGATCGGCGCAAGTCAGCACTTTTCCAATCACCAAACCTTCGAGTCCACCTTTTACAGTCTGAACTTCTTCTACTCCACCTACTTCAAGACCTATCGAAGTCAGTGCTTTTCCTAATTCTACAGGCTCCACATCCACATTGATGTATTGCTTTAGCCAGTTGTAAGAGATATTCATATATATTGTCTTATAGCTTAATATTCACCTTTTTTGAAACAAGCCACAAAGATACAGATTTTTTGCAAATTATTTTTTCTAATTATTGAATAGATTCGCACCTGTGTACATTATATTATGAAATTTCGAATCAACATTTGTGAAAATGTACGCCCGCAAGATATTGCAAAAGTCAATTCAACAATCATCAGCCATTCACACGAACAAATATTTAAGCCACAATACTCTGCACAGTTGTAACTTACAGGCATCTTTTTTGAAATTACCAAAAATCATTAAATTATTAAATCAGATGACAAATTATATGCACAAATCATCTCCAAATGTGTAAGTTTTTACTATATTTGCGGGTTGATTTTTCAAAATTTTCAGCCAAATAAGCAAAAAGGACATATGATTCAGGAAAACTTTATTCGACTTTTCGAAGATTCGTTCAGAAAAAACTGGGATTTGCCGGCATTCAGCGATTACGGCGACGACATTACACTCACCTATGCCGATGTGGCAAAACGTGTAGCCAAGTTGCATATCCTTTTCGATCAGTGCAAACTGAAACCCAACGACAAGGTAGCACTTATTGGCCGTAACAATGCCAACTGGGCAGTTACCTATCTGGCCACTGTAACCTACGGAGCTATCATTGTACCTATTTTGCAGGATTTTAATCCGAACGATGTGCATCACATTACCAATCATTCCGAATCATTGCTACTATTTACCGGCGACAATATCTGGGAAAATCTCGAAGAAGAAAAGCTAACCACCGTGAAGGCCGTTTTTTCGCTGACCAATTTCAACTGTATCACTTTGCTCAACAAAGAGGAGCGTCCCGAACTGGCCGAAAACGAAATCCACGAACAATTAGTAGTTAAATATCTGCAACCCGATTATATCAACAGTCTGTTTCATGCCAAATATCCACATGGATTTCATCGCGATAATGTGCGTTATATCGACAAGCCTAACAGCGAAATTGTATCCATCAACTACACATCGGGCACTACAGGCTTCAGCAAAGGCGTAATGACCAGCGGAAACGCCCTTGCCGGCAACATCACTTTCGGATTTCGCACCAAACTGGTTGGCCCCGGCTATCGCATTGTTTCATTCCTGCCATTAGCACATGCGTATGGTTGTGCTTTCGACTTTCTGACACCTACCTGTTCCGGAAGTCACATTCATTTTATTGGCAAAACACCTTCACCGAAAATTCTGCTGAAAGCATTTGCCGAGGTTAAACCAAGCGTAATTTTCTGCGTGCCACTGATTATTGAAAAGATATACAAAAAGCAAATTCAACCCATGCTTGCCAAACCATCGATGCGTTGGGTACTAAGCATTCCACTGCTCGATCAGCGCGTGCTTGCACAAATCCGCAAAAAACTGGTAGATGCTTTTGGTGGTGAGTTTTCCGAAATTGTGGTGGGTGGCGCTCCAATGAATGCCGAAGTAGAAGAATTTTTCCACAAAATTAAATTCCCGTTCACCATTGGATATGGTATGACTGAGTGTGCTCCGCTCATCAGTTACTCGAATACCAACGATTTTATTCCGAAATCGGCAGGTAAAGTGCTCGACATTATGCAGGTAAAAATAATTGATGCGGATGCTGAAACAGGTGTGGGTGAAATTTGTGTGCGTGGCGAAAATGTAATGAACGGATATTACAAAAACCAGGAAGCCACTGATGCCATTCTCGACAAAGACGGTTGGTTGCATACCGGCGATCTTGGCACTGTGGATGCAGATGGAAATATTTTCATTCGCGGACGTAACAAAACAATGATTTTGGGTGCCAGCGGACAAAACATCTTCCCCGAAGAAATTGAAGCCCGACTCAACAATATGCCATACGTAATGGAAAGCCTCGTGATTGAAAGCAACGGACGATTAATTGCGCTGGTTTGCCCCGATTACGAAGCGGTGGATGCTGAACATCTCGACCAAAAACAGCTCGAAGCGGTAATGGAAGAGAACCGAAAACAACTAAATGCAATGGTGGCATCGTACGAATCGGTTGCCAAAGTACAGCTATACCCCCACGAATTTGAAAAAACACCTAAAAAAAGCATCAAAAGATATCTTTATTCAGCAGGCTTTCAGGAACCATTAAACACTGACAAACAGCAAGATAAATAAGACCTTGCATTCTCCTGAAAAAAAATATAAAAAAAATCGACTAAACATAAACGTAGTCTCAAAATTTGATGTAATTTTGCAGCGATTTTGAATTGCAAAATAAAACATGTTAAATTTTTAAAAGGTTTAAACGAAATGAAAAAAGTATTTTTGTTCTTTGCTGTTGCAGCTATTTTCGCATCTTGCGGTCCTAAAGCTACAGAAGAAACTACAGTTGCTGAAGATTCAGCAGTAGTTGTTGAAGAAGTTGTAGTTGACTCAGCAGTTGTTGATTCTACAGTTGTTGATTCTACAGTAGTTGCTCAGTAATAAGCAAACGTAATTAATTACGAACTGTAAAACCTGATTGAGTGATCAATCAGGTTTTTTTGTGCCCTTTAGTTATATTCCGACAGAAAATAGAAGCTGCTTTACACGCCTTTGAACTACAAAAACGCCAGCCTACTGAGGTTTTTACTGATTTTTTGCCCCAATAAATGCGAAAAACACACTCTACGCAAAAAAAAATTAAAAAAAAACGATAATTACTAATGCAGTTTCAAAAAAAGTAGTAATTTTGCATCGATTTTGAATTGCAAAATGAACATGTTTAATTTTAAAAAGAAACAAACGAAATGAAAAAAGTATTTTTATTTTTTGCTGTAGCAATGGTATTTGGTGCCTGCGCTCCTAAAGCTACTGAAGAAGCTGCTACTACTGAAGATTCAGTTGCTGTTGTAGAAGAAGTTGTAGTTGACTCAGTTGCTACTGACAGCGTTGCTGACACTACTGCTGTAGCTCAGTAATTTTTATTGCTCATAGCTGGCAACAGCAGAGCTAAAAGTCCGTTACATTTTGTAGCGGACTTTTTTATTGTGCCACATTGACAATCAAAGCTTTTTTTGTAACTTTGCGAGCCTCAAAACAAAACTGAACAATTATGCTTAGAATAGCTGTACAAGCCAAAGGACGTTTATACGAAGAAACAATGTCGCTCCTTACCGAGTCGGGCATTAAACTTGAATCAGGAAAAAGATTATTGCTTTTGCCTGCGCGTAATTTTCCAATCGAAGTACTCTTTTTACGCGACGATGATATCCCACAATCAGTAGCCGATGGCGTTGCCGACATTGGCATTGTTGGAGAAAATGAATTTGCAGAAAAAAAGAAAAACGTTCAGATTACCCGACGTTTAGGCTTTAGCAAATGTCGACTATCACTGGCTATTCCAAAAGAAATGGAATACAAAGGCATTTCATGGTTCAACAACAAGGTGATAGCCACTTCATATCCTGAAATTCTGAAAGATTTTCTGGCTGAGAACAATGTAAAGGCCGACATTCACGTCATAACAGGTTCGGTTGAAATTGCTCCGGGAATTGGACTTTCCGATGCAATTTTCGATATTGTAAGCTCTGGAAGCACTTTGGTGACCAATCATCTGAAAGAAGTTGAAGTCATTATGAAGTCGGAAGCACTGCTGATTCAGCATCCAAATCTTTCGGCCGAAAAGCTTCAGATTCTCGAAGAACTCTTGTTCCGCATCGAATCAGTTCAGGTGGCCGAAGACAAAAAATACGTTTTAATGAATGTGCCGACTGAAAATATCGAGAAAATCATTGAAGTACTGCCCGGCATGAAAAGTCCGACCATTATGCCCCTGGCTAAAGAAGGCTGGAACTCTCTCCATGCAGTAATTGATGAAAAAGGCTTCTGGGAAGTAATTGGAAAACTCAAATCATTGGGTGCTGAAGGCATTTTGGTAATTCCTATCGAAAAAATGATTCTCTGACAAAGCAGAGAATTCTGTCTTATAACAAATTGTGATGAATCAAAGCGGAGTTCCGGAACAAAAAGTGCAATTGTGCATCGACCAGGGAAATTCCAGTGTGAAAGCAGGAATTTTCTCAGGAGACGATTTGCTTGATACTTTCAGATTCGACAGATTTACACAGGAGTCGCTTGATGCCATCCCGGATAAATTCACAATCGAATCAGTCATTATTTCGAGTGTTACCAACTCAGGCGACGATATAAAACAGCTTTTCGAAAACCGGAATGTAAATTTAATTATTCTGAATCACGAAACCCCGCTGCCCTTTGCAATGGGTTACAACACTCCCAAGACACTCGGCAAGGACAGAATAGCCGCAGTGGCCGGAGCTGCATATTTGAAACCACAGTCAAATCTGCTTGTGATTGATGCCGGCACAGCCATCACATATGACTTTATCGACAGTAATGGTTATTATCACGGAGGGAATATTGCACCGGGAATTGAGTTAAGACTCAAATCTTTACATTTATTCACCGGAAAACTTCCGTGGGTCGAAGCTAAAACAGAATTTTCACTATTAGGCAAAAACACAGAATCTGCCATATTAAATGGTGTTTTAAATGGCATTATTTTCGAAATAAATGGTTACATCGACGCCTTAAAAATTAAATATCCTGAACTTTCAGCATTTTTAACAGGCGGTAGCACATTTTACTTTGACGGAAAACTAAAAAGTGCCATCTTTGCAGAAAAAAATTTAGTATTAATCGGGCTAAACCGCATACTCCTATTCAATGTTCAGAAATAAAAGTTTTCTCCTGACTGTTTCATTTGCAGCCATTAGCATTTTCGGTATCGCACAAAACAATACGAATTCGCCCTACACCCGATATGGATTCGGCGAAATTCCGGGAACATACTCAGGGGAGCAAAAAGCCATGGGAGGTGTGGCACTCGGATTACGCTCGAAAACGGGTATAAACACCATGAATCCCGCCTCGTACAGTTCGGTGGACAGCACCACCTTTATGTTCGACCTCGGCGTTAGCACTCTGCTATCACGATTCAGCAGCCCGGAAGGTTCAAGAACAAGCTTCAATGGCAATCTCGATTATCTGAACATGCAATTTCCATTAATGAAAAATGTGGGTTTCAGTGCAGGGATGCTTCCTTTCTCATTTTCAGGATATAATTTTTACAACACCGGAATTCTTCCATTGTCCGAATATCCCGACACCATCACCACTACACGCACATATGCCGGAAGCGGAGGTATCAGTCAGGTGTATGCAGGTCTTTCAATCGAATTTTTCAATCATATTTCACTGGGAGCCAATGCATATTACATGTTTGGGAGCGCAGTAAATTCCAGAGAATTACGATTCAGCGATTCAAATTTATATGGATCGGCACAAAGCGACTCGATAACGGTAAACAGTTTTCGTTTTCGCTACGGAGCGCAGTTTTACAACACCTTTGCAAAAAAACATCACGTCACTTTAGGTTTAATTTACGAACCCAAAGTGAGTCTCAGTGCAAACTATTCTGAAGCTACCGGAAGTGTACTAACCGAGCTTACTCCTTACGAAAATGTACATTCAAGTTTCGAAATGCCCGAAATGATGGGCGCCGGCTTATCGTACACATTCGACAACAGACTTACACTGGCAACAGACTACAGCCTTACCAAATGGGGCGATGCTGTGTATATGGGCGTTCGCGACACATTAAACAATCAATCAAAAATTTCTTTCGGTGCCGAATACCAACCTAACGCACGCGGACGTTATTATTATGAAAAGATTTATTACAGAGCCGGTTTAAACCTGAGCGATCCGTATTACAAAATAGGTGGAATTCAGCAACCCAAAAACTTTGGCATAACTTTTGGATTTGGATTGCCATTGAAGAATAGCAGTACTGTTGTGAATGCTGCATTCGAATATGGAAAAACAGGTAATGCCGGTAATTTACGCGAAGATTATTTTAAATTTACTCTCAATGCTGCTTTCAACGAATTGTGGTTCTTTAAACGCAAATTGTAAAAAACAAAAAACAAATAATTAATAAGAGAATATGAAAACTAGAAACTTAATCGTAATTCTTTTAAGCCTGGTAATGTTTACCAACTGCTACGCGCAGAAACCAGGCAAGAAAGACAAGAAAAGCAAAAACGCAGAAACAGAAGTCGTTTCGACTCCTGAAAATGATGTACCGGAAACAGTTGAGGAAGCTCCTGTGGCTACCGAAGAATGTTTGGTAAACATTAGTTTATTCAACGAATCGGCTAAAAATAAACAATATGCCGATGCACTTGGCCCATGGACAAAAGCTTACGAGGAATGTCCCGGTGCTAACCGTGCCATCTACAGTCGCGGACGCGAAATTCTTCATTGGGAGATTTCTCAGGCAAAAGACGATGCTACTCATCAAAAAGTTTTCGACAAACTGATGGGAATGTACGACAATCGTATCAAATACTTTGGAAAAGACGAGCGCTACCCTACTCCATGGATTCTTGGTCTCAAAGGTATGGATTATATCAACTTTGTGAAAAATGATCCTTTGAAAAAGAAAGCATACGCATGGTTGGAAAAATCAATTGATGGCATGGGCGAAGCAAGTGAACTCGAAGTAATTCGTTTGTTCATTGTAACTTCTAACGATATTTATAAAGCTGAGCCTGCTCATGCTGAAAAGTACATCGCTGATTATGTAAAAGTAAACAGCCTTCTCGACAAAATGGCTAACAATACTGAAAACAAAAATGCAGCAATTGCCGGGCAGGTAAAAGATGGCGTTGATGCCTTATTTGTTCAAAGTGGTGCAGCCAATTGCGAAACACTCGATGGTATCTACAAAGATAAAATTGCTCAGAATACAACTAACGAAGCATATCTGAACAATATTATCAGCTTTTACAAACGCATCCGTTGCACAAGTTCGGAAGTTTACTTCCAGGCTGCAGTAGCTGCTCACAAAATTAAACCAACTGCTGAGTCGGCCAATGCACTTGCCGAAATGTCGTACAAAGCAGGCGAACACAGCAAAGCCATTACTTACTACGACGAAGCTACCAAACTGGCCACCGAAAAAATGGACAAAGCTGACTATCAGTATAAAATTGCGCAGATTTATTACACTGAAATGAACAATTACCCACGTTCACGTGAGTATGCACGCAATTCATTGGAATTCAACCCTAACAACGGTAGCGCATATCTTCTGATTGGTATTATGTACGCTAAATCACGTTCAATCTACGACGATCCTGTACTTTCAAAAACCGTATATTGGGTAGCTGTTGATAAATTTGTACGTGCAAAACAGGTTGATCCGAGCATTGCCGATGAAGCTAACAAACTCATCAACACATACAGCGGACACTTCCCCACAAAAGACGATATGTTCTTCCAGCCACAGCTTAAAGCCGGATCTTCATTCTTTGTAGGAGGTTGGATTGGCGAAAGCACAACCTGTAGATAATCTTGAAAAACTTCAGATTTACATATCATCCATTATTCATAACAACTGTCCTTCTGACAGTTGTTATGTTGTTTATTGTTGCATGTTCGCCTGTCGAAACAGACAAAATCGAAGCTATTGTCGATCGTTCGTCGCTGCCAAAACTCAGAGCCACCGAAATCACTACAGTTATTTCCGACTCGGGCATTACGCGCTACCGTATATCTACCCCACAGTGGGATGTGTACGATAAAACCGAACAACCTTATTGGGAATTTCCAATGGGAATACATTGCGAAAGCTTCGACCCGAATCTGAAAGTCGACGCCAATATTCACAGCAACTATGCAAAGTTTTACAGCAACCAACAACTCTGGGAGCTAAAGGGGAATGTAAAAATGATGAATATCAAAGGAGAACTCTTCGAAACCGAGCAATTATTCTGGAATCAGCGCGAAGAAAGGCTTTACACCGACAGTGTTGTCAAGATCACACAGGCCACACATATTCTGAATGTGATGGGCTTTGAGTCGAACCAACAAATGACGCGCTATAAGTTCCGTAAAACAAACGGAATATTCCCCGTAGAAGACAAGTAACAAAACATAAAAAAAAGTAAACCCCGCAGACCGTCCATTCAGTCAGCGGGGTTTATTGTTTTCAGCAAACACAAGCACAGGGCATATAAGTGCCGCTTATCCTTTCACACGTTTACGGTAACTAACCGGCGAACAACCCATTGTTTTAAATCACTACTGACCGATAAAAATAGTTTGAATTATTTTTTTCAGCTTGTTAGATTCCTCACTACGTTCGGAATGACAGGCAATCAACAAGTTAGGTTTTTGGGATGAGGCAGGTTGGCGGCTTCGCCGCCAACCTGCCTCATCCCAACCATAATCAACACAAAGCATTGTCATTCAGAGCGTAGCGAAGAATCTCAGATGTTTAGTCGGTCAGTAGTGTTTCTTTATAAAAATCTTCTCACAGTGTTAATGAGTAACACATTTAGGTATCCAAGCGGATACTCATATTGTTTTGCTGAAAAGACGGCTGAAATAAAATGACAGAAGCCGACATTTAAAACAACATGCTTCGCAGACATTCGACCGGATTACTATTTCAGTCGAACCGGTACCATTATTTACTCATTAAAGGAACATATCAGCAAGGGTGTGAGCAGTGTATTGTGAATTTTTAATTAATAAAAATAATCCCTATCTTTGCAGGTAATTGATTAATTTATAATTTTATGAGTAAAATAGTTATTTGTCC
The DNA here is from genome assembly GCA_034004015.1 of Paludibacter sp. Classification (GTDB taxonomy): domain Bacteria; phylum Bacteroidota; class Bacteroidia; order Bacteroidales; family Paludibacteraceae; genus Paludibacter. The sequence goes on from JAVEXN010000001.1 coordinate 236,511, forward strand.
AAAATGTAACTCGGAATACACTTATGAAAATGCTACACTTTGGGCATGTACACAGTGTTTTTTTGAATGGAATCCGGAGGAGCTAAAAGCAGAAGAAGAGCAGGCAAGCAAGATATTTGATGCCAATGGTAATGAACTGCAAAACGGCGATTCGGTAGTAGTAATCAAAGACTTGCCTGTAAAGGGAATGCCTCGTCCGATAAAGTCCGGTACAAAAGTAAAAAATATCCGCCTGACCGATGGAGACCACAATATAGATTGCAAAATAGATGGATTTGGTGCTATGGCACTAAAATCTGAATTTGTCAAAAAGTCCTGATATAAACAAATTTAATTATTCTGCGAGAAAACAGAACTCCTACCAAACAGATAAGTACGTTGAAATATTTAATAATATATTTCTAACCATTGTTGTCCGGTAAAATGATTGGATTCTTCTCCGCCGCGGCGGATCTGAATGACAACATTTTGTATTGAATTTGGTTGTGAGGGGGTAGGTTGGCGGCTTCGCCGCCAACCTACCCCCTCACAAAATATAAATAGCTGATTGTCATCTCGAACGAAGTGAGAGATCTCATTTTAGTCATTCATGTTTTTTTATCGGATAACACTGATTTCTAATACAATAGAACACATAGAAATTATTTAAGAAAAAGACTTAGTTCACATAGTAAAAGTATCTGACGATACTTTTATCGCTCTATAATTATCCCGATATTCGGGATAATCCTATGTTTTCTTAGTCTTTTCTGTTGTTTTCAAAACTACTGTGTACTCCCGATACTCGGGATGTTCCATATGCGGTAAAAAACATATCAACAATAATTATCGATTACTTATAGAGCCCATCCTGACTTTTTATAATTTCGCTCCTATGGAGCTATTTTGTACAAAGGACTAATAACAACTACCATAATTATGCTCCTAACGGAGCAATTTCTTAGCTTCGGAGAAGCGATATTATGGTAGAAATATTGATTGTAAAGTATTTTCAGAGCTCCGTTAGGAGCGAAATTATAGTGTTTATAAAAAGTCAAGACAACTTCATATTATCGAAAGCACTATGTATATTTAGTGGACAGTAATGATTAGCGATATTTGCAGATCGTAATTTATTCTTAAAAACAAAACCCCATAAGTTCGTTAAGAAACTTATGGGGTTTTGTTTTATAGTGACTAAAAATCAATTCTTCACAGACCAGCGCCGGCGAGGGGTAGTTGTTCAACTGTATAGTTACTCGATACTCCCCTCAACGCTGTAAGCATATTCAAAGTATAATAATATATAGATAATATATATATTAGATATACTTAAAGTATAATTGAAATATAATATAAAGTTATATATTATCTATATTTTTCCATTATTAATCAAATAATTATCCTATTTTTGTATCAGGTTTACGGTAACTCACAAGAGTATAGCCGCACAGCACACACAACAAACCAACAGTTACAGCGCCAAAACAGGCAGAAAGGAAGTAATTATGGCTATTATCAAAGGAGCATTTCAAATGACAGGCAGCATCCGCGGGGTTTCGTTTTACAGCATGCGGGGGAGCGACAAAACCATTATGCGTACCAAGGGCGGTGCGTCGAAAAACAAGATTAAGACCTCGCCAAAGTTCGAAGGACTTCGAAACCATCAAAAGGAATGGGCAGGGTGCACCAGTTTTGGTTCAACGGCCCGATATGCACTGGGCGGACTACACCGGCTGGCCGATTACAACCTGACGCCTGTGCTTAATGGTATGGCCAAAAACCTAATGAAACTGGATACGGAATCGGAAGTAGGAATGCGCAGGCTGAACCTGTCGGCTTTTCCGCAGGCATTGGAGAATTTCAACTTCAACCGCAAAACTCCCTTCAACTCTGTTTTGAGGGTTACTGTACCCTGCCGCATCGACCGCGAAAAGCTATGTGCCGTGGTGGAAATACCCCGCATCAATGCGCTGAACGATATTTACAACTATCAGCAACTGCCCTATTTCAGGATTATTGTGGCTATGGGCTTATTATCGGACATGGAACGCGACGATACGCACAGCATATACAAAGCTTGTGTGCCCGACCTGCATGGCTATAGTATTGTACAAACGGGAGCATGGCATCCATCACAAAGTATTTTGCAACCCGAGGTAGTGAGGATTGAATTCGACGAAAAGGATTGTGTTTATGTAAACGAAAGGGTTACAATACTGCTCAGCATGGGCATAGAATTTGGCAAAGTAGGCTTTACGGGCGAACCCGAAGCCATGAAATATGCCGGCAGCGCAAAAGTAATAGCAGTGGGCTAAACACAAAAAAGAGGCTGTATCAAAAAGCGATAAGAACGCAAATTTAGCTACGCTGACCGCTGGTTCACGAATAAACGCAAATTTACGCAGATCACAAACATTTGTATTCCAGCATTTTGCAGAACAGTAAATCTATAGATTTTCACTACTGACCGACTAAACATCTGAGATTCTTCTCCGCCGCGGCGGATCTGAATGACAATGCTTTGTATTGATTATGGTTGGGAGGAGGTTGGTGTAATGGCTGTATTATTCTGCCATAGCCGCATTTATGCTAAAGTGCCACTTAGGCGATTGAAGTTGAAAATGGATTTAATAGATTTATCAAACCCCTTAGTGGTCCCTGACACATGCTGTCCCAACTTAATACTACTTTTACGCCCTGACATTAAAAAATGTCAGGGTTTTCTTTTCTCCAAAAGTGAATATTTACGACGCAATTTGTTTATATTTGCAAATAATGATTTTTATAATTGACAAGGCTGCTCACTTACAAAGCCCGGCAGTCATAACCAACTGATATATAATGTTTGAACAGGTTTTTAAGAATATTGACGATATACTGCATAAAGACGCAGGGTGTGGTAGTGAATTAGATTATGTGGAGCAGTCTTCCTGGATTTTATTCCTGAAATACCTGGATGATATGGAAAGCTCAAAAAGCATGGAATCCATGCTGAAAGGCGAAGCATATCAGGCTATTATTGCTGACAAATTCCGTTGGAGTAATTGGGCAACACCAAAAACAACCGACGGAAAGCCCGACCACAACAATGCACTTTCGGGCGACGATTTAATAGATTTTGTCAATCTTGAATTATTCCCCTATTTGAAGAAATTCAAAAGCGACGATACTTCGCCATTCACCATTCAATATAAGATAGGTGAGATTTTTTCGGAGCTTCGAAACCGTATTATAAGCGGTTATAACTTGCGTGAAATCCTGTGGATGGTAGATGAACTACATTTCCAAACTTCCAAGGAAAAACACGAATTAAGCCATTTGTACGAAAGCCGTATCAACCGCATGGGTAATGCAGGGCGAAATGGCGGTGAATATTATACCCCACGCCCACTTATCAGAACCATTGTAAAAGCGGTTAATCCCAAAATTGGCGAAACCATTTACGACCCTGCTTGTGGTAGCGGTGGATTCCTTTGCGAAGCCTTTAATTACATGAAGAAACATGCCACAGGTGTTTCGGATATGGACGTTTTGCAAGTAAAAACATTTTACGGCAAAGAAAAGAAAGGCTTAGCGTATATTATAGGTATTATGAATATGATACTTCACGGCATTGAAGCGCCAAACATTATACACACCAATACCCTTGCCGAAAACCTTGCCGATGTACAGGAACGGGACAGATACGATGTGGTGTTGGCAAATCCGCCCTTTGGAGGCAAGGAACGTGACGAAGTGCAACAAAACTTTCCTATCCGCACGGGTGAAACCGCTTACCTGTTTATGCAGCACTTTATCAAATACATGAAAGCTGGTGGCAAAGCGGGAATTGTGATTAAAAATACTTTCCTGAGCAATACCGACAATGCGTCTGTGGCATTACGAAAGAAACTGCTGGAAGAATGTAATTTGTATGCCGTATTGGATTTGCCCGGTGGAACATTTACCGGTGCAGGTGTAAAAACCGTGGTGTTATTCTTTGAAAAAGGATTGCCTACCGAAAAAATCTGGTATTATCAGCTAAACCTTGAACGGAATTTGGGAAAAACCAACCCACTAAACGAAAAGGATATGGCTGAATTTCTTGAAAATATTCATACAGCCAAAGAAACCACCAATTCATGGACACTGAATATAGCCGACATTGACCAAACCACCTACGACCTGGGCGTAAAGAACCCCAACAAAAAAGAAGAGGTGGCGCTGCGAACCCCACAGATGATTTTGGAGGAAATAAAAGCATTGGACGAGGAAAGTGCAGAAATATTAAACTCTATTGCTGCCATACTATGAACGACCTACAACTGATAAAAACAGACTTGCTGCCCCCTTATCTGGAGCAGGTACAAGGCATAGCCGAAAAGCTGGATGCCCTGAAAGAAGCTGAGATAAGTACCGATACTTTTAGTTTTCACACATCGGTTGCTTCGGTTTTCAGCAGTAAAATTGAGGGTGAAGACATAGAGCTGGATAGTTATATTAAACACAAGGCGATGCGTATGGAGTTTAAGCCCGACTATACCAAAAAAACCGACGATTTGTACGAGGCCTATCAGTTTGCCCAAACGCACCCCATGAACGCCCAAACCATAAGCGAAGCACATACATTGCTGAGTAAAAATATTGTAGAAACACACAAGCAAGGGCAGCTGCGTACCAACATAATGTATGTAGCAACCGATGATGGACGTATAGAATATGTAGCCACTTCGCCCTACGAACTGAAAACCGAAATGGACAAATGGCATGCTGATGTAGAAGTGTTGCTAAACACCAGCATGACTGCCGAAGAGGTTTTTTTCTATGCAGCTATGTTGCATTTGACCTTTGTGAAAATACACCCCTGGAACGATGGCAATGGTCGTAGCGCCCGGCTGATAGAAAAATGGTTTATAGCAGAGAAACTCGGTGAAAAAGCATGGTTTCTGCAAAGCGAAAAAAACTATTATAACCAACATGCGCTGTATTATAGCAACTTGCGGAAATTAGGATTGGAATACGAAGAATTAGACTACAACCAGGCCCTGCCGTTTTTATTAATGCTCCCTAAATGCTTGGAATTATGAGTAAACAAGAAAATCAGTTGCCGCAGGGTTGGGAGGTGAAAAAGTTGGGGGAAGTTTGTGACTTTCAAAATGGATTTGCATTTCAAAGCAAACTATATAAAGAAAGTGGGTTACCAATTTTAAGAATTACAAATATTCAGAATGATGAAATAAATACGAAAGAACTAGTATTCTTTAACACCAAAGATTACAAAGTGAATTTGGACAGGTTCAAAGTATTTCAAGGTGATTTATTAATTGCTATGTCAGGTGCAACAACTGGCAAATTGGGCATAAATAACAGTGAAACAGTTTTTTACTTAAATCAACGAGTTGGAAAATTCATTCCAATGAAACATTTGAACAAAATATTTCTTTATTATTTCCTTACAACAAAAGTAGAAGAAAGTTTAAGAATTGCGATAGGAGCAGCTCAACCTAATTTAAGCACCGAACAAATTTATAGTTTTGAGATCCCCCTTCCTCCACTCCCCGAACAACAACGCATCGTTTCCATATTAGATGAAGCCTTTGCAGCCATAGCTAAGGCAAAAGCAAATGCAGAACAAAATCTGAAAAATGCGAGGGAATTGTTTGATTGTTATTTGCAGCGGGTGTTTGAGATAAAGGGAGAAGGATGGGAAGAGAAAAAATTAGGTGATTTAGCAACCTTTAGAAATGGCATGAACTTTACTAAGGGAAGTAACGGCGAAGTAATAAAGATTGTAGGAGTAAAAGATTTTCAACAAAGTTTTTATGTCCCATTTGAAACATTAGAGTATGCAACAATTGATGGTAAATTAAATGAAACTGATATTTTGAAAGATGGTGATATTTTAGCTGTACGGTCAAATGGTAACCCGTCATTAATTGGCAGAACTTTATTGGCGTATGGTGTACATGAAAATGTTTCACATTCTGGATTTACAATTAGAATCCGATTAAATACAAACTTACTTTCACCGATTTACCTCTGCAACTATTTAAAAACAAAAAAAACCAGAAAGGAACTTATTGATAGCGGGAATGGTGTTGGTATCAAAAGTTTAAACCAAGGTTCACTTTCTTCATTATTGATACCCTATCCAAAATCATTAAAAGAACAACAAGCCATTGTTCAAAAACTAGATTCACTTTCAACTGAAACGCAAAAGTTGGAAACGGTTTACCGGAAGAAAATAGCGGATTTGGAAGAGTTGAAAAAGAGTTTGTTGCAGAAGGCGTTTAGTGGGGAATTGTAAATCAACATAAAATAATGCAAGCATTATGGAAGAAAATAAAAACACGGATAAAAAATCGCTAAAGTTCCTGAAAGGTAGAAATACCGACTGGGACGAATTGGCAAAAGACTGTGTGAGTTTTGCCAATGCTCAGGGTGGTTCTGTCTTAATAGGAATTGAGGATAAAGACAGCCTGCCACCTGCAAATCAGAAAATAAGTGACAGCAACCTGCCGGAATTGATACAAAAAAATATCGCTAATCGTACTATAAATGTTGCGGTTGCCATTACCATAGAAGTAGCCCAAAACAAAGCTGAATACCTGAATGTTCAGGTTTTTCGCAACGCTCAAACCATTGCCTGCACCACCGATGGAAAGTACTATATACGCATACACGATGAATGCAAACCTATACCACCGGACGAAATGGCAAGGTTGGCAGCTGATAAAAATGCGTTTGTATGGGAAGAGCAAATCACTAAACGGACTCCGGCTACCCAATTTGATGAACAAAAACGAAGAAGCTTTTTAGTTGATGTTAGAAATTCAAAAAGAGTCAGCTCATTCATAAAGGAGATGAGCGATGACGAAATTCTGGACTTTTATTTCTTCCAGAAAAATGGCTATCTCACCAACCTGGGTATATTGTGGATAGGAAAAAGAAACGACCGGGCTTCTTTATTGTATCCACCAGCCATACAAATAATTCGTTTCGATGACAACGATGAAAAAATATGGAAGTTATTGCTCGACGATTATTTACCGAACCCAAAGGAACTGGTAGAAAGAGTACTGAACGAAGTTCCAGATTGGCAGGAAAGTATCGAAATATCAGAAGGCATGTTCCGTAAAAACATTCCATTCTTTCCTATTGAAGTGGTACGAGAACTGGTAGTAAACGCTTTGGTTCACCGGACTTATACTACAAGAGGCGATATTTTTATAAATATTTACCCCGACCGTTTGGAAATTCATAGTCCTGGCAGACTCCCTTATGGTGTTACCCCGAAAAACATTCTCAATCAATCGGTCAGAAGAAACGAACATATTTCAAAAGTATTTTACGATCTGGGCTTAATGGAAAGAGAAGGTAGTGGATACGATTTGGTTTATGCACTTTTATTGGGTAGTGGAAAACCTTTGCCAATTGTAAACGAAACAGACGAAAGAGTTACTGTCATTGTAAAGAAACAATTTATCAGTAAAGATGTAGTACGCTTAATGGATAAAGCCAGCACTGAATTTACACTAAAACAAAAAGAAGTTATTTCTTTGGGTTTGATAGCTCAACAACAATCATTTACCGCTCTCGAAATTTCCGACATTCTTAACCAAAATGAAGAAGCAGGACTTAGAAACTGGCTTGGTCGATTGGTTGATTTAGAGCTAATTATAAAATCAGGAAAAGGGAAGGGCACTCAGTATGCTGTTAACCCTGAATTTATCCGTAAAATCAACTTTAAAGGAAAGACTAACCTGAAGAATATCGAAGATTATCGGTTGGAAGAGCTGATTTATAAAGACCTAAAAGCATATCCGGATAGTGGTTTTAGCGAAATACACAGTCGTATTGGACTGGAAATCAATCAATTTAAAGTAAAGAGAATGTTGAGAAAAATGGTTGAGAAGAATATTTTAAAAAGCTTAGGTGGTACGCGAGGTATGAAATACCAATTAAAGCAAAGTATGTAAGAAAAAGAGTATTTGCTTTAATTCTGCTTTAATTGAAAGTTGTTTTTTAAAGCAAAAAATTGCAAGATAACGATTGGATGCTTTATATAATTCCTTTATATAAGCACAACTTATATTCATATTGTGTTGATTATAAATAGATTATTTATAAAGGTGTTTCAGCTGCAATGTAAATCAAATTCGTTTGATAAGAAGGTATTAATTGATTAAGTACAGTATTCAATTGAGCAAATGTTGTTAGAAAAACGATAAGTACTCAATAGAATGCTCAATAGAAAATAGTAAAGTTTATTTGATAAATGTGGTTTGATAGGATATCATTTCTTTTGTAACGGTCATGTGATAGAAATGCATATTTAAAAACACATACTTGATATTCAGTACCTTGTTGTATGATAAACGATAAATATAAATACTAATTTAAAAACAAGTCCCCCTTCGGGGATATAGGGGGCTTTAAATCCTATGAACGAATCTCAGACCCGATTAGATAAAATCGACCCACAATTAAAAGTGGCAGGTTGGCATGTGGTAGATGATAGCCGGATCATTACCGAATTTACCATATCCAAAGGAAAAATTAGTGCTTCGGAAAAACCTAAACCACTGAAGGCCGATTATCTGTTGAGCTACAAAGGTGTAAAGCTGGCTGTAGTGGAAGCAAAGAGCGATGAGTTGCCGGCAGGTGAAGGGGTGATGCAGGCAAAGCTGTATGCGCAAATGCTTCAAATCCGATATGCTTACGCAACCAACGGGGATGAGATTTACGAAATAGATATGCAAACGGGGCTGGAAGGTATAGTGGTTGCTTTCCCAAGTCCTGACGAACTGTGGCAACGTACATTCGGTGAAGTGAATCAGTGGCGGGACAAGTTTTATGCTGAACCTTTCTATTTTGATGAAGGTAAGCAATTAAGGTATTATCAGGAGATTGCCGTAAATAGGGTTTTAGAAGCCATAGCCGATGAAAAAAAGCGTATTTTACTTACACTTGCTACGGGAACTGGTAAAACGATGTTGGCTTTTCAAATAGCCTGGAAATTGTATCAGACCCGTTGGAACATTCATAATAACAACCTTCGTCCCCGCATACTTTTTCTGGCTGACAGAAATATACTTGCCAATCAGGCTTTCAACGGATTTGGTGGTTTCGCCAAGATTGATGAAAATTCGTTAGTCAGAATAAAGCCAAAAAGTATCAAGCAAAAAGGCGGTGTTGTCCCCAAAAATGGAAGCGTATTCTTTACCATATTCCAAACATTTGATAGCGGCGATACAGAGCCGCATTTTGGTCAGTATTCCCCGGATTTCTTTGATTTTATTATCATTGACGAATGTCATAGGGGTGGTGCCAATGACGAAGGCAGATGGCGCAGAATAATGGAATACTTTGCACCTGCCGTACAATTAGGACTTACAGCTACACCAAGAAGGGATTTTAATGCCGACACCTACAATTACTTCGGCAAACCGGTATATGAGTATTCGCTGAAACAAGGTATCAACGATGGTTTTCTTACTCCTTTTCGGCATGTTGTGATAAAAAGCACACTGGACGATTATGTGTATGATCCGGGTGATACAATTATTGACGGTGAAGAAGAAGAAATACAAAGATTGGTAAAAGGGAAAACCTATGTCGAAGGTGATTTCTATGGCGGTAAAATTGAAATTAAGCAAAGAGATGAAGATAGGGTAAAGCAATTCATTAGTAGTATTAGCCCCAATGAAAAGTCGTTGGTCTTCTGCTATACACAAGCCCATGCAGCTGCTGTAAGAGATTTAATCAATCAATACAAAAAAGAGAAAAATCCGCTTTATTGTGTCCGTGTTGCTGCCAATGATGGCGAACAGGGCGAAACTTATCTGCGGGATTTTCAGGATAATGAAAAGAAGATACCAACTATTCTTACTACTTCACAAAAGTTAAGCACGGGTGTAGATGCTTTGAATGTGCGCAATATTGTACTTATGCGACCTGTAAAGTCTATGATTGAATTCAAGCAAATCATAGGACGTGGCACACGTTGTTTCGATGGGAAGTATTATTTTACAATTTACGACTTTGTAGAAGCCTACAAAAATTTCGCAGACCCGACATGGGATGGCGAGCCTGTATGCAGTAAATGTGGAAACGACCCATGCACCTGCAAGCCTGTTGTACCACCGCCTCCATACGATTGCCCGGTATGTGGTCAAAACCCCTGTGTTTGCGAAGAAGTTCCACCCGAACCATGCCAAATATGTGGAAAGATTCCATGTGAATGCCCAAATCAAACTGACCCATGTCCTGTTTGTGGTAATCTTCCTTGTAGCTGTGAAAAGAAACGTAAATTGAAAATCACCCTATCTGACGGCAGAGTTCGACAAATTCAGCACATGACTTCAAACATGTTTTGGGATGCCGATGGTAAGCCAATCACTGCGCAGGCATTTCTTGAAAAACTATTCGGTCAGTTGCCCGATTTCTTTCAAAACGAAGACGAATTGCGTAAAACATGGTCAGACCCTTTTACCCGGAAAGTATTATTAGGCAAAATGGCAGATGTTGGATACGACCAGGACACATTAAATCAGGTTCAGAAGCTAATAAATGCGGAAAAAAGCGATTTGTTTGACGTATTGGAATACATTGCCTATGCCAAAGACCCGATAGAACGGAAAACAAGGGTTGAAACAGCCGAAAAGCACCTTTATATCGGATTGAACGAAGCGCAAAAAGAATTTATCAATTTCGTACTTGCCAAATACATAGAATTGGGAACAAACGAATTGGCAATTGACAATCTGCCCGAACTTTTGAAATTCAAATACGGCACAATCCCCGATGCCCTAAATACGTTCGGTGATTTGAAATTGGTTCAATCAGCGTTTGTAGGGTTTCAGAAGCATTTGTATGGAACGTAAGTAAAATTAATACGGGACGGAAATGGTGACTTTTTCATTTTACACACAAAAAAAAGCGCTGAAACCTTTTGGATTTCAGCGCTTTACTATTCTAATAAGTGACCACGATAGGATTCTAACCTATAACCTTCTGATCCGTAGTCAGATGCTCTATACAGTTGAGCTACGTAGCCATTTCTCTTTTGCGAGTGCAAAGATAGGGCTAATTTTGAAATCTGACAAGAGATTTGGATAAAAATTTCGAACTAAAATGCGATAAAAATTTCAAAACATAGATTATCATACATTTATAGTCAAAAATATTTTTCAGTTGCAACCCTGACATGTCAGGCAAGCACAAAGTCGAGCTGTTTTTTGTCGAGATTAGCCTTTGCTACACGCACAGTAAGCTCGTCGCCCAGCTGATATTTTTTATGATAGCGTCGTCCCACCAGACAATAATTCTTATCGTCGAAGGTATAATAGTCGTCGTCGAGCTCACGAATAGGTATCATACCTTCACATTTATTTTCGACAAGCTCCACATACACGCCCCATTCGGTGACACCCGAAATAACACCATCGAATACCTGCCCCAAATGTGCGCCCATAAATTCAACCTGCTTGTATTTGATAGACGCACGTTCGGCATTAGCAGCCAATTGTTCCATATCGGAGCTATGACGGCACAGATCTTCGTATTCCTGCTGATTTACGCTGCGACCACCCGTATTGTAACGTTCGAGCAGGCGATGCACCATCATATCGGGATAACGACGTATGGGCGAAGTGAAATGGGTGTAAAAGTCGAACGACAATCCATAGTGACCAATATTATCGGTTGAGTAAGCTGCCTTGGCCATAGAACGAATGGCCAGTGTTTCGATCAGATTCTGTTCTTTGCGTCCCTGCACTTCGTCGAGCAAATGATTGATGGCCGACGAAACCGCAGCGCTTTTGCCTGAAGTTTTCAGATTATATCCAAAACGCTTTATAAATACAGAGAAATTCTGCAATTTTTCGGGATTAGGCACATCGTGAATACGATATACAAAAGTCTTGGCTTTTTGTCCCCTGCCCGGCTTTCCAATATGCTGTGCAGTTGTTTTGTTGGCCAGAAGCATAAACTCTTCAATCAATTTATTGGCGTCCTTTTGCTCTTTGAAGAAAACCGAAACAGGTTTGCCCTGTTCGTCAATATCAAAGCGCACCTCTACCCTGTCGAATGCAATGGCACCGGAAGCAAAGCGTTTAGCCCGCAGCATTTTGGCCAATCGGTCGAGTTCAAGCACTTCATCGCGATAATCGCCTTCGCCGGTTTCAATCAGTGTTTGCGCTTCCTCGTATGTAAAGCGACGCACACTGCGGGTTACAGTTTTGGCTATTTCGTAATGTTTCACTTCGGCCTTATCGTTCATATGAAAAAGCACCGAATAAGTCAGCTTATCCTCGTCGGGACGCAGCGAGCAAATACCATTTGACAAATGCTCGGGCAACATAGGAATGGTACGATCGACCAGATACACCGAAGTAGCACGTTCCTGCGCTTCACGCTCGATAATGCTTCCCGGACGCACATAATGCGTCACATCGGCAATGTGCACACCTACTTCCCAAAGGCCATTTTCCAGTTTGCGCAATGATAGTGCATCGTCGAAATCCTTGGCATCGCGCGGATCAATGGTAAAGGTCGGCACACCACGCAAGTCGATGCGTCGCGCCACTTCTTCGGGCGTAATGCCGGCATCCATTTTTTCGGCAGCTGCTTCCACATCAGCAGGATATTTGTAAGGCAGACCAAACTCAGCGAGAATGGCATGCATTTCGGTATTATTGTCGCCTTTATCGCCCAGCACATCAATTACTTCACCCACAGGATTTTTGAGGTTAGGCTCCCATTCGAGCAGCTTTACTACCACTTTTTGCTTGTTTTTGGCGCCATTAAGCTTCGACTTCGGAATAAACACATCGTTGGTGAGCACGCGGTTGTCTGAAATCATAAATGCAAAGTTCTCCGACACTTCGAGAATTCCCACAAAAGTATCCTTGGCACGTTTCACCACTTCAATCACTTCGCCTTCAGGCCCCTGTCCGCGACGACGGGCATACAAAAACACCTTTACCTTATCGCCCAGCAAAGCATGATTTGTTTTGCGCTCGGGTATAAACACCGGCTCACCTTCATCGTCGGGAATCATATACGTTTTCACACCCTGACGATCGATAGTACCTGTCACATAGCCGGTTCGTGAGTTTACTTTGAATTTTCCACGTGATATTTCGACCAGAAAATCCTCTTCGAGCAGTTCGTAAAGCAGTTGATTTACAAAAATGCGTTGCGATTCTGACTTCACATCAAGCAAAGTAGATATTTGTTTGTAGTTGAATGTTTTTTCGGGATTCTCGTTAAATATATTAATGATATTTCTCACGAGTTCGGACTTGCGTACTTTAGTACTTCCTCCTGTTTTGGGCGTTTTACGTTTTTTTGCCATAAGGATAAATTTTGAAATTATTCTGTCGGATAAGGGCAGGATAGAATTGAAATTGATTAGAATTTACAAATATACAACAAACTAAAACAATAAAGTGTTACAGGGAAGTAAAATTTTAAGCATTATACGACGGATTATTTGTAATTTCGCAGGCCGTAGTCTAAAGATAACTGCAATTCACATACAGTTAAATAAACCAACAAACGGCGCATAATACTTTTTTTATGAAGAAAAGAACGGCATTTATTATCAATCCGATTTCAGGAACAACAAAAAAAGACCTGATTCCGGCTTATATTCTCGATACGCTCGATGAGGAGATATTCGATGCGGAAATTGTGTTTACCGAACGAAAAGGGCATGGAAGCGAACTGGCACGAGGCTTTGTAGCGCGCGGTTTCGACATAGTGGTGGCAGTGGGCGGCGATGGCACGGTCAACGAAATAGCCCGCGAACTGCGACATACTAACACGGCTCTGGGCATTATCCCCGTAGGCTCGGGTAACGGCCTGGCGCGACATTTGGGCATCCCAATGAATATCCACAGCGCTGTGGAAGTGCTGAACAATTCGGAAACAATTCTCATGGACTATGGAGTTGTAAACGATCAGCCGTTTTTCTGTACCTGCGGAACGGGATTTGATGCTTATGTGAGCACGGAGTTTGCCAAAGGACAGCGACGCGGCATTATGGCTTATCTCGAGAAAATTATCACCGGCTATTTCAGTTACAAATCGCTCAACTACCACCTTACAGGCGAAGGTATCGATCTGAAAACAAAAGCTTTTGTACTGACTTTTGCCAATGCTTCGCAATGGGGAAACAATGCCTACATTGCACCACAGGCCAGCGTGCAGGACGGTATGCTCGACATTTCCATTATGAGTAATTTTCCGGTCATAGCCATTCCTACTTTAGCGCTTCAGTTATTTACCAAAACAATAAACAACGACCTGTTTATGACAACACTTCGCACGCGCGAAATAACCCTTACCCGTGACGAGCCTGGCCCGTTCCACTACGATGGCGAACCTTATGAGGAAGGGTGCGAAATTAAAATTAAAATTGTGCCTGATGGACTGAAGGTGAGGACGAAGAAGAAGTTCTGAGTTCAGAGTTCAGAGTTCTGAGTTTGGAGTTTCAGGGTTTCAGGGTTTCAGAGTTTCAGAGTTTCAGGTTTCAGAGTTTCAGGTTTCAGAGTTTCAAGTTTCAGAGTTTCAGGTTTCAGAGTTTCAATTTGAAGATTTGAAATTTGAAATTTGAAGATTGTCGGTCTTCGGAAGTGATTCTCAATTAATTTAGTGTTCTTCATTCTACATTCTCAATTCTACATTCTCAATTCTCCGAGTCTTTGTGTCTCCGTGTTTCAAAAGTCTTCGGAAGTGATTCTCAATTAACTTAGTGTTCTTCATTCTACATTCTCAATTCTACATTCTCAATTCTACATTCTCAATTCTCCGAGTCTTTGTGTCTCCGTGTTTTAAAAGTCTTCGGAAGTGATTCTCAATTAATTTAGTGTTCTTCATTCTACATTCTCAATTCTACATTCTCAATTCTCCGAGTCTTTGTGTCTCCGTGTTTTAAGTTGTCTTTATTCTTTTGTCTTTTGTCTTAATTCGATAAAAAAAGCAAGCGACTACACAGCCACTTGCTCTTTTCTTACTTTCTTACCTCTTACCTTCATACTTACCTGATAAGAAGCTCGTCCGAAGTATATGCTTTGGGAAGTTTGCGCAGGTTATATTGCGAAGCCATGATTTCGCCATAAGCGCCGGCTGAGCGAAGTGCAATAATGTCGCCGCGTTTGGTGGCATTCATCACATAATCCTTGGCAAAGGTATCGGACGATTCGCAGATCGGCCCAACCACATCATAAGTTTCTTCGGCTTTGTCCGACGAAAGATTTTCGATACGGTGATAAGCCTGATACAGCGCAGGACGAATGAGTTCGGTAAATCCGGCATCGAGAATGGCGAATTTTTTCGAAGTACCTTCTTTTACATACAATACTTTCGAAATAAGACTACCACACTGAGCGACCACTGCACGTCCGAGTTCGAAATGCAATGTCTGACCGGGACGAAGTGTAAGATGTTCGCGGAAAATTTTAAAATAAGCAGCAAAATCAGGCACAGGGAAGTGGTTCGGATGCTCGTAGTTGATACCCAGTCCGCCACCTACATTGATATGCAGCAAAGCCACACCACGACTTTCGAAATGCTCCTGAATTTCATTTACCTTTACACAGAGATCCTGAAAAGGCGTCATATCGGTAATTTGCGATCCGATGTGAAAGTGAATTCCCACTAATTCAACATTCGCCAGCGATTTTACCAGATCAGTAACTTTGTCAAGCTCCGAAAGGTTGATTCCAAACTTATTTTCATTCAGCCCGGTAGTGATATAATGATGCGTATTAGCGCTCACATTTGGATTGATACGCAGCGCCACGCGCGCTTTTTTGCCTTTGGCAGCAGCCAGTTCGTCAATCACTTCCAATTCGGGAACCGACTCCACATTGAAGCAGAAAATATCGTTGTCGAGCCCAAGATTTATTTCCCAGTCGGCTTTACCCACACCGGCAAAAACCACTTCCGAAGCAGGAATTCCCGCATCGAGTGCAGCCTGCACTTCGCCACCGCTTACACAGTCGGCACCCAGTCCGGCATTTTTAATAGTGGCCAACACCTGCGTGTTTACATTGGCTTTCATGGCATAATGCACTTTGAAACTGCCTTTGTGCTGGTTTATTTCGTTGAGTGTAGCCCGTAACACATTCAAATCATAAAAATAAAACGGAGTTTGTATTGCACCGAGTTTATCTACCGGGTAATTTGCTTTTATCATATACATTATTTATCGAAAAAACACTTTAAAAAAAGCCGGCTTAAAGCAAGCCGGCTTTTGTAAAAAACAATATTTTAGTTGAAAAGTTCGCGACTCAAAGCTTCGAGCGCGCGCTTCTTGTCCTCAGCGTTGATCAGGAACGATACATTGTAGTTGCTACCACCATACGAAATCATGCGTACAGGAATATCCTTCAATGCATTCACAGCTTTTGCCTGTAAGCCTACATTTTCGCTTGGCAGATCGCCTACCACGCAAATAATCACCATATTAGTTTCAACGGTAACCGTACCCAGCTTTTTGAGATTGTTTACAATTTCGTCGAGTCGTTTTGTATTATCAATAGTTACCGACACACCCACTTCCGAAGTGGTAATCATGTCGATAGCTGTTTGGTACGATTCGAAAATTTCGAATACTTTGCGCAGAAATCCGTGTGCCAACAGCATACGACCCGATTTGATTTTGATAGCTGTAATGCCATCCTTGGCAGCCACAGCCTCAATTGTATGTTTCTGACAACGCATTGAAATAAGCGTTCCGTGCGCTTCAGGCTCCATGGTATTGAGCAAACGCACAGGGATATTATTCAGTTTGGCAGGAAGAATACAGGTTGGGTGCAGAATTTTAGCACCAAAGTAAGCCAACTCGGCAGCTTCCTCGAAATGCAGATAAGGAACCGGTTTAGTACCTTCCACAAAACGGGGATCGTTGTTGTGCATTCCATCGATATCGGTCCATATCTGAATTTCTTCCGATTTAATAGCGGCACCAATCAGCGAAGCGCTATAGTCGCTGCCACCACGTTGCAGGTTATCAATTTCGCCATAAAAATTTCGGCAGATATACCCCTGAGTGATATAAATCATTTTGTCGGCTTGCAGGCTCAACTGTTTTTCCAGATTTTCGGCAATAAAAGCAGTATCAGGTTCCGAGTTTTTGTCGATACGCATATAGTCGAGAGCAGGCAGCAAAGCACTGTCTTCGCCTTTTTCGAGCAAATACAGGTGAAACATATTGGTTGAGAGCAGTTCGCCCTGTGCCAGAATAGCTTTTTCTTCGAAAAGCGTAAATACCGATTTCGAAAAAGAACGAAGGTATTCAAAATGCGTTTTTATAATGGCTTTCGACTCGTTCTTATATATTTCAGTCGAATAAAGATCTTCGATCACATCATAATACTTCTGTTCGAGCGCATTGATACGTTCGAGTGCACCGGCACTGTTGTTTTTGTAGAAGTAGTCCGAAATTTCAACCAGGCTATTGGTAGTGCCCGACATGGCCGATAAAACAACAATTTTTTGTTCTCCATCGCAAATAAGCTGAGCCACATCTTTCATACGCGATGCAGAGCCTACGGATGTTCCGCCGAATTTTAATACTTTCATCTGTTTCGTATTGTATTTTAATTGAATAAAAATATTTCGAGATGCAAAAGTAATACATTTTCTGAAATTATCCGATTGGTCAATTGAATAAAATGATTTACATTTGCAAATAAAAGCATCAAAAAATGACAAAAAAGATATTTTTAACCTGCATTCTGATATTAATCAGCTACTTTTCTGCTTTTGCGCTGGATGCATGGATAAGAATCAATCAGCTGGGCTACACCCCCGACGGACTGAAAAAAGCCGTATTGGTGAGCGAATCGGCCCTTGACTTTAAAAATTTCAGTATACACGATGCCCTCACCAACCAAAAATTAGCTGAATACAACACCTTCTTCAATTACGGAAAATACGAACCTTTTACCGATGTGTATGTACTCGATTTCAGTGCTTTTAAAAGTCAGGGAGCTTTTTATCTGAAAGCAGGACATTTTTTTTCGCCTACCATTTATATCAATAAAAATATTTACCAGCGCAGTGCCGATTTCCTGCTCCAATATATGCGAAGCGCACGTTGCGGAGCAGATAAATACGACACAGAAGCCTGCCACACACATCAGGCTTTCGAAATGTACGGACCCGACATTTTTGTCCCGGTCATCCCTCCTGCTCCCATTGAGCAACCCAAAACAAACAACAAGAAGAACCAGAAAAAAGCTGTTCAGCCTGAACCTGAACTTGTACAAATCACAAAATTTGCAGATGTAAGCGGAGGCTGGCACGAAGCACCTTATTACCGAAAAAACAGCAGTATCGCAGCCACAAGTGTGTATCAAATGTTATTGGCCTGGCAAATGAACCCTGATGCTTTTGGCGATAAATATGACGAAAAGGGACAAAAAGGCGCTAACGGAATGCCCGACATTTTGGACGAAGCACTTTGGGGCATTCGATGGTTGCTAAAAATGTACCCTGCAAAAGATACACTTTATCATCAGGTAGGCGACAACCGCTTTGGCCCTGCTACCGACCTGCCGGAGAACGACATTGCTGATTACGGACAGGAAAAAGCGCAGCCCGTAATGCTGACTACCGGAAAAACACAGGGAAATGATGATTTTCAAAACCGTTCGTGGGGCGTGGCTTCGCTGGCCGGAAAAATGTCGGCTACCTTTGCGCTGGGCGCCGAAGTTCTTGGTAAATATCACTTTGCATTGGCCGACACGTTATCGACAAAAGCTTTAGACCTTTATGCATTGGGCAAAAAGCAACCCGGTGTTTGTCAGGAAGCGCCCGGAAGTGCAGCACCTTACATAACCGAAGATAACTGGGCCGACGATATGCAACTGGCGGCATATCAGCTTTACTACCAAACCTTAGAACCGGAATATCTGCACGACGCTTTACAATTCGGACGCATGGAGCCTGTTTCCCCATGGGTTTTTGCCGACACAGCAGCACATTATCAATGGTTTCCGTTTACAAATATCGGTCATTTCATGCTGGGTAATATGGAAAAGCCGGAAATCAAGAATGAATTTCGCGAAAATATAAGAACCACACTGCAACGTGCTAATCTGAAACGCTCACAATCGCCCTTTCAGGTAGCCGCGCCAGCCATTATAAATTCGAACAACTATGTAGTTGCCCTCGCCACACAATGTCAGCTGTACCGGAAATTCACAGGCGACAGTACATTTACCGAACTCGAAACAGCCCTGACCGACTGGCTCTTTGGTTGCAACCCATGGGGAATAAGTATGGTAACAGGACTTCCCGAAACAGCTAAATCGCCTGAGAATGTATTTTCTGCTGCCAACAGACTAAAAGGCGAAAAGCCATTGGGTGCGCTTATCAACGGACCTGTTTCGCAAAACACATTCGACAGGTACAAACCGGAAAACTTTGGCGGAAAAGATGTTTTCGAACGTTTTCACAGTTGGCGGGGCGTGTATCACGACGATGCAAACGATTATATAACCAACACTCCCACTCTCGATGGTACAACGTCGCTCATGTATTTACTGGCAGCCAAACAGACAGAGTCGGGTGGATTGCTCAATGATTATAACGAATACAACTCGGGTACCATCATAAGAACAAATCCACACAAGAAACAAATTTCACTGGTATTCAGCGGACATCAGTTTGTAGATGGAAAACGTGCTATCCGCAAAATTCTGAAAAAACAAAAAGTGGAAGCTTCATTTTTCCTGACAGGCGATTTTCTGAGAAACAAACGACATAAAAAACTTATCAGTCGCCTGCAAAAGGACGGACATTATATCGGGGCGCATTCCGATCGTTATTTGCAATACTGCGACCTGCAAAACCCGGCCCAACTGCGTGTGAACAAAACTCAGTTTATGAGTGACCTCCGTGCTAATTTCAAAGCGCTTGAAAAGAAAAAAATCAGCAAACCCGAAGCTCCGTTTTTCATGGCGCCACACGGACTTACCCACGACAGTATTAGTCGCTGGGCACACGAAGCAGGCCTTATCCTGATTGGCAACACGCCCGGCAGTGGGTCGCAAAACGATCAGAGCATTCCTGAAATGCGCGATGGATACTATTCGAGCCCTGAGATATTCAACAGAATACTGGAAGTGGAAAGTCGCGGCGGGCTCAACGGGCATATTCTGCTTTTTCACACGGGCAGTGACAAACGACGCACCGATAAGTTTTACAAACGACTCGATCCGCTGATCCGCGAACTGAAAAAAAGAGGATATTCGTTTACCGATTTGTACGAATCGACAGGTATTATCGAAAAGATGCCGGAGGGCAAAAACAAAAAAAGGAAGCACTGAAAAGCACTTCCTTTTAACCGGGTGGAAAACGGGGCTCGAACCCGCGACCTTCGGAACCACAATCCGACGCTCTAACCAACTGAGCTATAACCACCGTGTTTTGCGGTTGCAAAGATAGCACAGCCTTTGATTTTACGCAATAGCTGAAAGGAAAAAAATCAGTTTTTTTACACTAACTTGATTATCAATTAAAAAACGAAGAACAAACATGAAATTTCTGCTTACCAACCCCAAAATCGACCAACAGATTGCCGAAATAAAACGAAAAATACGCCTTTCGATGAATGGCATTACTTCCGAAAGCATGGAATCGGGCGGCATTGTGTACAAACAAAATTTCGGAGTATCCATTCCCCGCTTGCGCGAAATAGCACGCGAATACAGTCCGGATCACGACCTGGCACAAAGGCTTTGGATGCTCAAAATACGTGAAACAATGATTCTGGCCACTCTGCTCGAAGAACCCGAAAAGTTCAAACCTGAAAACGCACGGTACTGGCTAAGCGAAATCGACCAAATTGAAATGGTAGAACAATGTGTGATGAATATTTTTATTAAAACCGACTTTGCTGCTGATATGATTTCAGAAAACATTGCATCGGAAAAGCTGTGGCCAAAAATCACCGCATTTATGATGGCCGCACGTCTGTACGATAAAATTCCGCAGGCACTTTGCGACAGTATCATCCAAAAAGCCATTGCATACAGCAATTCCGACGAATATCATTTATACAAAAGTATGGCATTGTGCCTGGGTCGTTTTTGCCGCCGGAACAAAGAAACAGCCACAACCATTAGTCAGTTAATGACGGAAAGCTTTGTTGACAAAAATAACGCTCAACGCTATATTGCAGAAGAAGTTCGTCAGGAAATTATATTTTTGAACGACTAACATCAAAGAAATTACTCAAAAAATTGTATTTTTGCAGGTGGTTAGAGAATACCACATGACGAGCACAAAGCTGTTGATTCAGCAAAACGCAGTGACAATCTTATATGCGGGCTCCATACGACTTTAGAAAAACGATGATTCTCGTATGAAAGAAGAACTCACTTTCGAAGCAGTCAGGGACGTTTTTACGAATTATTTAAATCAAAAAAAACATCGCAAAACACCGGAGCGCTTCGCCATCCTGAAACAGATTTTTGACAACGAAGGACATTTCGATGCCGAATCGCTGTACAATCAAATGCAAAACGATTATCGTGTAAGTCTGGCTACCGTGTACAACACCATGGAACTATTGCTCGACTGCGGACTGATAGTAAAACATCCCTTTGCAGGACAAACATCGCAATTCGAAAAGACTTTTGGAAACAATATTCATCACCATTTAGTATGCACAAAATGTGGCTCGGTAAAAGAATTTTCGGACAAAAAAATCAGGACAGTGATTCAGTCGAAAATCTTCAGCAGCTTCGAAAGTTCACATTATTCGCTCTATCTTTACGGCCTGTGCAAAAAATGTCAGGCACTTCTTAAACAGAAATAATAATATTGAATACAATATAGAAACAATTTTCACACATGAAAGTAGATGTTTTATTAGGCCTCCAGTGGGGCGACGAAGGAAAAGGAAAAGTGGTGGACGTGCTTACGCCCGGCTACGATCTGATAACGCGTTTTCAGGGTGGCCCTAATGCAGGACACACACTTGAGTTCGAAGGCAAAAAATTCGTACTTCGCTCTATTCCTTCAGGAATTTTTCAGGGCGGAAAAATAAATGTAATCGGCAATGGCGTGGTGCTCGACCCGGCGTTGTTCAAAGCTGAAATTGAAGGACTCGAAGCATCGGGACACCCGCTTACCGAACGCCTGAAGATTTCCAAAAAGGCTCACCTGATACTTCCTACGCACCGTTTGCTCGACGCTGCTTACGAATCAGCCAAAGGCGAAGGAAAAATCGGCACCACCGGAAAAGGAATCGGCCCGACTTACACCGACAAAATCAGTCGCAATGGTCTGCGCGTAGGCGACCTCCTTCACAATTTCGATGCTAAATATAAAGCTGCTGTAAGCCGTCACCTCGACATTCTGAAACAATATGATTTCAGCTACGACCTCGAAACACTCGAAAAAGAGTGGTTTGCCGGTATTGAAACCATCAAACGTTTCGAACTGATCGACAGTGAACATTTTGTAAACGATGCTCTAAGAACAGACAAAAAAGTACTTGCCGAAGGCGCTCAGGGCACCATGCTCGACATTGACTTTGGCTCGTATCCTTTCGTTACCTCTTCGAATACCATTTGCGCAGGCGCCTGTACAGGCCTTGGCGTGGCTCCACGCAATATCGGCGAGGTGTATGGCATTTTCAAAGCATACTGTACCCGCGTGGGCAGCGGTCCGTTCCCTACCGAACTTTTCGACGAAACCGGCGACCAGATGCGTAAAATCGGCTTCGAATTTGGCTCTGTAACAGGTCGCCCGCGTCGCTGTGGCTGGATTGACCTTGTAGCCCTTAAATATGCGGTTATGATCAATGGCGTTACTCAGCTCATCATGATGAAAAGCGACGTAATGGATACTTTCGAAACCATCAAAGCCTGTGTGGCTTACAAAATCGATGGCGTGGAAACCGAAAACTTCCCCTTCGACCTGAGCGATGGCGCCGAACCCATATATGTGGAAATGGCAGGCTGGAAAACCGATATGACAAAAATGCAATCGGAAGATGAATTCCCTGAAGAGTTCAATGCATATCTGGCATTCCTCGAAGAAGAACTCGAAGTACCTATTAAAATAGTATCTGTGGGCCCCGACCGTGCACAGACGATAATTAGAGAGTAAAAAAACAACCCCTAACCCCCGCCACGGCGGGCAAGCTCTAAAGGGGGATAGGAAGTGTAACATAAAAAAGTCATTCGGGTAAGTCCGGGTGACTTTTTTTTATCGACAGACCGGAAATACCGGTCAGCCGATACGAAAGGCTGATTCTTTTGAAAGGCTGATTTTTTTATCGTCAGACCGGAAATACCGGTCAGCCGATAAAAAAATCCGACATTCTGTCAGTACAGGTATTTGGCAAAGATTTTGACAGAGATAGAACATAATTTTAAAAACAGAAAAAAGCCATGATGGGAATTTATATCATTTTCGGAGTATTTGCGCTTATCAGCTGGGCTGTATCAGCCAATCTTCAATCGAAATTTAAAAAGTATTCAAAAATACCTTTGTCATATGGAATGACAGGCCGTGAAGTAGCTGAGAAAATGCTGCGCGACAATGGTATTTACGATGTAAAGGTAATTTCTACCTCGGGACAACTTACCGACCATTACAATCCTGTAAACAAAACTGTAAACCTGAGCGAAGGTGTTTATGCCTCGAACTCGGTAGCTGCTGCTGCGGTAGCTGCTCACGAGTGCGGACATGCAGTGCAACATGCCACAGCTTATGCACCGCTCACTATGCGGTCAAAATTGGTGCCCGTGGTTAGCTTTGCATCAAACTGGATGCAGTGGGTTTTACTTGCAGGCATACTTATGCTCGAAACATTTCCACAATTAATGCTTGCAGGTATAATTCTGTTTGCCACCACTACTCTGTTCAGTTTTATTACTCTTCCTGTGGAAATAAACGCCAGTAGCCGCGCCCTTGCCTGGCTAAGCAACGCAGGCATTACCAATTACGAAACGAACGGCCCTGCCCGCGATGCTCTCAAATCGGCCGCATACACCTATGTGGTAGCTGCACTTGGTTCATTGGCCACATTGGTATATTACATTTTAATGTTTTTGGGAAGAAGAGACTGATCCTCTTGCAGAAAGTAAGAGAGTAAGAAAGTAAGAAGGTAAGAAAGTAAAGAGCAAGTGGCTGTGTAGTCGCTTGCTTTTTTATTAGTTGAGAGCAAAGACAAGACTTAAAACACGGAGACACTGAGACTCGGAGAATTGAGAATGTAGAATGTAGAATTGAGAATGTAGAATGAAGAACACTAAATTAATTGAGAATCACTTCCGAAGACTTTTAAAACACGGAGACACTGAGACTCGGAGAATTGAGAATGTAGAATTGAGAATGTAGAATGAAAGAACACTAAATTAAATGAGAATCACTTCCGAAGACTTTTAAAACACGGTGACACTGAGACTCGGAGAATTGAGAATGTAGAATTGAGAATGTAGAATGAAGAACACTAAGTTAATTGAGAATCACTTCCGGGACCGACAATCTTCAAATTTCAAATTTCAAATCTTCAAATTGAAACTCTGAAACTCTGAAACTTTGAAACTCTGAAACTCTGAAACTCTGAAACTCTGAAACTTTGAAACTCTGAAACCATGAAACGCGAATCTTTGAAACTCTGAAACACAAAACGAAAAACTTTTTTTACGCATGTATTTGGTAATCAAAAGAAATTCAGTATCTTTGCAGTCCGTTTATTATCCCAGTGTAAAGGTTCGTTTTTACTGGTTGAAACAATCTGTGTTTGTGCCGATTAGCCTCATTCAAACATTGCATTGAAAGCCATTAAAACCGACGATTAATTAATTAAAAAAACATTTTTATAAAGTGGATACGTTAAGTTATAAAACCATTTCTGCCAACAAAGCAACAGCGCAGAAAGAATGGGTAGTAGTGGATGCTACCGATTTGGTATTGGGACGTATGGGCTCGAAAGTGGCAAAACTTTTGCGCGGCAAGTACAAACCAAGCTTCACTCCTCACGTGGATTGTGGCGACAATGTGATCATTATCAATGCTGAAAAAGTACAGCTCACCGGTAACAAATGGACCGACAGAGTTTACCTTCGTCACACCGGATATCCCGGCGGTCAGCGCGAAATGACACCAGCAACATTAATGGAAAAAAGTCCTGAAAAACTGATTAAAAAAGTAGTAAAGGGTATGTTGCCTAAAAACAAACTGGGAGCCAAATTACTTGGTAATCTCTATGTATTTGCCGGTGCAGAACACGACAAACAAGCTCAACAACCAAAACAAATCGATTTAAACACACTTAAATAATCAGTATGGAAGTAATAAATGCCCTAGGAAGAAGAAAAGCGGCTGTAGCCCGTGTTTTCGTAAGCGAAGGAAGCGGAAAAATCACCATCAACAAGCGTGATATCGACGTATATTTCCCATCACCCCTTTTGCAGTATGTGGTTAAACAACCGCTGAACAAATTAGGTGTGGCCGAAAAATACGACATCAAAGTAAACCTCGATGGTGGCGGATTTAAAGGACAATCAGAAGCATTGCGTTTGGCCATTGCACGTGCATTGGTAAAAATCAACGCCGAAGACAAACCCGCTTTGAAATCAGAAGGTTTCATGACCCGCGACCCACGCGAAGTGGAACGTAAAAAACCGGGACAACCAAAAGCACGCAAGAGATTCCAGTTCTCGAAACGCTAAAATTTATTTACCATTATACTATTTACCATTTACCATTTTACTGCGAGCCGTAGCTTAAATAGTAAATTGTAAATGAATAAATAGTCAATGGTTTAGTTTAGTATCTAAATTCACAGGACTCATAGACACTGGATGGCTACCTGCGAATTGAATTCTAACAAAGAAGAAAGTAAACAAATTAACAAAAACAAAATGTCAAGAACAAATTTTGAACAACTTTTAGAGGCTGGCTGTCACTTTGGTCACCTTAAACGCAAATGGAATCCTGCCATGGCTCCCTATATTTTCATGGAGCGCAACGATATCCACATCATCGATCTTCACAAAACTGTAGTAAAAGTCGATGAAGCTGCCGCTGCACTGAAACAAATAGCCAAATCGGGTCGCAAAGTACTTTTTGTAGCTACTAAAAAGCAAGCCAAAGATGTGGTTGCCGAAAGAGCACAACAGGTAGCCATGCCTTATATTACTGAACGTTGGGCTGGTGGTATGCTTACCAACTTCCCTACTATCCGTAAAGCCGTTAAAAAAATGACCACTATCGACAAAATGGCGACAGATGGTACATTCGACAATATCTCAAAACGTGAAAAACTTCAGATTGCACGTCAGCGCGAAAAACTCGAAAAGAACCTTGGTTCGATTGCCGACCTTACCCGTCTGCCTTCAGCCCTTTTCGTAGTCGACGTAATGAAAGAACACATTGCAGTAAAAGAAGCTCAGCGTTTGGGTATCCCTGTATTCGGAATTGTGGATACAAACTCGAATCCTAACGGAATCGACTTCGTAATCCCTGCAAACGACGATGCTACAAAATCGGTTGACGTAATCCTCGCTGCAATGGTTGAAGCCATGCAGGAAGGCCTCGAAGAACGCAAAGTAGAAAAAGTTGACACTGAAGCTTCTGAAGTTCCTGTAGCTAAAGAAAGAAAATCACGTGTTGCCAAACGTCCACGTACTCAGAAAGCAGACGAAGAAGCTCTGAACGCTAACGTACTGAAAAAAGTCGTTAAAGAAGACGAGGAATAATAACTTGCCCCCTAAATCCCCCCCTCTGGGGGGACTTAAGGTTGTGCAAACACAATAAGTTGCGGGATGATATATGCTTGTAACTCGTTTTTATAAATAGAATATAACTGATTAACTATGCTCTTAAAAGTCCCCTGAAGGGGGATTTAGGGGGCCAAATTTTATAATATTATGGCAG
The DNA here is from genome assembly GCA_034004015.1 of Paludibacter sp. Classification (GTDB taxonomy): domain Bacteria; phylum Bacteroidota; class Bacteroidia; order Bacteroidales; family Paludibacteraceae; genus Paludibacter. Next base: position 263,391 of record JAVEXN010000001.1, read on the forward strand.
TAACAATGGCAGATATTTCGAAATTGCGCACCATGACCGGAGCCGGTATGATGGACTGCAAAAACGCTCTGACAGAGGCAGAAGGCGATTTCGAAAAAGCAATTGAAATTATTCGTAAAAAAGGACAGGCTGTAGCTGCTAAACGCAGCGACCGCGAAGCTTCAGAAGGCTGTGTGTTAGGTGCAGCTGCTGATGGTTTTGCAGCCCTTATTGCATTGAAATGCGAAACTGACTTCGTAGCTAAAAACGCTGATTTCGTAGCGCTGACAAAATCAATACTTGATGCAGCTATGGCTGCTAAAGCCAAATCGCTCGACGAAGTGAAAGCTTTGGTCATCGATGGCCGTACAGTGGCTGAACTCGTGACCGACCGTTCGGGGGTAACCGGTGAAAAAATGGAGTTGAGCTACTACGAATTTGTAGAAGGCGGTTCGACTGCAGCTTATATTCACCCGGGAAACAAGCTGGTAAGCTTAGTAGCATTTGCCGAAGAAGGTGCTGAGTACGAAACCATTCGTGGTGTAGCTATGCACATTGCTGCAATGTCGCCTGTAGCTATCGACGAAGCTTCTGTTCCTCAGAAAATTAAAGACAACGAGCTTTCTGTAGCTATCGAAAAAACCAAAACAGAACTTGTGGCTAAGGAAGTGGAAGTGGCTTTGAAAAAAGCCGGCATCAACCCAGCCCACGTGGATACCGACGACCATATTGAATCGAATATGGTAAAAGGCTGGATCACTGCTGAAGACGCAGCTAAAGCCCGCGAAATTAAAGCAACTGTAGCTGCTGAAAAATCGGCCAGCTTACCTGAACAGAGAGTAAACAGCATTGCAGCCGGACGTATGGCAAAATTCTTCAAAGAATATACCCTTTTGGAACAAAAATACGAAGGTGGTGGCGAAGAAGCAGGAAAAATTACAGTAAAAGAACTGCTTGCTAAAAAACAATACACCTGTGTGGCTTTGAAACGCGTTACATTGAACCAGGAGTAAGCGTCTTATTCTCCTCAGGAGATAAAAACTAATCATATTAAAAGTCATCCGATACAATTCGGGTGACTTTTTTTTGCTTTGTATCTATCGTCAGACCGGAAATACCGGTCAGCCGATAGATACAAAGCAACAGCCCCGGTCGAACCACTTTCAAATTGTAGCAAGAAAAACTACAAATTATTTTTGTTTATTAAATTTGTTTTCATATATTTGAAACCTTTTTCATTCTCAAACAAGGTTAATATTATTTTTAATCGTATTTTCACAGGCAACAATCTTTAATATAAAGAAATAAAAATAACTTTGGCGGAAAGAATCCGCAAACCCATACAGTTAACAGTTTGAATTCGGACACAATAATAAATAGAATAAACATGACATTAAAACGTTTTTCTCTGTTTGTATTCTTATACATTGTATCGGCAATCGCCTATGCCGCCATTCCTTCCGGTTACTATACTACAGCCACAGGAAGCGGCGCGACTCTTAAAACACAACTTTACAATATAATTAATGGTCATACCGAACGTTCGTATGCACAACTATGGACTGATTTTCAGACCACCGATGCGAAAAGTAACGGAAAAGTATGGGATATGTATTCGGACATTCCAAATAGCACTCCGCCTTACGAATATACTTTTATCAGCAATCAGTGCGGTAATTACTCAGGCGAAAACAGCTGCTACAACCGTGAGCACTCATTCCCCAAAAGTTGGTTTAACGATGCCACACCCATGTACAGCGATCTTTTTCACCTTTACCCCACCGATGGTTATGTAAACGGACAACGTGGAAATCTTCCTTTCGGAGAAGTAAGCAGTCCTGATTGGACATCGCAAAACGGAAGCAAAAAAGGCACAAACACTTATCCCGGCTTTTCGGGCGCAGTGTTTGAACCTATCGACGATTTCAAAGGCGACTTTGCACGCACATATTTCTATATGGCCACACGTTACGAAAATGTAATTGCCGGTTGGGAGAAGTACGACTCCAATGGCGATGCGGTACTCAATGGCACTGCTTTTCCTGCTTTCGAAACATGGTTTCTGAATATGCTGGGCGAATGGCATGTAGCCGACCCGGTTTCGGCCAAAGAAACTGCCCGCAACGATGCAGTATATGGCATACAAGGCAACCGCAACCCTTTTATCGATCATCCGGAATATGTGTACAGCATTTGGGGCGTAGGACAAACAGCTACCGGAGCGATAGCTCCTGCCATTGTCAATCCCACAGCAAGCAATATCAGCAATACTGCCGCGCTTTTGGGCGCTAATATCACATCCACAGGAAGCGCTCCTGTGACCGAATCGGGCATTTATTACAGCACCAACAACGGATTTGCCAATGGCGCAGGCACCAAGGTTACAGGCTCAGCCACTACTACCGGAGCCTTTACAGTACAGTTAAGCGGCTTAAACCCGGCCACAAGCTATTATTACAAAGCTTTTGCCACCAACAGCGGAGGAACAGCCTACACAAGTCAGGGCAGTTTTACAACCACCAACGTAATAGTGCCACAGATTGAAGCCGGCAGAATTGTAAACCCGAACTCAGCGCTAAACTTTGGCAAAGTAAGCAGCACGGCCGACAAAGCACTGCGCATAAAAACCAGTGGCGCCACAGGCAATCTGACAGTGACCGTCACCGGAAACGGATTCTCTGCATCAACCACCAGCATTACACAGGCCAGTGCCAACAACGGCTACAACCTGACCATATACTTTGCTCCCACCACTACCGGAAACTACAATGGCACACTAACCATCTCGGGTGGCGGATTAACGCCGGAATATATGGTACAACTTAGTGGAGAGAAATAAATAAACATATAAAATAAACTGATCGAAATCATACTTATCTAACTTTTCAGGCTTATGAAAAAAACTACTTCATGGGATTATGCTCCCGAAAATTATTCGAAAGAAAAAGCATCCGCTTTGGTTACGAAACAAAACCGCTTCTCTATGAAATTCCTTATGCTGCTTTTGCTGTTTGTGGGAGTGAGTGTGAGTGAGGGCTGGGCTACAGTTGTTACCCACACATTTTCTGCTACAAGTGGAACAATAGATGGCAATATCTCATTTACAACACAAAAAAATTCTGCTACTACTCCTGCATTTACGTCTAACCAGTTAAGACTTTATTCAGTTAGAGCTTCAGGTGCTGGAAACACTATTACCTTTACCCCCTCAAATGGAGTAGTAATAACAGCAGTAGCATTGATAAAAGCTACAGATGATCAATCTCCAAGTTCAGTCACATGTTCAGTTGATGGAGCAGCTGTTGTAGAAATAAAAGACACTTATTCTATTTCTGGTGTTAATGCAACTCAATCTGTAGTAATAAAAAATGCACATACAGGAGGAAATGATAATTTACAAATGAGACTTATTGGAGTTACAGTTACTTACACAACAGGTGGCACCCCCGATATAGCTCTTGACAACAATGGCACACAGGTAGCAGCTGCCGATGTAAGTCAGGGAACAGCAGCAGTAGTCCTTCATAAATTTCAGTTAGGCGTAACTTCTGCTTCGGCCTCGCTTACAGGCATGACTTGCACTACCTCCGGCACCTATGCCGCAGCCGATATTACAAACCTGAAAGTACGCTACTCGACCGATGCCACATTAGATGGTGCCGATGCAACGTTAAGCACCTTTACCAATCCGGGTGCAGCAGGGTCGAAAACTTTTCCAAGTTTCACAAGCAGGTCCATTGCTTCGGGTGCGACGGGATATATATTTATTACAGCCGATGTGGCAGCCACTGCTACACACAACAATGCCATAGCGGTTGATGCCATTACCACAGGCAATCTGACTTTTAACAGTGGAAATAAAACCGGCTCCACCACTGCCGGAGGTGCGCAAACGTTTAAAGATGTAACAGCGCCAACAGTTACAACCTACAGTCCAGCTGATGGAAATACGGCTGTAACCATAAATCAAAATCTCGTATTGACATTTTCGGAAACGGTAAAAGCCGGAACTGCGGGTGATATTGTAATCTATAACTCAGCAGGAGCTTTTGAAACAATACCGTACAACGATAGTCGTATTACATTTTCCAGCAATACGGTAACCATTAATCCGACGGGTACTTTTGCCTATGGTGCAAACTATTATGTGCAGATTGCGGGCACTGCCATTACCGATAATGTAGGAAATGCCTTTGCCGGAATTGCCAACAATACTACCTGGAATTTTACAACCGTAGCGCCTACGGTAACCAACGTAACTTCGAGCAATGCCGATGGAACCTATAAAGTGGGCGATGTAATAACGGTAACTGTTACTTTTAATGATAATGTGGTGGTTACAGGTACACCATATATATTACTAAAAATGGTTGGAACTAACCGCCAGGCTGCTTATGCTTTGGGCTCTGGAACAAACACATTAACTTTTAGTTATACATTACAAGACACAGATGCTGCTTCAGATTTAGATTATGTTGCAACAAATTCATTATATGTGGGCAGTGGTACAATTAATTCGGCAGACGGTGTGGCCGTAACCCGTACTTTAGCTTCGCCGGGGGCTGCGGGTTCATTAGGCTACAATAAGGATATTGTGGTTGATTGTGTTAAGCCAACCGTTTCGTCGTACAATCCAACCGATGGCAATACAGCCGTTACCATAAATCAAAATCTCGTATTGACATTTAACGAAAATGTAAAACGTGGAGCTTCGGGAAGTATCGTAATTTATACTACTGGAGCTACCGTATTTGAAACAATACCTTACGACGATAGCCGGATTGCATTCAGCAGTAATACAGTAACCATTAATCCAGAAGGGACTTTTGCCTATAGTTCCGATTATTATGTACAAACAACCGGAAATCCAATTTCAGATATGTATGATAATAATTATGCCGGAATAAGCAATGCTACCACCTGGAATTTTACTACTGAATGTGGACCGGTAACTTTGCCTTTCAGCCAGGATTTTACTACCTATCTTCCAAACACCTGCTGGACTGAAAAAACAGGTTTATTAGCAGCGCCCTCAACGCTGACCGAAGCAAATTCTGCATGGACTGCCGATGGCTTTGCAAACAATGGAACTACCGGAAGTGCACGATTAAATATTTATGGCACTACAGCAAAAGAATGGCTAATCACACCAACAATAGACTTAGGAACTACAACCGATTACCAATTGGAATTTGATTTGGCTCTGACAGACTACGGAAATGCTAATGCAATTACAACCGATGCCAATGGAATAACAGGTACAGACGATAAATTTGCAGTAGTTATTTCTACCGACAATGGCGCGACATGGACTTCGGCAAACACATTAAGAATTTGGAATAATTCAGGTTCAAGCGATGTATACAATAACTTAACTCCTGCCAGCACACATGTTACCATATCGCTTGCAGATTATACGGGTTGGGTAAAAATTGGGTTCTATGGCGAATCTACGGTATCGAATGCCGATAATGATTTGTTTATTGATAATCTGTCGGTGGTTCAGTTAGCTACCTGCATTACACCAACAGTAGTTGCTTCGTCGGATGTCACCGCAATTTCAGCCACCATTTCGTGGGTTGCTTCTTCGTCGAACCCTGCCAATGGTTATCAGTACGAAGTGCGTACCAGCGGTGCAGCCGGTAGTGGCGCTACCGGATTGGTGACAAGCGGAACAACAGCCGCCGGAGTTGTTAGCAAAGCCATTACCGGTTTAATACCAAATACAAGTTATAATATATTTGTTCGTTCCGATTGCGGTGCAGACGATTTTAGCGCATGGACTAACGTGTATAGTTTCAGCACACCAAACCTTGCTGCACCCACAGCTACAGCAGCCACTGCTATAAGCACTACCGGCTTTACAGCTAATTGGGGGGCGGTTGCCAGTGCTACTGGGTATGAATTGGATGTGTATACGAAAGAAGGTGTTGCAACAAACACAACATCGATTTTGAACAATCCGGGAACGAATAATGTGAACGGTACAGCTACGCAGATAGGTGTGGACGGATGGAAATATACCAATATATCATCTACTGCTTCTTATATTAAGATGGTGAAAAACGGAACAGGAGATGCTCCTTCTATCATTTCACCGACAATGAATTTAACAAACTACGCCACGCTAACCTATGATATGACTGGTGGAACATTTGGTGGAACAGATGCTACTGCTAATGCTTTAAACCTTTATGTTTCTACAAATAATGGTGATACATGGTCAAGTGCTATCGCAATAACTGTTTCAGGAAATTCTGAAAGTGGTGCTGTAGCCGATGTAGATTTGAGTGCTTATGTAGGTAATTCACAGGTTAAAATCAAACTGGAAGCCACAGGTGCAACCACAGAAATTGGTGTAAGAGCTAAAAGCATAACTTTAACAGGTAAACAATACATCTTAACTTCAATCGCCGGCTCACCCTTTTCAACAACTGAGACATCGAAAACAGTAACAGGCCTCACTGCTAATTCGGCTTATTATTATAGTGTAAATGCCAAAAACGGCAGTGCAATTTCTGCCAACTCCAATGTCATTACCGCCTTTACAGCCATTGATGGAGATGTAAGCGCTTCGGCTATGCCCGATTGCCCAACCTGCGATATAACGGTAACCAATGGTGGTACGCTAACGCTGAATGCGTCGAAATCCTTTAACTCAGTGACTATTAAACCCGGTGCAAAACTCACGCTGAACAATGGTCAGACCTTTGCTCCCGGCACATTTGTTTTGGAAAGCAATGCTTCAGCTACAGCAACTTTTGTGGATAAACGCACACATGCCAATAAAACCGACATTACAGCTACCGTGCAGCAACATTTACCCGCCGCTTCCACCCGTACATGGTGGTATTTGGCCAGTCCGGTTGATGGCGCAAGCTATACAGTGTTCGGCAGCAACAAAATAGGTGATTACAGCGAAACAACACGCAGTTATTCAAATCCATTCACTGAGGCCACTACACTTACTGCCGGTAAAGGTTATGTGGTTAAAATGACTGCTACAGAAGCTGCAAATTATGTGTTCCAAAACAAAGTGCTGAACAGCGGTAATATCGAAGTAGCACTGACACGCACCGTGACCGAAACGTCCGACAATGCCAAACGTGGTTTTAACCTTGTGGGAAATCCATATCCTTCGTATCTGAACTGGGATTTGGCTTACAATAACTCCACAAATGTACGATCAACTATTTGGTACAGAACATTGAATGGTGCAAGTATGGAGTTTCATACTTACAATGCTGCAATTGGAGCTTCGGTACCTTCCTCGGCCAATGGATATATTCCACCAATGCAGGCATTCTGGGTAAAAGTAGATACCGATCCGGTGTCTCCTGTTACTGTAAGCAATGGTACATTGAATTTCACAAACGATATGCGCTCACACGATCTGAGTGCGTTGGGCAACCCGCTGAAAGCACCTGCTGCCGATCGTAATTTAGTGCGTCTGAGCATTAGCAATGGCACATTGAGCGACGAAACTGTAATTGCCACACACCCTTCGGCTTCGGATAGTTACGACCGCTTCGACTCTGAGAAAATGGCCAATGGCGATGCCAACCGTCCTGAGATTTTCAGTCTGGCCGGAAATCAGGAATTAGTGATCAATGGCATTAGTCCGCTCACCGACAGCAAACAAATTGCACTTGGCGTTCGTCCGGGTGTTGCAGGCAACTACACAATAAACCTCACCGAATGGCGCAATACCGGCAATATGGAAGTTGTACTCCGCGACAATCAGCTTGGCGAAGAGCTGATACTTACCGAAAGTAGTAGCTATAGTTTCGACACCGATGGCAATGCAAGCACTTCACGCTTTAGCCTGCTCTTCCGTGCCAAAGGCAGCACTACCGGCTTCGACCGCATTAGCAGCGACCTGTTGATTTATAGCACACAAAACACAATTCGTGTGGAAAGTGCGTCGCTCGAAGGTAACACTATCAGCATATTCAACGCCCTCGGTCAACCCGTATTCAGTGGCAAGGCGCAAAGCAACCGCCTCGAAATAAACGGTCTGACTCCGGCAGTATATATGGTAAAAGTAAACAATCAAACAAAAATGGTCATTGTGAAATAATAAGTTTTGAGTATGGAGTTCTGAGTATGGAGTTCTGGGTATCGAGTGATCATAAAACCCTGAAACTAGGAACTCTGAAACTTGAAACTATGGAACTCTGAAACTCTGAAACCTGAAACTCTGAAACTCTGAAACATTGAATAAAAACATAGCAATTATGGTAATAACAGAAATAAAGAAAACATATATCACACCCGAAATTGAATTGATAGTATTAGACAATGAAATTTCGCTGGCTATGGAGTCGGTGGAAGATAACGATCCAATGACTGATCCAAATACACCGGCCTGGAGTAAAAACAATCCGGACATTATTCCCGATCCATTTAAAAATTTCGGATAGGTATAAACTCTGAAAAAGAATAAAAAGTCTCTGCATAAATGTGCAGGGACTTTTTTTTCGGCTGACCGGTATTTCGGCTGACCGGTATTTCCGGTCTGACGAAGAAGAACACAGCGGCTTCAGAAGCCCTCAAACCCCTATCCCAGAGTAAGCATCATACACAGTAGTGCGTAACACCTTTACACACTACTGTGTAACACCCTTACGCACTACCTTGTAAGACCCTTACTCTAAACTTGCTATAAATTACAGTTTTCATTTTGTACTTAACAGCCTATAAGACATATGAAAGTAACCCACAAATAAAGGCCTCACAACAGCGCAACACTACCTTAGCACAATCATCAACAAACTACAAGCACAAACACCCGACAAGCCAAACATTTTCAACCCTTTAATTGTTATAACATTGCAATCGTTTGCAACGATTTGTAAGAAAAAATACCACAAACTTCAAATAAAATATTAATGATTTATTTATATTTGAACAATTGTATTTTAATTTGAAAACCATTAAATTTTGAGAAATATATGAAGAAAATTACGTTGATGATAGTAGTAATCTGTTTACTATTTACATCTTTGACTTTTGCAAGAGTGTACGATGGTAACGAAAAGATATATTTAAGACCTAGTGCTGTTAGTTGGTGGCTGAATGACAATGCTAAGGTTGGATTGTATTTTACGGATGGAACTAATGGTACTTTTATTGAAGCTTTATGGTTAGTTGATAATGATGGAGGTAACATATGGTCAGCGACTGTTCCTGCTGGAAATTGGAATTCTGTTATTGTAACAAGACATAGTGCTTCTCCTTTAAGTTGGGAAAATAGATTGAATCAAACCGGAGATATTTCAATAGATGCAACAGCAAATTATATTCAATCATTCACCGAGAGTTCAACAACAGCGACATGGCAAACATTAAAAGCGCATTATCGTTCTAAAGTTACAGGTAATTGGTCTGATTTATCTACATGGATAGCATCTTTTGATACTAACTGGACAAATTCATGGAATTATTTCGATGCGCACCTTATTCCAAACAACAATGATTTGTCTGTGACTATTATGAGTTCACATACGATAACACTAAATCAAAATACTTCATTATCATCTCTTACCATCAACTCCGGTGCAACTTTTACCGCTTCCGATGCCACAGCTCGCATACTCACTATTACTAAATCAACTTCAGGCTCATCAACTACATTAACCAATAACGGCACCTGGTCAAACGGTACAGGAGGAAGCACGGTTGTATTTACGGGCGCTCCATCGTCGGGAGATGCTATTCATGCAATTACAGGAACAATTCCTTTTCAAAAAGTAATTGTCAATAAAACCGGTGGTTCTTCAAATGTAGGTGCAGGTTTTGCCGCAAACTGTTCGGTTTCGCAATCATTAGAGATTGGTAACGGTGGATTTGTTTCAACTGATCCTCCAACTTCTTTCTACGGTGAAAATGCTGTTTTAAAATTTAATCAGGGAACCGGTGCAAACTATGATATAAATCCCGGAGATAAAACATGGTCCACCACTGTCATTCCAAACAGCATTACCATTAATTCAGGCACTGTGACTGTTAATGAAAACAGGACAGCAAGTGGTACAATAATTATTGATAATACTGCAACTCTAACTATTAACGCAACAAAGAAGTTAACTGTAGCAACACTCACTAATAATGGCACGATTACAAACAATGGCACGCTCACTCTTAAAACAGGAAATAATAATCCTCCAACTTTATTGAACAACAACAGTATGTCTGAAACCGGCGTTTATGAAGTCGAACAATCCCTCACTTCCGGTCGTCAGTGGTGGTATTTGTCAAGTCCACTTTCAGGTGCATATACAGGAACTGTATTTTCAGGCAGTCAGGTGGGTATTTATGATGAAGATGCTTTCAATTACACTGCTCCTTTTGCTTCGTCAACGCTAATGAGTCCGGGCCTGGGACATGTAGTGAAATTCCCTAATACAGATGCCCGGACTATTACTTTTACCGGCGGTTCATTAAACAATGGAAATATCACCATCACTCCCACCCGCACAGGCACAGCTAATGCTAAACGCGGTTTTAATCTGATTGGCAATCCTTATCCATCGTATATCGATTGGGATTTATTATACGATCCGACATCAGCAACTAATATGCGTAATGCCATTTGGTTCCGAACATGGAATGGTACAGCGATGGATTTCCACACTTACAGCGATGGAGATGGCGTCCCCGACCAGGCATCTGGCAACATAGCTCCCATGCAGGGTTTTTGGGTAAAAGTGGATGCCGATGGTAGTAATGGTTCGCTTACATTTAAAAACACACATCGTTCGCATTATGCTTCCGGTTATAATCCTTTGAAAGTAAAAGCTGCGGACGATCGTCAACGAGTACGTTTGGTTCTGTCGGATGGCACAAACAGCGACGAAACGCTGATAGTAGGAAAAAGCTATGCCAGCGACAGTCAGGATGCTTACGACATTGAAAAAATGAGTAACGAAAGTGCTCAGATTAGCGAAATATACAGCATGATTGGTACAGAAACAATGGTGATTAACTCGGTAGCGCCGATTACAGCCGGTAAAACTGTAGCTATCGGAATTCGTTCCACAAGCGAAAAGGCTTATAGCATCACTGCTTCTCAGCTACAGAACATCCCAACGGATGTACGTGTGGTATTGGTGGATGCGGAGGATGAATCCGAAACCGAGCTGAGTGAAGGTGTGTCGTACAATTTCGTGGCGTCGGCTGGTGCTGTGAACAATCGCTTCAGCATTCAGTTCCGCAGTCCGGGTGCCACCACACTAGTGGACAATGACTCAAAAAATAAGATATTAGTGTATAGCAACAGTCAGCAACAAATTGAAATTATCAGCACCGAAAGTCTGCCGGCAGGCACACAAATCCGTGTATTCAATGCTGCAGGACAAACAATTGCACAAATGCAGGCCGCAGGAAACCGCATAAGCATACCCGCATCAATAAGTAAGGGCGTATACTTCTGCCATATCGAAAATACAAACCAAAACCTTCAATACAAAGTAATTGTTCGCTAAGCGAGCTATGTAAAACGCAAAAACGAAACATATTATGAAAATACAGGAAAATAACATACAACAAAAAGAATATCAGGCACCACAGATATCGCGTATCGAGCTCGACAGCGAAATATCGCTATAACTTGAATCTCCCATGGGAGAACCTAGTGGTGGTGAATGGGACACCTATATACCACTAAAGAATAAAGACAATTGGGATAATTTTACATAAAGGACAAACAACCTGAGTCACTATCAATAATATTTAAAAAAAAGCAGAGCAATTATTCTGAAACGAATAATTTGCTCTGTTTTTTTATTTTAAACAATCATTAAACTATCGTCAGACCGGAAATACCGGTCAGCCGTAATCCGATATCCGATTAGCAAATATCCTCAAACCGAAGGGTTTTCGACACTTTAAATTTATTGTATTGTTTTTCCACGAGGCAACATTCGGTGTAGGCATCGTGCTCGAAAAAGAGTATCTGTTGTTCTTCAGCAGCCTCTTCGAGCATACGCTGTTTATCCGTCATGGCGTCGAGCGGGAAAATATCATACGACGAAAGCCATGCTACAGGTACATTGGCCGCCAGTGGAATCACATCGCCACAATACACAAGCGTTTGTTGAGCCATTTTCACATACACAGCTATCTGCCCCACCGTATGTCCATTAAAAAGACGTAGCTCCACGCCATCGGTCAACACCAAATCGCTGCTGACTTTCTGTAATTTTCCGGCATTTTCTATAGGCAGCATATTCTCGCTGAAGTACGAATCGCCCTCACGCACATTCGGATTCAGGAAGTTTTGCCACTGTGCATCGCCCACCCAGTGTGTAGCATTGGGAAAAACAAGTTCCACAGCCGATTTGTCAGCATTGTAACGGGTAGCTCCGCCACAATGATCAAAATGCAAATGCGTAAATACCACATCTGTAATATCATCGCAGCTATAGCCCAGTTTTGCCAGTTCGTCAGGAAAACTAATCACTCCTTCGAATCCATAATATTTCAGATACTCTAGTTGTTTGTCGCCGGTACCCGCATCCACCAAAATGCGGCGGTCGCCCGTATCCACCAGCAAACAACGCATATGGAGTTTGCAAAAATTATTTTCATCAGCAGGATATCGTTTCTGCCATACTTTTTTGGGTACCACCCCAAAGGCCGCTCCACCATCCACATGGAACGAGCCTGCTTCTATTTTGTGTAGTTTCATTTATTGTTATTTATTATTTCGTGTTACTGTTTACATGTTTCATAGTTTCGGGTTTCGGGTTTCATCATCACATCACCACATCACCACTGCCCCCAACCCCCTAAAGGGGAGCTGTAACAGGGTGCAATTATATATCATTTATACGTTAAAACAAATTCGAAAAGAAATACTCTGCATGGTTACTAATTTTCAAATCCCGCATCACCGCATCATCACATTAGCACATCATCACATCATCACATCATCACATCATCACATCATCACATTATCACATCACCACATCATCACATCATCACATCATCACATCATCACATCATCACATCATCACATCATCACATCATCACATCATCACATCATCACATCATCATATCATCATATCATCACATCTACTCAGCCCCCAACCCCCTAAAGGGGGGCTGTAACAGGGTGCAATTATATATCACTTATACGTTAAAACAAATTCGAAAAGAAATACTCTGCATGGTTACTAATTTTCAAATCCCGCATCACCGCATCACCACATCACCACATCATCACATCATCACATCATCACATTAGCATATCATCACATCATCACATCATCACATTATCACATCATCACATCTACTCAGCCCCCAACCCCCTAAAGGGGAGCTGTAACTGCGTAAAATTGTATGTTATTTTCACATTTAAACGGAGTCGAAAAGAATTACTCTCTAATGGTTACTAATTTTCAAATCCCGCATCACCACACATCACATCATCACATCATCACATTATCACATCATCACATTATCACATCATCACATTAACACACTATCTCCATTTTAGCAAGTTTTTTTTATTACCTTTGTAATTGGTTTCTTTCCGTTACAAAAATAAGAAAAAACTTTATCAGGTCAACCATGCAGAAAGTTCACTTTACAGGCATAGGAGAACCGGCAATGCTGAGTATTGCTATTGCTGTAAGCCGAAAAAATAATTTTTCGGTGAGCGGTTCTGATGACAATTTTTCGGGAGAGGCATACACGACACTTATCGAAAATGGTCTATGGCCAGAGAGTCAGGGTTGGCATCCCGACCGCATTCACAAAAATCTGAATGCAGTGGTGACCGGTCTGCATACACTTCCGGACAATCCTGAAATAATGAAAGCCCGTGAACTTGGACTGAAGGTTTACAATATGGCTGAATATCTTTATCAGCAAACACGTAGTAAAACAAGGATTGTTGTGTGTGGGAGAAACGATGTTCCGGTTGTTACGGCTATGATTCTGCATGTATTGCGAAAAACAAAAATGCAGGCCGACTTCCTGACCTCAAAGCAATTAAACAAAACAGAACCCAAAGCCAGATTATCGTATGAATCGCGTATTGCTGTTTTTGAAGACTATGATTACAACGAAAACACAGGACTTGTTTTTCAGGCTTGTAAGCCACACATTGCAGTAATGACTGGCATCCCGACACAGAACAATGACACAGAGGCACTTCCGGACGACAGGATACAAAAAGCATGTAAACTGATTGAAACAATGGAAGTTCAGGGGCGACTTATTTATTTTGCCGGCGATGACAATTTAAACCGGATTTGTTCAAATTTGCGTCGCGACATTGTTGCTTTTTACTACGGACTTCCTGATTTTGAAATTCAGAATGACATTATTTATCTGAAAACAAAAAAAACGGACATTCCGCTTAAATTCTCGGGAGATCAAAACCTGTTGAGTCTGAATGCAGCCCGTCTGGCATGTCGTCAGATAGGTATTTACGACGACCAGTTTCTGAATGCCATAAGCGATTTCAGCGTACCCGACAATTTTTAGCAACAGTCCTACGTTTTAAAAATAAAAAAAAAAGACATTTATATATGGAAAACAAACAAACATTGCTCGATCACAGATATATGCGCATGGCTCGTATATGGGCTGAAAATTCATACTGCGAGCGCCGCAAAGTGGGTGCATTACTGGTAAAAAACAAAATGATTATTTCCGATGGCTATAATGGCACGCCCTCGGGATTCGAAAATAAATGTGAAGACGAAAACAATGTCTCGAAAGCATATGTTTTACATGCCGAAGCCAATGCTATCAGTAAAATTGCCCGCTCACACAATAGCAGCGATGGCGCTACGCTTTATGTCACCGCTTCGCCCTGTATCGAATGTTCGAAACTGATTATTCAGGCAGGTATCAAAAGAGTGGTTTATGGCGAAAAATACCGCATAATGGATGGCGTGGAACTGCTACAACGCGCGGGTATTGAAATTGTGTATCTGGCAGACGAGTAGTGTTTTCGGGTTTTGTGTTTTGTGTTTCGAGTTGATTGGCTGATTGGTTGATTGGTTTTTGTTTTTATAATCGGCAGTATTAAATGGTAAATGGTAAATGACGAAATAGTAAATTTTCAACTATTATGGGCTGATTGGTTAATTAGTTGATTGGTTTTTGTTTTCATAATCGGCAGTATTAAATGGTAAATGACGAAATAGTAAATTTTCAACTATTATGGGCTGATTAGTTAATTAGTTGATTAGTTTTTGTTTTTATAGTCGGTTGTATTGAATGGTAAATGGTAAATGACGAAATAGTAAATTAATATATGAATAAAAGAAATCTGATTCTTGTCCTTATTGTATTCCTGTCGGTTGTGGTGGGTTTAATTCTTGGAAATCTATTAGCCCACAGAGCCGGATTACGTGGAACTCAGGGTGATTACAGCTTTTT
>JAVEXN010000001.1:278868-280068 GCA_034004015.1 Paludibacter sp.
ATATGAATAAAAGAAATCTGATTCTTGTCCTTATTGTATTCCTGTCGGTTGTGGTGGGTTTAATTCTTGGAAATCTATTAGCCCACAGAGCCGGATTACGTGGAACTCAGGGTGATTACAGCTTTTTATCTAAAAGTTTCAGCAGCAATAAGCTGGATGAAGTCCTCGCACTTATCGATCAGCAATATGTCGATTCGATAGATGTAAATGAGCTTACCGAAGAAATGATGGTGGATTTAATAGCAAAGCTCGACCCACACTCAGTATATATCCCCGCCTCTGATCTCGAAAACGTAAACAGCGAACTGGAAGGCAGTTTCAGCGGTATTGGTGTACAGTTTAACATACAAAACGATACCATCACCATTGTGTCGGTTATCAGCGGAGGTCCCTCCGAAAAAGTGGGGCTGTTGGCCGGCGACCGCATTGTGGAAGTAAATGATACTGCATTTACAGGAAAAAACGTAACTAACGAAAAGGTTATGAAAAAACTCCGTGGTAAAGCCGACACCAAAGTAAAATTAGGAGTAAGACGACATGGGACAGCCGAAAAACTGACTTATACTGTTACGCGTGGACAAATACCTGTGAATTCGGTAGATGTATCGTACATTATTGCGCCGCAAACCGGCTTTATCAAAGTAAGCAAATTTGCAGCCACTACCTACAGCGAATTTCTGAACGCAATTGCTGATTTACGCGCTAAGGGAGCACGCAAATACATTATCGACCTGCGTGAAAACAGTGGTGGATTTATGGATCAGGCCATCAATATGGTCAACGAGTTTTTGCCTGCCAATCAAATGATTGTGTACTCCGAAGGAAAAGCTTATCCGCGATATGAAGCCCGTGCCACCGGCAAAGGAAGCCTGATAAGCGCTCCTGTGGTTGTACTAATCGATGAATTCTCAGCTTCAGCCAGTGAGATTTTTGCCGGAGCTATTCAGGACAACGACCGTGGCACAGTGATTGGTCGCCGTTCGTTCGGGAAAGGTCTTGTTCAACAGCAAATGGATCTGACAGATGGTTCAGCAGTAAGACTCACAGTGGCTCGTTACTATACACCATCGGGGCGCAGCATTCAGAAACCATACGAAAATGGCAAAGCTGAGGATTACGAACTCGATATTCTGAACAGATACATGCATGGCGAAATTGACAATAAAGACAGCGTGCAGCTCAAAGATACGCTTAAATATA
>JAVEXN010000061.1:0-5725 GCA_034004015.1 Paludibacter sp.
AGTTGAAATACCGGTTTTTTTTGAAATATCCTTCAGGGCCTGATTTTCGGTAGGTGTT
Organism: Paludibacter sp.; assembly: GCA_034004015.1. Lineage (GTDB taxonomy): Bacteria > Bacteroidota > Bacteroidia > Bacteroidales > Paludibacteraceae > Paludibacter. The sequence goes on from JAVEXN010000061.1 coordinate 59, forward strand.
TGTTTCTGAATTCTTTCAATTTCGTCATCGATGGTCGCAATTACTTTTGTAACCTGGTCGGAGAAATTACTGTAAGCGGCACTGTTGGTGTTGCAAAAGTCTTCAGGCAAAGGAGGTAACTTCGACATATATTTTATAAGTGTATTTTGTGCCGAAAGACTCTGTGTTATCCACATCAGGCTGATAAGTATAACTGTATTTTTCATAATATTCTGATTTTTAAAGTTTATTACTTTGTGATTGATTGGGGTTATAAGCTGAGACACCGTAAGTCCATTTTTATCAGATATAATGCGACATCCGTGCTCGATTATTTTATTTTTACAAATTCCACCCTACGGTTTTTAGCTCTGCCCTCAGCTGTTTCGTTGCTGTCCATTGGTTTGCTCATGCCATGTCCTTTGGCAGTCAGTCGCGTGGTGGCAATACCCATTTGCTGCAGTTTGTCGCAAACGGCTTTTGCACGTGCCTCCGAAAGAGTTTGATTGCCAGACGCATTTCCAGTGTTGTCGGTATGTCCTTCAACTGAGAATCTCAGGTCAGGATATTTTTGAAGTATGCTGAATATCTCATTGATAGTACCCATCGACTGAGGTTTTATGGTGGCTTTACCGACATCGAAAGTAATACCGTGTGTAATTATTTTGCCATCGGTAAGCAGTTTATCATATAATGGAACCGCGCCTTTGGCTATGCGGATATTCCTGATATGGAACGCGGAATTATCCTCGCTTCCTCGTGCAAAGAACTTTACCTTTGCAGGTTTCTCTGTTATGTTGGGAATGTTTGCCACGCGTTTTTCATCCACATACACTTTAATGGCGCGTTTGTTGAACGAAAGCGCGTAATGCCGCCAACCGGGACTGTTGGTGAAGGTTTCTTCGCTGGTTTTTTCGTTGCCGGAACTTTTCCAGTTGAATAGAAACCGCGTGTTGTCTTTCCAGAAAAGCGACGACGCTATGTTCTCTCCATCAGTGTTTTCAAATTCAACAGCATTCTCGCCCTCTTTGTCGTCGATAAAGAAATCGAACTCAAGTGTGAATTCGTCGGGCAGGTATTTTGCTGTCTTATCCTTAAACAAAGGAGTTATATAGGAAAAACCAACTATCGCGAGTACCTTTTCTCCGTTTATTTCGGCAATCTCGGCATTTCCTTCCACCAGATCCCATTTGCTAGGAAATTCGCCTTTTTGTTCATCCTTCAGGTCGTCCTCAAAAATCACTTCGTTACCGGCCACAAAATCGTACTTGGCATACGAAATGTCAGATTTTGTCTGAGTTAAGTCCGATTTTTTTTCTTCATTATCTATATTACTTTCGGCATTTTCAGGTGTAGGTGTTTTGGTATTTTCTTTTTTAGACTCCTTTTTCTTAATTGCGTCTTCGGTTTTGTCAAGGACCTTATCTACAGCTTCGTCTGTTTTTCTTTCAATACGTTCTTCTACCTTCTCAATGGCTTTTTCTTTGGCTTTGTTTCCAACCTTTTCAAGCCACGATTGCGCATTCAGTTGCGAGCCTGCAAATAATGCAAAGCATAGCACAAATATCGTCTTATTCATAATACTGAGTTTTTAGGATTTTTAATCTAATGCTAAAATATTGTGAATGATAAAGGTAGGCAGGAGAATATATGCCTGATTGGAAAAAAACGACAGATTTTCAGATTTGGCCTTCCATTTGCCCTGAAAACATTCTGACCACAGTAAGGTTGCGGTTGAAGAAATATCCTGGAGTTTCACCGATAATTGATTTGAAATCGTTTATGAAATGTGCCTGATCGAAATAATTTCCGTCAAAAACCAGGTCCTGATAATCGATGGCATTTTCATCCTTGATTTTATTCCAGAAATAACACAAGCGAACAATTCGCATTAATGTTTTGGGACTCACTCCGGTGCGTTTAATAAAGTTCCGTTCCAGTGTGCGCTGGCAGGCCGGACAATCTTTAATAATATCTTTCAGATGAGCTGTAGTGCCTTTCTCGATAATTTTATCGTAAAGTATATCAATTGCATCCGGTGTGTAGGTTTTTTCCATAATGCTATTGATGAAGTTAGTAAAATGCTGTATTCTTTCTTCTGTGGTTTTTATCTGTGACAGGGCGAGCCAGAGAGGTTGAAAGATGTGGTGAGGCAAATCGATACTTTTCTTTTGCACAGGCGATAAATCGATACCAAATATGTTTGAAAAAACAGTTGGTTTGCAAATTGCAATAAATGTGTCCATTGTTCCGTGAAAATTTAAAACAATGGATTGAGGTATAATGGGGGCGGCAAAAAATGGTTCAAGCTGAATTTCTTTTTCGCCCAGAATGAGTGGGGCATCTTTGAAATGAAATACGATAGAAATATCCGGGCGGGGAATAAACTTCTCTGCTATAATGGCGTCGGAAAACCGGAGAATTTCAAATTGCCTGACTAACCATTTGTTTTGAATATTATGGCAAAAAATTTCAACGTCGAACATAGCTGAGCATTTGATGGATGATAAAGATGTAGTGCCTTTTTCATTTCACTATGTTTGATTGTCGCTAACAGCGATATTTTCAGATCCGGTACAGATTTATTGTTGCGTTATTGGTTCGGGATTTTACAGCTCCTCGTCGCGATATTCAAGGATATCGGCAGGCTGGCAGTTGAGCACCTTACAGATAGCTTCGAGTGTGCTAAAACGTATGGCTTTCGCTTTTCCGGTTTTAAGAATCGACAGGTTTGCGGGCGTAATATCCACCTTCTCAGACAGATCGTTGAGCGAAATTTTTCGCTTAGCCATCATTACATCCAAATTTACTATTATCGGCATAATTTTGTTCTTTTATACAGAATTCTTTTTCAGATTGTCAAATCCTGTTCTTCTTTAATTTCAATCGCAATTCTCAACACTTCGTTCATTATCAGAACCACTACGCCCATAATCAGTGCATTGAAATCGACAGCACGGGCATACGAAAATTCATAATGAGTAAGATCAACCATAAATTGTGCCATATAAATACTGAGAAACTGAATCACTGTACCGGCAATTCCCATGGCCAGTAAAATGATTCCGATACGGTTGATGCGTATCAGGTTTATCCGGTCGAATACCTCGGAGTTTTGTAATGATTTAATGATTTTGACTACTAAAAACGGAATCCAGACACCCAAAACCAATAATCCTAAGGTAAGAAGAGCGTTTAAGCTTTGAATAATCATCCACCAAACCGGTTTATCGGGTAAAGTGTTGGCAATTATTGAAATAGTATTCGGACGAATAAGTACCTGTTCGCCGGTTTTCAGATTCATTTCCGATGCCTCCATGTAGTCGTTTACTTTGGGCATTACATCCATTAACAGGAACTCTTCGGTTTTAATCTGAGTATCCGACTCGTAACGGGCAATGGCCAGTCCGTATTTCAGGCCTTCGATAAAGGGCATTACAGCACCCTGATAAAGGCTTCCGAAAAAGACAATTAGCAGAACTACACACAAGGTTTTTAGTCGTTTCATTTTCTGATTTTAGTTCTTAACAATTATTAGTTTGTAGCACAAAGTAAGTTTATTTTTTTTAAATATCAAAACTATTTGTGCCTTAAAACAAACTGCTTTCAGCAATAAATTTATTTAACCCGGTGGGCTTCCTGAAACTCTTTCGGTGTCATTCCAAATTCAATTTTGAAACAGCGACTGAAGTATTTCGGGTCGTTGAAACCAACCGCAAAAGCAATTTCCGAAATGTTACCCACATTGTTGTTGAGCATTTGTACGGCATGTTTAAGTCGTACATTGCGGATAAATTCGCCTGGTGAAAGACCTGTAAGTGACTTGAGTTTACGATGAAGTGTCGATTTTGAAGTGGCCATATCCATTGCAAACTGATCGAAGTCGAAGGTATCGTCGGATATTTTTTCCTCTACAATCTTCACTGCCTGTTTCAGGAATAATTCGTCGATAGAACAATATTCCATTGAGCTGATATTGATCTCCTGATTCGACTTGAATGTTTCGGCTTTCTGTACACGTTTCGAAATCAGGTTTTTGACACGTGCCCGAAGCACTTTAAGCTCAAATGGTTTGGCAATGTATGCATCGGCTCCGGCATTGTAACAGTCGATACGATCTTCGGTTGTGTTTTTGGCCGTAAGCATCAACATGTGTATGTGACTTGTAGCCACATCGTTTTTCACCAGTTTACAGAGGGTAAGGCCATCCATTCCGGGCATCATTACATCGCTTATCACAAGGTCAATCTCGTTCGACTGTATAAGTTCTAGTGCTTTTACGCCATCCTCGGCAGTGAGCACGTGATATCTGTCGGAGAAACTATCGGCAATCAGTTTATTAAGTTCTTTGTTGTCTTCGGCAATCAGAATGCTGAAGTCTTTCTCAATCGCTTTTTCGCTGTCGGATTCTTCAATGTCAATTTCCTCCTGCGAAAGCTGATCGGACAAATCCTGAATGACGCTCAGCTCTTTGTTGCCGGTTTCGTCGTCCGACATTTCTTCGGGCGTATAAGCATTGGCCGATACTGGTATTTCGATGGTAAATACTGAACCTTCGTCGAGTTGGCTTTTTACCTCAATGCTCCCTTTGTGAAGATGTAGCAGGTCGGAAGTGAGTGCCAAACCTATACCGTGGCTCTGACTCTGATCGGCACTGCGGCTTATATAGAAGCGTTTGAAGATATGTGGCAAATCCTCTTCGGCAATACCTTTTCCTGAATCGGATACCGAAAGGCGCATGTAATTTACTCCATCGCGATCGTGAAGGCTCATTTTTACACTGATTTCGCCACCTACCGGAGTGTATTTGAATGCATTCGAAAGTACATTATACACGGCTTTGTCGAGTTTGTCCGGGTCGAAATGCGCAATATAACTATCTTTTTCGAAATTTACTGTAAACCTGATTTTCTTTTCGTTGACCAATGGTTTAAAGCTCGATTGACAGATATTATTGATAAAGGCCACAATGTCATCTTTCTGGATTTTCAGTTTCATATTGCCGCTTTCGGTTTTGCGGAAAACCAAAATCTGTTGTATAAGACGTTTCAGCCGGATTACATTGTCGCGCATTACGTCGAACTGTACAATGTCGCTGCTGAGTTTTTGTTGCAAACTATCTATTTGCAGCATAATAATAGTAAGCGGGGTTAACAGCTCGTGCGAGATATTGGTGAAATAGCGGAGTTTTACCTGCACAAGTTCTTCGGATTTGTCTTTCTCAATCTTCGAAATTTTCAGTTCGTTACGCAGTCTGATACGGTTGCTAACAGTGCGGAAAGCTACTAACCCGAAAAAGCCAATGAAAAGAATGTAAATGATATAAGCCCACCACGATAAATACAGTGGCGGTTCAACCACAATTTTCATTGTGGTCACTTCGTCGTTCCAGGTCCCGTTTTCATCGTTGGCCTTTACCATAAACGTGTAGGAGCCGGCCGGAAGACTTGAGTAGTTTACATAACGACGTGTATTGTCAACGTAATTCCAGTCTTTGTCGATGCCCGAAAGTTTGTAGGCATATTGAATTTTACCGGCCACCAGATAATTCAGAGCCGAAAACTCAATACTCAGATTGTTTTCGGAGTTCCGGAGTGTAATTTTATTTTTCAAAGGGTTGAACCGGAGTTTGGCATCCCTGTCGAAAAGCGATTTGTTTTGTATAAGCACATCGGTAATGTACACTTT